>CALXOH010000001.1 GCA_944389975.1 uncultured Spirochaetaceae bacterium
CCCTCTCTCCATACCTTGGGCCATACCTTGTTCCCTGCCCTTGGCAATTCCCCTCTCCATCCACATCTGGCTGTCGCTCTTGTATCTCCTCTCCATCTCCTTGCTCTCCTTGATCGATTTCATTATATCACCCAGTACTTCACTCTCCATACTCTCCCCATCGGAAGTCTTCATGTCGTGTATTATATCGCTGATTGTACACTCACCCTCGAATGAGAGGTTCACCTCGTACCGCACCACCGACGCATCCGTGACGAACCCCTCCTCGTCAGTGAACCTCGAGATGTATAATGGCCTTCCCCTCCCGTACGGGTCTCCTGTATGGAAAACTATCATCACAAGATCCGGAATCTCCGAGTACGATTTGCCCTTGCATATGGATGAGATGGTGAGGGAACCTTCGTACATCCTCATCCTCTTTCCCATTCCTTCCTCCCTGTAGCCCTGCATCTCGAAATCATACAGCGTCCCTTTCCTGTCCCTTGCAAGTGCATCGAGGCGCACCGAGTGCCCGATGTTCTCCACCACCGACTCGGTATCGACCTCATCGATCTCGATGCTCTCGTCGCCCGTGATCCTCCGGGCAAGGTACCCGGCCATACGCAAATCGCTCTCCATGCCTATCCGGAAAAGGATGTCGGATGTGAAATCCTTTTCCAGAAACTCACTTCTAGCATCATCGTAGTAGAACGAATCAGAAGGCTTATCTTCCCTCAGGAATGCAACCTCTTCTTCCCCTTCCGATACGATGGCAAACAGAATCGTGATGGGTTTCATGCAACCTCCTTGCATATATAGTTCCATAACATCTTTCATTGTCTATTCGTCTCCAATCTCTGTTTCCTTTGCCTTACTCTTACATCCGCCTCTTTAACTTTTCATGAAAGTACAGGATCGGGGTTGTTTCTTTTGTGCTCCCGGAGATTTGAAGATTTCCTACTGACGTGGATTCAAGAACTGGTTTTTGGAAGGAAGTTCTCTTTACGATTCTACCAACGGCATAAGATACGTTTTGAAAAGTAATGGAGTATTTCCGCTTCTTTTGTTGAACATCGATTGAGTTTCTGATTATTATCACGTGGGGCATTTTATGTTGGGTTTTTTCAAGCGGGAGTTGGTATTCTCCATTGCATTTCTTCTGGCACTCGTCACGTCGTTTTTCAATCTTGATCCGTCATCTTGGGTAAGCGGAGTTGATTACAGAACCCTTGCCATCCTGTTTTCATTGATGGGCGTTTCGGAAAGCATGAAGGATTCGGGGCTGTTCTCATACGCTGCGGGTATGATGATCAGGAAGTCCGGGAATACACGCATCCTCTCCAGGGTGCTTGTAATGCTTGTCTTCTTTTCTTCGATGTTCTTTACGAACGATGTTGCGCTTCTGATGTTCGTTCCCCTTTCGATGCTCGTGTTCGATCGCTCGGGTATGAATGAGAAGCACGTGATATACCTTGTAGTCATCGAAACGATAGCAGCAAACCTTGGCTCGATGACGATGCCGGTCGGCAACCCTCAGAACATATACATCTGCTCATACTTCAACGTTTCTTCATTTGATTTCTACATAGCTATACTCCCATACTCCTTCGTTTCATTTCTGCTCGTTCTTTTGGCTTTGAGGATCTTCCTATGGAGGAAAGGTGAGATCAAAGGGGATGGAACAGCTCAAAACTCATTTGATAAATCAAAGACGTCGATTTCAATAATCTTTCTTGTTCTCGCTCTTCTTTCAGTGTTCCGTATATTCCCCTGGAAGTGGCTTTTCCTGGCAGAACTGGCATATCTAATGGTCTTTGACAGGAAAGTGCTTCTCAAGATCGATTACCTTTTGCTTTTGACGTTCGTCTGCTTCTTTCTATTCAGCGTCAACCTCAGAAGCATCGAAGTTGTACGGAATTTGATATCAAATCCGATGAAAAAGCATCCGATCCTCGTCTCTGCCGCGATTTCCCAAATTATAAGCAACGTACCTGCCGCGATATTCCTATCCCCGTTCCCGAACGCGTTCAGAGGGATATTGATCGGGACTGACATCGGAGGGCTCGGTAGTCCGATAGCATCGCTTGCATCCCTTATATCCCTCAAGTTCTATTTCAAAAGGAAAGAAGGACGGAAGGGGTTGTACGTTCTCTTCTTCATGGCGCTGAACGTGGTTTTCCTCATAATCCTTTCGGTTTTTGCATATTTTGTCGGGTGAGAGGGTACATTTTTTCCTGATATCACGCATTTCTTACTTCCATGACGTTTGCCATCTATGGCAACATGTCATCTGTCATTCTTGTTTCTTGTGCTAGAATGGAAATATCGGGAGGCACGACGGTTGGAAAATAAATGTGCAATAGAGATGAAGGGCATCACCAAGCGCTTCGGCAAGGTTGTTGCCAACGACAGTATCGACCTATCAATATACAGCGGTGAGATCCTTGCGCTCTTGGGTGAGAATGGAAGCGGAAAGACGACTTTGATGAACATGCTTTCCGGAATTTATCAACCGGATGAAGGAAAGATATTCAAAGACGGGCAGGAGATCTACATCCGTTCCCCGAGGGAAGCGTACCAATACGGGATCGGCATGATCCACCAACACTACAAACTGGTTGAGGTATTCACTGCCGCCCAGAATGTGATACTAGGCTTGGATGACGAGAAACTTGACCTTGCAAAGACCGAAGGGAAAGTCAAGGAGATCGCATCACGCTATGGCTTCGACATCGACCCGTCGATGAAGGTCTACGACATGTCGGTTTCCCAGAAGCAGACCGTAGAGATCATAAAAGTTCTCTACCGGGGTGCAAGCATACTGGTGCTTGACGAGCCTACTGCGGTACTGACCCCCCAGGAGACGCAGAAGTTGTTCAGGATTTTGAAGAACATGCGAGAGGATGGGAAGGCGATAATAATCATCACGCACAAACTCAATGAAGTAATGGAAGTCTCGGACAAGGTTGCAGTTCTCAGAAAGGGAAGGTACGTAGGGACTGTAGAGACCAGGAATACCAATCCCCAGGCGCTTACCGATATGATGGTAGGGCACGCTGTAATGCTCAACATCGACCGCCCGAAATACGAAAAACCGGAAGAGAAGTTGATAGTCGAGCATCTCACTGTATTGGACCAGGAGGGAGTAAAGAGGCTCGATGACGTCTCGTTTACTGCAAAAACCGGGGAAATCCTAGGAATTGCGGGTATCTCCGGATCGGGGCAGAAGGAACTGCTGGAGGCGATAACCGGTCTTTACCCGATAAAGAACGGAAGCATCCGCTTCGTCCGCGAAAAGGGAAAGGAAGTGGAGCTCATGGGCCTTCCTCCGAAGAGGATAAGGCAGGAAGGGGTTGGAATGGCATTCGTCCCTGAAGACAGGCTTGGAATGGGGCTTGTCGGTTCGATGGGTATGACCGGGAACATGCTCCTCAGGTCTTGGAGGAAAGGAAAGGGCCTCCTTGTCGAAAAAAAGGAACCTGAAGAGCTTGCGAAGAAGATCTGGGAGGAGCTCGAGGTCGTGACGCCCGGCACGAACTACCCGGTGAGGCGACTTTCCGGAGGCAACGTCCAAAAAGTCCTCGTAGGGCGCGAGATAGCAAGCCAGCCTGAGGTTCTTCTCACAGCCTACGCAGTCCGGGGATTGGACATCAATACATCCTATACGATCTACAACCTCCTGACAGAGGAGAAGATGAAGGGAGTTGCTGTCGTGTACGTAGGGGAGGACCTTGACGTACTTCTGGAGCTTTCCGACAGGATACTCGTTCTTTGCGGCGGGCAGGTTGCAGGCATTGTCGATGCGCGTTCAGCCACGAAAGAGGAGATCGGACTGATGATGACTCAGTTCGTGACGAAGGAGGAGTAGATGAGCCAGGAAAAGAGAATACCTTTTGTGCGCCTTGCAAAGAGGGCGGAGATGGACAGGAAGAAAGTCTGGCTTATCAGGATCTCATCGATTTTTGTAGCGTTCATCCTTGGTTCGATTCCGATGATGCTTACAGGCAGCAATCCGATAGAAGCATACTCGGTGATAATCTCAGGCTCCCTTTCCCGTCCCGTGTACATCAGGCAGACTGTGAAGATCGCAATACCCTTGTTGGGATGCGCACTTGCAATTGCGCCGTGTTTCAAGATGCGGTTCTGGAATATCGGAGCGGAGGGTCAGATAACGATGGGTGCGATGGTATCGACCTATTTTGCACTCTTTTTCGTCAAAAAAGTACCAAACCTCCCATTTTTGCCAGATGGCTCTCCGAATGTGACGCTTCTTCTGATCATGCTCGTTTCAGGGGCTGTCGCAGGTGGAATCTGGGGTTTGATCCCTGCTTTCTTCAAAGCCAAGTGGAATACCAACGAGACGCTCTTCACGCTGATGATGAACTACATCGCGATCGGAATCGTCGCGTGGCTCCAGGGCGGGCCGTGGGAAGGCAGGAAGGGCAGTCAGCTGATTCCGATGTTCGACAAGAGCGCCAGGCTTCCCGATGTCTTCGGCGTCAATTGCGGTTGGATCATCGTTCTTGTCCTGGTAGTGCTGATGTACATATACATGTCGCGCACGAAGCAAGGCTATGAGATAGCAGTCATCGGAGACTCGGTAAATACAGCGCGCTATGCGGGGATGAACGTGGGGTACATAATCATGCGTACGATGTTCATCTCCGGTGCGATCAGCGGACTCGTGGGATTCCTAATCGTATCCGGCTCGAACTATACGCTCTACAGCGGTGTTGCGAACAACGTAGGATTCACCGCAATCACAGTCGCTTGGCTCTCCCAGCTCAATTCGTTTGCGATGATAATAATCTCAATGATACTTGCAGTCCTGGACAAAGGCGCGAATACCCTCCAGACGAGGATGGGAGTACCGGCATCCATTGCAGACATAATCACGGGAATACTTCTCTTTGCAATGCTAAGCTCCGAATTCTTCATAAACTACAAGCTTGTCTTCCGTCGTTCGGATAAAAAGGAGGTATCGGCATGACGACTTTGGTTGCTTTGATTGTTGCGGCAGTTACCTTCGGCACTGTCTTGATGTATGGAACGTTGGGTGAGATCCTCACCGAGAAAAGCGGAAACCTGAACCTCGGGGTAGAGGGCATAATGTACATGGGAGGTGCGTTCGGACTTGCAGGTGCGTTCTATTACGAGAAGACGGCAGGGGCGATGGCTTCAGGCCCGTTTGCCATTACGATAGCCATACTCACCGCTTTCCTTGCAGGAGCTGCAGCATCCCTCATCTACAGCTTTCTTACAATCACGCTTCGCACGAACCAGAATGTAACAGGACTTGCCCTTTCCATATTCGGCACGGGGGTAGGCCAGTTCGTAGGCGAATTCATGCGCGTCAGCGAAGGTGGATATGTTGCACTTGGCAACAACTTGAAGAACGCTTTCTCCGCTACGATATTCCCGGATTTCCTGGTGAGCATCCCCGTCGTGGGAAGCATCCTTTTCTCGCATACGGTCTTTTTCTACCTTGCAATAGTAGTTGCAATCCTGATGTACATTTTCCTGACGAAGACTAAGAAGGGCCTTTACTTGACAGCCGTCGGTGAATCGCAATCAACTGCGGATGCAGCGGGAATAAACATCACGAAGTACAAATACCTTGCTACGGTAATCGGAGGAGGCATATCTGCAATAGGCGGCATGGTATACATCATGACTACCGCGGGGTGCGTATGGAACCACGAAGGGCTTTCAGGTGTCGGCTGGCTTGCAGTTGCGCTCGTAATATTCTGCATGTGGAGGCCTTTGAATGCCATCTGGGGATCGGTACTCTTCGGTGCGATGATGATAATGTATCTACGCGTCTCCCTTCCGTTCGTGCCTACCGAGATTTATAAGATACTCCCGTATGTAGTCACTGTAATAGTTCTGATCCTGACCAGCATGCGTAACAGCCGCGACAAGCAGCCGCCTGCATCCCTTGGAATAAATTACTTCAGGGAAGAAAGATAATCCATAGAGCTCTCGATCGAGGGCTCTATTTCCACTTCCATTGACCTGTGAGATTATTTGCTGAGAAAGAGCCGGAAAATGATAAAACTAAAAGCAGTAAGGGTGTTGTACAAGGTTTTCCAAATATACCGGAATTAATTGATGAAAACGATGAAGATCAGGTCTCATGACTAAGAATCCAGTCAAGAAGTTCTTCATAGCCGAATTCACCTGATGCAACTCCAAGCCCGAGTTTGATCAATTCGTTGTTTGTGCATTCAATCTTGATCCCATTCACTTCAAGGAAGGTGAGCATAACATATACACCCATCCGTTTATTGCCATCGACAAAAGCATGGTTGGAGATCAGTGAGTAGCCCAACATAGCGCCTTTCTCCTCTTTCGTGGAGTATAGTTCCTTGCCGTCAAATGTTTGGAATATCCCATCCAATGCAGAGTTGAGCAGATTCTCATCTCTGATTTCGAATGAACCTCCTGTCGCTTCAATCATCAGCTTGTAAAGAAGCTTTACTTTTTCTTCTGAGATTCTTGTCATTTTGCAAGCTCCAGAAAAGCTTCTTTATGCTCCTTGAGGATCCGTGCCGCCACAAAATCTATTTTCTCGTCATCTGACATCTCTATGATCGGACTTTCCTCAATATTCATGAGAATATATCTAGGTTTGTTGTTCTTGAAGATTACAGCTCTGCCTCTCTTGTCTGCTATCTTTATAACATTGGAGAAGTTTTGGTTAGCTGCACTTATTGATATGATTTCGTTTGTATCTAATTTCATAATTGACCTCTATAGTTTAGTATAGCTAGATAAATAGCTATAAACAATATAAGATTCATGATTCTGAATATTCGAATAAAGTAATATTGGGTGTTCCGGATACATTGACCGGAACGGCCTTTGATACTTTTCCGTCTTGCGGCTCAGATATCCATCTGCTTCGTCGAACAGAAGCAGTGCATTCTTGGATTCTGCGTCCTTGAACGCATTGGCGATGGCTGTCTCGCTTTCGCCGAAGTACCTGAAGATCAGATCGTGCGGATGTTTGACGATGACATCTATGCCAAGTTTCTCTGCAATGTGATAGGCGTAGGCGCTTTTCCCCGTGCCGCTTTCCCCTGTCAGCATCAATTTCCATGGCGAGTGTTGTCTGAATGCCTTCTCAGCCATCCTATCAAGGATTTTGATGGGGATATCTGAAGTGATTACCCTGATATCATACTGATCTGAATTGACCTGTCGCCTCTTTCTCGTATCTTCTGATATCTCAGCCTTCTGTGCATCTCCAAGCAACTTCGACAATGCTTCCCAGTCCTGTTTTGCTACGATTTCCCTTATCAGTGCCCTGGAATAACAGAGTGTCGCGACATTGGACTTAAAGCTGATAAGAATCCTGAGGAATTCAGGATCATCGGAGAAGTATTCTGATGCTCTTTTCCTTAGCTTCTCCCCTGATAAGTGGCTGGGCTTGAGATTGATGATTGGGACATATTCGATAGCCGGTACATCATCGCCATTATTCGAGGGCACTTCTTCATCTTCTGTAAGATTGATTTCACCAGAACCCGTTGTTCTCAAAGTTCCGAATCTGAATCCGAATATCTGAGCCATATTGATGAACTTATCCATCTTTGCAGGAGCGCTCTCAGAGAAAAGGACTATGCCTCCAAGATGCATCG
>CALXOH010000002.1 GCA_944389975.1 uncultured Spirochaetaceae bacterium
CGGCTATGGAATCGGATATGGAGAAGTCCGTTTGTATTAGGACAGATGATTTCTTTCACTATCTCAAAAAAGGTGCAATCCCTCCACATTTGCCGGAGTCAAACGCACAAAACGGTGTGGTGATTGAAGCGTTTTTGGAGACTGCAAAACGATTTGTCAGAGGCGGCTACGATGTGTATGTAGATGGAATTGTCGGTCCGTGGTTTTTAGAGCCGTGGCTGGAGGCAGCACGCGAAGGATATGATGTGCATTACATTGTGCTGCGAGCTTCCAGAGAAATAACACTGAGACGGGCAGTGGAACGGTCGAAGCTGGATTTGAAAACTAACACCGAGTTAGTAGAAGTCATGTGGGAACAGTTCTGCGATTTAGGGAAATACGAAGCAAATGTAATTGATACAACTAATCAGACTGTTCCTGAAACAATCGAAAGCATCAAGGCACACCTGAAAAGCGGACAAAACCGTATCAAGTGAAAGGAGGCACCCGAAGCATGAAGCAGCGCACCTATATTGCAATCAAAAAGACATTTTGAGCACATTTATATCCTATTATCCTGTAAGTACTTATTTTCTACATATTTTCCATATTATGTCAGGAATAAGCTATTTTTCCCAAAAACGTACCAAAAACGTACCAAAAACGTACCAGTGATATCAATCTATGGGACATGGATAGCATCAAAAAAAGGACGCTTCTATCATCCAAGACATACCATCCAGCCAACTGGCAAACCATAGAAATCCTCAGCAGAAATTCAGTCCTGAATGAACCCTAGCAGTCAGAAATAGATAAACCGCCCATAGTTCTCCCAAGATCGACAGGCGGTTTAATTCGTTTTAGATATTGTGAGGCTACCGTTCATCGGTAGTGCCTTTCTATTAATATATTCGCAACATCAAAAATATTTGTCAATTCTTAATATACAAATAAATTCACTACTATTTTGCGTAACCACACTTAATATTTAAACAGACTAGTAAACAATATGTATATCCGTCATTGCTACAGATCCAGTGGTTTCTGAATGATTTGTGGTAGACTGTCTGCCTGCCATTACGGGGAAAACTGTACCTTCATTTAAATCTATCCTGACTGGTTCACTTACATTCTCTATCCCCAATTTTTTATATAATTCATCTATACTTTTTTTTAGATCAATACCACTTAGCTCTTTCATAAACACTCCTCCTAAACATTCTGTGTAAGTAAAACTCGTCTTCCATTATTTCCTTCAATAATCTTGATAATATTAGTTTTGTCAATGCTAATCATAAATGCATGGTGGATACTTAAAACACGATCTTGAAAATCCTGTGAGCTTTCCAATTCTGTAACCTTCAATCCATATTCTCGGCACTTATCAATATTCAAATGTCTGCCGTGGGTTTTAGATTTATCATGTTCATTCAGATTGGAAACAACCCTCGCAACCTTTTCCTTCTTATTTTCATCGTTGGAGAACATGTTTGACAACAGCCAATTACTAACAAGCTCTGAAGATAAATTTATTGCATCCAAAGCCGATTTTAAGAACGAAGCTGGATATTGCTGTAATCTCATTCTCCAGTAATTCACATCTTCAGGATGTTTTCTCAGTTCCGTTTGAGCCTGCTCAAACTCCCAGACAACATTATAAGCTGATATTCCCGCTCCGAATTGAGGATCAATAGGACCGAGACTAGAATGCTTACCCATAAAAATCTCACTACCAGCACATGCAATCATAGTTCCAGCAGACATAGCTATCTGTGGAACAATCACTCTGATGTTATTACCAAACTTCGACTTCAGATAACTCACAATAGCTTCAGCTGCTTCTGGATAACCTCCTTGCGTATGAAGGATAAGATCAAGACCTTTCGTGCAATCCATCCCCTTTATTGCCGTCATAAGCCCATTTATATCATTATCTATAATTCCCGTGTTCTGAGCTTGTTTTGTCAAAAACGAAGAGTAATAACAGATGGTATTTCTACCCGTGAAATCAGAAAGTTCTTTAATGTATTTCTCCCTCGTAACATCAAGTACATTAGGAATAGAACTTACTTCTTTTAAAACTTCATCCCAACAAGCCATATATCCCCTCCAATCAAATGTTATTATATTTACATGTAATAATGTTGAGCAATATCTATTTGCAACGAAACCGTTGCAAATTTTTCATGGGTCGATTGAAAAGTTAAAAGCAACTCTTACCAAGTAGGAACACTGCGTTTACTTCTACAAGAGCAAAGTGGCATTTAATGCGTATATAATCACCAAAACAGGGCTGATGGTCGGAACTATCTTGTCAGGGACAAGGAGGCCCGGATCAATGAAGAACAAGCACATGACCATCAACGAAAGGATAAAGATACAGTTAGGACTCGAGTCCAGCCACAGCTTCAAGAAGATCGCGGAAGACACGGGCAAGGACTGTACGAGCATCTCCCGTGAGGTGCGCAAGCACATCAGCGTAAAAAGAATGGGAAGCCACTGGCGTGCGTTCAACGATTGCGTGCACAGGAAGAGATGCCGCTCCTACAATCAGGAGTGCACGAATGCCAGGTGCAACAGGACCAGCTGTGCGTATTGCAGGCAGTTCTGCATGACCGCATCGTGCCCATCCTACGTGAAGGAGACCTGCAGCCGCCTTAAGAAGGCACCCTACGTGTGTAATGGCTGCCGGAACGAGTCGAAATGCCAGCTTGAGAAGCATTTCTACTACGCGAAGGATTCCCAGCAGGAGTACGAGACATTGTTGAGCACGGCTCGCTCGGGCTTCGTGATCGAAGAAGAGGAGGCGGCGGAACTTGGAGGCGTGCTCAGGAAGGGGCTGTCCAACGGGCATTCCGTGTACCACATCATCCAGAGCGTCGGGGAGGAGTCCATCGGCTACAGCAGCAAGACCATCTACACATTGTAAGAGCCAGTTGAAAAAGGCATTACTTTTTCTGTTGGCTCTAACAACATACATCAATGCCGGCGTGTTCGATGACATCGGCAACCTCGACCTGCCCCGCAAGGTGCGTTACAAGGCCCGCCGGAAGGCTGCAGTGCAGCCTTTGAAGAAGAACAAGACCTGCAGGATTGGAAGGACCTATGCTGACTACGTCCTGTTCAGAGAAGAGAACCCGGACACGCCTGTCGTGCAGATGGACAGCGTCATTGGTAAGAAGGGCGTTGATGAAAAGGTGCTGCTCACGATACACATCGTAAACTGCCACCTCATGCTCGCATTCATCCGTGAGCGCAGCTCCACCGCATCGGTCATCGAGGTATTTGACAAGCTGAAGCTGAAGCTTGGACATGATGACTTCACCAGAATCTTCCCTGTCATCCTGACGGACAACGGATCCGAATTTTCCGATCCCATCCCGATCGAGATGGACAGGCCGACCGGAGAAATTCTCACACAGGTATTCTATTGCGATCCCAACATGAGCCAGCAGAAAGGGGCCTGTGAGAACAACCATGAGTTCATCCGCCGCATCATCCCAAAAGGAAGGTCGATGAACCCCTATTCCCAAGAGGACATCGACCTCATGATGAGCCACATCAATTCTTATTTGCGCGCCGAACTGGGTGGCAAGTCTCCTTATGACATGTTCGAGTTCCTGTACGGTAATGACATACTTGGCAAACTCAACATAAGGAGAATCGATCCCAGGGAGGTGGTCCTCAAGCCAGAGCTGCTCTTGAAGCAGTAAGACTTACCCCTTCCACCGTCAGCCCTGTCTCTGGAAGACCTTCTCGCTCAGGGGTTGCGTTCAGCGCTTCAAAAAAAGCTTTTCTGACCAACCTCCGCATCATCGCGCCTTCCTGGTCCCGGTCTTTTCTTCTGAGACTGATTTTCCCTCCAGTTTTGCTAATGTGTCAAACCTTTTCGCATCAAATAGTTACGTCTCCAGGTACATATTATTTACTTAAGGTATGGATAATTAATTACTGATATGAGCCAGCAGAAGATAGTAAACGGCATGAAAATTTAAAAGCCTGACGATGAATTGACATCGCTTGAACTTGGAAAAAGATATGAGCGAAGAGTTTCTTTCCTGATTTTCCTGAGAAAGAAGAAGCGGCAGAACGAAAAGTGCTCTGCCGCTTTGCCTTAAACCTACTGTTTACATGTTCTGTCCACTGGAAAAAGTATCTCCATATTTTTCATAGCTAGTGTTGTTTGTCGAGGAAGAGTCCTCAATGCTGAGACAATTTCCTCTGCCAATATATGCACCTGCACTTTCTTCAGGCGTTATCGTAGTATATGAATTCACGCTACACGAAGAGAGCTTTATGTCTCCTGCAGAAACCTCGCCAATTATTCCACCTGCGGCATAAGAACCACTGATTGTAGCAGTATTACCTGAGTCGGTATTCAAAACTGCATTTCTTATATCAAGATCGCCGGAAGTATTGATGAAGCCAAAGAAGCCTCCTGCACACCTTCCACCCAGAACATTTTCAGTTACCTCAAGATCAGAAATATCAAATCCATCAGATGTCAATTTGCCAGCAATGCCACCCGCGACACTATCATAAACATCATCAACATCCACAGACCCTGTAGCTTTCAAATTCTTCAACTCAATGTAGTAGGATGCGTTTGCCTCTCCTATAAAGCCACCAAAGCCATTCGTATAGCCTTCCCCTTCATTTTCAGCACTGATTTTTACATCCGAAATACAATTTTCAAGTACTACATGCTCTCCCTCTTCTACAACCTTTATAAAGCCAGCAGTTTTTGCCTCACCTGACAACTTGATGTTCCTGACCGTCACGTTCCCGGTCGCAACTGCAATAAGTGAATCAGAAAGGCCGGATACCGTTACGACATCATTCTCTCCGCCAGATACCCCCTGAATTGTTCCAGAGAAGCGGGGAAGATAATAGTTGTAATTCTCAGCAATGGGATCGAAACTTACACTACTTAAATCAATATCCTTTTCGATAATGACCGTAACGCCATCAAAGCCCGAATTTATCTTGGGAACGGAGTTCAGAGAGAATGTATCGGAACCTTCTATACGCATGTTGGTGATCTCTGAAAGCTGCTTGAGGTCATCTGTAGAATCTATCGATATTTTGCTTTTGCCTTCTTCAAGCTGGCGATAGACAGAGCCCTCTTCTGCCCAAGAGGAAGGAATCAAGACTGCAAACAAGTCAACTGAATCAGTTCCTATCGGAGTATTCAGATCATACTCTTCCGTACTGAGGAATACGTTGTTTTCATTACTATTGTTGATATTCCTTCTCCAGCCTTCGAAAACAAATCCTTCAACGTCTGGATCGTCAGGGAAGTTGGAAGAGTCAGGGACTTCACCTTCAGGAACATTAAAGTAATACGATTTCATTCCAGGAACGTTAAAGGAAATCGATCGATAGACAATGCCATCTTGTCCACCAAACTCACAAGAAGAGAATGAAAGAAGTATAAGAGCAATCACCATCAAATGTATTTTCTTCATACTACGCCCTTCCCAAGATCATTAAAGCCTGCATATTCCATGAACCAAGTTCTATCAACATCCTGTCCGTCGATTGAAAGTTCATTGATTTGATAATCGGAAGTGCTGAAAAATTCGATATCGAGAGCAAAATCCATGGTGTACCCTGTCATCACACCAGTTGAATGGATCGTCAATCTTGCATCCGCATCGCCGCTTGTACGTATGATCTCGTACGTAATTACAGCTTCTTTCAAGAGTACCGATTCTTTTTCCATATTGCTTTCTTCTACGAAGAACATTCTTGGCTCAGGGAGTACGACAGTCTTATCTTCAACAGCATCCATATTTTCCCTGAAGACTGTCATTGACGCATCAAACAAAGAGGCGGCAAATTCTTTCTTTGCATCTTCTGTCCAATTATGGACATTTTCAGCAGTACATGACGAAAACAATACTGCAAGCAACAATACGCCTGCCAGTAATAGATGCTTCTTCATCAGTTCCATCTCCTTCTTACTTCATGATGATGTAAACTTGTCCATAGAACAAGAAAAATATGTCTTAAAGTCTATTTTTTTTTTACCCTTAGTGTTTATTCTTCTTTTCAAAAATGCCAACATGCTTTGTGATATCGATGTTTTGTATTCCCTTGATTTCTCCACTAATTTGCGTGTAATGTGCCTTGCAAGGGAAATTGATGTCTACATCCGAATTGCTGATGGAAAAATGCAAAGGCTACGGAGATCCTAAATAAGTCAAGAAAGGCATTTACGAAGATGATGCATCATGCCCGCCCAAGACCCTTTTCCCATGGCTATGTAGTCCGTCATGCCTATCTTCTGATTACGTACTATATGTGTATGACACTATTCCGAACCGGATATGCACTTAACTTTTGGAAAAAGAAAACCATAGGAGATGAGAGAACGTACAGAAGGAAGTCATTCAGGAAATTATACTGACAGGTCTTGCAAAAGGTGGCATTTCCAGGAAGCTGCCCTCTTGCAAAATACCTCTCACTTCCATCAAAAAAGCGCGAATCATCCGGATTTGCTTCTTCAATCGAAGAGAAAAGAAAACACCCCGGCAAACAAACCGCATTTGAGCAGAAAAAAACCTGATGAAAGCCTATCCCCGCAGTACTTCCAACTCAGTGCAAAATCAAGTTGCATGATCTTCCTTCATTGTTTGCCGGAAAGCGCCATCCATAATTTGGCACAACTGGTCGAGGACAAGGGGAAGGAATTTATACGACTATATCTTCCATTTGACCAGAAACGCAGGAATCAACATGCCTCACCTAAAGGAAAAGCTAGTTGATTCCGATTTCATTTCTGGGAAAGAAGAATTTTCAAAAGAACGTCTTGTCACGCTTTCTTTCCAATAAGGTCAATACTATCAATGAAAGCCTAAAAGCCTTTCCTAGGTAAAGTCCGTCGAAACATGCTCACATGGCCAACTCGCCAGTATTTATCTCACTGACAACCACCTTGTCAATTGAAAGGTTCTCTGCACTTTCCGGTGCCTGAAGATCATCAATCTCCATCAATGCTTCAATCGTAATCGGATCAGTGTTCCTAGGATTAATCAGGAATGTTCCTTTCATTACTCCCTCAAGGGATGAAAATTCCATTTCACGCTTTATTTCATTTGAAATGAAAGGCAACGAAGTCCCATCCAAAGTATAGAACTCATACCCTTCGAGGGAGAACTCAACGACTGATCCATATGGTGGATGCTGGACAAGCCCGTTGCACGTCCCTTTAAGACGAAGCCCAGCCTTGGCCCCATTCTGGATAACGATATCCGCACCTTCGTCAAAGAAAGAACTAAAGTCTTTCAGTGCTTCCATCTCGACGTCGATGTAATCAACAGCGCCGCCTTTTCCATCTGACTTCATCTCAACCAAGCGAGTGAACACAAAAGGAGAAGTGCCTTCGTTGTTCTTTATCTCGATATCGCTCATGTTGATAACGCCTTTCTGAAGGTCGCCAAGGTTGAGGCTCTCAGAACTTTCAAACCACTTGGAAAACACATCCATCCAGTCAATCCTGCCGATTGCATCACTTACATCTTTAATTATGTAGTCCCTGTTCATCCCTTCTATGAAAGAAGAAAACAAGGCAGATGCTCCATACTCCCTATCTGGCATGATTTCATATCTGATGATTCCAGAAAGCGATACATCGTTTGACTTGTCGTTGAAAACAGAACTTTCGCTCCAGATCAAATACTCTTCGGCTGAAAGGATATCCTCTTTTCCAGGTATCGGCGAAAATGATTTGTTTCCTGCTATTCCATAGCTCATTTTCGATCCGTCAACGTTGAATCTTGAGAAAATTACTGCATCCTCAGCCATGTTGCCATACTCGATTTCAACGCTGGTTCCGGCAACTCCTATGTTCAGTTCTACGCCCGATGAGTTAATTCTGTAAGAATTTCCCTCATCCGTGGAGAACGTTACGGAAGAAACTTCCAGATCGCTTTTTACAGAATGATCAAAAACACCGCACTGAACGACTTCATCGTCTATTCTCAACGTCAGATTCAATGCTTCGTTAAGCAAAAGCGCGATCTTGTTGATTAACAAATGTCCTGATGCATCAGTGCGCCATAAAGCGTCTGAATATACGGCATCTCCAAGAAGGACTTCGATTGCATCACCGCTATGGAATGTTTCTTCCAAGATAGTAATTTCATCAACACTTCTCGATGGAGTACCAAAGTCCGCATACACATCGAAAGAAAGGGCAGCTTCCAGATCGTTTGTACTTACTTCTCCAGATGCACTACCCTCACCGACATATGAGGCAAGAGCCTGATGGAATTCATATAAATCGATAGAAATCGTAGAAGGAATTTCAGGAAGAACCGTCTCATCGGACTCTGAAGGTTCCCGGGTATACTCGACTTCAAACGTAAACTCCGCACGCCCTTTTTCCTCCGCATCCGGACCAAAGAAAGCACAAGAGTATGTCTTCGTTACACTTCTTGCCGGGTCATATCCAGTCGGCTCATACGGTAGCGGATATATGGCTATCTCACCTGATAAGGGAGAAAGCACTCCCATCCTGGATACCTTTCCATCCTCGACGGAGATAAATGCAACGACATCGGTATCGAGAACGCTTGGAGCGAACGTACACTTGACTGGATTGGTAGTATCCCCGATAGTGACTGAAACACGCCTGGAAGAACTACCATTGATCCACTCCGTGCCGCTTTCCCGATCAAAAGATGCACTTGCAATCAGATACTCTTCATCTGAAGCCTGGTACGAGTAGTCATATTCCACTCCATCGAGTACCAACGGATAGTCAAAAATGGATGAAAAGAGCAATACACCTTTTGCTACATATGTTTTTCCTCCATCAGAGTACCAGGCCTTCTCCCTATAGAAAGTATTCGGACCCAGCTGGATCTCGATTTCCTCTTCCTCAGGAATTGAAAGACCTGCGATCATTGCAGATGACGAGCTTGAAGGAAAAGCGATGAACGGATCATATATTCCCAGACTATTGGAATCATATATTACTTTCTCATCTTTCGCTTCATTGCTTGCACTCTCTTCAAGTTTTAAAAGAACTGAATCAAGGGAAGCCTGGACTTCCCCTACCGAAGGGGCCTCTCCCCTATTCAAGTCAAGAGAGCACGCAGAGAATACAAGAATTGCAAGTATGGCTGGAATTATTAATTTCTTCATGGTTCTGGATATCGGGAGATAAAGAAGGGGTCCCGGAAAAGGAACCCCGACATACTTTCTTTCTGAAATCAAATCGAAGAAGCAGTATATTCTACTTTTGAAACACCTGGCGTGAAGCCTGTATCAGAACAAAGCTTGTTGTAGTCAATCGGATCTCCATTAAGGAATGCAGAAACCTTGTCTGCAGTAGGAACAGTAAGGGAGATCTTGTCTACTGAGAAGGTGCCGTCGGATGCACGCGTAATCGTGCCTTCAGCATCTCCCTCAAGGCGCTCAAGTACGAACTCGCGTACCTCTGTCTTGCCATCTTCAGTCTCTGTAATCATTACAGGGGAAGTTGTTCTTGCAGTGTATGAATCGATCTTGAATGTGTATTCAGTATCGCCATTCTTACCAAACTTTCCTGTCACGGAAACGACACCAGAGCCAGCGATGATGGCCCTCTTGGCAGGTCCTCCCTGATCTTCAGAGCCTGAATTCCAGAAACCATTTACGTATCCGCCGTTTTCATTTGAGAACACGCCGGTTACATCGATTGTTACGGCTTCAGCCTTAAGTGCATCTTCAATTGACATTCCTTTTGTCTGGAAGTCGAATGAGATATCAAGCCCATGAACATTTTCGTTAGGACCAGCTGCAGCGATAAGATCCTCTGCAACAGCTTCTGCCTTGATGGAGTTGATCAAATCTTTTGCAACTTCCGAGTCTGCATACTTGACATCCCCTTCGCTGCAGGAAGTGAATGCAAAAATCAGAATCAAGGAAAGAATCAAAATAGAAAACCTTTTCATAATGCCTCCGTTTTCGTATTTTCAGACTACCCCCCCCGGTATATAATTGTCAACAGGAATCTACTCTTTGAGTACTTACTTAACTACAAATTCCACATCTTCAAGTCCTCCACGAGGACATACAGGGGGTAATGTTTCTTATGAAGCTATTGAAACTTGTTTTCCTTCCACTTCTTCTGATTATTCTTTTCTCATGCGCTGCCTATCGTGATCTTGAAACGGCCGCGCCGGGTGATGCGATTGCAACATCATTCCTGAACTCGCTTTCCCACAAGCAGATACTGAAAGAATGCCAGGACGCTGCCAGTGCCTTCATCCTTGGAAATGAGAATTCACCTGATATTGCATTCAACGAAAGCGCAATGGAAGATCTTTCTTCCTTCCTCTCGTCGATGAAGGAGATAATCACGAAAGATGACTTCAAACTCGTATCGATGGCACTGAACAAGGCTGCAACCGACCTGGAGATGACATTCAGGACAAACATCAGGCTGGACGATTACACAAGCGGGTTATCGCCATACGGGGATGTGAAAGCAATAAGAAATGGAGAACTCGAACTGGAAGTACGACCTCGGGTAATGCTTTTTGATTCATTTGGTCCGGATGTAAGCGTAAGGATTTCAGGAGAATACTTTCTTTCAGGAAACATTGAAATACTTATGAAAGACGACAGCTCGTACAAGCTTTTTCTTGATGATTTCTCTTCTCCATTCCTGCTTGATGCAAATGTAAACCAGATACAATTCCTGAAAGCCATAATACCCCTGTCGCCTCAGGAAATTCTTGAAAGCATCACGATCGAAGAGAGTTCCCGGATATATCTAGCGAACGGGAAAGAGGATACAAGCATCAGGATAGAGAATGTTTCCTCATCAGAAGAAGGAATGTCGGATGTAGACTGGGATGTCGTAACGTCAAACCTGATAGGAAGCTTTGAAGAAGCACCACCTCTTGACTTCTCCTCAAGTCAAATCATACCCTACCTCACCTCATTCAACAGTTCCAGGCTGATAACAACGCTCGAGAAGGCATTTTTATCAGAAGAGCACTTGGATACCCGATACGGTACGTTGTCCCTCTCATGGCCCGTTGAAGAAAAAGAAGATCGGATCGTAATGGATTTCAATCTGACAGACTTCCAGTATTCTACAATGATCAACCTGGAAGAAATGGCATTATCTTTCCCTGATCTTGCAAAAGAGCTTGAGGGAGCACCATGCTCGTTCGGCCCGAAAACGATCACGGGAAAAGGCTCACTGACATTTGAAGGGGAAAAGGGAGAGAACGGGATTTTCACGTCAAAAAGCTTCACTCTCGAACTTTCTGGAACAACGACACTACTTGAGAATGAAAGCGCGAACTACAGCGTTGTCTTGAAAGGCAAATTCCCAAGTGCCAAGACAATAAACCTTCTTTCAGAAGCAAATCCCATTTCAGCAAGCAATCTTGATGATGCGATTTACGACAGCGTGATATTCAAAGGAAAAGAGCTCGATGCCTCGTCAGCTGCATGGATTGTCGAGGGCTTCTGGTAAGCAACGACCACCGGATCATGCAGCCGGTGGATTCAAGATAAAGCAAGTTGCAACCGAGTGTACATGATCACTCCGGCAATTCTCTTGTAAAAATGCAACGCAAGAGCAACGCGATCTTCATCGCTGGTCCTTTTCTGGAAGCACTTGTAAAGCAACCCGGGAAGAGTCAGCCATTGGTAATGAATCATCCTCCGGGAGGGAAACGGACTCAAGCCTGCTTCCAATCTGCGTGGAGCGCCTTGCAATCTGATCGACTTTCTTCACGGCCCCGTCCAATGCCCGCTGGGTCTGTACTATCTCGTCATTGAACTTTGCCATATCGTGCCTGATTTTCGAAAAGAGCGTCCAGACTTCCTCGCTCCGCTTCTCGATCTGAAGCGTCCTGAATCCCATCTGAAGAGATGAAAGAAGGGCGCCAAGCGTCGTGGGACCGGAAAGTATGACCTTGTATTTCGACCTTATGTCATCCAGGAACCCGGGAAGCCTCAAAACATCTGCATACATGCTCTCTGATGGCACGAAAAGAATTGCAAAATCGGTAGTAAGCGGTGGATTTATGTACTTTCCTCCAACATCCTGCGCTTCTTCCTTAATTCTCTTCCTGAGAAGCTTCAACGACTCTTCTGCATCCTCTCTTACCCCTGTGGATGCTGCATCGAGGTACCTCTCGTAGTCTTCGCGTGGGAATTTGCTGTCTATCGGGAGGAAAATACTACTGTTGCTTTTCCCTGGAAGCTTTAATGCAAACTCAACGACATCCCTCGAGTTTTCCTTCGGCCTGAAGTTTTTCACGTACTGCCCGGGAGCAAGCATATCAGAAAGGATAGCCTCCAGCTGTACTTCTCCCCAGACACCCCTGGTCTTCACGTTCCCAAAAAGTCTTCTCAGATCCCCTACCTCGCTTCCAAGGTGCCTCATTTCACCGATCGCGTCATGAAGGCTCTCGAGGTTTTTCGAAACGACTGAAAACGACTCGGAGAGGCTCTTACCCAAAGTCTCATGAAGGTTTTCCCCCACGAGGATGCGCATCTGATCGAGTTTCTGCATGTTCATCTCCATTATCTTTTCCAATTTCGATGAAACTTCCACCTCCAGTTCCTTGGTGCGCTTGTTCATGCCATCGATCGAAGAAAGGTTTTCTTTTCGAATTTCATCCATGTCTCGTCGGATGTTCTCCCTCAGGTTCAAGAAGTTCTCCCCCATCTCCTTGCTTTCCCTTCGTTGTTCATGAAACAAGGTCTCGCTCGTGCTTTTATTCTGTTCCATCACCTTGTATAAGGATGAGGAGACATCACTTCTAAGCCCTTTCAGATCCTCCTCGAGGTGGCGAAGTTCATTGCGTTTACTGTTGCTTTTACTTGAAAAGAGCAACACGAGAAGGATCAGTAAGGAAAGAACGGAAATGATTAAAGGAAGCACTTCAAGTGCATTTGAAAATTCAAGGTTCATCTATAGAAAACTCCAGGCAAGATGATACGTTACAAAAAAAGGCCCTCCCTGGGGAAGGCCCTTACCACGCGTCCTTGGCTTAGTTTACGAGTACTACTTCGCCATTGGGATAGGTAGCTGCAACGTACTCCTTCACCTCATCGCTTGCCAAAGCTTCAACCAATGCCTTGATCTTGGCATCGTTCTCATGTCCTTCGCGTACTGCAATGACGTTTACATACGGAGAGTTTGCACCCTCGACATAAAGGCCGTCACGGGTTGCGATGAGCCCTGCAGGAATTGCATAGTTGCCGTTGATGACTGCACCGTCTACATCCTGAAGCACCCTTGGAAGGCTTGCTGCCTCGATCTCCTGGAACTTGAGGTTCTTCGGATTTTCAGCAATATCAACAGGAGTTGCCTCCAGGCCCGCATCCTCCTTGAGAGTGATCAGCCCTGCATCCTGCAGCAGAAGAAGGGCCCTGCCTTCGTTCGAAGGATCGTTCGGAATTGCAATCGTTGCTCCGTCAGCGATTTCGTCAAGGCTCTTTGCCTCATTCGAGTAGAGTGCCAACGGTTCGATGTGGATGCCGCCTGCATTAACAAGGTGCGTGCCCTGCTCTGCATTGAATGATTCAAGATACGGAAGATGCTGGAAGTAGTTCGCATCAAGCTCGCCTGACTCAAGGGAAGTATTCGGTGTCACGTAGTCAGTGAAATCCACGATCTGGAGGTCATAACCCGCTTCTGCAAGATCATCGACGATTACAGAAAGGATTGCAGCGTGCGGCTCCGGGGTTGCTCCTACCTTGATCACGTTCGATTCCGATGAATCGGTCTCTCCACCTGCAAATACAAGCGCTGCAGATGCCAACAGAACAACAAGAACACTAAATATCTTTTTCATGATTCCTCTCCTAAAGAAATTATTATGATTCGTTTTAAAACTACAAAGTAGATTGGTTTTCCGCTAAATGAGAATAAATGTGGATTTTGATAAAAGAATACTCATGCCCTGGCGGGCATCATCATGGAAGAAGCGCACATGTTGAAAAAGAAATCGTATGATACGTTTTTCATGTACTCTTCCCTCCCTTGTTACTTGTCAAGAGAATACAAAAAAGTGAAATAATATGCAATAAATTTCCATAAAAAATTTGGACTTACCCGAATTCAACCAGGTAAGTCCTTTTGTCTCAACGTTTTGATATCAGATGATTTGCTATCTTGTTGCCAACAAACTGTATTATTTCAACCATCAGAAGTATGATGATTACTGCAGCAACCATGTACGCAGGCCTGAATCGCTGATAGCCGTAGCGGATTGCAAGATCCCCGAGGCCACCACCGCCAAGAGCACCTGCCATCGCAGAGTATCCGATGAGGTTTATTATCGTAAGCGTCATTCCCGAGACAAGGGAAGGAAGGGCTTCCGGAATCATGACCTTATATATGATCTGCCAGTTCGTAGATCCCATTGCGCGGGCAGCCTGTACGACGCCCGGATCGATTTCCTTCAATGAAGACTCGATTACGCGTGCAACAAACGGAGCTGCTGCAATCGAGAGGGGAACGATCGTTGCAACCGTTCCAATGCCCGTTCCGACGATGATCCTCGAAAGTGGCATGAGTATTATGATAAGGATAATAAACGGGAACGAACGGAAGATGTTCACGATTCGAGATAGAACCGAATTCAACAGCGGCATCGGCTTTAACCCGCCATATATCTCCTGATCGGTAACGTGCAAGACGACGCCAAGCGGAAGGCCGATGATGAAGGAGAATATTGAGGAGAAAAAGACCATTATCAAAGTCTGCCAGGTCGATGTGAGCACCAAACGCCACATTCCCGGATCCGTAAACTGAGACAGGAATTCACTCATACGACACCTCCCGTAGCTCCCTCTTCCTCGATTATCACGCCGCGGTTCACAAGTTCCTCGATTGCCCTTCTGACGATGTCGGCACTTGGCCCGATATCAAGAACCATCACGCCCATCTCTTCCCCGTCGACACTCTGAACGCCGGCAGCTCTGATATTGAACAGGGCTCCTGTTGCGTTGGCCACCTCGGAGAGTATAGGCTCGTCGGTACTGTTTCCCCTGAAGCGGAGTGTATAGTGTCCGTTTTCCTGAGACCAGCGCACGACAGACTCGCTTACGTTTGTTACGGAAGAAAGAAAGTCCTTCGTCACGTCATTTCTGGGATGAGCAAACACATCTGCAACATTTCCAGTCTCAACTATCCTCCCCTGATCGAGAACGGCAACGAAGTCGCATGCGTCGCGTACAACCTCCATCTGGTGGGTTATCATGACGACAGTGAGGTTCATCTTCTTCTGGATTTCCTTCAACAGGGCAAGAATCGATCTCGTAGTCTGCGGATCAAGGGCGCTCGTAGCCTCGTCGCAGAATAGTATCTCCGGATTCACGGCCAAGGCACGTGCAATCGCAACGCGCTGTTTCTGCCCGCCAGAGAGCGTGGATATCGGAGCATCACCGCGACCGGAAAGCCCTACTATGTCCAATAGCTCCTCGACTCTCTTTTCAATGTAATCCTTCTTCATCCCGCATATTTCCATCGGATATGCGATGTTTCTTCTTGCATTCCTGGAAGAAAGGAGATTGAACGTCTGGAAGATCATTCCGATTTTCCTCCTCTCTTCAATCAATTCGCCTTTGGAAAGGGTATCCACCCTCTTGTCATCGTAATAAACTTCGCCAGAATCAGGAGATTCTAGCATAGATATCAACCTGACCAGAGTGGATTTTCCCGCCCCTGATTTACCTATGATTCCAAAAATCGTATTGGATGGGATATCGAGGGAAACGTCTTCAACGGCAAGCAATGTGCCGTAATGCTTTTTTAGTCCCTTCAGTCTTATTTCCATTTATGAAAATCCTCACCTTTTGAATATTATCAGAAAAGCAATGCATTGGAAAAGCAACGGAAAAACGCAATGAAAAGGCAAAAAAAAATACTTGGCAACGACCTACTCTCCCACAGACGAACTGCAGTACCATTGGCGCGAGAACGTTTCACTTACGTGTTCGGGATGGGAACGTGTGTTGCCGCTCTGCTATGGTCACCAAGCTCATGTAGTATCTCAATTATCAAAAATCATGTCAATTACTTTCTAAAAAATTTTCCAGCATTTTCGAAACAACGGGAAATTGCCATCATTTGACGCAATGAAACGGATATTTCATACCCCTTTTTTGTTTGACTAGAAGGAATAGTATGTGCAATGTATATAAAAAAGGGAGAGGCTCATGTCGGATATCCAATTCTATTCGGGGAAAAACATTCCCCTTGAACTGCATAAAGTAAGAATCGTACAGAAACTTGATCTCGTTCCAGTCGAACGAAGGGCAGAGGCAATAGCTGAAGCAGGAAACAATACGTTCCTGTTGAAGAACAAGGATATATATCTGGACATGCTGACAGATAGCGGGGTTAACGCGATGAGCGACAGGCAGCTTGCCGCAATGATGATTGCTGATGACAGCTATGCGGGCAGCGCGACATTCACTCGCCTTACAGACAAGCTTGAGGAAATATTTGGAACAAAGTACTTCCTTCCTGCTCATCAGGGAAGGGCTGCTGAGAACATCCTGGCAATGACGTTCGTGAGAAAAGGCACGATCATCCCGATGAACTATCATTTCACAACCACCAAGGCACATATCACGCGCCTCGGAGGATATGTTGAGGAAGTCGTGATAGATGAAGGGATAAAGATCGAAAGCGATCATCCGTTCAAAGGCAATTTCGATCTGGATAAGCTTGAAAAACTCCTGAAGGAAAAAGGAGACAGGATTCCCTTCGTAAGAATAGAAGCGGGCACGAACCTCATCGGAGGCCAGCCTTTATCGCTGGAGAACATTGAAAAAGTTGCCGACATTACGCATGAATACGGCAAACTCGTGGTAATGGATGCAAGCCTTCTTCAGGACAACCTCTACTTTATTAAAATACGCGAAGAGAGTGCAAAAGATCTCTCGATCCGCGAAATTACAAAGCGCATTGCAGACAAGATGGACATCATATACTTCTCTGCCAGGAAGCTTGGCTTTGCCCGCGGTGGCGGAATTGCAATCCACGACAAGAACCTCTATCTGAAGATGCGTGAACTCGTACCGATGTTCGAAGGCTTTCTTACATACGGAGGAATGAGCGTAAGGGAAATGGAGGCAATGACGGTAGGGCTTGAAGAGACAATGGATGAAAGCGTCATCTCACAAGGTCCATTGTTTATAAAGTACATGACAGATGCTCTTATCAAGGAAGGAGTTCCGGTAGTCACTCCGGCAGGAGGACTTGGATGCCACCTCGATGCAAGACGTTTCATTCCTCATGTAAGGCAGGAAGAATACCCTGCGGGAGCACTTGCCGCAGCCGTATATATTGCAGGCGGGATAAGGGGCATGGAAAGAGGTACGATATCTGAGCAGAGGGAAGAAGACGGCTCAGAGCACCTTGCCGCAGTAGAACTACTTCGCCTGGCTCTTCCAAGGAGGGTCTTCACGCTTTCACAGGTAATGTACGCTGTAGACAGGATCAAGTGGCTTTATGACCATAGGAATCTGATCGGAGGATTGAAGTTCGTCGAGGAGCCGTCATCGCTACGCTTCTTCTTCGGACGGCTTGAACCCGTGTCAGACTGGCAGGAAAAGCTTGTAAAGGCATTCAGAAAGGATTTCCCGACAAGCCTTTGATCCAATATTTGTTGCAAGAATTTGAAACTTGCGGCATTCACATCTGCATGCAGCATTGCCGCAGTGTCTGGAGAGATGTATCTTGCCCCGAAGCCTTGTTCCGACTGGTATACATCGCATCCACGAACTTCAATCCGGCACTTGTAGATGAGCTTTTCTTCAAGGTCTGAGTATGGCCAGTTTGAAAGCCACTTCCTCATTGCCCTGTTGCTTTTGCCGTCAAGCCTCTTTGTGTTCTTGATGACAGGTCTTCAAAGACAAATATGGAAACGTCCCCGTCAGTGTTGGCTATCTTCTTGGAAATTCATGTGGCTCTACCTTGAAAAAGGGAATGAAATCCGGTCATCTCATCCTTCGAGAACTTCTCCGAATACGACCGGATTAAAGTAATTCCAATCTATGCGCTAGGTAAAGCCATAGTCGCCTACTTTAATTTCTTTCCATCAGAAAATGCACTTCCGACTTTCTTTCCGAGCGCTACGTAATCAAAGTGTATCGGGTCATACGTAATCGGATGAATGAGATTGTAATCAGGTTTCCCATCATCTCCCAAAACCGACTCGTCTGCACTGACGTTCACTATGCGCCCGATGATGTGCTCATCCCCGTCGATCCTGATCAGTTCACACTCCATTGCAAGTGGAAGTTCATTGATTATCGGAGCATTCACCCTTGTGCTCCTTGTAACTGTAAATCCAGCTTTTTCCACCTTGTCTTCAGTCTTGTTGCCGCTGACAATGCCTACATAATCACAGGGAACGACAGTACTCTCGGTTGCAAACGATACCGTGAATGCCTTATTCAGCCTGATGTTCCTTGTAGTCTTATGATCCTTGCTCAGGCAAAGCACTACCTGATCATCATCGTATATTGCTCCCCATGCAGCGTTCATCGCATTTGCTTTCCCGTTCTCATCATACGTTCCGATGATCAATACAGGCTGAGGATATATCCAGGTCTTTACACCGAAATCTTTTCTCATCTTTTATCTTCTCCTTGATCGGAAGGTAAGCAGAAAACCCACAAAGGGCAATATTGGAAAACGTGGCACAAAACTAATCTATTTTCTCATATCGGGTATCTGGATAATGTAGTACCATCGATTTTCACCAAGTGATTTCCAATCAACTTTGTATTTATCGGACAATGTATATTCTTCATTGCATTTCCCTGTCGGCTTGGTTATAGTCCCTTCCAAAAGCTTACCTGACCTGAAAAATGCATATATGCCATCTTTCGAACAACGTGAAGAACAGCTGGTGGTGAAAGATGCATTATCCACAAGGCAAACGGCATATGCGTTCTTGAAACCCTTACGTTTCAACTCCTCAAGAAATTTTATATCCCCTACGAAGGCAAACATCTCTTCCGGATATTGGCCGTTACGAGGAAACTTCAATTCAATTGCACATTCAGGAACTCCATCTTTCATGATAGAAAGATCGATTTCTGTTTTTGCAAACTTCTTACCCTTATGCTTCTTATCACGCTCTTCCGGCCAGATATCATAAACGTTCTTTTCAAAGTATAGTTTACTTTCCTCGGCCTTAACCTTTTCCCTGATATAACTCCCGAGTTCAAACTGTAAGGAAAATTCGTTATAAATATAATCCCTTCCCGTCCTATCTAAAAAATCTTCTATAATTTTTACATAGTCTACCATTCACTTATCTCTAATCTCCCAGAGATGATGGTCCCCTATTACTCCATGAAATATCCCCTTTCTTATATCGCCTGAGGTATTCCCGCGTTGCCGAAATGGAAAGGCCCAACAGGCTTGCAGTCTTTTTATACCCGATACCCTTTTCAAACAAGTAGAGGCATTCCCTTCGCTTCTCGTTTGATATTCTTGATCTTGTTGTCACTTTAATTGAAAAAGGCTATGGACTAAAACCAATCCATAGCCCTGAAAAAATACGAAACCAATTACTTTTTTACGCGAACTTCGTATGTTGCTCCATTCATTGTATCTTTCTCGTTAACAAAAGGAAGAGTAGGGACAAATCCATCTACAATGACAGCTTCTTCCTCTTTGTTCTCGTATACATAAATTTCATATACTCCTTCTGGAGCTTCAAACGTAACACCTTCAAGAGTTACTGTTGTTCCATATGGATAAGAATTTCCTGAATTCCTGTTTCCTACAACCAAGGCAGCACAAGGTACGCCATTTCCAGTGTCCCAGTCTTTGTCAAGGTATTCATCGTCAGATGCAGCTAATGCATCCTCTGCTACAAATTTCGTATCCGTAAAACTATGAGTACCACCACGTGCAATCATTGCCTGTTTGCCGCCGATTACAGTTGAGTTCTTAATCGTTACTCCGCCACCCACATTGAAGAGAATACCAGTAGATCCTTCTTTAGCTGCAGAAATCGTTGAATTCTCAATCTCCACGATCATATTCTCAGATTCTTCCTTCGATGCATTTGTCCCAATTGCGTATGCTCCAGTAGAGGTTATCGTGGAATCCTTGATTACAGCCTTTGCATTTGCATTAGTCTGTCTGAAGAAAATACCTGTTGCATTGGTAGTATATTCAACATCGTCAAGTGTTACATTGGAATTCGTATAAAGCCTAAGAGTACCATGTGTAATACTATTAGAATTTAAAACAAGCTTGCCATTGCTGATAGTTACATCAACAACAGAAGGATCTTCGGCAGCATTCTCATTGATGTTCAGATCAAGATCCGTCGAAAGAGTTTTTCCATTGAGATCGATATCTACTGACTTGGTAAAATTAACTTTCTCAGTAAGAGTAACATTATCAGCCAATGCAACTTTTTTATCGCCTGCTTTAATAGCTGAAATAAAATCATCAGAAGATGAAACAAGATCAACATCTTCTACTTTGACCTGAATAGTGAGCGGAGTTGCCCCATTCCTGGAAAGAGTAATTGATCCCGGATCATCAGCCTTAGCCCAAAAAACAAATTCATTAGCAGCCATGGCTTTATCAGCGTCTTCAGCAAAGACAGCTTCATACTTTTCCGTATCACCTTCCCTAGCCTGCTCAAGCGTTATAGATTCGTTAATTCTCAATGAATCATCCTCTGCAAAATCACCAACGGATATGAAAAGAGCAAACCATTTGTGCTTTCCCTGATCGGGATTGGTGCTTGCATACTCTGCCATGTCATAAAGATCAGCTTCTACGGTAACAACACCATCTGCATAGGTTGCAGACTTGACATGATCCCAGTTACCTTCACAGGTTGCCCCTTCCCCCAATTCATCAGGGATAGTGTGCCTTGCAATTCTTACGCCAATTCCATCCCAATCATCTGTAGGACCCTGTGCTTCGTTATCACAAGAAGTAAAAGCGAAAACCAAAGCGAAAGCCAAAAGAGCCACGATAAACTTCTTCATACCTATTCCTCCTAAAAAGTATGTCAAGGATAGGATACCCCCCCCCGGTTGAATCTCGTCAATATTTACTTTCAGCATAAAATCCTTTTCCATCAGGATTTTTAATTCAACGCTAAAGGAAAAATGCGAATAAATGCATCCTGAAATATACACAAGGAAGAACTTTGGATATGGATATGCTGCTCTTATACTTTGATACGAACGACGACCATGCAATCGAGTTCAGATGTCAAGTTAAAGTCAGGCAAGAAAAGTCGACAAGAAACAAAGTAGGAATATCGCGGGTCATCTGCAAATTTGTTATGGAAAAAAAGAGGCCCTTGAAAAATCAATCCACAGGGCCTCGTTCACTCCAGGAGATATCACCGGAGTTGTACCTTCTAAGGTATTCGCGAGTTGCAGAGCTGTTAAGGCCCAACAGAGTTGCTGTCTTCTTGTAGCCAATACCCTTTTTGAATAAAAAAAGGCACGCCCTACGCTTTTCATGGCTAATGCGTTTTGGTTTTTCGTTCATGATATCAAGAAAGGGGACGAAAACGCCCCCTCCCTTTAAAGCAATAATAAACTTATGCTTCTTCTGCAGGTGTTTGCTCAGGAGTCAAGTACCATGTCTGTTTTAAATCATTACCTTTTCCAGTTTCCGTAGTAAAAGTAGAAGGAAGACCTTCAACAGAGCCGACATCTTCTCCATCCAGATAGATAGCAGGAACAGTTTCCCGATTATCGTTACAAACGATCGTTGCTCCGTTGATCTTCAGTAGTCCCTTCTGTTCGTTGCCAACAGATTCCTTAGTAACAGCAATTCCTGCCCAAGCATTGTCATCTACATTGATTGTGCCTTTGAGTGTAACAGTTGAGCTTTGTACCTGGATTCCTGCATTCATCTTTGTAACTATGATATTCTCAAGTACTGCATCAGAATTCTCAGCTACTTTGATTCCAAACTCACCTTCAACCCATTTCCTGCCGTCTCCAAGAGTTGCATTACCTTTGATGGTAAGGTTCTTGATCGTACTGTCAGATGTAACAAGAATAGCAGAAGCCTTGTCCTTATCAAGACCCGTACCACTCCAGGAAATCTCATGGCCATTTCCATTGATCTCCACATCTTCCGTAACATTAATCTGAGCAGCAACATTTGGAATATCTGCAGTGATATTAATCACCTGAACACCCGATTCAGGAAGTGCTGCAAGAGCACTATTAAGTTCTTCAAGCGTTGCAACATCAACACTCTTTAAGTTACTCGTATCATCGCAAGAAGAGAACGCGAAAACCATAGCGATGGCCAAAAGAGCCACGATAAACTTCTTCATACCAGATTCCTCCAAAACAAAGTATGTTGGAATAAATATACCCCCCCCGGTAGGCATCCGTCAAGGAATAAGTCATCAGGAGAGAAAAAAATAAGCTCCCTTGGGGAGCCTGTATGAAAAAGGAATGAAAGCAAGAAAAAACTGGCAGCGACCTACTCTCCCGGGGACGGGCCCCAGTACCATCGGCGCATGGGTGTTTCACTTCCGTGTTCGGGATGGGAACGGGTGTCTCCGCCCCGCCATGGCCGCCAGAAAAAAGCCCGACTGGAAACGCGGGAAAGCCCCGTGCGTCCGTCC
>CALXOH010000003.1 GCA_944389975.1 uncultured Spirochaetaceae bacterium
ACACCCGTTCCCATCCCGAACACGGAAGTGAAACACCCATGCGCCGATGGTACTGGGGCACCGTCCCCGGGAGAGTAGGTCGCTGCCAGTTTTATTGACTCCAATCCATTCACATACAAGGCTCCTCCAAGGAGCTTTTTTTATTCCCTTGATGATTTCTTCCTTGACGAACCCGAACCGGGGGGGGGTATGCTTATTCCATCATACTTTCTTTTGGAGGAATCTTATGAAGAAATTGTTGGTCGCCCTTCTGGCTCTCGCCATGGTATTCGCGTTCACTGCTTGCGATGACACGAACAATGGAGTAAAGCAGAATATTACTCTTAGTGATGAAAATTATTTCTCAGATGAAACAATTAAGTTTGCTAATGCGGATGGGGTTTCCATCTCTTCAGATGATGGATACAACTACAAGGTCAGCGGCATTTTGGCGAAAATGACTTCTGATCAGGCATCCCAGTTTGGTCTCTCTGAGAACTCAAGTTATCTTGGACTTCACATTGATGAGACTAGAAAGGGTGCTACGGTTGTCCGCGGTTGGGTTGCCACTCTTGATTCCACTGAGTATCAGGACAAGAGGGAAACTGCAGATATTACTGATGAAGGATGGGGAATCGTACTTGCCATCACAGACGGTGAAACGCTTAGGTATGAGAATGCTCCTATTTGGAAGGCTGTCGTGACGGTTGGTGATAAGTCCACAACTTACTCTGTTGATTTCACTGATCAGATCAAGGCCATCAAGGATGCAGCTTCAACAGGAAGCGAGGAATAATTCAAATTTATATTGGATTACCAGGGAGGGCGGAGACGTCCTCCTTTCTTGATATCTATGGAAACCAAACAAGCTCGCATCAGCCAGGATAAGCGTAGGGAGTGTTTATACCTGTTTCAAAAGGGTGTTGGGTACAAGAAGACGGCAAGCTTGCTGGGCCTTTCGAGTTCTGCAACGCGTGAGTATCTCAGAAGGTACAAGGCTGGTGATATCTCATGGAGCGAGAGGGGACCGGTGGAGCAAGCGTAATCACTGATTCTTCCTTGTAAGTTCTTCCTCTTTATAGTACTTTAGATTCCATGGACAAGTTCCTTACTTTTCTTGAAAATACAGCATCGCGCTATCTTACTCATAGAAAGCAGCTGAGGGAATATAAGAAGGCACAGCCCAGGACGCTTTTGGGCGAAGTGTGGTCATGGGTTGATGCACTTTTGTTTGCGATATTCTGGGTGATAATCATCAACCAGTTTCTCTTCCAGTTCTTCGTCATCCCTTCGCCGAGCATGGTATCGACGCTGAACGTAGGTGACAGGGTAGTCGTCACGAAGAACGCTTATGGCACTGAGCTTTATCCTGCGGGTCCCAAGGTGTTTTCAGAGAGGCGCAGGGTAGGTCGGGACCAGATCATTACATTCTACAACCCCGAGTACGACTCAAAAGGACCTGTATTCGATATTCTCTCCCAAGCAGTGTTCATGGGAACTTTCTCTCTTGTGAACATCGACAAGAACCCTGACGGGACTCCTGCCGAGAGATTATACGTCAAAAGAGCTGCAGCGATGGGCGGCGATACAGTTAGATTTGAAAACGGCAACGTACTTATAAAACCATCCGGATATGATGAGTTTGTAAAGGAAGAGGATTTCAGAAGAGAGAACGGGCTTTCCTCGGGGCCTCATAGAAACGTCGACGAGTCGCTTTACCCTGGGCTTGAGGCGTATGCAGAGATTTTGGCTTACCAGGAAGACGGGAAGATCTCCGAGCTTCCTTCGTATATATATAGAACGTATTCAACGCTTCCTGAGAACACGAGGATATTCGACCTTTACGAGGTTGAGAAGACTACTGCAGAGACGAAAGTTCGAATCGATCCGTCCGATTTCGCCGCTCGGAGCGAGTATGGAAAGTATCAAAGCGGGATATACGTTCCAGAGCATCACGTGCTTCCGCTTGGCGACAACAGGGACAACTCCCACGACGGAAGGTATTTCGGACCGGTTGACGAGAACAAGGTGAACGGACGTGTTGTCGCACGCTTCTGGCCGCTTTCCGCATTCTCCACGCTACACGACAAATGATTGAACTGATCGACCGGGAAAAGCCGCTATCCCTCTACATCCACGTTCCGTTCTGCTCAAGCAAGTGCTCCTATTGCGCATTCTACTCTGAGCCTCAAGGTGCGTGGAATAAGAGCATCATCGAGCGTTATACGGATTTGATATCAAATCAGATCGGGAAGTGCACTGAAAAGTATCCACATCCGTTCCATACGGTATACATCGGAGGGGGAAACCCGGGAAAACTCGGGGAGAAAAATCTTTTGAAGATACTTGAAAAAGCACTTTCGGCGGGGAAGCCCGATGAAGTCACGGTCGAGCTTAATCCCGAGGATGTCGGCCCTTGGATATCATCCATGGAAGGCATTGTCGACAGGATCAGCATCGGAATACAGAGCATGAACGAAAAGATGCTTTCGTTCCTTGGTCGTAATGCAACCTTGAAGGAGAACACAAGGGCTTTGGAAACTCTATCGTCATCCCGGTTTTCGTTCAATGCAGACATCATAACTTCCGTTCCTGGCTTCAGCGTGGAAGATACACTTGAGGACATACGCAAGGTTTCACTATACGGCCCGGATCATATATCTTTCTACTCACTCGTTTACGAGGAGGGTACGAAGTTCTACCCGCTATATGAGAAAAGGGACGAGGAATACGAGGAGAAGTGCCTCCGCGAGGGCTGGCACCTTTTGAAAGAGCTCGGGTACAGGCACTATGAGGTTTCGAATTTCGCAAAGCCCGGGAATGAAGCGAAGCACAACCTTGTCTATTGGAACCTCGGCGCCTACATCGGGCTCGGGCCCGGTGCGGAAGGTAGGACGGGCAGGAATGAGGTGTACACGATACGTTCAAACCAGGATGTATTCGAATTCCTTGAAAAGCCTGTGTATGACGTGGAGATCCTGGATAGGATGGACAGGATCGTGGATTACATTATGTTAAAGCTCAGGATTGAAGAGGGTATTGATAAGGCTGAGTTCGAAAAGCTTTCGGGTCTTTCTTTCGATTCCCTCCTTCCTTTCCTTGAAAAGGAGTGCCCCGGGGAATGTTACATCAATGCAAAGGAGAGCTTCAGACTCACCGAAGAAGGTTTGATGGTTCTTGACAATATAGTGCGCACTTTGGTTCTCGCGCTCGTTTAATCGTTTTGATGCAAACAATTAATCCCAGTACTACATAATTCTTCCATTCTTATTGCATTGTTGACTGATGAAAAGCCATTGTGATAGATTTTGTTAGAAAACACGGGAAGGCATCCGCTTTCCATATAGAAGAGGTATATAGTCAATGTCAGGTCACAGCAAATGGGCAACCATCAAGCACAAGAAAGGTGTTGCGGACGCTAAGCGTGGACAGAAGTTCACCAAGCTCATCAAGGAAATTTCCGTTGCAGCGAAGATGGGGGGCCCCGATCCTGAATCAAACGCACGCCTCAGGACTGCAGTTCTGAAGGCAAGGGCTGAGAACATGCCCAAGGACAACATCGAAAGAGCGATCAAGAAGGGTTCGGGCGAACTCGGAGCTACAAGCTTCTATGAATTGACTTACGAAGGATATGCACCAGGTGGAGTCGCAATCATCATCGATACGCTTACAGACAACAAGAACAGGACTGCAGCTGACGTGAGAAGCACGCTCACGAAGCTCGGCGGATCACTGGGATCAACAGGCTGCGTAAGCTACATGTTCCAGACGAAGGGTGTAATCACATACGATGCATCGAAGTACACCGAAGACCAGATCTTCGAGGCGGCTTTGGAGAATGGGGCGGAGGATGTAACCACATCCGACGGAGTTATCGAAGTCACTACCGGTCCGAATGATTTCGCGACAGTTCTCGAAGCGATGCAGGCTGCAGGATTCGAGCAGGAGAGTGCTGACGTGGAGAAGATCGCGGATCAGACTGTAACGCTCGACAATGAGAAAGCGAACAAGGTCCTGAGAATTGTAGAGCGCCTTGAGGATCTTGATGACGTACAGCAGGTATCGACAAACCTCGACCTTCCGGATGATTTCCAGGAGGAGTGATTGAGGATACTGGGTATAGATCCAGGTCTTGCTGAGACGGGCTGGGGTGTCGTGGAAGAGATTTCAGGGCGCATCCGGCCTGTTTCTTTTGGAGTAGTCAAGACCTTTCCTTCGATGGAGCTTTCAGAGAGGATATATACGCTTGGCGAGGACATCTCCTCGCTGGTTGAAAAATACTCCGTGGATGTGTGCTCGATGGAGGACATATACTTTGCAAGGAACATCACAAGCGCCGTTCCCGTTGCAAAGGTAATAGGTGCACTCACGTACAAACTCAAAAGCATGGGGATTGAAGTATTCTATTACTCACCGCTTGAGATCAAGCTTGCGGTAACAGGCACGGGAACTGCGGACAAGCATCAGGTGCAGGAGATGGTGAGGCTCCATTTGAAGCTTGAGAAGGTGCCGAAGCCCGATCATGCGGCCGATGCGCTCGCAGATTGCATATGTCACGTGACTCATAATACAAATCTTATCAGGAGCAAGAGATGATAAACGCACTCAGGGGAAGGATAGTGGAGTGGGGAGACGGCTTTGTAGTCGTTTTGACAGCCTGCGGCATTGAATATTATATGGAAGCATCGACCAACAGTATCCAGAAACTCCGTACGCTCTCGGAAAAGAGCGATGAAGTGCGCGTCCTTGCCCACATGATACACCGAGAGGATGCGATGCTTCTCTACGCTTTTTCTGACGAAAAGGAACGCACTTGCTTTCTCGAGCTGATGAGCGTGAATGGAATAGGGGCGAAGCAGGCTTTGAAGATACTTTCATCGGTTACGGTGGAGGAGTTCGTGAGGGCACTGAACAACCAGGATGTCAGAAAGCTTTCCAAGATCCCGGGAGTCGGGCAGAAGACCGGGCAGAAACTCATACTCCAGCTGAGGAACGTGCTTGTCCTCGACGAGGATATTGAATCGTCTTCTCCATCCACCGCTTCTTTGAAATCGAGCGAGTATGATGACATAATCGAAAGCATCGTGGGACTTGGATACGAGAGGAAGAGCGCCAGGGAGAAGGTTATGAAGTACGTCAAGGAACATGAGATGGAACTCTTCGGCCTCAAGCACCAGGAGAAGGAAGACAGGATACTTATGGCTGTCATGAGAGGTTATTGATGGTTGTCGATTTTGAGAGCGAATTGGAAGATCTTGAAAAGCTTGGAAGCGACAAGCTGATGAAGAAGGAGTACGTTGAGAGCGAAGACCAGCACGAGAACGTGCTTAGGCCTCTGAGGCTGGAGGATTTCCAAGGGCACGGGGAGATGAAGGAGAATCTAAGGATCTTCATCTCTGCCGCAAAGGAGAGGGAGGAGGCTTTGGACCACACTTTCATAGTCGGACCGCCCGGACTTGGGAAGACCACCCTTGCCTCGATAATCGCAAACGAGATGCACTCGGAGATAAGGATGACGAGCGCACCTGCACTAGACAAGCCGAAGGATCTTGCGGGGATACTGACGAACCTCAATGAAAACACCGTGTTCTTCATCGACGAGATCCATAGGCTCAAGCCTGCAATCGAAGAGATGCTTTACATCGCGATGGAGGATTTCGAGATCGACTGGGTCATCGGGCAGGGACCTGCAGCACGCACGATGCGCGTTCCTCTTCCACACTTCACGCTCGTAGGTGCAACTACGAAGGCAGGAAGCGTCTCAAGTCCTCTTGCATCCCGCTTCGGTATAAACATACACATCGATTTCTACTCGGATGAAGAGCTTGCTTTGATAATTAAGCGGTCAAGCGGGATATTGGGGGTTAAGATCGACGACGATGCGCTACTACTCCTTGCGCACTGCTCGCGGGGTACTCCAAGGATTGCAAACCGCCTTTTGCGTCGCCTGCGCGATTACGCGTTCGTTCTCTCTGATGGCGTGATTACCAAAAAGACGGTCGAGGAGGGCCTGAGGAGGCTCGGAATCGACGAGAACGGACTTGAGAAGATGGACAGGAGCATACTTCGAACGATAATAGAGTACTACCAGGGTGGCCCCGTGGGTGCAGATACCCTGTCGATATCCGTAGGGGAGGCTGTCGAATCGCTTGAGGATTTCTACGAGCCTTACCTCATACAGCAAGGTTATTTGAAGAGGACGCCGAGGGGACGTTGCGTCACCCGCAAGGCATACCAGTTGTTGGGAATGGAGGAGAGAATTGCTGACCAAGGACTTTTATTTTGATCTTCCCGAGGAGTTGATCGCGCAGTTTCCCACCGAACACAGGGGGGATGAGAGGCTGCTTGTATTGGATCGGAACGACGGAAGCTACTCGGATATGCTCATGCATGACTTCCCGTCCCTTCTCACTCCCGGCTCCCTGCTTGTTGTCAACAACAGCAAAGTCAGGAAGGCACGCTTGTATGCAACAAGCGGATCGGGCGGAAACGTGGAGTTCTTGTTTTTATATCCATACCCTGACGGTTCCTGGGCGGTGATGACCAAAAGGGCCAGGAAGCAGAAAGTAGGGAAGAGCTACAAGTTTTTCTCAAAAGACGGGGATGTAGCGCTGTCAGGAACAATTACGAAGGAGAACGAGGACGGGACGAAAGTGTTCGCTCCGGACGATTCGATCTCTGAAGAGCTTTTTGACAAGATAGGGCACGTGCCTCTCCCCCCATACATAAAAAGGGAGGATCTTTTCTCCGATGAGACGAGGTACCAGACGGTGTATGCCAAGAAAGAGGGGAGCGTTGCATCCCCGACTGCGGGACTTCATTTCACCCCGGAGATACTCGGCGAGATAAGAAAACGCGGAATTGATGTGGCGGAAGTGACTCTTCACGTCGGATCGGGAACATTCCTCCCGGTAAGAAGCGAGAGGATAGAGGATCACAGGATGCACACTGAAAGCTATGAGGTTCCCGATGATGTCGCGCGGAAGATAAACGAAGCAAAGAAGTCCGGGAGGAAGATCGTCGCCGTCGGCACGACGAGCATGAGAACCCTTGAAAGTGCAAGTTGTGATGACGGGATGGTGCGTTCTGGGCGATCAAGCACGAACATATTCATCTACCCCGGGTATCGCTTCAAAGTGGTTGACGAGCTTCTGACGAACTTCCATACGCCCGAGTCGACGCTGTTGATGCTTGTAAGTGCGTTCGCCGGGAAAGAGAACATCATGAATGCATACCATCATGCGATCGGGGAAAGGTACCGTTTCTTCAGCTACGGTGATGCAATGTACATAAGACTCAAGTGAAAAGGGATAGTATCTCGGAGTGGGTCTCCTCGATCCCTTTCTCTCCAGAGATCCGCATCAGGCGTGTTTCCGTGGGGATCCGCCCAAGCTCCGAGATGTAGTTCTTCCTTACTTTCTCAAGTATCTCCTTCTTTTCGAATATCTCTTTCTCCCCACCCCTTTTCCCGATCCTCTCCAGTGCCATATCAACCTCGACGTCGAGGAATATGTAGTACTCGGGGAACGGGAACGGGTTTGTCTCTATTACGAATGACTTTTCCACCGAGAGCCCTTGGTATGCGATCGATGACTGGAAATACCTGTCGGAAATTACGTAAAAGCCGTTTTCCATGTGTTCGATCACCCCGCCTTTGCCGTAGAGGTGCTCGGCCCTGTCGCTTGAAAAGAGCAGGGATAGCGATCTCGGGTCAATTTCGCACTTTCCCGATAGTACCTTCCGTATAAGCTTTCCGATCTCGCTATCCGTCGGTTCTTGAGTCAGAAACACCTTCTTTCCTTCCTTCTCAAGGAATTTTGCAAGGAGCTTTGACTGCGTGGTAGTCCCCGCACCGTCTATTCCTTCGATTACTATGAAATTTTTGAGTATTTGTTTCATCTTTTCCCATCCCAAGTGTCAAAAGCTTCTTCTTTCAATTATAATCCTCCGTTGAAGAGTTATGAAATACCATACCCCGAAGATGATCATGATCATTTCTCTTTCGATCCTCCTCCTCTTTCTCGTGGCGGCATCCTTTCTTTTGATCTCATTCGGCCCGTACAGTCCGACGATGAAGGCCGCAGAAAGTGCGATAAGCGTGCTGAAAGAGGGGGTCGGCGGGTATCGTATATCGTTCTCGTTCCAAGAAAGAACGATACTCTCCAAGATGATATTGCACGATTTTTCACTTTACAGGGACGGCGATCCCTCTCCCTTGCTCGATGTAGAGAGGGTGACGCTGGATGAGTCGACGAAGGATCTTGTACTTTCATTCTTGAAAGGGGAGGGGAAACTTGGCATAGAGTTTGGAAAGAGCGACGTGTACATCCCCGATGGCATGCTCGACAGTTTTTTCGACGCTTTGGAGAACTTTGGCTCGGAGAACGGAGGAGGAAGCTTTTCCCTTCCTCAGATGGCGAATAGCGGAGAAGGGGGCGCGAAGCTTCATCTTTCAGCCTATTCAACGGACGTGACTTTCCATTACCAGGGAAAGTGCATTGCAAACGACTCTTCGTTCCGCTTTTCCTACGACGGCTTTTCCGGTGGGACTGACTTCTCCCTTTCGATAGGGGATGTCGCGTACGAACGCTCCGAGGGGGAGGGGATCGAAGCGACGGATATAAACGCCAGCTACACGTCAGGAGACCTGGTGCTGTCAATTCCATCGTTCTCGCTCTTATACGGAGGAAACGACATCGAGATAAGCGGACTGGAGCTATTGCTTTCGGATGATCTTTCGTTATCAGTGTCATCAGTTTCGCTTTCGCGCGGGGATGACGTGTACATCTACCTGTCATCCGTTGAAGTAGTGGGCGATGACGATGGAATCACTTTCCAAGCAGAGAGGGTAAGCGGAGGCTATCTTGGCTATGTCATCGTACTTGATTCTTTGGATGGAAGTTACTCATCGAAATCAAAGGTGCTCGATGCATCGTTCTTGGAAGGTGCGTTCTACAACCAGGCTGATGAAGTCTTTGCAATCGCACCGAGTTCGATCCTTTTTGACATCGGATCAAAGGATCTTGATTTCCATACGAAAGGCGTGAACATAATCCTTGATGGAATGATCGCCGAAGGGAGGATAAAAGGTGCGCTGTTATCTCCTTTGTCGATCCACGTTGAAAACGGGACGGACGTAGAAGCGCATGCAAGCGTTTCAGCGGATTCTTCCCTTCCTTCGATCGCATCGTTCTCAACGGATCTATCCCTATATGCAAAGCTTGACGGGAACACCCTTTCCATGTTGGATGTGCAGAACGACGGGATAAAGTACATGGGAATGGATCTCGAGGTGGATTTTTCGCTCTCGTACGAAGAAGACGGCGCATTTGAGGTGGGCTTGGTCAACGGAGGGGATGTCATAGCCTCCTTCCTGATGGAAAACGGCGTGTTTTCATTCTCATTCATCCCTGACTCTTTGGATTTCTCCCTGTTACGGGAGCCTGTTGTCGCGCTTTTTCCGTTCTTCGAGAACTACATCGGCGTCGATACCAAGGCGTATGGAAGAGTTGACGGGAAAGGAAATCTCGGCAATGACGGCATTGCTTTCCAGACAGCGGGGGATATCGGAATCGAGAGGCTGCACTTCAATGCGTTCTCTTTCGACACTACGCTCTCATTTTCCCTTTTGAAGGAGAAAAACATTCTCACTCTTCCTTCTTTGAGGATGACTTTGCCTTTTGCAACACTCGATGCATCGGGGGATATGGACCTCGGGAACTTCCTGCCGTCATTTGATTTGAACATATCGGATGGAAATGACGTTGTCCTTCTTTCCCTGGTCATGGAGAGGCTTGGAGGAAGCGAAGTTTCCTTCTCTCTCACCCTCCCCGTGATAGGTAGCGGCGGGCTATCCGGGAACCTTGCGCTCGGCGAAGACGATACGCTCCGCTCCGACGCAGACCTGACGCTTCTTGGAAAGTCATACGACTTTTCAGTCCTGGTTGACTTTGCAGAGAGCGTTGTTGCAGTTGAGAACGAGAAAGCGTTTTTGGGGATATCGTGGAGGGATGAACTAGTGATGGATCTTGATTTTCTCTCATTTGAACTTCCTTCGCGCTACTACCAATCGGGAGGGTTGTTGGATGGCAGCGTGCATTTTGATTTCGACTTCCGCGGGCAGACGTACACCCTCTCATCGACATCTTTCACGCTCAGGGATCTCACTCTGCTTCCATCCTATCCTGACTTCTCTTTCGACTTATTCTTCGACGAGAGTGGTTTCTCAGTTGAAAACATACTTGTCACCTCGGACGATTACGATCCCCTTTCCGGACGCTTCAGATACGAGGACGGCCAGTTCGCGCTTGCGCTCACCTCATCTGGCGAGGAGATTCTTTTCTCACTCGCACCAGACGTTGCAGGCTACTCGGGGCTTCTTGCATTAAGTTCCCTTGACCTCGGACGATTCAACTCCCCGGGAAAGGTGCTTGATCTCTCTCTCGTCGGAAGCGGGGCGAGCTTGGAAGATCTTTCATTCAGTGGGGAAGTACGCATGGAGAGCACTGACGAAGTGAACGCTCCGTTCTTCCTGAACGCTGAAATATACATCGACAAGGATGAGCTGGACCTTGAAAGGATCGTTTATCAGGGAAAGGAGGACATGATAGAGGTGCCATCATTCCTTTTCTCGCTGGAAAAAGGAACCTTCGACTTGCCGTTCTCCTACGAGAGGGTGTTGGAGAACGTCGACAGGAACCATACGTTCAGTGCAAAGGGAAGGATCTCGGGAGAGTTCGGGAAACGCTCTGATTTCCTTGCTTTCTACAATACGTTCAAGGATGGTGGGTTTGACCAGGCATCGGGCAAGGTTTACATCGAGTCGATGATGCTTGATGAGATGGCGATCGCACTCGACGGGGAGAGCGATATCAACTATGAAAACTCATCGTTCTCTTTCTCAGGTTCACTTGTCTCCGGAAACCTTGATTTCTCAGACCAGGTGATAAACCTCGACATGGCCTTTGACTTCAACCCCCTTGGAAGGGTTTCCGTCAAAGGTAATCTTTCTGATGAGACTGAGCTTGAGATCTCCCTTGACGATATAATGTTATACATCGTAAATCCTTTCTTCAAAGGGCCCATAGTGGTCATCGACGAAGAGACTCTTGTCTCAGGAAACCTCCTTGTCTCCGGCAGTCCCGGGGATTTCCACATGTACGGCTACCTCTCCTCGGAGCGCTTGGGAATGGATGTATTCTGGCTTCCTGGGGAGCACTTGGTCGCGAACAACGCCTACATGAGCGTTTGGGACAACTACGTCAGGTCCGACTTGACGGAAGTCACGGTGATCGAGAACGGGGGAGAAAGGATCAAGCGCGGAAAAGTCATAGTCTCATTCTCCTTGGAACCATCGCTGATGATGGAGTACTACGAGGTTGATGCGTTCGTTGAGAAAGGGAACGAACTGGAGTTCCGTTTTCCTTTGAGGAGCATGAACATAGACATACTCGGAGCGATCTCCGGTCACTTCAGCCTTCATCAGGATGCCCATAAGAACGTTGACTTGAAAGGGGAGCTGGATGCAACGAGGTTCGAGCTCTCATACGGATTGCACGAACTGCCGCCATGGTACAGGCCTACTGCGCACGTAGAGTTCGATTTCGACATGAACCTAGTCGGAAACTCATCGTTTGTCTTCCCGCTCGGGCCGAACCCGATATTGAGCGCTACGTTCGAAGAGGGGCAGCGCGTGCGCTTCCAAAGCGACGACGAAGGCTTCAGGGCATCAGGGCAGCTCGATTTCCGCACAGGAGAGATCTATTACTTCCAGCGCTCTTTCTTCATCCGTGAAGGGGGGATTCTATTCAGGGACACAGGGTACGGGATGATGCCGGTTGTGAACCTTCGCGCAGAGCTCCGCGATTACGACTCAAGAGGTGACAGGGTGAGCATATTCCTCGTATTGAGGGAGGCAACCCTCGATGATTTCACACCTACGTTCGAGTCATCGCCGCAGCTTCCTTTGAACGAGATAATGCAGATACTTGGAAACGCGATAGTCTCCAACGAGAGGGGCTCTTCCGATCTCTCTTCGGTTGTTTCATTGGTAAGCACCGGGGTGGATGTGCTCTCACGCTTCGGCTACATCCCTGCAGGGGACGTTGGAATAAGGGAGTCTATAAGGAAGACGTTCAACCTTGATACGGTGAACATCCATACGAATATAATCGGAAACGTCGTCTACGAGGCATTCAGAGGGAACGAGGGAAGGCAGGTGAGCCCCCTTGCAAGGTACCTCGACGGCACGACGCTATACCTCGGAAAGTACATCTCCGAGAACCTGTACGTCGAAGCGCTTTTCCACCTTGCTGCAGACAGCGGCAGGATAAGAAGGGAGAACAACGTCGACAGGTGGGGTAGGACAAGAAGGAACGGAACAAGTTTCATCTCGAACGACCTCGATCTCGAGACAGAGATATCCGTGGAGTGGACAAACCCGATGTGCACGGTGAAAGTTTTCACCGCGCCCGGTAATTTCAACATCTATGAAGTAGTCGATTCACTTGGATTCAGCATAACCAAGCAGTTTGTTTTCTGACCGAATTTTGATATAGTTGCCAAAGGAGTAAAGATGAAGGTCAATAAATTCCTTTCGATACTGGTACTGATGATTCTTTTCGCACTCTCTACACTGGGTGCAAAAGAGAGCATAAAAGAGATAAGGATATCCGGGGAACTTGCAAAAGAGGAAGTGGATGCACTTTCGTCCATCTTCGATCGCTATATCGGAGAGGATCTCTCGAACGATCTGATCGCAAGTGCGGAATCTGAAGTTTCAGGCGCCTTCGGATGGGTTGAAAGCCTTTCGATCCTCGATTCGACGAAGGATGAGGATGGATATTCCTTGGAAGTCGGGGTGGAAAAGTATCCTGAAAGCGAATTGATCTCATCTGTTTCCGTCTCCGGGGATATCGGGAGTTTCGAAGAGTCATACCTTGAAGAGTACCTTTCATCGTTCTACGGCAGGCACTACGACGAGAATACAAGCAGTGAAGCTCTTTCCGGGGTGAAGGAGATCTTTGGAAACGATGCGTCTTTAAGCATCGAGGGGGAGGATTGGACTGACGATGGCGTTGCCCTCTTCCTTTCTGCATGCATTCCTGATGCGAAGATATCATCATTCTCTTTCACAGGTGACGAACTTGATGAAGGACAGATGCTTTCATTGGAAGAGGTGACCGGAAAGTACGTAGGATATGCTCTTGACGACGAGGATCTGGTTGACGCAGCTGATGAAATATCCTCAGCGCTTCCTTTCGTTTCCTCCATCTCCGTTGCCGGCGTTGCCCTTGAAGACGGGAATGCTGACGTGACGCTTTTTATTGAAAAAAGTGCTGAGGAAACAGCATCAGTCCGAAGTGGAAGTGAAAATACCAATATGGATGGAGGCACTGCTCCAGACACCCTCTGGTACGAGGGCCTTCCCATCGGGGGCTTTGATATCTCGGGAGTTTTGGATGACGGCATCTACCAGGAGGAGCTTTCGTCATTCCTTGGTTCCCCGTTTGACTCTGAAACAGAAAGTGCAATCGCATCATACCTTGATTCCCTTGAGAGCGTCGACTTCTACGTCATGGGTGTAAGCGGAAGCGGGGATGCCTTGACCGTTTCCCTGGAAATCTATGAGACTCCGAGGCTTGGAAGCATCGTCTTCTCCGGAAACGACAACATACCTTCGTCAGATCTTGCTGCAGCATCAGGCTACCAGGTCGGAGAGTATCTCAAACTTCCAAGGCTTGATGAAGCAGAGGGGATGGTAAGATCGTTCTATGCACAGAACGGGTATCCTGATGCAGAGGTGAGTGCAGTCTCCACTTACGATTCGAAAACAAACACCGAAGAGATAACATTCGAGATCAACGAAGGGGAGAGGGACGCATCATTTTCTTCCGGCGCCTCATCCGATCCTTCACGCCCGTGGTATGAGGGGATGGAGATGGCCGATTTCGAATACACGGGGCTTTTGAACGTCAAGCAAGCGCAGGTCGATCGCCTGATGCGATCTTTCAGGGGGGATGTACTTGACAACGAGACATTCCAGAGGATGTTCGACACTTTATACGCACAGCCTTGGCTTGAGTTTGTAACAGCAGATGCAATCAGAAGGGAGTCGGACGGAGCTTTGATCGTACGCTTCAATTTCGTCGAATACCCGATGGTCTCCGAGATCATAATCGAAGGGAACGATGCATTCAGCGACAGAACGCTTATAGGGGAGCAGAGCTATACAGTCGGCTCGTTTGTTGGTGCGAACAACATCCCGCAGGCCGCGCTTTCGATAAAATCCTACTATCTATCAAGAGGCTACAAGGATGCCGATGTCACCGGATCAAGCACGTTTGATGAAGCGACGAACACGGAGAAAATCACATTCACTGTCACGGAGGGAAGGCAATACAAGGTACGCGACATCCTGTACGAAGGTGTGAGCGCATTCTCATCGCGCGACCTGAACAAGATAATCACCAGCAAGAGGAAAGGGTTCTTCACCCCCGGAAACTTCGTCGAGGCAAACATCTCTCAGGACGTGAGCGCACTTGAGACACATTATCTCAACCAAGGCTTCATGGATGCCCGCGTCGTCTCTGTCGATACTCCCGACGTGACTACAGCGGAAGACAAGACAGGGTTTGTGAACATCGTATTTACGATCGAAGAGGGTGAGAGGTGGTATTTCGGCCCGATCACGTTCAGCGGAAACGAGCGCTTTGACGATGAAGCGATCTCTTCCCTTATTGATATCGAAGAGGGGGAGGTGCACGACCAGAGCAAGCTTACATCGCTGTTCCAGGCGATAAGCGGGCTTTACTACGACAACGGATACATAAACGCAAGCATAATCCCCCAGCCTGACTTCGACAGGGAAAGGAACTTGGTTTCCTATCACATTTCGATCGATGAAGGGGCGCAGTCAGTCATCGAAAGCATAAGGATCAGGGGGCTTTCGAAGACTAAGCCGTATGTATTCGAGCGCGAGCTTACGATACACGAAGGGGATATATTCGACCGCTCGCAGGTGATAAGAAGCCAGCAGAACATATACAACACCGGGCTGATAAAGAACATCAGGCTCGAACTTCTCCCCGGAGAGACGGAAAACGGGGTGATCATAGATCTGGAAGTCGAGGAAGGAAACCAGATGGAACTCCAGTTCGGCGCCACATTCGGCGGCACTGTCGACGGCTTTCCGATCTCGGGATTCCTGCAGTGGTCCGACAAGAACCTCCTCGGAACAGGCAGGAACCTCGCGATATCCACGACGCTCTCCCCGGACACCCAGTCTGTCGCAATTTCGCTTAGCAACGGATGGGTAGGGGACAAGAGGTGGTCCAACGGCATTTCGTTCTCGTTCTCGCATCAGCTGTTGGACGATGAACTCCAGAAGGCTGAGGGAAGTGCGTTCTATGACGGAAGGGATGAAGGAAAGGAGACCTTCCCGCTCGGCTACAACAGCGCGGAGGAGTGGTACGGCTCGGACAGGATATACCCGGACAACTACTACCTGATGGATTACGACTATTTCCGCTTCTCCATCGGATACGACACCGGCTATACATTCAACTTCCTTCCCGGAAACCTCACCCTGGGTGCAGGCATTTCGATCGGGTTGAACCGTGCATATTACGATGAGTCGAGGTATACGCCTTACAACGACCTTGTAGTCAAATACCACGATGCATGGCAGTTCTCGAACAAGCTCTCGTTCCGCGTGGTCTGGGATGCAAGGGACTACGTGACGAATACTACGAAAGGTTACCTCCTTTCTGTGAACTACACATACGCCGGCGGCGTGCTCTTCGGCCTTTCGAATTACAACAGGCTCTCGGTGGGCGCGCAAGGTTTTGTTCCTTTGTTCTCGTACCTTGACGAGGATGAGAGGAACAGGAGCCTGGTGCTTTCCTTCACGACCAATGCGTCGTTCATGTTCGACCAGTACTGGAACCGCGACGGGCACTGGGGAAGGTATTCGGCGCGTCAGGGCGCAACAGAGTACGAGATGCTGTACATCGACGGAATGAATATCGGACGTGGTTTTGACACCATCACCGACCTTTCGTTCTTATGGCACAACCAGATCGATCTCTCGTTCCCCGTGGTACTCGATCTGTTGAACGTCGAGGCGTTCGTATCGATGACTGGCGCGACAAGTACGCTCGAAGACCTTTCGTCCTTCTACAACATACGCTGGTACATGGCGATGGGTGCCGGGTTCAAACTTACGATTCCGGGTTTCCCGCTCGGGCTTTACCTTGTGAAGAACGCAACGATACTCGACGGATCCTTCCAGTGGGAGGATGGATACATCTTCGGCATGAAGCTCGTGCTTGCGATATCCACTTCACTGATGTGAGAAAGCCATGGAAAGGGAAGAAAACGAACTGACTCCGATGATGAGGCAATATGCCCAGATCAAGAAAGAGCACCAGGACAAGGTGCTCTTCTTCCGCCTGGGTGACTTCTACGAGATGTTCTCATCCGATGCCCGGGAAGTCTCGAGACTTCTGAACCTCACCCTTACCCACAGGGGTTCCGAGTTGATGTGCGGCATACCCTACCACGCTGCAAAAGGGTACATCAAAAGGCTCTTGGAAGCGGGAAAGAAGGTTGCGATATGCGAACAGACCGAGATGTCTGGGGACTCAAGGAAGCTATGCGAGAGAAAGGTCGTCGCGATATACACCCCTGCGACGGTAGTCGAGGATGATTTCCTCTCATCCCTCGATTCTTCGTACATACTCTCTGTCTTCCAGGATAAGAGCGGGCTTTACATCGCCTATTCTGATATCACGAGCGGGGACTTCAAACTCTCGGTACTACCTTTGGATAAGAACTACAAGCTTCTTGACGACAAACTGATGATGATCATGCCCAAGGAGATACTCATCGAGGATGACCTGTATTACTCATCGAAGGCTCTGAAGATGCTTCTCGACTCAACGGAAGCCATGGTCACTCCGCTTCCTTCCTTCTACTTCGAGAAGCGAAGCGCGTACAAGGAACTCGAGGCGCAGTTCTCATCCCACATACTCTCATCGCGCTCAATCGAGGAGGCCTCCCCCCAGTCCAGGGTTGCTGGTGCGCTTCTACGCTACATGAGGGAGATGAGGAAGGAGAGCCTTCCGCAGCTTGACATAATAGAGTGGGAGAACGGGGATGAGCACCTCTTCCTCTCAAGTGCGAGCATAAAGAGCTTGGAACTGGTGAAGAACCAAAGCGACGGGGGAAGCCAGATGACCCTCTTTTCCGCGGTGAACAGGACCAGGACCAGTTCCGGTGCAAGGCTGTTGAAAAGAGAGATACTCAACCCTCTTGCAAACGTCGGTGAGATACTGGCCCGGGAGGATTGGGTCGAACGCTTTTATGAAAATAACGAAGAGCGTGAAAGCGTACGGAAAGCGCTCTCCGGGATATCCGATGTGGAGAGGATAGCAACGAGGATGGAGATGGAGAAGACCCAGCCAAGGGACCTTGTCGCGTTCTCGGACTCCCTTTCATCTCTGATGTCGATCCTCGATGGAAAAGAGGATCTTTTGAAGCTTTCCGACGACGAAGTCGACTTCGAGAGCCTGGTGGAGTTCTCGATCGAGATTGAAAAGGGGATCAACAGGGAGTGCACGAACATCCAGAGCGAGGGAACGATCATACTCAAAGGGTACGACGAAGAGTATGACAAGATACTTTCGTTCGCCAACGACAACAGCTTCATGCTCACATCCTATATGGAGAAACTCAAGGAAGAATACGGGATAACGAGCATGAAGCTCTCGGAGAACAGGATAATAGGGCATTTTCTTGAAGTCTCAAAGCGTGAAAGCGATAAAATCCCGCCGTTTTTCATCAGAAGGCAGACTTTGGTCTCTTCAGAGCGCTACACAACTGAAGAGCTTTCGAATATGGAAAATGAGATCGTAAGGGCCAAGGAGAGTGCGTTTTCATACGAGAAAAAGCTTTACAAGAACTTCGTAGGGAAAGCCAAGGATCTCTCTCTGGAGATAAGGAAGATGGGCGGGATGATTTCGCGACTTGACTTCTTCTCATCCCTTGCCGAGCTTTCACGACAGATGTCGTACGTACGGCCCGTGCTATCCGAGGACGGGAGCGTGGAGATAAGAAACGGAAGGCATCCCGTGGTCGAGAGCTACATGAACAGAAGCGATTACGTTCCGAACTCCTTCTCGACGGAAAAGGGGCGGTTTTCCCTTGTAACAGGCCCGAACATGGCGGGTAAGAGCACCTATTTGAGGGAAGTTGCGCTCATCGCGATACTCTTCCAGATCGGGTCGTTCGTCCCTGCCGAGAGTGCAAGACTTCCTGTGTTTGACAAGCTTTTCTCCAGAGTCGGCGCATCTGACAACCTTGCGCGCGGAGAGTCGACGTTCCTTGTGGAGATGTCTGAAAGCGCCGAGATATTGCGCTCCGCCACATCACGCTCGTTGATAATCATGGATGAGATAGGAAGGGGTACGAGTACGGAGGACGGGATGGCGATTGCGTATGCGATAATGCAATACCTGAAGAAGCTCGGGGCTGTCACTTTGTTCTCAACCCATTACAGGGAGCTGTCGGGACTCGATCCGGATGGAGTTTCATTGTTGACTATGGAGGTCGAGGAGGAAAAGAGCGGGATAAGGTTCCTCAGAAAGGCTGTCGAGGGGGTTGCCAAAAGCTCGTACGGAATACACGTTGCAAAGATCGCAGGGCTTCCCAGATCCGTGATAAAGGATGCAAAGGACTTCCAGAAAAGGCACTTCGATCTCTTCGAGAGTATCTCTTCAGGGCAGCAAAGCCTCTTCCAGGGGGATGATGAGGAGTCCGTATACGAGGAAGCGGGGAAGGAGATCGCTTCTTTCGACATCGACAACTCGACTCCGATGGAAGCGTTCCTCTTCATCAGGGAGCTGAAGAAAATGCTTGAAGGAAAACAATGATAGGTGAAATGGGAATTGACAAGTGTTTTTCTTCTCGGTAAGCTCAAATCAAGTTTCATTAAAGTAATTTAAGGGACCGTTCAGGGTCCCTTTGTTTATGTTTAGGAGGATTATGTTAACTAATGACGGAAAGGATCTTCCTCTTTACAAGGAAATCCTGCCATTTGTAAACGCACTGGGCCTTGATTTGGTCGAAGTCAGGAAGAACGAGACCAAGGGTGGCGTTGTGATGTGCATAATCGTCTCCCGGAAAGATGGAAGTGTGACCACCGGGGATTTGGAAGGGGTGTACAACGTGCTATACCCGCGCTATCAAGTGAAGTACACGCGCTCGCTTGAAATGGAAGTGTCGAGCCCCGGGATCGAGCGTACGATCAAGGACGTCCTCGAGTTTCCGCTATTTGTCGGAAAGAGCATCAAAGTCTACGTGCCTTCCCTCTCTTCCTACGTCACCGGCGTGATACGTTCGGCATCCACATCCGATGTAATTGTCGGAGACTACAGGATAATAGACAAGGATGAAGGGGGAGACGAGATGTCGATCCCCTATGATGATATTGCCAAGGCTAAACTTGACGGAGGGCTTTAGTAATGAGTTTGGATCTAAGGAATGAAATCGATGCGATGATCAATGACAGGAAGATGGACGAAGAACAGGTCCTTGCCCTGATTGAAGACATGATCAAGAGCGCATACAAGCGAAAGTACGGAACTGACGAGAACGTGAAGGTCGTATTCTCGGATGACAAGAGGACGATGAGCGTATTCCAAGTCAGAAAAGTAGTAGAGGAAGAGAACTGGTACAGCGAATTTACTGAAATCCCTGTCGAGGATGCCGAAGAGATAGTCGGGCATGAAGTAAGCGTGGGGGAGGAAGTCGAGATCGAACTCGATCCGAAGTCGTTCGAATCCTCATCTGTGCAATCTGCAAAGCAGCGCGGTCAGCAGATCGTCAAGGAGTACTACAACGACAAAGTGTACGCGGATGCAAAGAGGAAGGAAGGAAAGCTCATCTATGGTGAGATAACAAGGGAGAGGGAAGACAGGAGCTACCTTGTGAACCTCAACATGGAGATCGAAGCGGTATTCCCGTACAGGGCCCAGTCCCCGAGGGAGACTTATCAGATCCAGCAGAAATACAAATTCCTCGTAGAGCGGGTTGAGAAAGCTGACGCACAGCCTTCCGAAGGCCAGGAAAAAGATCGGAGGAAGGGACGGAAAGAGCGTGGCGTCAGGATATTCCTCACCCGCGCAAGCAAGGATTTCGTGAAAGCGTTGATCGAAAACGAAGTTCCCGAGATCGGAAGCGGGGATGTCGAGATCAAGGCGATCGCACGCCAGGCAGGCATGAGGACAAAGATAGCTGTCGATTCGAAAAAGAGCGACGTGGATCCCGTCGGTGCAGTCGTAGGTGCAAAGGGTTCGAGGATCCAGACTGTCAAAACCGAATGCGAAGGCGAGATGATCGATGTTGTACGCTACTCGTCAGATCCCTTGGAGTTCGTTGCAAATGCGTTGATTCCCGCACAGGTTGACAAAGTCGTGATAATCGATGCAGAGAGCAGGCACGTTGTGGCTGTAGTTGATGAAAACCAGCTCGGGCTTGCCATCGGGCAGGGCGGCGTGAACGTCAAGCTTGCCAAAGCGATTACCGACTGGAACATTGAAGTGAAGACTCCTGCACAGTTTGAAGAGATGAGCGAGATCAGGAAGATCTACACTGAAGTAGAGGATCTCTTCGGAAAGAAGGATGAGATTGAGGAAGTTGAAAGCGAAGAAGTGACGGACGACGAGGAAGTCGCTGAAGCTGCAAACGAGGAACTCGTTCCCGATGAGGGAGTCGGCGGGGAACTCGAAGAGGATGAGATGTCCATCGACGAGCTTTCGCTTGGAGATGAACTGACCAACAAACTCAAGTCGGTCGGAATCTTCTCAGTCCAGAAATTCTTCGATCTGGATGAGGAGCAACTCAAGGCAATGGGCCTCTCAGACGAGGATATAAAGGAAGTCAACGACAGCGTCGAGATCGAGGAAGAGGATGAGTTCGAATGCCCGAACTGCCATCAGATGGTGCCTGAAGGTTCGACAGTTTGTCCTTTTTGTGGTGCAGAGTTCGAGTTCGAGTAATATACAAGGTGGAAGATGTCAGAAGAAAAGAACAATAACGTAAGAATTGCAGAGAACGACGGCAAGAAGAAGATAATCATCAAGAAAAAACCTACCGTCGTGAAGGTAAAGCTTAAGGAAGAGATGCAGCCTGAGAAGGAGGTGAGGAAGGAAAGCCTCCCTCCTTTGGAGGAGAAGAAGGATGATAGGAAAGAGGAGAGCAAAGTCTCCGTGATCGCATCATCCCCGAATGCAAAGGCGAAGGAGAACATCGCACGCGACAAGGTCATAAGCGGTCATGTGTTCCAGCCGAAGAGCACCCCGAAAGTCTCGAGCACCCGTATCTCATCCCCGCTTCATAACGGCCCTGTGATCATCAAAAGCGCCAATCTTCCCCCTGTGCCCGGACAAAAGAGCGCAGAAAGCGAAAGAAAGGGACCACGCGTCGCAGGAGTAGTCGGCGGCCGCCCTGTAGGCGGACAGAGGCGAGACGGGCAGTTCAGGCCACGACAGGGGCAGCAGAGGAATTTCCAGAACAACTATCAGAACGGACAGCGCCCTGTCAGAAACGGCCAGAGCTTCTCCCCCCAGCGTCAGGGCGGACAGTTTTCGAGGCAGGGGCAGCCTTCCAATTTCCCTCAGCGCCCGGGATTTGCCGGAAAGAACACAGGCGTTTCCCAGATGGAACTCAATCAGAAGGGAAATCAGAAGAGAAACCCGAATGCCAACAAGAAAAGGGATTTCGAGAGGGGAAACCGCACCGAGCAGCAGGAGATCGATTTCCAGTTCAAAGCGAAAAAGCATACCGATCGATCGGCAGCAGTCCCCTCCAAGATCGACATCATGGAGAACATCACCGTTGCAGATCTTGCCAAGAAGATGAACCTCAAGGCTTCGGATATCATCTCGAAGCTTTTCCAGATGGGAATGATGGTCTCGATAAACCAGCAGATCGACTATGAGACGGCTGCGATCATCGCAAGCGAATACGGGTGTGAAGTCCACCTCGTTTCCCTTTATGATGAGACTGTCATCGAAAGCGAGGAAGACAGGCCCGAGGACATGGTTCCCCGCGCTCCGATCGTTACGATCATGGGACACGTCGACCACGGAAAGACAAAGCTGTTGGATGCAATCCGCTCAAGCGACGTCGCATCCCACGAGTTCGGAGGAATCACACAGCACATCGGTGCGTACAAGGTGTACGTGAAGGACAAAGGCAACATAGTCTTCCTGGATACCCCGGGCCATGCCGCGTTCTCCATGATGAGGGCACGCGGTGCACAGGTTACGGACATCGTAGTCCTTGTCGTTGCTGCAAACGACGGCGTAATGCCGCAGACAAGGGAGGCGATTGATCACGCGAAGGCTGCAAACGTACCTATCATAGTTGCGATCAACAAGTGCGATCTGCCAGAGGCGAACCCCGAACGGGTAATGCAGCAGCTTTCAGAGATAGGGCTGATGCCGGAGGAGTGGGGAGGTCAGACTCTCTTTGTCCGAATCTCTGCATTGAAGAAAGAGGGAATCGACGAGCTGTTGGATACGATCCTCCTCGAGTCCGAGATGCTCGAACTGAGGGCAAACCCGAATTGCAGGGCGGTTGGAAAGATCATCGAGTCCAGAATCGACCAAGGGCGTGGTACCGTCGCAACCGTCATCATCGAAAAGGGTACGCTCCATCAGGGCGATTACTACGTTGCGGGAATCTACCCCGGACGCGTAAGGGCGATGTTCGATGACAAGGGAAAGAAGATCCAGAGCGCAGGCCCCAGCGATCCCGTGGAGATCATAGGGCTTTCGAACATTCCGTCAGCGGGCGATCCGTTCCAGGTTACCGAGGATGAGAAGCAGGCGAGGATGGTCGGTGCGAAGAGACAGGAACTTGAGAGGCTCGGAGAGGGCAGGGGTGGAAACAAGATCACACTCGAGAACCTCAACGAGAAGATCAAGGAAGGTAAGGTTACGAACTTCAACGTCATCATCAAAGGCGACGTCCAAGGCTCGGTTGAAGCCTTGCAAGGTGCTTTGGAAAAGCTCAGTACCGACGAGATCAAGCTCTCGGTACTCCGCGCAAGTGCAGGTGCGATCATCGAGAGCGACATTACGCTTGCAAGCGCATCCGATGCGATCGTCATAGGCTTCAACGTCCGTCCGACTCCGAAAGCACAGGCTCTTGCCGAGAAAGAGAAGGTCGAGATCAAGAAGTACAACATCATCTACGATGTAGTGGACGACATCAAGAGCGCGATGGAAGGAATGCTCAGCCCCGAGATCAAGGAAGTCGACATCGGAACGTGCGAAGTCAGGGATACCTTCAAGGTTCCGAAGATCGGAATCATTGCAGGTTGCTACGTTACATCCGGAAAGGTCGAACGCTCTGCATTCGTACGCGTCATCCGCGACAGCATACAGCTTAACCAGAACCTCATCAGGATCTCATCGCTCAAGAGGTTCAAGGACGATGCAAGGGAAGTCAACGAAGGCTATGAATGCGGTATCGGACTTGAAGGCTGGCAGGATCTGCAGATCGGGGACGTTTTGGAGATAGTCGAACAGGAAGAAATCAAGAGGACGTTGGAAACAAATGAGTGAGCACCAGAAGGAAAGGATCAAGGCACGCTTGATCGAAAGCGTGTCCATGATGATCGTAGGCGGGGAGATAAAAGACCCCCGCTTGAATACGCTTTGTTCCATAACTGACGCGGACCTCAGCCCGGACTATGCATACGCAACACTCTACGTCTCATCCCCGTTCTCAGACGGATCGTTGGACAAGTCCGTCAAAGCGCTTAACAGCGCATCATCCTTCATCCAGTCAAGGATTGGAAAGATACTGAAGACCAGGAACACACCTGTCCTTACATTCAAGAAGGATGTTTCGTTCAGGGAGGGGGAGAGGCTTTCGAGCCTCATCTCATCGCTTGTCAAGGACGACGATGTCAGAGAATCTTGAGATCAGGATAGAGGACAAGAGGGAGGGGGAGACCTCTTTTTCCTCCCTCTACCCGGTAAAGAGGGAGAGAAAGGGAAAGAAGGTCGGGCACGCCGGAACCTTGGACAAGTTCGCTTCCGGCTTGATGATCGTGCTTGTCGGAAACGCGACGAAGCTCAATCCGGTCTTCTCATCTTTTTCAAAGAGCTACAGGGCGACATTGTGCTTTGGAAAGGAGACCGACACCCTCGATCCGGAAGGAAATGTAGTTGCAAGGTCAGGAGTTCCCTCACTTTCCGATATAGAGCGCACCATCCCCCTTTTCATCGGTAAACAGATGCAGAGACCACCGTTGTACTCTGCACTCCATGTCAACGGGCGCAGGGCGTACGAGATTGCAAGAAGCGGGGAGAATGTTGATATGAAGGAGCGGGAAATAGAGATATATTCGATATCTCTTCTCTCGTACGATCCGCCTTACCTCGTACTGGATCTTGAAGTCTCGAAAGGAACGTACATAAGGAGTTTTGCAAGGGATTTCGCATCAAGTATGGGAGTTTCTGCATACCTATCGGCACTCCGCCGACTCACCATAGGTCCCTATGACCTCGGCGACGTTGGAAAGGATACCATGTCCCTACTGGAGAAAAGCGGGCTTTTCTCAATTCTCACGCTCGACGGGAAGTATAGAAAACTGATCGAGAACGGTACGCTTGAGCGTTCGTTCGTCACCTCTGACACGGACGAAGGGAAACGTTACAAGATTGCATGTCTTGAAGGCGAACCATTCCAGATCATCTACGACGACGGAAGGAAGTTGAAGGGGATTGCGAGGTTCTGATGGAAGTACTGTCGTTCTCTCATCTTGTTTCAGGAAAGTATTCAGACATCCCGTTTGATCTCACGATAGGAGTGTTTGACGGGATGCACAGGGGGCATAGGAAAATAATCGATGCCCTTTTGGATAGCGCGAAAAGAGACTTTGCATCCTCTTTGATAATCACATTCGACAGGAACCCGAAGAGAAAGGGGCTGCCATTTCTCGATTCAGAGAACATGAGGCTTGAGAAGTTCCGCTCCACCGGGGTGGATTTTCTTGCAGTGATTGACTTTTCTCCCGATTTTGCTAAAATGTCGGCGTTGGAGTTCGCATCTCTCCTTTCTGAAAACTTATATCTCAAGAGATTGGTGGTCGGAAGGGATTTCAAATGCGGATGTCCCTCGAGGCAACTCGATGGAAAAGGATTGGCCGAGGCTGTATCGAAGCCGGGGATGGATGTTCAAGTCACGTTCGTCGACTACCTCATGCTCCCGGACGGGGAAAGGATCTCGTCAAGTCTTATCCGTGAAACTCTTGCCAAAGGGGATATGGAGGAGTATTTTCTCCTCTCCGGCCAGTCATTCTTGGTGGACATGAAGGTGTTTCCTTCCTCATTCCGCTCAGGTGTACTGACTATAAGCTTTTCACCGCAGTCACAGCTTCTGCCGTCGGCAGGGGCATATGATGCAACGATTCTGGATGATGACGGTTCGTCGTTCGACGGCCTGTTGGAACTTGACGGGCAATCGGGTAGGTTCGTTTTCTCTTCCAGTTTGGTTGGATGTCGCGTGGAAAGACTCAAATCGCTCGTAATTAGGAGAAGAAGATGATCACAAGCGAACAAAAGAAGGAAATCATCGAGAAGTTCGGCACGAACTCGCAAAACACCGGAGACAGCAAAGTGCAGGTTGCTCTCCTCTCTGCAAGGATCAACGACCTTCAGGGCCACTTCAAGGCAAATCCAAAGGATCATGCATCACGTCGTGGACTTTTGAAGCTCGTAGGTCAGAGAAGAAGGCTTTTGAAGTACATTCGCGAAAGGGACATCGACGAGTACAGAAAGCTCATTGCCGACCTCAACCTCAGAAAGTGATGAAAACGCGGAGGGGGATGGATCATCCCTTTCCGCTTTTTTATCGTTGGCAGGAAAAAGAACAAGAAAAGAACAAATCAGGAAGAAGGAAAAGTTATGTTTGAAGTAAAGAAAGTTTCAGTCCAGATCGGAGACGGCGAACTCGTTTTCGAGACTGGAAAGATCGCAAAGCAGGCGAACGGCGCAGTTTATGCGTACTACAAAGGATCGGCAGTCATCGCAACAGTATGCTGCGGGGAAGCCCCGAGCGAGCCGATCGATTACGTCCCCGTATCTGTTGAATACAATGAGAAGTATTATGCCGCCGGAAAGATCCCCGGAGGATTTCTTAAGAGGGAGGGAAAGCCGAAGGACAAGGAGATCCTCGTATCCCGTCTCATCGACAGGCCTATGAGGCCGCTTTTCGACAAGGCATTCGGTCGTGAGATCCAGATTGTCCCTACAGTCGTCTCTTCCGATATGACGAACACTCCAGACATCATCGCAATCAATGCAGCATCATGTGCAGTCACGATCAGTGACATCCCGTTCTATGGTCCTATCGCTGCAGTACGCGTTGCGCTCATAGATGGCAAATACGTCATCAACCCGACTTTCCAGGAGATTCCACAGGCGGAACTCGATATCGTAGTTGCAGGCACGCACGATGGAATCACGATGGTGGAAGGAGGAGCGAAGGAAGTATCCGAGGATGCGATGCTTGGAGCAATCGCGGCAGCACAGCCTGTGATCTCAAAAATCTGTGAAGCACAGATGGAGATGCAGAAGATCGCAGGAAAGGAAAAGCTTCCCCTGATGAAAATCGAAGAGAAGGATATGTCGTGGATGGATCCGATAAAGGAGTATGCATATCCATTGGAGAAGGAAGCTTCGTTTGTCAAGGGAAAGGCAAACAGGTATGCAGCATTGGCTGACGTTCATAAGAGCGTCAAAGAGAAGTTCCAGGATCTCATCAGCGAGGATGAGAAGAGGGAAGGGGAAGTCGACAAGCTCTTTGAGGATATGGAGTACGAGATCCTCCGCTCAAGCATCCTCAACGACGGGGTGAGAACCGATGGAAGAAGCGTTACCGAGATCAGACCGATCACATGCGAAGTAGGAGTTCTACCATCGACGCACGGCTCTGCGCTCTTTACCCGCGGCGAGACCCAGTCTCTTGCAGTAACTACCCTTGGAACAGTCCAGGACGAACAGCTTTTTGACAACATCGACGGGGAAAAGAGCTACTCGAACTTCATGCTCCACTACAACTTCCCTCCGTACTCGGTAGGAGAGTGCGGACGCCTTACAACCGGAAGAAGGGAGATTGGACACGGACACCTTGCCCAGAGGGCTTTGGAAGCTGTTGTACCAAAGAAGGACAAGTTCCCGTACACGGTCCGCGTCGTATCCGAGATCATGGAGTCAAACGGCTCTTCTTCGATGGCTTCGGTATGCGGAGGCTGCCTTTCACTGATGGATGCGGGCGTTCCGATTTCAAAGCCGGTTGCAGGCATTGCAATGGGCCTCATCACCGAAGGTGCCGACTACAACAAGTATGTGATCCTTTCTGACATCCTCGGAGAGGAAGACCACCTCGGAGACATGGATTTCAAGGTTGCTGGAACAAAAGATGGAATTACTGCATTCCAGATGGATATCAAGATCGCCGGCGTTACCCCGGAGATCATGAGGAAGGCCCTCGATCAGGCGAAAGCCGGCAGGATGCATATCCTTTCGATCATGGCTGAAACGCTCCCCGGACCGAGAAGCGACATCAACGAGCGCGCTCCGAAGATCCTTTCATTCAAGGTACCTGAGGACAAGATCGGTGCGATCATCGGTACCGGCGGAAAGACGATCAAGGGGATTGCCCAGCAGAGCGGCGCTGAAGTCAACATCGACGACGATGGAACCGTGATGATCTACGGAAGGAACAATGCGGTTGCACAGGAAGCAAAGAGGCTTTGCCTCGAGATCATCGAGGAACCGGAGGTTGGCAAGATCTACCACGGAACAGTAAAAAGGATCGTCGACTTCGGCGCATTCATCGAGATTCTTCCCGGAAAGGAAGGGCTCTGCCACATTTCAAAGCTTTCAAAGAAGAGGGTGAAGAAGGTGGAGGATGTCCTTTCACAGGGTCAGGAAGTCGATGTAAAGCTTATCGACATCGACAGGATGGGAAGGCTCAACCTTTCTTACATTGACGCACAGACGGACGATGGAAAGAAAGAAAACTGACGTCAAAGTCAAATTGAAACTTGGGAAAGGGGCTTCGGCCCCTTCTTATTCCACATCCGGCTCTAGCGGCATGGACGTAAGAGCCAGGTTGGATTCAGATGTCGTTTTGAAAAGTCACGCACGGACGCTTGTTCCCACAGGTATTTTCTTCGAGATTCCCGAAGGGTATGAGATACAGGTTCGTCCGAGAAGCGGACTTGCGCTCAAGAGCGGGATTTCTGTACTCAATACCCCGGGAACGATAGACAGCGACTACCGGGGGGAATTGGGTATCATACTTATAAACCTATCCGATGAGGACTTTACGATACACGACGGCGACAGGATCGCCCAGATCGTGCTTTCGAAAGTCGAACGGATCGGATTTGAACTAATCGACGAACTTTCCGAAACCGAAAGGTCATCCGGAGGGTTCGGGTCTACGGGAGTCTGAGGCAATTGGAACTAAAAAGGGGAGGATCCTCCCTTCTTTTCAGATATATATCGAGGGAGTTCCTGATCTCTTTTTCAGTTGCCTTCGTCTTCTTTTTCCTCATATTCTTCGTCAACAGCATCCTTCTCCTGGTCCAAAGGATACTGTTGAAGAACATCACGTTTCTGACGATGCTCGAGATGGTTGCGTTGAGCATGCCACAGTTTCTGATCTATACGATTCCCTTTGCAACCCTTTCGGGCGCATCGATGGTGCTCGGGGATATGAACAGCAACAACGAACTACTTGCGTTCCGTTCCAGCGGCGTACCCCTTGCGTCTATTTTCCGTCCGATAATCATATGGGCTGTCGTGCTTTCCTTCTGCACGTTTTTTGTTGCAGACGTACTTCATCCGTGGTCGAACAAGATATACAGGGAGCGACTGACGGTGCTGATGCGCGATATGCCGACGTTCGAACTTGAGAGCAACAGCATCAACACTGTCGGAAATATTATGCTCTCAAACGGAGTAGTCGAGGGCTCTTCGATCGACGATGTCGTATTGATGAACACTGACAGGACGGAAGAGGACAAGACCATAACGTCCCCCCATGGGAACCTCGAGTTGATTGACAGCATCTCTTTCGTCTACCGACTCGATCTATCATCCCCGTCACTGCTGATGACCGATTCGACGAACCCTGCAAAGTTTTTGAGTGCCGAAGGGGAGAGCGCATCTTTCTTCCTTGATTTCTCCGATCAGGTTCCTTCCCTTACAAGTACAAGCCCCACGAACCTCTCGTCCCGTGAGCTTCTTTCCTTCATCAGGGAGCGAAATGAGATACAGGATAAAGACAGGCTCGAGTTCCATACGAGGAGGGAGGATCAAGGGTTGAGGATTGCAAGCGCAGCACGCTTATCCGGATGGGATGGAAAGGACACATCGGGGGAGGTTGCGGGCGCAAGCGAGGAGCTTATGAGCATGACCACCCCTCCGACGAACTTCTACGGACAGTATTACAAGGCTGAGCTAATGAAGAAATTCTCACTCTCTTCAGCTTGTTTCTTCCTTTCATTGGTTGCTCTTCCATTGGGACTTATGAGGTTGAAGTACGGGAAGCTTGCCGGTTTTGCAATCTCTTTGTTGATTGCTGTAAGCTTCTGGTACATGCTCTTTTTCGCACAACTTGCGATATTCGACATCACGTCAAGCCCGTACCTTCTGATATTCTCTCCGAACCTCGTGATCGGCTTTCTTGCCTTCATCCTTTATCTGCTGATGAGGAAGGCGCGATGAGGATATTTACACGCTACACTGTAAAAAGCATATTCCTCACAGCTTTCGTCGCGATGTTGATCTTCTCTTTCCTGGTAATGGCTGTAGAGACGTTCATGAACATGGATGGTTTCATCCAGAACGAACTTGCGTTTCCTGATATGGCGCGCTATGCATTCTTTGCACTATCAGATTATTTTCTAATGCTTTTGTCCGTCTCCATGCTATTCTCAGTCTCGTATTTTCTATCAAACCTATCTGCGAACAACGAACTTATCGCACTCTATACTGCCGGATACTCGAAGAGGAAGATAATAAGACCGATACTCATTTTCGCAATCGTCCTTACCCTTCTGATGGTCCTTTTCAACGAGAACATAGGGCTGAAGTGGAAGAACGGGAAGGATGTTGTCTCCACGGAGCTTTTCGGAAGAAGCGGAACGCAGGATGCGACGAACGTAAGCCTGCGCGACATGGCAAGCGGGTTTGTAGTCCATGCCGACAGGTACGATGACGACAGGAAGGCACTAACAAGGCCGAAGGTTGTATTGGTGGAGGATGGAAAGCCAGAAATGAGGCTCGATGCCGAAAGATGCGTATATACGGAAGGAACCTGGGAGTTTTCCAATGCAGTCGTATACGAGAGAAGTGATGATGGAATTTACTTTGAAAGCACGTTCCCAAGCTACAGTCTCACGGGCTTTGACATCGAACCCGATATGTTCCTAAGCCAGAACATGCAGATGGACACGATGGATTTCTTCCAGGCGGTCGAATACCTGTCTGAATTGAAGAACCTCGACAGGGAGAACTACCAAGTGAGGGCGACTGATTTTCTTTCACGCGTCTTCGAACCGTTCTCGATACTCGTACTGATGGCGATCGGAATGTCGATGAACTATACGTTCAAGAAGAACGTTTTATTGTTTTCGATAGTCGAATCATTGGTCATAGCCGTAGTTTACTACGTAGCGGACATGGTATTCTCAATCACGAGCGAGCAGGGGATGACGAGCCCTCTTTTTTCTGTGATCGCACCGATGGTGATGACAATAATCCTTTCATACGTGCTATCATTCTTGGGAAAACGAATATGAGCAATTTGAATTTTGATGTAATTGGGAAAGACACTGGATCGAAGGCCCGTATCGGAGTCCTTTCGCTTCCCCATGGAAAAGTGGATACACCGATGTTCATGCCAGTAGGCACGAACGCGACAGTCAAGGGAATATACCACGACAAGATCAAGGAGATAGGGTACAACCTTATTCTTGCAAATACATATCACTTGTATCTCAGGCCGGGGCTTGATGTCCTTTCTTCTTTTGGTGGCGCGCATGCTTTCTCATCTTGGGATGGAAACATACTTACAGACTCGGGCGGCTTCCAGGTCTTCTCCCTCTCAGGGCTGAGAAAGATAAACAAGGAAGGTGTGACGTTCCAGTCGCATATCGATGGTTCGAGGCATATATTCACCCCTGAGAAGGTAGTGGACATCGAGAGCGTGATCGGAAGCGACATCGCAATGTGCCTTGACGTGTGCACGCCCCCGAGGATCGATTACAAAGCCGCAAAGGAAGCGATGGAGATGACGCACTCTTGGGCAAGGCGCTCGATAGAAGAGCGAAACAGGCTTGAAGGGGAGGGCGCGTTCAGAGGAAACCTCTTTGGAATAGTCCAGGGCAACTTCTATGAGGACCTCAGGAAAGAGAGTGCTGAAGTGATTTCATCGATGGATTTCCCGGGAATAGCGATCGGAGGGCTTTCCGTAGGGGAGGAGAAGAGCGAGTTTTCACATTTTCTTGCACACACTGCAGAGTACATCGATTCGACGAAACCCAGATATGTGATGGGGATAGGAAGCCCTGACTATATCCTTGAAGCGGTGGAGAACGGAATAGATCTCTTTGACTGCGTGCTGCAGACGAGGATGGCGCGTAACGGTGCCGCGTTCACTGACGACGGGTACATGGTCATGAAGAAGGCAAAGTACAAGGATGACCACTCCCCGATAGTCGAGGGTTGCAGATGCACGTGCTGCACGAAGTACTCAAGGGCGTACGTGCATCACCTGGTGAAGTGCAATGAAATGCTAGGGGGCATGCTTCTTACCGAGCACAACCTCACGTACATGTACGACTTGATGGAACGGATCAAGAAAGCTATAGCGGAAGATAGGTTCACATCTTTCAAGAAAGATTACCTCGATAGATTCCTGAGGGGAAAATGCTCCCCTGATAGAAGACAGGAGTGCTGATTTGTGAACTATGATCTCAATATAGAGGCCAGTATCATCTCTTTTTGCATCAACAGAGACATTAGAGTAGTTCAGAGCCTGGACTATGCTGTTCGGAATTGTATCGAGCAATCTCTTTGTCTCCTTGACTCCAAGGTCGACAGTGTTTCCATCATCATCCTTTCCAATGTACATCTTTCCGCCGGAAGCATTGGCCATCCCACATATCTCATTAAGAAACTCTTTCTTCCAGATGACTTTGTATTCTATGTTCTGCATTTCAAAATTATTCATTTATGCCTCATTTGATCGCTTTCAGAGCATTCCCGGACTTCTGATAAGTCATATTCTCCAGTTCACACATCAGATACTGGAGTGAAGAGGGTAGGGTATGTTCAATTTGTCGAAGATCTCATACTCAAATTCCTTCTTTGGTACTCCCGCAGTTTCTGCAAACTTGATCCTTGGACTGATCTTATCCCTTCTCTGTCTCTCCATCATTTTGCCTACTTCGGTATGATTTTGTCCTTCTATCGTCCGGTTTTGAAGATGCTGTGGGAATAAGCCAGACTGAACCCTTCCTCACGGCTCCCGGTATCAAGTTGTGGTCACAATAATGGATTACCATCCTTGTAGTGATTCCCCATATTTCAGCCATTTCCTTGGCCGTCGAATAATCATCAATCGAAAGCATGTATAAAGTATATTTCCCAAATAGGAAACGTTCAGTTGCGTTTTGAATCAATCGAATAATTATCCCTACTTTCATGCAAAACATAACTTTTAGCTGAGAAAATAAAGCCTGAAATTCGTATAATCAATAATAAAGGTGAGGAAGATGAGTTCTACCAATAGTTTTACAGAGAAGAGTTTTGAGAATGCTGTGATACAGTTTTTTCAAGACAAGCTTGGATATGAATATATTCCAGGATCAGAGATAGATAGGAATAGCTTTAGGGATGTATTGTTTGAGAAGCAATTAAGAAATTCCTTGACAAGAATCAATCCTGGTATACAAGACGAAGCAATTGATGCAGCTATTTTCGAGTTGAAAAATAGATTATCAGGCAATTTGGTACAACAAAATGAAACTTTCACTAATTATCTTCAGAATGGATTGACTGTGAGTATCATGACTAATGGAAAGGTAACATATCCTTTGGTCAAGCTTGTCGATTACGATAATGTTGATAACAACTCATTCATAATCTCCAATCAATTTACGATCGATGGTGTTGAACGTAAAATCCCTGATGTAATCGTGTTCTTGAATGGTATTCCCCTTGTTGTGATGGAACTAAAAACATGTACTAGGGAGCAAACTGATTCTTCAGATGCTTTTTTACAGCTTGAAAACTATAAGAAGGTTATACCTCAACTCTTTTCCTACAATGCGTTTTGCATCATTAGTGATATGATTGTTACAAAAGCAGGTACGATCACATCCGATGAGACGAGATATAGTCAATGGAAAACGGTCGATGGAAAGACAGTAAACGATAAACCTCATTTTTCAATCCTGATGGAAGGAATGATGGAGAAAAACAGATTCCTTGATATCATCAGAAATTTCATACTATTCAGTAAAGACGAAAAAGGCTCAGTAAAGATTTTGGCTGCTTATCATCAGTATCATGCAGTCCGTAAAGCATTGTCATCAGTATCCAATGCGATCGGGACAACTAGAAAGGGTGGTGTATTCTGGCATACTCAGGGAAGTGGAAAGTCACTTTCCATGGTATTCCTTAGCCGATTGTTGATGGTAACTCATCCAAATCTTACTATTGTTGTCATTACGGATAGGAATGATCTTGATGATCAATTATATTCGCAGTTTGCAAAATGTCGAGGATTTCTAAGGACTGAACCCAAACATCAACATAGCACGAGGGATCTTTCAGAGACACTAACCAACACACATTTCGGTGGCATTATCTTTACTACGATGCAGAAGTTCGAGGAAGCAGAAGAACCTTTCTCTCTTCGTGATGATATTGTCGTAATGGCAGATGAGGCGCATCGAAGTCAATATGGATTATCAGAAAGCTTTGATTTCAAGACTCAACGAATGAGGAAAGGTACTGCTCGGATAATTCGTGATGCATTGCCAAATGCGACTTTTATTGGATTTACAGGCACTCCTATTGCCAAAAAAGATCACAATACAATAGAGGTTTTCGGAGACTGCATAGACGTATATGATATGACGCAGGCCGTAATTGATGGTGCAACGCGACCTGTATATTATGAAAGTCGTGTCATGAACATACAGCTCAATCAGGATATCTTGAAAAGAATTGATGGTATTCTTGCCGAGTATGTTGCAGAAGAAGAACCTGATTATACCTCTTCAAATATCATGAAAACCCAGAAAAAGAATGCAACAATGGAGGCTCTACTTAGCGCACCTGAAACGATACGAACTTTGGCAACTGATATCATAAAGCACTACGAAGGAAGGCAGGATATCCTTACAGGTAAAGCTATGATAGTTGCATATTCCAGACCGATTGCAATGTTGATCTATCAGGAAATGCTGAATCAACGTCCAGAGTGGAAAGAGAAAGTTAAAGTTGTCATGACTCATGGCAATCAAGATCCTCCGGAATGGTTGGATTTGATAGGCAATATCTCGAAACAGGATTTGGCAAACAAGTTCAAAGATAACAATGACCCAATGAAAATAGCTATAGTCGTCGATATGTGGTTGACTGGATTTGATGTTCCTTCTCTCGCTACGATGTATGTTTTCAAACCGATGGCCGGGCATAATCTCATGCAGGCAATTGCAAGGGTAAACAGGGTATTCAAGGATAAGGAAGGTGGCTTGGTTGTCGATTATATCGGTATAGCAACTGCTTTAAAGGAAGCAATGAAGCAGTATACGTTCCGCGATCAACAGAACTATGGCGAGATGAATATAGCTGATACTGCATTGATTACGTTCCGAGACAAGTTGGAAGTATGTTTTTCTATTTTTCATGGCATGAAGGGAGAGTTGGCGAAATTCATTACTGGAGATGATTTGGATAGATCCCGTGTCATTACTGATGGGATTGAATATATAGTTGACAATCATAGGGAGAGGGAGAAGAAAAACTTTATTGAAACAGCGTATCAACTCAAACAAGCAGCTTCCCTATGTCGAAGTCTTTTGGATAAGACCGAACGATTATATGCTTCTTTATTCGAGGCAATCCGAGTTTCCGTCCTTCGATTGGAAGGGCCTCGGGGTGCATCCGGGCAAAACCTAAGGGAAATATCTTCTCAAATCAAGGAGTTGCTCAATCAATCAGTGTCAAGTAATGGCGTCATCAACGTATTTGACAACATTGATACTGAGTTCTCAATCTTTGATGAGAAGTTCCTTTCTGAAGTTGCTGCTCTCAAGGAGAAAAACATTGCGTCTGAGTTGTTGAGACGTTTGCTTGAAGATAAAGTTCATGTGTATCAGCGGACAAACTTGGTAAAATCACAGTTATTTTCAGAGAAAATGGCAGAAATCATGAACAAGTGGCGCAATATGCAGATTACCAATGCAGAAGTAATCGAAGAATTGTTGAAACTAGCCGAGGATTTGAAGAATGATGCAAATAAGGCAAGGGAATTGAATTTGTCTGTTGAAGAAATGGCTTTCTATGATGCACTCTCAAAACCTATTGCCCGGAAGGATTTTTATACTAATCAGGAATTGATTGCAATGACTCGCGCGCTAACCGAATCCTTGAGAAAGAATAGAACTATCGATTGGAATAAAAAGGATTCGGCCAGAGCGAAGATGAGAATGGCTGTAAAGCGTCTGTTGAAAGATTACAAGTATCCTCCGGAGGGATACGACGATGCTTTGGATCTTGTATTGAAACAATGCGAGTTGTGGTCAGAAAATCAGATTGAAGAGGTATGTAATGGCTAAAAAAAGTGCAAATACCAAAAATACAGGTAACATCGGATTTGAGGAACAGCTTTGGAAAGCGGCGGAAATACTTTGGGGATCAATGTCTCCAAGCAATTACCAAAACATAGTTCTTGGCTTGATTTTCCTAAAATATATCTCTGATAAATTTGATGCCAGGTACAAGGCTTTGGTAGATGAGGGTGCTGGATTTGAGGAAGATCCTGATGCCTACATGGAGGATGGTGTATTCTATGTTCCTGAGAAATCACGATGGACATACATACAAGGTTTCGCAGGTAAAGAGGAAATAGGGCAGGTCATCGATAACGCCATGGTTGAAATCGAGGATATGTATCCAAAGCTGAAGGGCGTTCTACCAAAAGATTATTCAAAGCCTGATTGGGATAAACAGAAGCTTGGTGAAGTCATCCTGCAATTCTCCAATATTATGATGAATGCTGACGAGAATGACAGGGATGTCTTGGGTAGGACTTACGAATACTTTTTAACCCGTTTTTCAAAGACTGCAAGCATTGGCGGAGAATTCTTCACTCCTCCATGCATCGTCAAAATACTTGTTGAGGTAATAAAGCCATACAAAGGTAAACGTATTTATGATCCATGTTGCGGATCAGGTGGTATGTTCGTGCAGTCGAAAAGGTTCATCGAAGCACATTCCGGGAGAATTGATGAAGTCACGATCTATGGACAGGATTCCAATCCGGAAACGTGGAGGCTCTGCAAGATGAATCTTGCAATTCGTGGAATCGATGCAGACTTGGGAGACTCTGCATCCGATACGTTCCTGAATGATAAACATCCAACGCTTAAAGCAGATTTCATATTGGCAAACCCACCTTTCAATCTAAAATCATGGGGCGGTGATAAACTTCAGGATGATCCTAGGTGGAGTTATGGAAGACCTCCTGTCGGAAATGCCAACTTTGCATGGATTGAACACATGATATCGCACCTTTCTACAGAGGGTAGAATAGGGTTGGTACTTGCAAATGGTGCCCTTTCTTCTAACACAGGTAATGAAGGGGAGATACGTAAGAATTTGATTATCGAAGGCAACGGAAACCGTCAAGGGGATCTTGTCGAAGGAATAGTATCGCTACCTGCGCAGTTATTTTATACAGTTCAAATCCCTGTCAGCCTTTGGTTCTTCTCAAGACGTAAAGAACAGAAAGGCAAAACGCTCTTTATCGATGCCAGAAACCTCGGACATATGGTATCCAGAACACAGAAAGAGATCAGGGATGAGGAAATCGAAAAGATAGCAAATACATTCGAACGTTTCCGTAAAGGTGAAGATGTCGATGAGTTGGGTTTTGCCAAGGTTGCGACAACCGAAGAGATTGCAGCTCAGGATTATATACTCACTCCGGGACGTTATGTGGGCATTCCGGAAGAAGAGGACGATGGGATTCCTTTTGAAGAGAAGATGAAAGTTCTGACAACTGAGCTCTCTGATCTATTCAAGCAATCACATGAACTGGAGGAAGAGATAAGAAAACAACTGAAGGGGATTGGATATGAGCTCTGAATGGAAGCAATGCACGCTGTCGCAAATTGGTAAAATAATAACAGGGAAAACACCTTCTACTAATGATAAGTCCAACTATTGTGGAGATATCCCTTTTCTTACTCCAAGTGATGATTTAAGTGGCAAATATGTTGTAGATACCCAGCGCAAACTGTCATCAAAAGGTGTAGAGAAGGTAAAGAACTGTGTCCTCCCTAAAAATGCTGTCTGCGTTAGTTGTATCGGTTCTGATTTGGGAAAGATTGTTATCACTACGTCATCTACAGTAACCAATCAGCAATTCAATTCAATTATTGTCGATACAGAGTCTTTTGATGTTGACTTTGTTTATTATGCTTTAGTTTTACTTGGTCAGAAGCTTAACTATCTGAGTAAAACATCAACAGCTATTCCGATTGTGAATAAAACAATGTTTTCTCAACAGATAATAAGTTGCCCAGATTTAAAGATGCAACGAGTTTTTGGTCGCATTTTATCTACCTTGGACAACAAAATCCAAGCTAACAAACTGTTAAACGATAATTTA
>CALXOH010000004.1 GCA_944389975.1 uncultured Spirochaetaceae bacterium
ACCCGTACGGGAGGGGAAGGCCATTATACATCTCGAGGTTCACGGACGAGGAGGGGTTCGTCACGGATGCGTCGGTGGTGCGGTACGAGGTGAACCTCTCATTCGAGGGTGAGTGTACAATCAGCGACATAATCCACGACATGAAGACTTCCGACGGGGAGAGTATGGAGAGTGAAGTACTGGGTGATATAATGAAATCGATCAAGGAGAGCAAGGAGATGGAGAGAAGGTACAAGAGCGACAGCCAGATGTGGATGGAGAGGGGAATTGCCAAGGGCAGGGAACAAGGTATGGCCCAAGGTATGGAGAGAGGGATAGCCCAGGGTATGGAGAAGGGAATTGCCCAAGGTGTGGAGAAAGGAGTTGAGAAGAGCATAGAGATACTTCTGAGGAACGGGCTTCTCTCTCCGGAAGAGATAGAGAGGAACTTCCATGTTCCACTTGAAGATGTGATGTCGATAAAGAACAGGCTTTCTGAATGAAATTTACAGGGCTTGAAATATAATTGCACGTTTTGAGCCCTCGCTTCATTGGTTCCCGACGTCGACATGGAGACTGAATTCACCGGGTGCAATAATGAAAGCAATCAAGTTAATGACACCAATTTATGCCCGGTGGCTACCAATATGTTTGTCTCGAAAATCATCCTCGCCTTATCCATGGGCAGCCGACTGTCTTCGATGTAGTTTAATTTGTACGCAAAATCGATTTGCAAGCGATGAAGAAAGGATTTCAGCATTGACTTTCTGAAATAAATTGCCGACGCCCCGGCTTGTCTTTTGTTGCTCGAATCGGCATTCTAGATGTAATCATGCACGATGAGAAAAGATTCTTCTTGGAAACAACCCCCGGAAAACTGTTTTTGAAGGCATCGATTCCCGGCGCGATCGGAATGATGGCATCAAACATATATTTTTCAGTCGAGATGCTCCTGGTGGGACGCCTTTGCGGAAGCGAAGCATTTGCAGCTGGAAACCTCGCACTTCCCTTGGTGTACATCAACTTTGCCCTGGCAGACATGGTCTCAGTAGGTTCATCCGTAAAGATCGCTATAAGGCTCGGAGAAGGAAAAAAGGATGAGGCGAACAGGCTATTCACGACTGCAATACTTACCGCGATAGTACTCAGCACGCTCTCAAGCATACTTCTTGTCATCCTCTCCCCTATGCTTTTCCACCTCATGGGAGCCGGGGAACACCTTTTGGATGATGCTATGGCGTACCTCGTGGTATATGCAATCTTCTGCCCCATAACCTCACTTGCATTCGTCTTCGACAACTTCCTCAAGATATCCGGAAAGGTGCGCTTTTCGATGTTTGCAAACATCGCAATGTCTGTAATGTCGCTTCTATTCGATATCATATTCCTCTACGTATTGGACAAGGGAATAGGTTTTGCCGCCCTTGGAACGAGCCTCGGGATGGCTCTTACGGTGCTTTTTTCAGCACTTCCCTTCTTCAGCGGAAAACTTACGCTTCGTTTTACGAAGGTAAGGCTTTCGCTCAAGCCGTTGAAAGACATATTCGCACAAGGGGTTCCGAACTTCTTGAACAACATCTCGACAAAGCTCACATCCGTGATAATGAACAGCCTCCTATTGCGCCTTGGCGGTGAGATGGCGGTATCAGTATACGGTGTTTTCATGAACCTCGACGGGGTGATCGTACCCGGAATGTACGGTGTATTCGACTCCCTGCAGCCTGCGATAGGTTACAACTGGGGAGCCGGAAGGAAAGAAAGGGTGAGAAGGATCGCATTCTACTCCACGCTTGCAATCGCATTGATGTGCATCGCCTTCTCGATAGTGCTCAAACTCTTTCCGACGGAGATATTCTCGCTTTTCCTCGATGGCTCCGGAGAAATCATAAAAATGGCGGAAATCGGGATTTCAATCCTTGCCCTTACATACGTAACGCGATGGATAGGCTACGCATGCCAGTCCTTCTCCTCTGCAATCGGGGAGAACAGGATCGCAACGCTGATATCATTTCTCAGCGCACTCTTTTTCCCCGTTCTCTCGATATTCCTCCTAAGACCGTTTGAACTTGACGGGTTATGGTTCGTACTTCCGCTTGCCGCATTATTGACTGCGCTCGTATCCCTCATCGTTTACCTTGGAAGGCTTGGAAAGCTCATCAGATAGGTTTTCCACTCCAATTCCAACAAATCACAATTGATGGTAAGCTACACGAAATCAAATCATGGAGGAAACTATGGTAAGAGATAAAGATGCTGCGTCGATAACACTTCCCGGGAAAGGCGAATACAAAGTCGATGTGATCACGGATACGATGGGTGAAAAGTCCATCGACATCACATCCCTCAGGAAAGACACCGGATACATCACATATGACCCCGGATACGTCAACACCGGTTCCTGTACATCCTCCATATGTTACATAAACGGGGAGAAGGGAATACTCAGATACCGCGGATACGACATTGCAGACCTTGTAAAGAACTGCGATTTCATCGAAGTTGCATACCTCTTGATAAAAGGGCGTCTTCCGAACTCCAAGGAGAGGATCGAATACCAGCGGCTTTTAAACGAGAACTCGCTATTGCATTTCAACATGCGTAGTTTCTTCCGTGCATTCCCACACGACGGACACCCGATGGGAATAATGGCTGCGATGGTGTCATCCCTATCTGCGTTTTACCCGGAACTTGAGGACAGGGACCCTGAGGAGAACCTCGACTTGACGGTAACGAGGCTTCTTTCGAAGATGCGAACCATAGCTGCGTTCACATACAGACAGATGAACGGCTTTGATTTCGTCGAGCCTTTGTATCACTACTCGTACTGCGCAAACTTTCTGAACATGATGTTCCATACATCAGTGAACAACTACACTCCACCGCTTACCCACGTCGATGCCTTGAACAAACTTCTGATCCTGCACGCAGACCATGAGCAGAACTGTTCCACAAGCGCTGTCAGACTCGTAGGATCGTCCGATGCGAATCTATATGCATCGGTCACTGCGGGAATATGCGCGCTCTGGGGTTCGAAGCACGGAGGGGCCAACCAAGCGGTGATGAACATGCTCCAGAGGATAAAGAACGAAGGATTGACGATAAACCAGGTGATGGAGAAAGCCAAGTCGAAGGAAGACCCGTTCAGGCTCTTCGGATTCGGGCACAGGGTTTACAAAACCTTCGATCCGAGGGCGAAGATCGCAAAAGAGCTCTCAAGGGAAGTACTTGCACAGTCAGGAAAGACCGACGAGCTGTTGGATATCGCGCTCGAGCTGGAAGAGAGGGCGTCAAACGACGAGTATTTCGTCTCGAGGAACCTCTACCCGAACGTCGACTTCTACACTGGAATCACATTCCACATGATGGGAATACCAATCTCGATGTTCACAGTCCTGTTTGCGATGGGAAGACTCCCCGGATGGATCGCACACTACCTTGAATGGAAGCACGATCCGTACCAGAAGATCGGACGGCCGCGACAGATATATGCAGGGCCGGAGGAAAGGGAAGTCATCCCAATTTCAAAGAGAACGTGAGAAGAGCATAGGCCCACCTTGCTGTAGATGGGCCTTACAAATCAAAGGGATGCGATGAGCTTTTTGGTAAACTCACTTGTGGAGAGAAGTTTTCCATTCCCCCTCTCTTTGACCAAGAGCGTGTAGAGATCTTTCGTCACGCTGCCTTCTTTTATCACTTTCCTTATTGCATTCCTGATCATGACCGCACTCTCATTCCATCCGAGGTATTCGAGCATCATGACACCGGAAAGGATAATCGAAAGCGGGTTCACGATGTCTTTCCCAGCGATATCAGGGGCAGTGCCGTGCGTCGCTTCAAAAAGTGCTATCCCGCTCTGGTAGTTGATGTTCGCACCCGGTGCAATCCCGATGCCCCCTACTTCTGCTGCAAGCGCATCGGATACGTAATCCCCGTTTAGATTCAATGTAGCGATGACATCATACTCTTCGGGCTTCAAAAGAATGTTTTGAAGGAACGCATCGCAGATTACGTCCTTTATGACTATGTCTCCATCATCCCTTTTGATGACGACTTTCCCGTCCTCTTCAACGGCCCCGTACTCATCTTTTGCAACTTCATATCCCCAGGAACGGAATCCACCTTCAGTGAACTTCATGATGTTGCCTTTATGCACCAACGTCACTGAACGCCTGTTGTTCCTGATCGTATAATCGATTGCAGAGCGCACCAACCTCTTCGAGCCCTCGGGGGAGACTGGCTTTACTCCGATTGCACTCGTTTCCGGGAAGCGTATCTTATCGACATTCATCTCATTTTCAAGGAACGAAATTACTTTCTTCACTTCCTCAGATCCGCTCTTCCATTCAATTCCAGCATAGATGTCTTCAGTGTTCTCCCTGAACACTACCATGTCCACTTTCTCAGGATGCCTTACGGGAGAAGGCACCCCTTCGAAGTACTCGACCGGGCGAAGGCATACGTACAAGTCGAGTTTCTGCCTGAGGGTGACGTTTATGGATCGCGCGCCCTTTCCAACCGGAGTCATCAAAGGCCCTTTGATCGCAATTTTATACTCCTTGATCGCATCCAACGTCTCGTCAGGGAGGTTCACCCCTGTTTCCTCGACTGCCTTTCCCCCTGCAAGCGCCTCATGCCAAATAAGTTTTCTATTGCCTTTGTATGCTTTCCTTACGCTCTCATCGAGGACGGAGATCATCTTCGCCGTGATCTCTTTCCCGACTCCATCACCTTCGATGTAGACCACATCAACTTCGTCAGGCACTTGGATCTGCCCGTTTGTCACTTCAACCTTCATATTTCACCTCGTTAAGCCTTCCTCCGAGAAGAAGCATCTTCTTCTGCTCTTCGGAAGCAAACAGCTTCAAACCGATCTTCTTTCCCTTGCTTTTGTCAAAGAGCGTGAAATTCCCGCTTGCAAGGGACGAAACAGGATCAAGCAATTCAAGTTCATCACCTTGTTCGATCAACTCGTAATCATTCTCGTTTTCAAAAAGAAGTGGAAGAATTCCGAAGTTGCATAGGTTTGCCTGATGTATGCGCTCGATGGAAACGGCAACAACTACGCGGATGCCAAGATACATCGGACAGATTGCAGCGTGCTCTCTTGAAGAGCCCTGGCCGTAGGAAGAGCCTGCAATTATGAATCCGGACTCGCCTTTCTCCTTTGCTTCCAACGCTCTCTGCGGGAACGACGGATCAACAGACTCGAAGACAAACGACGCATAGCGCGGGATATTCGATCTGTACTTCAACCTTGCACCGGCTGGCATTATGTGGTCCGTAGTTATCTTGTCGCCGACTTTTATCACGGCATGCCCCTCGACCTTTTCAGGTAGAGCCGTGTTCATCGGAGGCTGACCGATATTCGGTCCGCGCTTGATATCCAAAGAGAACGTGGGATGGATGAACATCGAGTCGTCCACCAAGAATTTATCAGGCATTCTGATCGATGAGATATCTGCATCGGATTTCCGGGGATCGGTGAATACCCCCGTGATTGCAGAGATCGCAGCAGTCTCCGGGGAGACCAGGTATAGATTTGCAGATTGAGTGCCGGATCGCGCATAGAAATTCCTGTTGCTCGTACGTAGCGATACGCTATCCGTACCGGGACTTTGATGGTTTCCTATGCAAAATCCGCAAGCTGACTCAAGTATCCTCGCACCGGCTTTTATAAGCGTCTCAAGCGTTCCGTCTTCTGTTATCATCATCAATACAGCCCGTGATCCGGGGGCAATGCCCAAAGAGACTGTGGGCGCAACGTGATGACCGGAGAGGATCGCTGCAGCTTTCTTCAAATCGGTGTAACTTGAATTGGTGCAGGACCCGATGAGAACCTGGTTTACCGCCATTCCCTCAAGCTCTTTGACGCTCTTGATGTTCCCCGGGCTATGTGGACATGCGGCAAGGGGTTCCAAAGTCGAAAGGTCTATCTCATAAGAGTCATCATACTCGGCATCCTCATCGGGGTATAAAGGCACGAACCCCTCTCCCCTGCCCTCTGCATCCAGGAACGCTTTCGTATTCTCATCCGATGGAAAGAGCGAAGTAGTCACCCCGCACTCTGCTCCCATGTTCGCTATCGTTGCGCGGTCGGGTACGGTCAAAGTCTTCACCCCGTCCCCGGTGTACTCGAACACCGAATTGACGTTGCCTTTCACGCCGAAGTGGGAAAGCACTTTCAAAATGACATCCTTCGGAGAGACAAATGGCCTGAGTTTCCCTTTAAGCCTTATTTCAATAACGCGCGGTGCGACTAGAGAGAATGGAACGCCGGCCATTGCAAGGGCTACATCAAGCCCGCCTGCACCGACTGCGAAAGAACACATCCCGCCTGCAGTCGGAGTATGTGAGTCCGATCCAAGCAACGTCTTTCCGGAAAGTGCGAACCTTTCAAGATGCACCTGATGGCATATTCCGTTTCCAGCGCGTGAATAGATTATACCTTTCTTGTCTGCAATAGTCCTCAGATATTCGTGGTCGTCCGCATTCTCAAACCCAACCTGCACCGTGTTGTGGTCGACGTAGCTGACGGCCAGTTCGTTTTTTACCCGGTCAACGCCAAGCGCCTCGAACTCAAGGTATGCCATAGTTCCCGTGGCATCCTGAGTGAGAGTCTGGTCTATTCTTATGGAAATCGACTTACCCTTTTCAAGTTTTCCTTCCACAAGGTGGGAGGAAAGGATCTTGTAGCATAGTGTTTGTCCCATATTCACTCCTATTCGCAATCTGTATTCATAATAGCCAACTGGAAGGAAATTGACCACGGGGAAAGAGTAATGATGGAAAGTTGCCGCCAATTGGATGGGCAGACAACTGGAAAATGAGGAAATATATTTAATATCATTCGTCTAACTCTTGACATCTAGTAGTTTTAAGGATTAAAAAAACTCAAACACTCATATCAAGGGATATGTTTTTTTCCAGAGGGGAAGGTATGAATACTCTATTAATCGTACTTATCGCAGCCATCTGTCTCGTAGCAGGTTACACATTCTACGGACGCTGGCTTGCCAAAAAATGGGGGATCGACCCGAAGGCCAAGACCCCGGCTGTAGTGCACAACGACGGACAGGACTACGTTCCGACAGATGGATGGACGGTCTTTGCACACCAGTTCTCATCAATCGCAGGGGCAGGCCCTGTCACCGGAGCAATACAGGCAGCTGTATTCGGCTGGGTACCTGTATTCCTATGGATCGTGCTTGGCGGTATCTTCTTCGGTGCAGTAACAGATTTCGGAGCTCTGTATGCGAGCGTAAAGAACGAAGGAAAGTCGATGGGACTTCTGATCGAGAAATACATCGGAAAGACAGGAAGGAAACTATTCCTGGGATTCTGCTGGCTTTTCTGCCTCATAGTCCTTGCCGCATTTGCAGACATGGTCGCAGGCACGTTCAATGCATTTACGACAGTTGACGGGGTCAGAACCGAAGTTCCGGGGGCAGTAGTAAACGGAGCTGCGGGAAGCATCTCGATATTCTTCATCATTTTTGCAATAGTCGTAGGCCTCATCCAGAAGAAATTCAAACTTACAGGCTGGAAGGAAGTCGTGCTCGGACTGGCATTCACTGTGCTTTCATTCGTATTCGGAATGAACTTCCCGGTACTCATGGGAAAGGATGGCTGGGTATACTTCGCATTCGGCTTCATATTCGTTGCAGCTGTTGTCCCGATGTGGCTTTTGATGCAGCCAAGGGATTATATGTCGACGTTCATGTTCATCGGCATGATCATCGGAGCTGCCGTAGGAGTGCTCTTTGCACACCCGACGATGAACCTCCCTGCGTTCACAGGTTTTACCAATCCACAACTCGGAACGCTCTTCCCGATACTCTTCGTAACGGTTGCATGCGGCGCTGTCTCAGGCTTCCATAGCCTTGTCTCCTCGGGCACGTCATCAAAGACGATTGCAAACGAGAAAGACATGCTCAAGGTTGGATATGGCGCAATGGTTCTCGAAAGCCTTCTTGCGGTCATCGCACTTTGCGTAGCAGGAGCCGCAGCAAGCGCAGAAGGTGTTCCCGCATCAGGCACTCCATTCCAGATCTTCTCAGCGGGAGTTGCTGGATTTTTGGAGATGTTCGGAATCCCTGTGTATGTCGCACAGTGCTTCATGACGATGTGCGTATCCGCACTTGCTTTCACTACACTCGATTCGGTAGCGCGCATCGGAAGGATGTCGTTCCAAGAGCTCTTCAGCGTCGATGACATGAAGAATGCACCGTCTTGGAGAAAGGTTCTTTGCAACAAATACCTTGCAACGTTCATCACTCTCCTTTTCGGCTACATCCTCACGCAGGTCGGGTATTCGAACATCTGGCCCTTGTTCGGAAGCGCAAACCAGCTCTTGAGCGCACTCGTATTGATCACGCTATGCGTATTCTTGAAAGTCACGGGTAGAACACTCAAGACGCTCGTACCGCCTTTCGTGATCATGATCGTAGTAACGTTCTCAGCACTCATCCAGCGCTTCATCGCCCTTGTCAAAGTATACCAGTCGGGAAACGGTTCATTCATGATGGAAGGCTTGCAGCTTATCGTCGCAGTTCTTCTGATGGTGCTTGGCATCACGATCGTATATACATCTGGCAAAGAGTTGATCAAGAGTAAGAAATCTGTCTGAGAAAGTTCGGAGATATTCTTCATCAGGGGCTTATGGCCCCTGAATTTTTTTACGTCCGCGCTATCGAAGTTTGAATTGACTTCAGCGTTAGCCAATGCGAAATTTGATGCAGAAATGAGGTCCGCTATTTCAAGCCGGACGCAAATTAAAGATGAATCCGCCCTTGATGCTTACCGGAGCCTGGGCTGTTGTTTTGCAGAGGAGAGTCGATGTAGCAAGGGAAAGAACATTCAAGGACAAATCCTCAAGGTACGGAATAATTTCCAAAACCACATCATGAAGAACCCATGAAGCCTATACAAGCCCAGTGTGAAAGCCCTGGAAGCCTACCGTTTATAGAGTGCCATATATTCATAGTTCGGAAACAATATTTTCTGTACACTTCATTTTTTGCACTTTCCGCATCGCGCACATCCATTGCAGATTATCCTCGATCCGCACTCAGCACACTCATCAGGATCGAAATACGGGATGTGCCAGCTACTTCCAAAGAGATCTGGTTCCTTGACTTTCAAAGGAAAATGCAAAGGAAGACCTTCATTCTCCAAGCCCAAGCGGAAAGCTTCCCTCGATTGCTCCTTTTTGCTTTTGTAATGAAGTACTTTTCCGTCCTTGATAAACGTATTTCCAGTCTCGATGAATGCAAATCGGACATTGTTCTCCTTACACTCGCTCGAGAGGGACTCGACCCATTCGTACTTCACCGGGCGCGCACCGTCATAGTTCTCCCCGCCTGCTACGACCTGTTCGATCTTTCCCTTTCCAAGGTACTTTCCCAGTTTGATCAGACCCAAAAGTGGTGCTGTCATCACACCTCTATGTGCTGCTGGAATCGAAAGTATTATAGGGATTCTTTCATCCGCCCTTCTCTGGTTTTCTGCAGTCACGTTCAGAAACACGTTCGGATACCCCGTACCCCAGTCATCAGGAAGGCACGCCGGGATGCGCTCTGCACGCTTTGTAAGGAGAAAGAACACTACATCGCTTCTTTCTTTAATCATCCGCCACGCATCGCGTCGCCACTTGTCGGCATCTTCCAAGAAGAAATCCGAAGTCATCGAAACGCGGATCATCTCCCCGGGCTTTATCAAGAACTCCCCGTTCGAGTTTCGAAAAAGAGGATATTCGAAATTCATCGTTCGATAGATCCTGCTTCCATCCTGATTTCTCACCTTGTCAAGGTAATACATGTAGCAATGGGCACACCCTTCGCTTATCTTCCTGCACCCGTGCCACGGGTTCCATATGTCATGCATCGTTCTTGATCTTGTCCAGTACGATCAGATTCCGGACCCCCTCGACAGCCACCCTGATTGCGTTATCCGTATCATGTAGTTTGGGGTTGTCAAGTCCACGGGCCTCCCGCTCTTGGTTTCCGACGACAAAGAATACACTTCCTGCCCTTGCACCCAGGAACGATGCGACGGTGAAAAGCGCAGCGCTCTCCATCTCCGAGGCAAGAACGCCAAGTTTCTTCCATGCCTCCCACTTTGAAAGAAGTTCTCCAGAAACCGGCATTCTCTCCGGATCGTGCTGGCCGTAGAACGAGTCCTTGCATTGCACAACCCCCACGTGATACCGCATCGATAACTCTTCGGAAGCTTTCACCAGCGCGTTTACGACAGTGTAGTCAGCAACTGCGGGAAACTCGATCGGTGCATATTCCCTGCTCGTGCCTTCCATTCGCACAGCACCTGTAGCGATGACCACATCACCTCCGATCACGGGAAGTGCAATCCCTCCGCAAGTCCCCATCCGTACGAACGTATCGGCACCGCATTTATATAGCTCTTCCATCGCGATTGCCGCCGATGGTCCTCCTATGCCCGTCGAAGTAACGGATACCATCTCCCCCGCAAGGTAACCTGTATACGTGCAAAACTCGCGGCTGTCTGCAACTTTCACAGGATCATCAAGGTATGTTGCTATCAGAGGTACACGCTTCGGATCCCCCGGGAGAATCACGTAACGCCCTACATCACCTCTTTTGATCCTCAAATGATACTGTATCCCCGTTCCTTCCATGTAATCGGACATAAGACCCTCCTGGAATCAGATTAACAGGAATTGCCCCGGTTACAAGAAAAAACTCCCTGCAGCCTGGCAGGGAGCCAAGGAGAAGATGGAGATCTTACTCCTCTTCCTGTATTCCTTTGAGGATTTTCTCCTTCTTTCTTCTCTTCGTATCGATTCCATCCTCTACAAGCCTGACGATCCTCGTAAGGATTGCTGTAAGTACGAAGTACATGATTGCAGTGAGGATGAGCGGGAAGAACGCTTCATACGTTCTGCTACGCACAAGGTCGCTTATCTTCGTCAGATCCAATACTGCAATGTAGCCGACGACCGAAGTTTCCTTTATGAGAGTCACCACCTCGTTGCGGTAAATCGGCAGGAAGTGCTGTGCCGCCTGAGGAAGTATGATCTTGAAGAAGCTTTGGTTCTCTGAATATCCGAGTGCGCGGGATGCTTCGAACTGCCCCTTTCCGATCGCATTACAGCCTACGCGGAGCATGTCGATCATCGAACAGGCGAACATCAGCGAGAAGCCGACTACTGAGACCCAAGTACCGCTGAGGCTGGATGAACCGAATACTATGTAGTAAAGGATCATCAGCAACAGGACCGTAGGCATTCCATGGATAAGCCAGAGGAAGAAATTCGTGATTTTGTTGATGATCACGTTCCCCTTTCTGCATAACATGTATACTACAAAGCCCAGAAGCGTTCCGACGATTATCGAAGTCACTGTGATAAGAAGCGTTATCCCGGCGCCTCCTACGAACAGTTTCCACCTGTTCTCCCTGAAGAACGTCTTCTCAAAACTCTGTTCAAGCTGCTGGAAGAAAGTGAGATCGGACTCTTCGTCACCGAGTATTACAAGTCTGATCGGTGTCGTGTAATAGACATCGGAAAGCGTTCCTGTCTCGTTCCTCTCTGCGCTGACGACGATGTTCATTCCAATGTCGTACTTGCCGCTCTCAACGCCCGGGGCGATTGCCTCGAACGGAACTTCGAAAAACTCAGGGGTATAGCCGTATGCACGTGCAAAGCGGCATATGAAATCGACGTCGAATCCGGAGATGTGGCCGTTGCTGATGAATGAGAACGGCTCATAGCCGCCCTCGACAGCAACTGTGATGACGCCGTTTTCTCCAGTGAAATTACCTACGTCACAGGTATCGTTCACAGGATCGAAGTCTGCTATCCAGTAATCATAAAGCTCATCCAACAGGCCGTTCTCCCAGCTGTCTGCAATAAACTGGTTGAGTTCGCTCAAAAGCCTGTCCTGCTTCTCGTTCTCTCCGATTATGCACGTTGCGTTGATATATCCGGCGGGCTCTTCGATGACTGTAAGCTCAGGATGGTTCTTCTTCTGCACTCCGAAGCTGACTTCCTCAATCAGGTAGGCATCAACCTTTCCCGAAGTGAGTGCAAGGATCATGTCGTTAGGCATCGTATAGTACTGGAACGTTGTATTCGGAACCCTGTCCATTATAAGTTCTTCGTACAATACAGCCGTCTGCACCCCGATATCATGTCCATTGAGATCTTCGATAGTCGTGAATTCGGATGCAGAGAATACGGAAAGCGGAATGGCAAAAGCCACGATCAAAATCAAAAACAACTTTTTCATCACGCTTCCTCCGCCCATTTGAACTTTATAGCTATCATATGCTCATACCCGAGCGCATCACCCTCAAGCTCTTCAGCCTTGCATTCCGTCGTAGGCTCTGCAAGGAGATCCAAAAAGAGCGTGCTATCCGAGGAGTGCACGTCGAATACTTCACCTTTGTAATATACCATCATGGTCAGGATATCCATCTTCTCCGAATACTCGACCTTAACAAGCACGTCAGGCTCCCCTTCGGTATTCGGAACGATGTTGTTCATCACTATCTCTTCAAATGCAAGGGAGAGCTTCGTAAGTCTGACAGCCTCGATCAAAAGCTTCTCGCCGTATGCCGAGAGCTCATCGTTCATTGCCTCCATGTCGAAGTCTGCCGATTTGATCCTGTATGTAAGCGAGGAAAGGCGTTGTATGAAACGCTTTGTGATCTCGTTCTTCGGGTGCTCGAATATCTCCTTCGGCGTTCCTTCTTCGAGGATATAACCGTCGTACATGAAAAGAACCCTGTTCGAAATCTTCCTTGCAAAATCCATCTCGTGCGTAACGATCATCATCGTTCGTCCAGACTTTGCAAGCATTTTGATAACTGACTGGACTTCCCCGATCATCGAAGGATCGAGCGCGCTCGTAGGTTCGTCGAAGAGAATGATGTCCGGATCCATCGCAAGTGTTCGTGCAATCGCAATTCTCTGCTGCTGTCCACCCGAAAGCTCCTCCGGATAAGCAAACACTTTGGATGCAAGACCGACCTGCTTCAACAGGTACATCGCCTTGTCATATGCCTCCTGCCTACTTCTTCCAAGAAGGGTGATCTGGGGATTCATTATGTTCTCTATGATCGTCAGATGCCCGAAAAGGTTGAATGACTGGAAGACCATCCCCATCTTTTTCCTGATTTCGTTTAGGTTACATCCCCTGGCTGTTATGTCCTGCCCGTCGACTATTATGCTGCCAGAGGTGGGCTCTGTAAGCATGTTGATACATCTGAGCAGTGTTGATTTTCCAGTTCCGGAAGGTCCGATTACAGCTATCACGTCGCCATCATTGATCGTGATATCGATGTCTTTCAGCGGAATAGTATCGTCGTCGAATACTTTCCTCAAGTGCCGTATTTCTATCATATTGCACTCCCTAAAAACAAATTCAATTGCCCGAACCAGCAATTGTTCACCCTTAGGTCTTACTTTGGACTCACATAATAGCAACAATACATGGGGGATGCTAGCCTAAAAAGGCAATATATCTCTTTATTTTTCAATTATTTTCCTCCAACAAAGCCACGTAAGAGAAAAATATGGCGGCATGAGGTAAATCCAACTGGCTTGAAAGGCACGCACACGCATGCATATGTGTTTGGAAAATACAAAATCCAAGAAACAAAACGGAAAGATAAAGAGATGAATTTCTCCCCCTGAGAGTGACAAATTTCTCCCTTTGATAAGTATAAATTTATCCCTCCAGCTATACATTTTTCCTTGAATGATATAAACTTGACATATGAATGAGAAACTTTATCTTCCCAGATTGATTGATAATGAAATTGAAGATCGGCTTCTTTGGAAAGGTGCAGTATGCGTTGAGGGTCCAAAGTGGTGTGGAAAAACTTGTTCGTGTACACAACACTCCAAAAGTTCTTTCTTCGTAGGCTCTCCTGAAGGTAACTTCAACAACCGTACTCTGGCAAAGGAAAACCCGATGCTTGCACTCTCTGGAAATCCACCTCACTTGATCGATGAATGGCAAGAGGTACCCGGGCTATGGGACGCAGTGAGGATTGAAGTTGATAAAAGAGGGGGTAGCGGGTATTTCATCCTTACCGGTTCTTCTACGCCGAAAGCAAAGGGAATACTTCATAGCGGCACGGGGAGGATAACAAAACTCAAAATGAGGAGCATGAGCCTCTTTGAATCGAAAGAATCATCGGGAAGAGTATCTCTCCAAAGCCTATTTGATGGAACATTCTCTGATCAGATGACTGGAAACGTGGACATAATGGATGTTGCATTCTGGATTATCAGGGGCGGCTGGCCCGGAATGCTGGATTTCGGGGAAAAGGAAGCGATGCAGAATGCAAAAGATTACATCAGTAGCTTTCTTGAGGATGAACTTCCGCGCCTTGATGACGAAAGGACATACAGGGATGTACGCAAAGTTCGTTTCCTTCTTGAATCATTGGCACGAAATGAATCGACTACGGTAAAGATATCAAAACTTGCAAGCGACATCAGTTTTGCCACTGATATTTCCATCAAGGAAGAAACCGTCAACGAATACCTTGAAATACTGAAGCGGTGTTTCTTGGCGGAAGAACAAGAAGCGTTCTCATTCTCTGTCCGTTCGAAGACGAGATTGAAAAAAGCACCCAAAAGACACCTTGCTGATCCATCCCTTGCAGCCGGCCTTCTCTCGCTCAGCAGTAAAAAACTCATCAATGACCTTGAAACATTCGGTTTTCTATTCGAAGCCCTTGTCGAACGTGATCTGGACATATATGCAAGAACACTCGGAGGAACCCTCTTCCATTACCAAGATTATGGAAACAAGGAAATCGATGCCGTACTCGAACTGGAAGACGGCAGATGGGGTGCATTTGAAATAAAACTCGGAACATCACAGATCGAAAAAGCTGCGGAGAACTTGTTGACAATAAATCAAAAGATCAGAGAAGACAACATCGATAACGCTCCCTCGTTCCTTGCCGTGATATCCGGACTGTCGAATGCTGCATACAAAAGAAAAGACGGGGTCTACGTACTCCCCATATCATCTCTAAAGCCCTGAAATGGATGATGCGTGATTCATATTGATATCGTCATTGTCGCTTTCGAGTAGAGGACTTAAATTTAGGGCAGGAGGAAGATATGAACGTTTACGATTTCACTGTGAAAACAATGGATGGCAAGGACGTAGTTCTCTCGTCATACAAGGGAAAAGTACTTCTGATTGTCAATACAGCAACCGAATGCGGCTTCACGCCTCAGTACGGCGATCTGGAAGCGATGTACAAGGAATTCAGGGAGAAGGGATTCGAGATACTTGATTTCCCGTCAAACCAGTTCCATGGGCAGGCTCCGGGAAGCGATGGGGAGATACACGCATTCTGCACCGGTCGATTCGGAGTTACATTCGAACAGTTCCACAAAATCGATGTGAACGGGGATGATGCGATCCCTCTCTACAAATATCTTACTGAAAACACTTCATTCGGTGGCTTCAGCGAAAAAAGTGAGTTGACTCCAATACTCGAGCCGATAGTCCAGGAAATGGATGAGAAGTACAAAGAGAACGGAAAGATAAAGTGGAACTTTACGAAATTCCTCATCTCCAGGGACGGAGAGATAATCAAGAGGTTCGAACCAACAGACAGCATGACTGAAGTGAAGGAAGCGGTAAAAGCTGCGCTTTGATTTCAGAGCCATGGATAAGTGTACTTGGCTCTGCCTATTAGCTGTTAGTTGCGAGAAATCATAAGAGAGATGCCATATAAAGGAGGAAGGCAATCGTTCTATCATCCTTGATCGTAAGGTTCCTGGGATGAAGGATGAACCTTTCCCCTATCCTACTCTCGTATTTTCCAAAAAACCTTGAAAGGGAAACGTACCTGTTTTCTTCCATTTAAGCAGTTTTTCATAGATTTTACGCTTCAGTATCATTTGACACCTCACATTGATAATAGCATGTTATGCCAGAAAGCGCAGATATGAAAAAACCTTCAAATCGATTTTATCCGATCTGAAGGTTTTTGGCTTACAGGTTCTTTACGAAGAGTGCCCTGATTGCGTTCAGTACAGCTATCACCATCACCCCGACATCAGCAAAGATCGCAAGCCACATACTTGCCATTCCAAGTGCACCAAGAATGAGACAGATGAGTTTGACGCCTATTGCAAATACGATGTTCTGATAGACGATCGAGAGGCACTTTTTCGAGATCCTTATCGCTTTTGCTATCTTCATCGGGTCGTCATCCATCAGCACTATATCGGCAGCTTCGATCGCTGCGTCCGATCCCATCGCACCCATGGCTATCCCGATATCCGCACGGCTTAGGACCGGAGCATCATTTATGCCATCGCCAACGAATGCAAGTTTGTCGTTCTTTCCCTCCATCAAGAGAAGCTTTTCGACTCTCTCGACTTTGTCTCCCGGAAGGAGCTCGCTGAAGACTTCATCCATTTTCAAAGTGGCTGCAACGTCATTTGCAACCTTCTTTGAGTCTCCGGTGAGCATAACGACCTTCTTCACACCTATTTCCTTCAGCCTTCTGACAGCATCCTTTGAATCAGCCTTCAAAACATCGGAAATCACGATGTGGCCTACATACGCGCCATCGACAGCGACGTGGATTATCGTGCCGACGCTGCGACATGGGATGTACTCGATTCCAAGAGTGTTCATCAGCTTGTCGTTTCCGACAGCGACAAAATGGCCGTCGACTTTCGCTACAACGCCGTTTCCGCTTTTTTCCTCTATATCCGAGACCCGGGATCTGTCGAGCTCTTTACCGTAGTAACGTTCGATACTCTTTGCAATCGGATGGGAAGATGCGCTCTCCGCGTAGGCTGCGTACTCGATTATCTTCTCCTCGTCGATCGCCTTATGATGGATTGCAACGACTTCAAATACACCCTGGGTAAGGGTTCCGGTCTTGTCGAATACGACTGTCTTCGTCTTTGAAAGCGTCTCAAGGTAATTCGATCCTTTCACAAGCACTCCGGCATTGCTTGCACCCCCGATTCCCGCAAAGAACGAGAGAGGGATCGAGATCACAAGTGCACACGGACACGAGATTACAAGGAACGTAAGTGCCCTGTACATCCAAGTTCCCCACATCGGATCTTGACCAAGAAGAAGGTTCAGGATTGCAGGTATCGTTGCAAGTGCCAGTGCTGCGATGCAGACTGCGGGAGTGTATATTCGTGCGAATTTGGAGATGAAGTCCTCGGACCTTGATTTCCTCGAGCTTGCGTTCTCAACCATATCCAGGATCTTCGAAACGGTGGACTCGCCGAACTCCTTTTCCGTCCTTGCCTTCAACACCCCCGTCATGTTCACCGATCCCGATACGATCTCATCACCCTGATGCACCTCCCTGGGGAGGCTTTCCCCGGTGAGTGCGCTCGTATCAAGAGAGGACGAACCTTCGACGACTACAGAGTCGATGGGCACTTTCTCCCCGGGCTGGATGATTATTACGCTACCGATTTCAACATCATCCGGGGCAACCTTCTCGAGTTTCCCATTCTTTTCGATGTTCGCGTAATCGGGGCGTATGTCCATAAGCTGGGTGATATTCTTCCTGCTTTTCCCGACGGCATAGCTTTGGAAAAGTTCCCCGATCTGGTAAAAGAGCATGACGGCTATCGCTTCGGTGTAATCACCGCTCTTTGAGTAGATTGCCAGTACGATCGCACCGACTGTAGCGACTGCCATGAGGAAACACTCATCGAAAACCTGCCCGTTGATTATCCCCCGTATCGCTTTCAAGAGAATGTCGTATCCAATTACAAGGTACACCGCCATGTAGAGGATGAATCGGGGAAGGCCCGAAACGCTTGAGAAGGAAAGTACGATCATGAAGAATGCGGAGATGAGGATACGTATGAGCATCACTTTCTGTTTCTTGTTCATTTCCGCCCCCGATCAGATGAAAACCTCTGCATCGCTTTCAACCTTCTTACAGTTGGCCCTCACCTCTTCCATCACATGATTCCTATCCACTCCTTCATCGAACTCGACAGTCATCTTCTGCATCATGAAGTTCACCGAAGCGTCCTTCACGCCGCTTGTATGCCTTGCGGCAGCTTCCATCTTGTTGGCGCAGTTTGCACAGTCCACTTCGATCCTGTAACTCTTTTTCATATTCATCCTCCACACAATTAAACGATTGCTTAATCTTTGATTAGAAATTACACCTTCTTTCCATCTATTGCAACCCTTTTCGAACGAAAAAAAGGAAATGGAATGCAAAAATACATTGACATTGTGTCAGTATCGTTGTAGTTCTTCTTATATCAAGGGGCACGGAAATGCCGAAAGTTTCAAAAGAGATAGCCAGTAAAAGGCCGGAAGAGATAATGAACGCATGCGTTAAGCTCTATTCATCGATGAATTTCAGGGAGATCACGCTGAACGACATCAGCAGGGAGACGAGCTTTTCGCGCCCTTCGATCTACAACTATTTCTCTACGAAAGAGGAGATATTCCTCATGATTCTCCAGAATGAATACGAGAAATGGATCGAAGATCTTGAGAGGATCCGGGAGAAAGAAACCCTTTCTCCAAGCGAATTCGCCTCCCTTGTCGCATCATCGCTTGAGAAGAGGGTTCTGCTACTGAAGATACTTTGCATGAACCTCTTCGAGATCGAGGAGGAAAGCAGGGATGAAAGGTTGTTGGAGTTCAAGAACGTATATAAGAAATCCATTGAAGTGCTCTCAAAAGTCATTTCGAAGTTCTTTCCGGCGCTCGATGGGAGAAAGTATGATTTCCTCTTCAGTTTCTTTCCTTTCATGTACGGGCTGTATCCATACGTCTACCCTACCCGGAAGCAGATGGATGCGATGGAGAAAGCGGAAGTGAAGCGGCCTGACGAGGGCATATACGAACTGACGAGAAGGTTTATTGAAAACCTTCTTGAAGGAATGCTAGCCAAAGAAGAAGACACACTATGAAAATCCAAAGGGGTCAATATGAAGTCGAAAGTTTATTTCACAAGAAAGATCACACCCGAGAAGGTGGTCGAAGCGTATGTGAAACTCGGGATTACACTTCCTGGAAAGGTTGCAGTGAAGGTCCACTCTGGAGAAAAGGGCAACCAGAACTACCTTCACCCCGATTTCTGGAAGGATGTGGTTGGAAAAGTGAACGGCACGATCGTAGAGTGCAATACTGCATACGGGGATGCTGCAGGGGGAGTGAGGGACAACACCGAGTCCCACTGGAAGCTTTTGAAGGAGCATGAATGGACGAAGTACTTTTCCGTCGATCTGATGGATGAGGAAGGTCCGGATGTGATTTGGCAGATTCCAAATGGAAAGATACTAAAGGAAAACCACGTTGGAAAGCACATCCTCAACTACGACTCGATGCTAGTACTTGCACACTTCAAGGGACACCCGATGGGTGGATACGGCGGAGCTTTGAAGCAGCTTTCAATCGGATGTGCAAGCCGCGCAGGGAAAGCATTGATCCACTCTGCAGGCAAGACAGACGACAGGTTCGATACATGGAAGATGCACGCAAGCCCGGTAGAGTTTCCTGAAGCGATGGCAGATGCCGCGATGAGCGTCGTAGAACATTTCAACGGAAAGATAGCATTCGTCAACGTTATGAAGAACCTCTCTGTCGACTGCGATTGCTGCGAAGTTGCAGAAGATCCGTGCATGAAGGACATCGGAATCCTCTCATCCCTCGATCCCGTGGCGATCGACCAGGCATGCATAGACCTCGTGTGGAATTCGAATGACCCGGGAAAGGAGCACTTCAAGGAAAGGGTCACAAGCAGGAACGGAATCCACACAATCGAAGCTGCTGCTGAACTCGGTTATGGTACAAGGGAATACGAACTTATCGAATTTTGACAAGAAGGGGGCAGCTACCCCCTATTTAATTTCTTCAAAAGAGAACCAAGCTTCTCAAGCCTCGATAGTGCCTCATCCAAAGTTTCCTTCGAGCGCGCGAAGTGAAGCCTGATGAGGTTGTTCACTTCCTCGCGGAAGAAGCTTGAGCCAGGAACTGCGGCAACACCGATGTTCTCGACCATCCATTCGCAGAACTCCAGATCGCTCCATCCTGAGAACCGGGGAAGATCCAGGAAATCCTGAATGTCGACAAGAACGAAGTACGAACCCTCCGGGGTGTTGTGCTTCAAGCCGATCCTGTCAAGGCCGGATAAAAAGTAATCCCTTTTCTCCGTATACGTCTTTCCAAGTTCCTCGTAATAGCTCTCGGGAAGGGTAAGGCCCGCAACTGCAGCCTCCTGCAATGGAGCGGCAGCTCCGACAGTCAGAAAATCGTGCACTTTCTTCGCACCTTCTATCACATCTTCCGGTCCGATGAGGTATCCAAGGCGCCAACCCGTGATCGAATAGGTCTTCGAAAGCGAATTGCACGTTATCGTGTGCTCGAACATCCCGGGAAGGGATGCCATCTGCACGTGCACATGTGGTTTGTAGACGATGTGCTCGTACACCTCATCGGTGACGACGAACGCGTCGTACTCCACTGCAAGCTTTCCGATCGATTCAAGCTCTTCTCTCGTAAATACTTTTCCACATGGGTTTGAAGGATTGCATACGATGATGGCCTTCGCACCCTCCTTGAACCCTTTTTCGATCAAGGAAAGGTCGAACGAATACGTTGGAGGAACAAGCGGGATGTACACAGGCTCAGCCCCGGACAGGATCGCATCCGCACCGTAGTTCTCATAGAACGGGGAGAATACCATCACTTTGTCTCCGGGATTGCATATCGTCATCATCGCACACATCATCGCTTCAGTGCCGCCGCAGGTGACCACGATCTCCTTCTCCGGATCGATCTGCCTGTTCATCGTACGCTCGACCTTTTTTGCAAGAGCCTCGCGGAAATTCTCTGCGCCGAATGTTACAGAGTACTGATGAGGTCCCTTATATGCAACCTCGGAAAGCGCATCCAAAAGCGGCTTCGGAGGATCGAAATCAGGGAATCCCTGGGAGAGGTTTATGCTCCCGGGACATGAGTCGCTTATCCTCGTCATCCTTCTTATTACCGAATCTGTAAATGTTCCTACCCTATCACTCAACTTTGGCATCTTTCACCTCTTTTCTATTCACTTTGCAACTGCAGGAAGGACTGTCGAACCCGTTGGAATTACATAGATGCTCTTTCCTTCGAGGTTTGCATCAGACATCAATGCATCCAGATCGCTATACGCTTTGATGCCCATCGGGGCTACAGTCTCTGCGGGTATCGACGAATACATCAGGATCCTGAAGCGCCTTGCCTGTTCGCAGTTGAGGAAGAATATGTACCCACCTACTGTGAAGTTCTCTCTCAATTCCTTTTCAAACGTACCTGAAACAAGCGGCTTTATCCAATCGAAATAATCGGGGCTTCCACCGCCATTCCTTCCTTCAAGGAACAATATCAAGGTACCGCCATCCTCCAGTGCTGAAATGACGTTGTCGACAGCCTTCGTTCCTTGGTAAAGCGATTCGTCCTTCGGGAAACCTCCGCAGCTCGTGATGACGACATCCGCTTTCTTTTCTATGGGCACCGTATAGATCTTACGAACTTCATCGCACGCTCTTTCCCATGACTTCTTCCAATGCCCCGAATAGATTCCGGTGAGCTTGAACTCTGTATCGGTGACGAGGTTTATCATGAAAAGGTTTTTCACCATCGAAGCCGCTTCAAGCATATCCTCGTTGAGCGGGTTTCCCTCAAGTATCCCGTTTCCGATCTTCGGGTTCGTGACAAACGCATTCTCCGAGAGGCTGTATGCATGGTTGTGTTTTATAGTCTCAAGACCCGCGACTCCGGGAAGGATGCTCTTCCTGCCCCCTCCGAAACCAGCCATCACGTGGTATGTCGCCGCCCCGAGTGCGATCACCAGGTCAGCGTTTGCAACCTCCTTGTTGATCCAAACCGGCGTTTCGTAGCTTGTAGTGCCGAGGTAAACAAGGTCACCAGCATGGCAGTCGTGGTTTACGACGCGAACTTTGTCGTAGACATCCTTCGTGACGAGTTTCTCCAAATCCTCTTTGCTTCCCCCTATGTGCGTGCCGTTTGCGATGACGATCACGATATCCTCATACTTTTTTCCCGCGCGGGTGACGAGGTACTCCACAAGGTGAGGGACGATGAGGTCCTGACGCATCCAGAAGCGCGTCATGTCGCTTACTATGATCGCAATGCTTTTTTCATTCCTTGCAAGTGCTTCAAGGCTTTCACTCCCTATTGGATTGTCAAGGGAATCGATCAAGCTCCCCTTTATATCCCCTATGGGAGTGGTGTTGTTGCCTTCAAGTACGCCTATCACCTGGTCTTCCTCGACAGGAATCGAGAGAGAGGTGTCACCATATCTGAATGTATAGTTCTTCTTCATCGAAATTATTCTCCAAAACCCATAAAAACATCCGGAGTTTGTTTTCAACCTTTTATACAATTCTCCGGATTGTTTTTTCAAGCGTTGAATTCTGACTGGATTGATCAAAGCACCTTGTTCAAGAAGCTTATCAACCTCGGGCTATGCGGATCGTTGAAGAAATCACTTGCGCTCCTATCTTCATCGATCAGACCGCCGTCGAGAAAGAGCACCCTGTCGCTCACTTCGCGGGCAAAACGCATCTCATGTGTGACGATGATCATCGTCATTCCGCTTTCAGCAAGGTCCTTCATTACGTCCAGCACCTCTCCGATCATCTCCGGATCGAGCGCGCTTGTCGGCTCATCAAAGAGCATGACCTCCGGGTCCATCATCAGCGAACGCAATATCGCAATCCTCTGCTTCTGCCCGCCCGAAAGCTGGGACGGGAAAGAGTCCGCCTTATCATCCAGTCCGAGGCGTTTGAGTAGCTCTAATGCCTTCTCCATTGCCTCATCCTGAGTCATTCCCTTTATCTTTACAGGTGCAACCGTGAGGTTTTTAATCACGTTCATGTTATTAAAGAGATTGAAATGCTGGAAGACCATTCCGATCTTTTGGCGCTGCACGTTGATATCGACATTCTTGGAACAGATGTCGACGTTATTGAAATATATGTGACCCGAAGATGGCATTTCCAACAGGTTCAGACACCTTAGGAACGTACTCTTTCCACCACCCGAGGGTCCTATTATCGAAACAACCTTCTTTGCCTCGAACTCCGTCGATATCCCTTTCAAGACCTGGAGGTCTCCGAAATTCTTCTTCAGGTCCTTCACCCTGATGATGCTCTTACCTTCCATGTCTCATCCTCTTTTCAAGTAATCCTATAAGCCTGCTGCTTATGAACGTAAGAATGAAGTAAATGCATGCCGCGATCGCAAGACAAGGCAGTGAGCGGTAAGTGAGTGCAATCACTCCTTGTGCGCCGTACATGAGATCCGATATCCCGATTACGGATACGATCGAAGATTCCTTTATGACAGTCACGAATTCGTTCCCAAGTGCCGGAAGTATGTTCTTCACAGCCTGCGGGAGGATTACGAGTTTCATTGACTCGCCGTACTTGAAGCCAATGCTGCGGGCAGCTTCCATCTGCCCTTCATCCACAGCCTGGATACCGGACCTGATGACTTCAGCGATGTATGCGCAGCTATTCATGCTCATTGCGACTATCCCTGCCATGAAGCGCGAGAAGTTTGGAATGAACGACACGTCAGGGAATTCGATTCCCACCATCGGAAGCCCGTAGAATATAAACATCAGCTGAACCATCAGCGGAGTTCCTCGTATGAATTCGATGTACGCTGTTGCAATCCACTTGAGCGGCTTTATCCTGCACATCCTCATGATTGCCATCAAAGTGCCGAAAATCACCCCCAGCACGACGCTCATCGCGGCGATGATGAGGGTGTTTTTGACTCCATCGAGAAAATACGGGTAATACTCTTGAAGGATTACTGCAAATTGCTCGAAAAAGTTCATGAAAAACCTCTTTGAGGAAACTTGCAGGTTGCCCTGCAAGAAAGACAAGGACTGTCATGGGGCCTGGGACCCAAGCCAGATACTATTACAATTACCGGATATTCTTATCCACAGCCTAAATGGCTATCAGAGGCCAAGCTCCTTCTGAAGCGCCACAGCCTCGTCGTAAGCCTTCTGATACGAACCGTCTGCAACGATAGTCTCTACTACGGAGTTTACAACTTCCAAGAGGTCTGCATTACCTTTCTTCACTACTACGGACTTACCAAACGTAGCTTCCTTCGAATCGAACGTGTAGTTGGCCTTTACGAGCTTGCCGTCACTGGATGCGATGATCGAATCGCCTACAGCAGCATCCACGACAAGACCTGCGATGTTCCCGTTCTGCACCTCAAGGGAAAGCTCTGGATACTTTGCAAGCTCAAAGAGCTCGGATTCCGGGAATACCTTCTTGATCAGCTGTGACTGGATCGTTCCCCTCTGGGCACCGACTTTCAAGCCCTTGAGTGCGTCAGCGGATGTGTATACGTCTTCATTTCCTGCCTGTACCACCAGATACTGGAGGCTCTCTTCGTATATCGATGAGAAATCGATGACCTGGGCCCTTTCAGGTGTGTTTGTGAAAGCTGCGATGCCGACGTCAACCTGACCCGACTGGACGGCAGGGATGATTCCATCGAATGCCATGTCAACGACCTCAAGTTCCACGCCCAATGCTTCAGCGATCTTCTCTGCAATATAGATATCGCATCCGACGATGTTCGCATCCTTGTCCTTGAATTCGTACGGAGCGTACTGTGCTTCAGTTCCCATCACGAGCTTTCCCGCTTCCTGTATCTTCTGGACTGCACCTGACTGGCCGTCAGTCTCTCCACCAGCAAAAAGAAATGCAGGAACTGCCATAAGAGCGATAAACAGAACACAAATCTTGAAAAGCTTTTTCATCTTCTTCTCTCCCTATCTTTAGAAATAGTTTTTCGTTTGATGTGCATATTTATACACAGATGCAATCGCATATGCAATAGTTTTCGGGAAATATTTTTAAAATTCTGTATATTTATACATATTTCTTATCTTTTCACCTACTGAAATCGGCAAGCCCGGTGTGAAGCCTGTAGTAAAAACCCCTTTCTGCCATCAGCTGTTCATGGTTTCCCCTCTCTATTATCCTTCCGTTTTCCAGTACCATTATCGCATCTGCATTCCTCACGGTGGAAAGGCGATGGGCAATTACGAATACAGTCCGCCCCTCCATCAGTCTGTCCATTCCCTTCTCAATGAGGTCTTCAGTCCTTGAATCAACGCTTGAGGTGGCCTCGTCCAGGATCAACACGGGAGGATCAGCCACCGCAGAACGCGCAATCGCAATCAACTGCCTTTGCCCCTCTGACAGTCCTGCTCCGTCATTCGTGATATAAGTTCCATACCCGTCCGGGAGCCTTCTGATGAATGATTCTGCGTTTGCAATCCTCGCTGCCTCGTATACTTCCTCATCGGTGGCATCAAGCTTTCCGAACCTTATGTTCTCCATTATCGTTCCTGAAAAGAGGTGCGTCTCCTGAAGAACCATTCCCAATGATCTTCTCAGGGCACTCTTTCTTATCATTTTCACGTCGATCCCATCGTAAGTCACCTTTCCTTCCTCAACGTCGTAAAACCTGTTGATTAGGTTTGTAATCGTCGTTTTCCCTGCCCCCGTGGAACCGACGAATGCAATCATCTGCCCGGGGTGTGCGTAAAGTGATATGCCATTGAGCACATTCTCACCCGGAGTGTAACCGAATGTGACGTTTTCAAATCTCACGTCCCCCTTCAATGGTGTTTTCCCTCCAGATGGAGAGACCCATGCCCATCCGGATGAAGTCTTCTCCAGATCAACCTTTCCTTCGTCCTCCTCGCTTTTCTCATCCATGAGCGAGAATATGCGTTCGGCTCCTGCAAGGGAAGAAAGAAGGAAATTCGCATGCTGGGTGAAGTGGTTTATCGGAGCAGCCGCCTGACGTACAAACACCAGGTAGCTTGCAAGACTTCCAGGATCGGTCCAGCCGTTTACAGCCATCAGCCCTCCGACGAATGCAACGACGGCATAATTGAAATAGGATATGCTGACTACTGCAGGAACCATCGTCAGTGCATAAGCCTGGGCGCTTGTACCGGATTTTCTCAGCATCTCGTTCTTCTCTTCGAAAATGCGCATGTTCTCCTTTTCCCGTGAAAAAACCTTCACGACCTTCGCTCCCGCCATCATCTCCTGAACGTATCCGTCAAGTTCCCCCAGGCTCTTCTGCTGTCTTGAGTAATACAGTTTGCTCCTTTTCCCGCTGTATCGGATGTATGAGAACATGGCGAAGTATGAGACAAGAACGATCAGGGAAAGACGCCAGTTCAGGATGAAAAGAAGCATGATGGTTCCAAAAACCTGGATGAAGTTCTTGATTACTGAGGCAAAACTGTTGTTCATCGCATCTGAAATCGTGTCAACGTCGTTAGTGTACGTGCTCATCAGATCCCCGTGTTTCTTCTTGTCGAAGAACGACAGCGGGAGGCTTTCCATGTGGAAAAAGAGATCCTTTCTGATGTCGAACACGACTTTCTGGGCAGAGCGTGCCAATATCCGGGTGTAGAGGAATGCCATCGCTATTGCAGTCAGATATATCGTTGCCGTAAGCACCACTCCCTTCAAAAGAAGGATCTTTCCACCGCCTTCAAGAAGGTTGTTCACAACAGGCTTGATCATGTATGTGCCGACCAGTTCCAGGGAAACGCTTGCAAACACCAGAAGTGCAATAAGAAGAAACGAAAACTTCTCGTGCCCAAGATATTCCAGAAGCCTTCCAAGCGTATACCTCATGTCCTTTGGCTTCTTCGCACTGTAGGTTCTAGGCATTTCTTCCTCCTCCCTTTTCCTGAGCAGAATATATCTGCCTGAAAATCGTGCTCCTTGCCATCAGTTCTTTTCTGGTTCCCACCTCGTCGATCTTTCCATTATCAAGGACGATGATCTTGTCAACATCTCTTAATGATGAAAGGCGCTCTGCTATGATCACCTTCGTCGTACCTTCAAGGACAGACAGGTTCTTCCTTATCCTCCTTTCCGTCTCCATATCAACTGCACTCAGCGAATCATCGAAGATCAGTATCCTGGGCCGAGTTAGTATGGTACGTGCAATCGAAAGACGTTGCTTCTGTCCCCCGGAAACGTTCACACCTCCTTGTCCGAGATCGTAATCAAGACCCCCGGGGAAGGCTGAGACGAAGGAAACTGCCTCGGCAATGGCAAGGGCTTTCCAGATCTCCTCATCCGTCGCATCGGGATTGCCCCATTTCATGTTCTCCCGGATTGTTCCTGAAAAAAGCATGTTCTTCTGCAATACGATTCCTATGCCTTTTCTCAACGCAGAAAACGAATAACGCCTGACATCCAGCCCTCCGACCTTGAGTGTGCCGCCGCTTACGTCATAAAGCCTTGAAATGAGATTGACCAGCGTTGATTTCCCACTTCCGGTAGCACCGAGTATTCCCACGCTCTCCCCGCTCGATACGTGGAAAGTGATATCGGAAAGGGTATCCTCACTCGCCTTTGCAGAATACCTGAACGAAACAGAGGAAAAATCGATGTTCCCATCACGAACTGACTCAACGGGGTTTTCATCTTCCAGAACCGAAGGGGTTACATACATCACCTGACACACCCTCCTTGCAGAAGCAAGCGATCTGGAAAGAAGTAGAAAGACGTTGCTGATCATCATCATCGAATTCATCACCTGCATCACGTAGCTTAAAAATCCGGTAAGCTCCCCGACGAGAAGCCCTCCCGAAAGCATCTTTCTTCCCCCGAACCACATTATGGCAATGACAGCTGAGTACATTGCGATCATGAATGCAGGAAGGTTCAATAGCGCAATTCCGTTCGCCTTCACACCAAGTTTCATCAAATCATCGTTTGCCTTTGAAAAGCGCACCTCCTCATACTCTTCCCTTACGAAAGCCTTTACCGCCCTTATGGCCATGACGTTCTCCTCAACCGCATTATTGATCTTGTCTACGGCTTTCTGCATGTACGCAAATAGTGGTGCGATCCTATGCAGTATTGCAAAAAGGGAAATGCCAAGAAGCGGTGCTGTGACGAGAAAGACTACGGAAAGTTCCTTGTCCATATAAAAGGCCAGAAGAACGCCCATTACGAACAGAAGAGGGCTTCTCACCAAAGGCCTCAAGCCACCTATAATACCGTTTTGAAGTATTGTCACGTCGCTTGTAAGCCTGGTGACAAGGGAAGAAGTTTCAAACGAATCGATGTCGGAAAATGAAAAACCCTGTATCTTCCTGTACTCTTCCCTTCGTATCCTGGCGCCCCAGCCGTAGGCGGCACGGGCTGCATAACGGGCATACAAAAGCCCCAGCGTGAGTGCAAGCAGAGCCAACAAGCCCATCTGCATCCCTTTTGCAATCATGTATTCAACATTTCCAGTCATCACGCCGTAATCAACCAAATCCGCCATCAGGATGGGAATGAAAAGTTCAAGGGACGTTTCGACGATGACGAAAAAGGAGGAGAGAACGATATCCCTCTTGTAAGGACCTAAATAAGATAAAAGAAAACGTAGGTCATTCATCTGAACCGAACTCCCCGTTTTCTATCATCTTCCCCAATAATGAAAGAAGGATCTCTTCCTCCTCTTTTGAAAACCCCCTCATGAGCATACCCTCTGCCTTCTCCCCTGCCTTATCCCACCTTCTTGCAGCATCCAAACCCTTTTCAGTAAGGAATAATAGATTAACCCGCCTGTCAGTCGTGCTTTGCTTCAACTCGACAAACCCATTCCTCTCAAGTTGCTCTGCCATCCGGGAAACCGAAGCAGGATCAACTGAATAGAAGGAAGCAATGCTTCTTTGGGAAGACGGCCCCTCGGAAAGAAGATACAAGAGAATCTTTGGCTGCCCAGGCCCGAGCCCAAGCTCTTCCCTTACCGGCGCAAGGATTGCCCGCTGACCGAAGAATGCCCTGTAAAGTAGATAATGAAGCCGATTTCTCACTCAAAGCCCCCTGATAGTTGATAGATCAATAATTGATATATCAACGTTTATCTTGATTCGAATTCGCTGTCAACAACAAAAGCAAGACAAAATATGCACTCTGATGCATATTCTCCGCATAATCATACATGAATGCATTCACAAGGAAAGTCAAAAACTGTATCATTTACGCAATATTCAAGCTGACTTCAAGCAGCTTTACCTTTGAAATGGAGGAGAAAAATATGAAAAGAACGATGCTCTCTGTCCTGATTTTATCTCTTGCCGCGCTCACACTATTTGCCGGTGGCGGCAGTGATGCAGACTCCACGATTGTGAAAATCGGGGTATTCGAACCAGCGTCGGGTGACAACGGAGCTGGAGGAAAGCAAGAGACCTTGGGAATCCAGTTTGCAAACTACGTAACACCGACAGTCCAGGTCGGAGATACGGAATACACGGTTGAACTCGTGATCGCCGACAACGAGAGTTCCAACGACAGGGCTGCGACAGCTGCAGCAACGCTCATCAATGCCGGCTCTTCCGTAGTCCTCGGCTCTTACGGTTCGGGCGTTTCGATCGCGGGAAGCGATACGTTCCGCGTCGGCGGGGTACCGGTGATCGGAATCACATGCACAAACCCACAGGTTACGGAGGGAAACAGCCACTATTTCAGAATCTGTTTCCTCGATCCATTCCAGGGTACTGTTCTTGCAAACTATGCATACCAGACACTTGGGGCAAGAAAGGTATACTGCCTTGCAAAACTCGGCGATGACTACTCCGGAGGGCTCGTGAACTACTTTGTCGAGCGCTTTACTTCCCTTGGAGGCGAAGTTGTCTCAGAAACGTTCCCTGAAGGAAACAGCGATTTTACATCCTACATTGCAAATGCAAAGAACAGCGGATGCGAAGTATTCTTCTCCCCAGTCTCCACGGAAGCTGCACAGCTGATCATAAACCAGGCCTCAAGCCAGAACCTTGGAATGTCGATCCTCGCCGGTGATACGTGGGACTCGAACGTCATACTCCAGGCTGCAAAGGGAAAGAACGTGGATATCACTATCACTACATTCTATCCCGAGGGTGCAAACCCTGAGTTCGACAGCGCTTTCAAAGAATGGGTGAACGCTGATGCGACGCGCCTTTCGAACAACGGCGGGGATGACACGATCTCTGCAGTCACAGCAATGGGATACGATGCGTACTACTTTGCGCTCCAGGCGATCAAGAATGCAGCGTCCACCGACCCGGGCGACATCATGGAAGCACTCTGGTCGACTGAGATCGATGGAGTGACGGGCCACATCGCACTCGAACAAGTGAACGGCGATGCGATCCGCAATACGGTATTTGTAAAGCATGCAAATACAACCACAGGTGGCTGGGATGCACTTCCGGCTGTCGTAGTTGACTGATTTTTTTTCAAAGACAAACGCTTGCGGCAGGGTAGACTTGCCGCACTTCCATTTATTTTCCAGGAGGAACAATGGAATTCTTCCACCAAAATCTATCTTATTTTCTATCGGGCATCTCGGTCGGAGGACAATACGCCCTGATTGCAATAGGCTACACGATGGTATATGGAATCCTCAGGCTGATAAACTTCGCGCACGGGGATGTTTTCATGTGCGCAGGGCTGATGATGGTGTATCTTTCATCCACTCTGCCTTTCACCATAACCATCCCTCTTGTACTTCTGCTGACCGTACTTTTAGGCTTCGTCATCGAACGAGTTGCATACATGCCGCTCAGGAGCGCACCCCGTATGTCCGTAATGATCAGCGCGATCGGAGTTTCATATCTTTTGCAGAATGCAGCACTATATTTCACCGGTGGGCTTGCGAAGGTCTATCCGGAGATCCCGTTCTTGTCGAATTCGATCGTGATATGGGATGCAACTACAAGGGTTGTCACAATAGTGACGCCATTTCTCACCGTAGTATTGGTGATACTTCTTACACTGCTTATCAAACACACAAAGATCGGAATGGCGATGAGGGCAGTCTCGAGGGATTTCGAGACAAGCCAGCTGATGGGAATAAAGATCAACAGGGTCATATCCACTACGTTCATGATCGGTTCGCTTCTTGCGTCCGTCGCTTCCCTTTTGTACTTCACAAACTACGCATCGGTCACACCTACAAGCGGCGCGATGCCCGGGCTCAAGGCGTTCGTAGCTGCGGTGTTCGGGGGGATCGGATCAATCCCGGGTGCTGTCATCGGAGCGTTCATAATCGGAATATGCGAGAACATAATCAAAGGCGGGGCTTCAATATTCGGCATCCCCGGCTCGGGATGGACCACGTTCTCCGATGCATTCACCTTTGCATTCCTGATAGTAATACTCGTAGTAAAACCCACCGGGCTCTTCGGAGAGAAGGCTGTGGACAAGGTCTGAGGAGGATGATATGGAGAAAGAGAAGCGAAACAATCTCATAATGACGTTCATCGCCATAGCACTCGTATACCTTGTAGTATTCATACTTGAACTTACGCTTCGACCGACGAGCATAGTGTTCACAGTCCTCAGGAAGGGCGCGATATACTCCCTTGTCGCGGTATCGATGAACCTGTTGAACGGATTTACAGGGCTTTTCTCGCTGGGACAGGCCGGCTTCATGCTCCTCGGCGCATACACATACGCAATACTTACGATCCCTACCGAGGTAAAACAATCCGACAGGGTATACAGGTATTATGATGCAGTCATAAACTTCGACACGGGAGTGTTCGTCGCATTGATCGCGGCAGGACTTGTCGCAGCGTTTTTTGCTTTTCTCATCGGATTGCCCGTCCTGAGGCTCAAGTCCGATTACCTTGCAATCGCAACCTTGGGCTTTGCCGAGATAATCCGTGCAATCTTCCAATGGGACGTACTCGGGCCGTTGACCAACGGGGCGAACCTGCTGAGGGAATTCAAGGACTTATCGAGGATCACGCTCCCGTTTTCCGACATCCCGTTCCCTCCCACCCTCTTCGTGTTCATCGTAGCAGGAGTGTGCATACTCCTCGTGGTTTTGTTGATCAACTCCTCATACGGGAGGGCGTTCAAGGCAATCAGGGATGATGAAGTGGCAGCTGAAGCGATGGGGATAAACCTCTTCAAACACAAGGAGATGTCTTTTGTCATCTCATCGTTCTTTGCCGGGATATCAGGGGCACTTCTTGCAATGTTCCAGTACACGGTACAGGCCCAGCAGTTCCGTACGATGCTTACGTACGAGATATTGCTGATCGTCGTAATCGGAGGAATAGGATCGATCTCCGGATCGTGCATCGCATCGTTTTTGTACATCGCACTTTCCGAGTGGTGGCTGAGGGGATTGGACATGGGAACGTTTTTGGGGATAAACGCACCGGAACTTTTCCGCTCGGGTTTCAGGCGACTGGTATTCTCAGTGATCATAATGATCATAGTCCTCTTCTTCTCCAAGGGCATCATGGGGGACAAGGAGATATCGTTTGAAAGGATGAAGCACTTATTCCGTAAAAAGCGTAAGGCAAAGGGGGCTGATGCATGAAAAACCTTCTTGAATTGGAGCACGTAACGATGCAATTCGGGGGAGTTGTTGCAGTCAACGACCTCTCGATGCACGTGGATGAAAATGAGATCGTAGCACTAATCGGCCCGAACGGGGCGGGAAAAACGACCGCATTCAATTGCATCACGGGCGTATACGAGCCTTCAAACGGCAAGATCTCATACGACGGAAAATGCATTATAGCAAACCATCCCTCGGGTAAGATGGCAAAGCTTTATGCCGGGAAAGAGCATGAGATGTACCTTGGCGGGAAGGTGCTTGCCCCTACCCCCGATGAGATTACGAAACTCGGGATTGCCCGCACTTTCCAGAACATAAGGCTCTTCAAGAGCATGAACGTCTTCGACAACGTACTTACGGCAATGCACGTAAGGGCGAAGGCAAACCTCTTCTCATCCGTATTCCGTCTGAGCTGGAAGGAGGAGAAAGAGATGAGGGATGCGACTGAGAAGCTTTTGAAGGAACAGAATCTATGGGAGATGAGGGCCGAGGAAGCAACCAGCCTCCCGTACGGACTTCAGCGAAGGCTTGAGATAGCGCGCGCACTGGCAACAAGACCGAAGCTTCTGCTGCTGGACGAGCCTGCTGCGGGAATGAACCCCCAGGAGACCCAGGAGCTTGCATCTTTTATAAAAGAGATAAAAGAGAGGTACGGGCTGACTGTACTGATGATCGAGCACCACATGGATTTGGTCATGAACATCTCCGACAGGATATACGTACTCGACTTCGGCTCATTGATCGCAGAGGGAACCCCTGAGGAGGTTCAAAGCAACCAAAGGGTCATAGATGCATATCTGGGGGTGGCTGAGAATGTTTGAAATAAAAAACCTCTTTGTAAACTACGGTGGAATAGAAGCGGTACGCGACATCTCGTTTTCAGTTGAAGAGGGAAAAATCGTGACGCTCATAGGGGCAAACGGCGCGGGGAAATCGACGACGCTACGAACTATCGCGGGGCTCGTGAAGGCAAAATCGGGGACGATAGAGTTCATGGGCGAAAAGATAACGGGAAAAGACCCGGCATCGATCGTCGGAAAAGGGATAACTCTCGTTCCCGAAGGGCGCAAGATATTCCCCGACCTGACCGTGCTTGAGAACCTCAAGATCGGGGCATACCTACGTAGCGACGACATATCAAAGGACCTCGAATGGGTCTACTCGCTCTTTCCAAGGTTGAAGGAGAGAAGCTGGCAATACGGCGGAACGCTTTCCGGAGGGGAGCAGCAGATGCTTGCAGTCGGAAGAGCGTTGATGTCTCGGCCGAAGATGATAATGATGGACGAGCCGTCGCTTGGGCTCGCTCCCCTCATTGTCCGCGATATCTTCTCGATCATAAAGGAGATCAACAAGGAAGGCGTCACGATACTTTTGGTTGAGCAGAACGCGAACATGGCACTCCAGGTTGCAGACATGGCATACGTGATGGAGACCGGACGGATCACGCTCTCAGGAAAAGGAAGCGAGTTGATCGACAACGAAGATATAAAGAAGGCATATCTGGGGAAATGAAATATTTCCCAAGTGAAAGCACCCGTTGCCAATCTGCTTCCGGGTGCTTTTCTTTAGCGGACGAAACTTTCCGTCAGCTCTCCTTGAGATAAGGAACGCCGAGTTTTGCAGGAACGTTGAAACTCCTCTTGGCTATCGTGAGTGCGATTGTAAGGATGTAAGGAAGTGCGATCACGAACTCATTCGGCATGATTGCAATACCGCCGGTGGACTGGAGGTATATCGAAATTGCTTCGGCAAGTCCGAATACGAGGGTGCCGAACACAGCCCCCTTGGGGTTCCAGTTTCCCAAGAAGCATATTGCAAATGCAATCCATCCCCTTCCCCCGATGATGCCTGTCGTGAACATTCCAAGGTATCCGACTGTGTAGAACGACCCGGCAAGCCCTCCGAATGCGCCTGCAACAAGAACAGTGGAGAATCGGATCCTGTTTACGTTTATTCCAGACACGTCGGCCGCTTCGGGGTTCTCCCCCACCGACCTTATTGCAAGGCCGAGCGATGTCTTGAAAAGGATTATATAAGAAACAGGAATCACAAGGTATGCAATGTACGTGAGTATGTTCTGCTCGAAAAAGATTTCGCCGAGAACAGGGATATCCGAAAGGATAGGGATCGGAATCTTTTCAAGCACGCTTATCTGCAAAGGCGTCGTCGGAATACCGAACAGAACGCGCTGGAAGTATGCGCATATGCCTCCTGCAAGGATGTTCATCGCAGTTCCCACGACGATCTGCTGCTGCCTCAGATAAACGGTGATGAAGGCATAGAGCAAAGCCATCAGGAAACCCATCAACACGGCAGTCAGTAGTCCGACTACTATGCTTCCAGAGATGAACGTCCCTATAAAGCCTCCCCATGCGCCCATCAGGAAGATGCCCTCTATCGCGGTGACCATCATTCCGGTGCGCTCTGCAAACACCTCTGCAATCGAACCCAGAAGAAGCGGAGTACTCATCATAACCGCCCGTGTAAGGATACTTATCATGCTTCCACCTCCCCGCTTTTCAGCATTCTCTTCTCCCTTCTTCTTCCTACGCTTTCACGGATGAAGTAGGAGATGATGACAGACGTCATCACTATTCCCTGTATGAGGTCGATTATGCTTGCAGGTATGTTCAGCCCGGGGATCCTGCCCATCGTAGTTCCGATGACATTCAGAAAGCCAAAGAGGATCGATGAGAATATGATTCCTATCGGATGTCCGTTTGCAAGGATCGCAATTCCGATTCCAAAGGAACCGATGGAGGAATTGAAGTTTTGCAAGAGCATGTGCTGTACACCGTTTATCTCGGTAAGCCCAGCCATTCCCGCAAGTCCTCCGCTGATTAGAAACGCAACTACGAATATGAGTTTCGAGTTTATGCCGGAGTGTTCGGATGCATCGCTGTTGCGCCCGACAGCGCGGATTCTGAAGCCCAAGGATGTCTTATACAAAAGAACCCAGATTGCTATTGCAGATAAGATTGCGATAAGCGTTCCGAGGTGTATCCTAGTTCCGGGAACGATTCCGGGAAGAAAAGCTTCCCTTACGATCGGGTCCGTCTGGATGTACTCCGCCTTCGTCTCCCTGAGTACGGTTCTGAGGAGAAAATCCATGACCGCCTGCACGACGTATGTCGACATCATGCTCACAAGGAATTCATTTGCTCCGAACTTCGCTTTCGCTATTCCTATAAGCGCTCCCACCAGTGCTCCGGAGAGAAACGATGCGACGAGAACGATGACAATGAGAAGTGCCGTCGGTACCTTCCCCCCGAGTGCAAGGGATATCGAGACAGCGGATATGCACCCCGCGTAGAACTGCCCCTGCGCTCCGATATTGAAGAGGTTCGCTTTGTACGTGAATGCAAACGCCAGGGAAGTGAATACCAAAGGAGTGGCTTTCACCAGGACTTCACCCAAAGTGTACTTGTCGGAGAATATACGTCCGAGGGCTGTAGAGAAGACTGTAATCGGACTTTGCTTTAGGAAAAGTATCATCATCGCGCTTATCAAAAGGCCTATGATGATAGCTCCGATGTTGAAAAGGAGTGCATCAAGATAACCTCTCTTGACAGAGGAAGGTATTTCACGCTTTCCCATCTTCCACCCCCGCCATCAAGAGGCCGATTCTTCCAGTCGTGAGTTCGCCCCTGTTGTATATTCCCATTATCTTTCCCCTGTACATGACGCAAATCCTATCCGAAAGCTCGAAAATCTCCGTTAGTTCGGTGGAAACGACTACGACTGCCTTTCCTTTCCTCTTTTCACCTTTGATCGCCCTGTGGATCCTGTCCACCGCCCCGATATCGAGTCCCCGGGTAGGCTGGTTGAAGATTATCGCATGCCTTCCTGCATCGATCTCCCTGGCGAGTACCACCTTCTGCTGGTTTCCCCCCGAGAGGTTGTGTGCTATATCCGAGTGGCCCGTGGCCTTCACTTGATAGTCCCTGATCACTTCATCGGTGTATTCATCGATCCCTTTCTTGTCGATGAAACCATTCTTCACCCACTTCTCCGAATAACTTGACTTGAGCATCATGTTCTCGGAGAGCGTCATCTCCATCACCATTCCATCCTTGTATCGGTCAACAGGAACATAACCGATACCTTCCTCGATACGCTTTCTCACGCTCTCGTTCGTGATGTCTTTCCCTTCGAATATGATCTTTCCTCCGTCGAGTTTCATATTCCCGGATATCGCTTCGCATATCTCGTCCTGGCCGTTTCCGCTTACCCCGGCAATTCCGAATATCTCACCCTTGTGTACCGAGAACGAAACACCGTCAAGGACAGCTATGCCATCCCTGTTTTTCTTCCTTGCGTCCACGACTTCGATGGATACGGGAAGTTTTGATACATCAATAGGTTCCTCTTCGCTCTCGACTTCAAGCTCTTCGCCCATCATCATCCGGGCCAATTCCCTCTCGTTCGTCTCACTTTTGAGTACGTTTCCGGTGATGCGTCCGTTACGCATGACTATGATGCGGTCCGCACTCTCCATGACTTCCTTCATCTTGTGCGTTATGAACACAACCGAGTTCCCGTCAGCTGCATACGACCTGATGAACGATACAAGGCTCTCAGCCTCCTGAGGGGTAAGCACTGCAGTGGGTTCATCCATTATCAGAATCCGCGCATCAAGGTAGAGAGCTTTCAATATCTCGACTTTCTGCTGTACACCGACGGCAAGGTCCCCTACCCTCGCATCCAAGGGAACGGGGAAACCATACTTTTTCGCAAGCATCCCGACCTTCTCCTTCGCCTCTTTTAGATCGAGCCATCCGTGTACGTTGCCAAGAACTATGTTTTCAGTGACTGTATGTGGGAATACGAGGGAGAAGTGCTGCTGTATCATGGCGATCCCATGCGATATCGCATCCTTTGGGGATTTGATCCTGACTTCCTTTCCGTCTATCACAATCCTTCCTTCGTCCATCGAATAGAGACCGTAGAGTATCTTCATTATCGTACTCTTTCCAGCTCCGTTCTCACCCAGGAGGGCGACGACTTCCCCTTTTCCTATCTCCAACGAAACGTCATCGTTGGCTATTACTTTGGAAAAACACTTTGTAACGTTATGCAGTTCGACTGCATTTTCCGCCATAGGCACTCCTTGAAAGAAAGAGCTGCCCGAGGGCAGCTCCCTACAGGAAGAAATCAAGATCAGAACAGTGCCTTGAGATCCTTTCCCCCTGCCTTGTACTCATCGATTGCAGCAGATACTGCATCCTTTATCTCCTGGGAGATGTTGTCCGTATAGATCGGAACGAAGATATCTTCGGTGATTCCTACTTCATAAAGCTTGCCGCCGGGAAGTTCGCCGTTCACGAACGACTCGATCGCCCATTTGTACATGTTGGCAAACTGGAAATCAACCGATGCGACTACGACCTCGGGATCGATTGTCGTCTGATCTGATGAGTAGCCTACGAAGTACTTCCCGTTCTCTATCGCAGCGTTGATCGTGCCGAGTCCGAGTTCGTTCGCGTATGCAAAAAGAACATCAGCTCCGTCGTCGATCATGACTTCGCCCATCTGCTTTCCAAGAGCGATGTTGCTCCAGCTGTTTGCGTATGCGAGGTTGTATTCAGCATCAGCAAATCCGCGTTCCTTCGCAATCTCCACAGCCGTCTTTCCATAGACTGCCATGAGGTTCACCATAGCTTGGTTCGCCTCCCCGCCGACCATGCCGAACTTACCTGTCTGGGTGATGTTTCCTGCGATGATTCCAGCGATGTAACTTGCTTCATACTCCTTCGGGAAGAGAGGAGAAAGGTTGTCCAGTGAAGCATTCGTACCGTTTACGATCATGTACCTTGTATCCGGATAGGATGATGCAACGCGTGCAGCAGCTTCATCGAACTGGGAGCCTGCAGCCATTACGATGTCGTATCCACGTTCGCCATATTCACGGAATGTCGACTCGAAATCCGCGGGCTGTACATTCTCTACGAACTCCATGTTCGTTCCAAGCTCTGTATTGCAAGTAACTACTCCGGCGTAGTTCGATGCATTCCAGCCCTGGTCGTTCACCTGCCCTGGAAGAATCAAGACTATCTTGTAGTCTCCTATCTCTTTCTCACCACTATCGGCCGCACTTGAATCACTATTTGCCCCAGCAAACAGGAACATGCCCAGAATGAGCACGAGAAAAACCGTAATCAGCTTTTTCAAATCTTCATCCTCCTTATGGATAATCGTTATTTAATTATAGATCGCCTCTCTTATACTGTCAAAAATTGATCACGAAATCACCAATATATCGGGCTTTCCCCGATCGATTTCAAAAACTCGTTGCACGCCCTGAAGTGGCCGTTGCCGAAAAACCCGTGCGATGCACTCAGCGGACTCGGATGCGGAGACTCGAGGACAAGGTGGATGCCGGAGTCTATCAGATATTTCTTGCTTCTGGCGTAGTTTCCCCAAAGCATGAAGACACGCCTCTTCTTGTCACGCCCCAGCTTTGCAATCGCACCATCCGTGAGAGTTTCCCAACCCTTTCCCGCGTGGGATGCAGCCCTGTGCTCGACAACAGTAAGCGTGCTGTTGAGTAAAAGCACACCCTGACGGGCCCATCTGGAGAGGTCTGAAGACCAATGGTCATCCTTCTCCGTATCCTCTGAAAGGATCTCCTTATGTATGTTTTTAAGCGACGGAGGTTCCTGAACGCCCTCGCGGACAGAAAACGAAAGCCCCATTGCCTGCCCCTTCTCATGGTACGGGTCCTGGCCCACTATCACGACCTTTGTGTCGGCAAAGCTTGTCAGGTGGAAGCACTGGAAGATCTCATCCATCGGGGGAAATACGCTTTTATGCCTGTATTCATCCTTTAAAAACGAACGGAGCGCAAGATAGTATGGCTTGACTTGCTCCGTGTCGAAAAAATCCTGCCAATCGTTATCGATCCTTATCATCTTCACTCACCTGTTGCTTTGAACATACTCCAACGTATCCATATCCATCAGCGTCAGCCTCTCATCGTGCCCCGCTCCGGTATCAAGTGCCACCAAGTGGTACTCCTCGCTTATGAATGGAACGGCAGTGGGGATCGGAGTGTGCCCTACGAATATCCTCTTTCCAGTATCCAACGGGGGAACGACCGAATACGTTCCTTTCCTGAACGACGGGTCTGTCTTGGAGTACGCTGATAGGAAATATGAACGATCCACCAAAGGTGTAATATCCGGGTATATCCCGTTTTTATCATACACTTCGGGCCTGACGACCTTTGAATAGAGCCTCATGTCAGCCTCATTCCTCCCCTCGGGAGGACCAGAGTGCACCACTATGTATTTCTCCTCGAACAGAGCGATCGGAAGGCGCTTCAAAAAGAGCGCGATCTTCCTTTTCTCCTTCTTTTTCGTCTTGTCGAATTCCTTCTCTGTCTTCTTCCCGTCGTACTCGTCAAGCCACTCATCGTCGGCCGTTTCCGAATAAAGCCAGGACTCGAGGAATATGTCGTGGTTCCCTATCACCCCCTTGAAATGAGGAAGGGAAGAGAGGTAACGGAGGACCGAGAGGGAGGACTCTCCCCTGTCTATGTAGTCACCGACGGCGTAAAGCGTATCCTCTTCCGGATTGAAATCCATCTTGCCAAGGACATCGGAAAGCGCTTTGATCCGTCCGTGAACATCTCCCAATATCAGATTTCGTCCCATACTAGGTGTATGAAAACACAAGAGAGGGAATCACATCAACGCCTCTTTCAATAGTTCAATCGTGTAATCTATCTCATCCGGCGTGGTATACGGCCCCGGGGAGAACCTCAAGGTACCTTTCGGGAATGTTCCGAGCGCTTTGTGCGCAGAAGGCGCACAGTGCAATCCGACCCTCGTCTCTATCCCTCCTTTCTCGTACAGAAAGTATGCAACGTCCGCTTCGTCTTTCCCTTCCGTCGTCACAGAGAGTATATGAACGCGTTTTTCATCCAGGAGAGGGCCTACGATCGACACCCCGTCGATGCTTTCAATGCCCGTATATAAGCGCTCGAAGGCACCCTTCTCCATCTCCAGTAGTTCATCCTTGTGCTTTAGCGAGAACGACACAGAGTGGGCAAGTCCAACTAGACCAGGCGTGTTCTCAGTCCCCGCAGAAAGCCTGTCGGGAAGGAGTGTGGGAACGCTCTCAAGATCACTCTGGCTGCCGCTTCCTCCGCTGACCAAGGGATCGATCGAGTATGCAATATCCTCCCTGAGGAGAAAACCGCCGGTTCCTTCAGGCCCCAGAAGCCCCTTGTGTCCGGTGAACGCAAGAGCAGAAACGGATAGATCATTGAAGTCGATATCGACGTACGGAGTTGCCTGGGATGTGTCCAGGATAAATAGTAAGGAGTGCTTACGGGAGAACTCCGAAAGCTCTTCCAGCGGCCAAATTGCACCCGACACGTTACCTGCGACATTGATTATTACAGCTTTTGTATTCCTTCTTAACAAAGTCTCGAGGGATGAGTAATCGGGAAAGCCTTTCCCGTCGGAGGGGATCTTCGAATACTCAAGCCCTATCTGGCTTAGCGGGCGCATTACTGCGTTGTGCTCCTGACTGGAGATGATGACGTGGTCGCCGGCTTTCAAAAGCCCTTTCAATATGAAATTCAGTGCATGGGTTGCATTCAGCGTGAAACCTATGCACTCCGGATGATCGTAGTTGTAAAGGTTTGCGATATCGCACCTCAGTGCGTCCAGCAGGGAAAAGTAATCCTCCTCCTTGCCGCTTGTGGTCCTGAACGGGTTTACGTCGTCTTTCTCCAGGAAGCAATGGATGGCTTCAGCCATCCCCTCTGCCTTTGGAAAGGATGTGGATGCGTTATCAAGGTATATCCGTTGGTTTGCCATAATTTGGATTTTCGTCCATTGCAGATAGAAAAACAAGATGGTAGGATTTTGCCATGACATTTGGAAAAAGTGAAAGAACAAGGCTTGCTCTCACCGGTGCTTTGATCGGAGTGCTTGCAGTAATCCTCGTAGTATCCGGAAACCCAAGGAACATGGGGTTTTGCATCGCATGTTTTGTAAGGGATATCGCAGGAGGACTGCACCTCCACACCGCCCCGATAGTAGAGTACATAAGACCCGAGATAATCGGCATCGTATTCGGATCGTTTGCGATAAGCATCATAAAAGGGGATTTCAAGCCCAAGTCGGGATCATCCCCCCTCCTACGCTTTTTGATAGGTGCGTTGGTAATGATCGGTGCACTGGTATTCCTGGGATGCCCGCTGAGGATGGTACTGCGCCTTGCCGGCGGGGATTTGAACGGCATTCCAGCACTTTTGGGATTCATTTCGGGGATTGCGGCAGGCTGTTATTTCCTTTCAAAGGGTTTCACCCTCGGAAGGAACAAGAACCAGAGCGCACTGGAGGGCGCGGCATTTCCACTTCTAAACGTATTTTTGTTCGTTCTCTTCATCGCGTTTCCCGCGCTTTTTCTATTCTCTGAGTCCGGGCCCGGCTCGATGCACGCACCTGTTGCTCTCTCGCTTCTTGCAGGCCTTTTGGTAGGCGCATTCGCCGAACGCACGAGGCTGTGCATGGCAGGAGGAATAAGGGACATCATACTTTTAAGGGATTTCACCCTCATCACCGGATTTGCAGCGATCTTCATTGCCGCCTTGATCGGCAACCTGATCACAGGAAACTTCAACCTCGGCTTTTCAAATCAACCCGTATCGCACGAAGCACACATCTGGTCGTTCCTGGGAATGGCTGTCGTTGGGCTTGGCTCGGTAATGCTCGGGGGGTGTCCGCTGAGGCAGCTTGTGCTGGCCGGGGAAGGGAATGCAGATAGCGCATCGGCATCCCTTGGAATGCTTGTCGGGGCGGCGTTTGCACATAACTTCTCACTTGCATCAAGTGCGAACGTGGGACCGGGGACCAACGGAAAGGTATTCACGGTCTTCTCCTTGGTCATTCTGATCGCAATTGCAGCAATCATCACGAAAAAGGAGAGTGGAAAATGAAAGAAGTCGATGCACGGGGTCTGAATTGCCCGGAACCGATAATGATGGCAAAAAGAGCGCTCATACAGAGTCCAGAGGGAATCGACATCACTGTCGATGACAGGGCTGCATTGGAGAACGTAACGCGATTTGCAAAGAGCAAGGGATACTCTGTCGAGAAAAAGGAAAGCGGAAGGGAATGGAGACTGGTAATCAGAAAGTGATGACTTTCTTCAGTCATTACCAGACTCTTCAATTCAAAAAGAAAGTCAAGGGAGAGGCTTACGTCAGGCCTACCCCCCGCGCAATATCATCATCGTGTTCGAGCGCTCTATACTTCTATGGCGATATCGATCCGGATTCAATCGACGACACAGTGGAGGGAATCTGGGAGGAGGTTGATGGAAAATGGAAAAGGATATACGCATCAAGCTGAAGGACATGGTTCACTCATCGGGATGCAATGCAAAGCTCCCCCCGGGGGATCTGAGGGCGGTACTTGAGAACATCCCCCACTACAGTGACGAGAAACTCATCGGAGGATATGAGAAGAACGATGATGCGCTGGTGTACGACCTCGGGGATGGAAGCGTGCTTTTGGAGACAGTCGACTTCTTTCCCCCGATGGTTGACGACGGATATACGTTCGGTGAGATCGCTGCGGCAAATGCGATATCAGACATATACGCAATGGGCGCAGAGCCGATGGTTGCAATGTCTTTGATGTGCTTCCCCTCATGCCTGCCTTTATCAGTGATGGAAGAGATAATGCGCGGTGCGATCGAAAAAGCAAAGGAAGCTGGCATAAGGATCGCGGGAGGACATACGATCTCAGACAGGGAACCGAAGTTCGGGCTATCTGTCACGGCACGGATTGAAAAAGAGAAGGTATGGACCAATGGCGGATGCGAGGAAAATGACGCTTTGGTCCTTACGAAGAAACTCGGAGTCGGCGTGCTGATGACATCTTTCAAAGCAGGGGAAGCTGGAGAAGAGGATGTTGGGAAAGCGATCGGATCCATGCGTACGCTGAATAAGAAAGCGATGGAGAGTGCAAGGGATTTAAACGTACATGCCGCAACCGACGTCACCGGATTTTCCCTCCTCGGACATTCTTCGGAGATGGCGGAGGCATCAGGAAAGAGCATCGTGATCGATTCATCAGCTCTCCAATTCATTGATGGCGCATACGAGCTTGCATCAGAAGGCTTTCTCCCGGAGGGAAGGTACACGAACGAAGACTACATTGGGGAAAAGGTTTCTTTTTCAGAGAACATTCCACTACCTTTGAAAGATCTTCTCTTCTCCCCGGAGACATCAGGAGGGCTGTTGTTATCGCTTTCAGAGAGCGATGCGAAGAAGTATATTGAAAGGATGGAAGGAAAAGCGTTCATCATCGGAAAAGTTGTCGGGAAAATGGAAAAGGACATACTCGTCATCTGATGACAACAATCCTTTCATTCAGCCTTATCTCCATATATATCCATGACTTATTGTATCGTATTACCCTGAAAATCTGTTTTTTATCGACAGGACCTCATCAAGTGGAACATGGAAATTTCTAGATATCTCCTCAGGGGAAAGCAACTCGTTTCTTAAAAGTATTTCCATACTTTTCTCAACTCCCTTCTCCATTCCTTGGGCTATACCTTTCTCCATTCCTTGGGCTATCCCTTGTTCCCTGCCCTTGGCAATTCCCCTCTCCATCCACATCTGGCTGTCTCTCTTGTACCTTCTCTCCATCTCCTTGCTCTCCTTGATCGATTTCATTATATCACCCAGTACCTCACTCTCCATACTCTCCCCGTCGGAGGTCTTCATGTCGTGGATTATATCGCTGATTGTACACTCACCCTCGAATGAGAGGTTCACCTCGTACCGCACCACCGACGCATCCGTGACGAACCCCTCCTCGTCCGTGAACCTCGAGATGTATAATGGCCTTCCCCTCCCGTACGGGT
>CALXOH010000005.1 GCA_944389975.1 uncultured Spirochaetaceae bacterium
GCGGTATTGAGAGGTTCAGATACAGTTGCCCGTTCTCGAGATTGAGGATATTATCATTCATGGCTGTATAGCTTAAGCAAGCTCCTCCTGTTTATTTCTTTGTGGTTATTGAAATTATAACAGAAAAAAGCTTGCTTTTTCCATGCCAAAACACTTCATTTCATAAATTAATTCATTTTACTGGAAGAAATTACGATGCTGCACTCAGAAAGCAGAAGACCGCCGCTTTTTTGCGACGGTCCCTCATGTAAGTGGTTTTGTCGCATGTGCCGTCAAGGTATGTTTGATCGTTTTAGTAAACTTAGCGAGATAAAACTCGGGATAGTATTTCGTTTAATATGACATTCCTTGATGTTCAGTAAATTTGATTTTCATATCAAGCAAGTAACTTGAATCAAAATAAGTGGTGTCTTTTGGTATATTACCCAATTTACAATTCCCATGGAACGAAAAACGAATAGGATAAGCAATGAAAAGCGTAGGGAATGTCTTCGCCTTTTTGAGAAAGGAATAGGCTATAAGAAGGCAGCAACGCTACTTGATCTGACCCGTTCTGCTACTCGCGAATACCTCAGGCGATACAAAGCCGGGGATATCTCTTGGAGTGAGAGAGGACCAAAAACCACGTAATACAAACCGGAAAAGGTGTAATCGATTCACACAAGAGTGATGGTGGCCTTTCCCCTAGATCATTGACACTGGCAGTACAAGGATATCCTTGGATAAGAGTGTCTTTTCTTTCCCCATGCAAACTATCGTACCCATTCCACGTTTCTCTTCGGGTATCGCATCAAACCACCTTGCCATCTTCTTCACTGGTGTTGCGTTCAGTTTTATCTCGATCGGGTAGTCAATTCCACCCTTCTCCTTGATAAGGTCGATCTCCGCCGGGCCTGTACTTTTTCCCTTGTTTTCTTCCCGATAGAAATAGAAGTTGGCGTAATCTCCGTTGTTTCGTGCATTGCGTATCAATTCGCTGACTACATATGACTCGAATATCCTCCCAGCTAAAGGATGTTTCAGGAAGCCTTCGGGATCTTCGATGCCAAGAAGAGCAGAGCATAGTCCAGAATCGGTGAAGTACATACGGGGTGTCTTTACGATGGATTTGAGTGTATTGCCTGAATATGGCGGCAATAGGAAGATTATTCCATAAGACTCCAAGAGAGTCACAAGCTTCTTCACTTTGTAATTGCTTAGGCCCGTTTCGGATGCAATTGCAGAGTAATTGAGTTCTTGGGCGGTACGTGCCGCAAGAACATGCAATAAGCGTCTGAAATCGAGGATGTCTATCAAATCATCATCTTCATCCAGAATGTCCCCAAGAAGGTATGTGCTGATATAAGAAGCAAGCCAGTCGGATCTGTTTTCCTTCTTAACTGAAAGCATCTCCGGATAGCCTCCCAAGAGAACATTCTCCATCGTTTCCATGTATTCCCATGATGAAGGTTTCGCTCCATCGAACTTTGGATAGAAAGATGGGCGGTATGGATTTCCTTGTTTCTCTGCTTGAGAGAGCGGATACATATCGATCTCGCATACCCTTCCAGCCAGCGTATCTGAAACATGTTTCATCAGCCGGGGTTTCTGACTACCAGTGAGCCATACTTGGTTCTTCTTATCAGAAGCATCGACAAGCTCCTTTATTTTCAGAAATAGTTCGGGTGCTCTCTGTACTTCATCGATCATGCATGGTGGTGGATTGAGTATGAAGAATGCTTCCGGATCATCTTTTGCCAGATCAAGGGAAGCTTTGTTGTCGAGCGTGATATAGCTTCTTGAATCCTCACGAAGCATTTTGAGTAAAGTCGTTTTTCCCACCTGACGCGATCCCGTCAGTAGAAGGATCTTGAAATCATCAGACAAAGAAAGAAATCGCTTGGAAATGGTTCGCTCAATCATATTTTTATATTACAGCATTTTTAATTTTCCGCTATATAATTTTAAATTTCCCTCTAGAGAATTTCAAATTCTACTCCATATAATTTATAATTTTCCGTCAGTGATGGCGCATCAAGTATATTTCCCTACGGAATATTTCCGATCCTTATCCTTCCTTGCATGGATGGTGATATTAGCCTTCTCTTCTTCTCGATCGTATTTCTGTTTCAGGCCTTAAGTATCTAACTGCATGGCGCTCTCGTTAGCCTTTGGCGAGATTGTGATACCTGGGGAAGAGATTTCTTGTTGACAGCAAGCAACCGGGGGGGGGTACCCTATTAATAACATACTATTTGGAGGAAATTAGGTATGAAGAAAATTCTTGTAGCTCTTTTGGCTATCGCAATGTTGTTTTCGTTTGCTTCATGCGACAACTCGGGGAACGAACCAGCTCCAACTGAGTTGGAAACGTCCCTTGATGCTTTCAAGAACGATTTCTTTGCTATTGTTAATACAATAACACCTGCCGGTAATACAGCAAAGAAGATGACAGCAGATGAACTCAACACAGCATCAAGTAAGAGTATTGAGTATTTCTACGAACTTGATGGAACTTTTGAGGATACGGCAAAGGTTGAAGTTCTTGGTCAGACATTTGCATCTGATGCCACATTCGATGTGTCAATCGGAACAAATAACTTCTTCTCTGATAATGTCTACAAGATTGCTGATGGCAAACTTTCAGTAAACAAGGCTGTTGTTCTCATGTCCCTCATGTTCGATAAACCGTTGAAGGTAAATGACCAGGTTATTGCGGAAGATCTTGGTTCATCATCTGTTTCTGCTCTTTCCATCACGAATATGACAATCAAAGGCACAGACAATACAATTAAGGCTACAGCGGAAGCTGAAGGAAATGAGTACGATGTATATATTGCGGACTCAAAAGGCCTGATCTCTTTTGAATATGGTGGTATGGATAAGGGAGAGAACGGAGAAGGTGGAGACACAATTCTTATCCTGAATGAGGATGGGACTGGAAAGGTTTTGTCGACTGGAATTGATACTGCATCTGCCAATGACTTCGGATATTATCTTACAGCTTATGGTCAGCCTACTGCAGGAAAAACAGCTACTACGTACATTCGTGACAATATCGTTATTAGTGATGATGGTGCAGTGAAGGGAACTTACACGATTACATTCAACGCAACATTCCCTGATGCTCAGTAAATTTAAGTTTCTTGGCAAGTAATAACTTGAATCAGAACGGGTAGTGCTCCTTTAGGAGCATTGCCCTTGAATTCTTTCATATCACTCAATGGAAAAACGAACGAACAGAATTAGCAATGAAAAGCGTAGGGAGTGCCTTTATCTTTTTGAAAAGGGTATAGGTTATAAGAAGACAGCAACAATACTTGATCTGACTCGTTCTGCCACTCGCGAATACCTTCGCCGCTACAAAGCTGGCGATATCTCTTGGAGTGAGAGAGGACCAAAGTTCACGTAATCTACACATTTCAAGGAAATATGATCCGGGAGTTGTTCTTATATAAATTATGTCAAGCAAAGGAGAACGATTCATGAAAACAATTGGTCTTGTTTCCTGTTCGGCAGCGAAACTGAAAGAAGCGAAGCATAATCCAACAAAAGCGTATCCAGCAAAGGACCTTTACACTGGATATAGTTTTAAGAAGTCGATCAACGAAGGTCTTGCTAAGTTCGGGTGCGATGGATATTACATCCTCTCCGGATTACATGGACTGGTGGACTCGGATGAAGAGATCAAGTACTACAACTTCTATCTTGGAAATCAGAAAGCAGCGTACAAAAGGGAATGGAGCGAGAAAGTGTATTCAAAACTCTAGGAGAAATTGGGGGATCTAGGGCAAGTTGAGTTCATCTTTTTCGCGGGAGATGCATATTGCCACTATCTGAAGAAGAGGTTGAACTGTAAGGTTTTGAGATTTAAAAATAGAAGGATAACGTTTGACGTGAAGGAGGAATACCATGGTTGAATTGGCATCAAAATTGAGAAAGAAAGAAGTTCTTGAGAAGGTATCCAATAAGAAACCCGGGTATTACAAATGGTGGGCACAGCAGAATGAGTTCGATCTGATTTTGAATGAACTTGGATTGACGCTTGGCGATATTGATAAGGATGTTTTGAAAGAGGACGGGTGGTATTGTATCTACATTGGAATTGCCGGAAATGAGTCGATCAGAAAGAGGTTGAAGTGGCACGTAAGCGATCATCATACGGTATCCAAAGTCAAGCATGGAACGTTATCAACACTCCGGCAAAGCATTTCAAGTATCATCGCTCGCGATCAGTTTGCGGAAGATACAACGAATGAATTCATCGACAAGTTGAAAATTGAATATCACGAGGTGGAAGAAGAAATTTCCAAGAAGACAAAGGAGAATCTGGAAAAACTTGAGAAGAAAGCAATGGATGCTAATTGGTATGTACTGAATATCCAATGCAATAACTATTCTGATAAAGCAAAGGAGACAAAGAGAAGGTTAAAGGCATTAAGAAAGCAATCGAAGAAGTTGGAGTAAGTTGATTGATTACCCAAACTTCGCACTTGGACAATCGACGGGACTTCCTTGTTTTTACAGGAAAACGTTTCGAGAATACATCATTTCAAATTTTCCGCCATGTAATTTTAAATTTCCCTCCAAAATATTTAAAATTCTCCACCTGCTGATATTTGATACAAATTCTGACTATTCTTTTGTTCATAAGAGATTATTATGTTGAAAACTTTTTTGTTGAAAAATAATCCTTAGACGAGTGAAAATATAGCACTACACCTAGAATTCCCGAGCTATTTCTGTTTTGTATACTGTATGCACTGAATTCGGTACTTTCCGCACACCGAAAACGCCCCGAAATTGCGGATTGCAAAGGTATTTAACTTGACATTTTACTACGGGGGGGGGTACACTTCCAAACAGAAATCTATCATTGGAGGAATTTGAAAAGATGAAGAAGATTTTGGTTGCACTTTTCTCTGTCATGATGCTTGTTGCATTCACTGCTTGTGATAATGATACTCAGGTGTATGCCGACTACGAGACATCAAAGGCTCTTGTTGATGCAATCAGCATGGAGAAGCTGGTTGGAGACTTCAAGAACATGTTGTTTGGTACAACTGTAACTGGTCTTGAAACTCCTGCTATCGATGTTCAAAACGAAGAAGGTGACGCTGAGGATAAGGTCGTCGTTACTCTTACGATCGCTGAAGGTGGTTATGCAGTCAGCAACGTAGAGAATCCTGTGAAGATTACAAAGGGAACTGCAACTGTTACTGTTTATGGTACAGCAAACAAGTCTGGCGATACCTATGAGTCCTTTACCGCAACAGGATATTCAATCACAACCAAGGATGTTGAGCTTCAGAATGGCGATAATAAGTACGCTTTCAGCCTTGATGTTGCCAGGACAGCAGCCGACGTAAAGATTTCTTATGCTGAGGGTAAATTCACTATTGCAGGATCGACTGAGGAAGGAAATCCGACAATCACGATTCCTCTAGGAAAGGATGTTGACTGCAAGCTTGGTGACGGCATTGTCGAATATGAAAGGCTTTGTGCGGACAATGAACCTTCATACACACCTGGTGATAAATTAGATCTTTCAGCTCTTATCAAATAAGCCCATCGGACTATTTATCTGATTCGAATGAGGCTGTCAGGAATCGCAGGTTCTTACAGCCTCTTTCTTTTAGGAATTGTATATGAAACATTTTACTTTATTGCCCATATTATTACTGTGCCTTCTCTTTTTCATTTCTTCATGTGATACCACTCCGAAAGATGATTCAATTCCAATGGAGGATCTTGAGGAAGCGGATCCATATCTTACAGAGGATGCTGCCATTAAGCTCGCAGCAAAGGTCTTTACATCAATAGACTCTGAGAAGCTTGTCGCAGATATTGTAAAAGCAACAGAAAGCGAAGATCTGAAAAGCAATGGAACAGGCAAGAATGAAAACGGGATGGTATTCACTATCAATAAATTCAGTGATGTCAAGTCAACATTATCTAAGGCAAAAATTGATCAGTTACTTAACAACACAGAAGATTATCCCAAAGATTATACAATCAGTATAGAACTTGCCTTTCCCAAAGGCTATACCGCTTCTTTCTTAGATGGTTCAGGTCTTTCAATCAAGGGAAATCTTACCTTTGATATTAACGGCAAAATAACAGCCGTAGGCGATGTTTTTTTCAACAGTGACGACTATACAGTTTCTACATCAGGTATATTTACTCTAAACGATGGAACTTTCGATTATGATGTTGTTGTGTCTAACATCACAGGACCAATTTCACTCAAAGTCGATCCCAAGTTGAGTGGCGATGTTATTTTAACATTCACGAACATTTCTATCGCGGAAGATACACAGGGTACAATTTCCATTGAAGGTTATGATGGTGGAACAATTACATATTCTCAGATTCTTGATTATCTGAAAGAAACTGAAGCGCCTGTAGAGCCTGAGGTGTGAGGTTTTGTTTCTGAAAATGGTCCAAAAGGTAGGACTTTGTTCCCCATGAGCGTGCGGTTTTCCTGCCTTGGTTTCAAGGCAGGATATTGGGAATGTAGTTATGAAAGATCATGATTGCAATGAATTAAAACGACCTCGCATTCCGAATGAGAAGCGTAAGGATTGCTTATCCCTATTCCAGCACGGGATAGGGTATAAGAAAGCCGCAACAATTACGGGATTGAAGAGATCCGCAACGCGCGAATATCTTCGACGCTATAAAGCTGGAGATATCTCATGGAGCGAGAGAGGACCCAAGTTTACGAAGTCAATATAAAATCGGAGAAGAGGTAAACAGATAAATGAAACGAATCGGGCTTGTGGAATGTACAAAATCGAAACTCAAAGATGCACAAGATAATCCTACAAATGTATATCCTGCCAAGGACATGTATACAGGGTACAACTTCAGAAAGGCGGTTTCCGATGGTCTTGATGAGTTCGAGTGCAGTCGCTATTACATCCTTTCTGATAGGTATGGACTGATCGAACCGGATGATTTGATCCATTACTACGAATTTGATCTTGCAAAGCAATCTGTAGCATACAAAAAGGCTTGGAGTGATAAAGTTTACGATGAACTGGTGAAGAAGCTTGGAAATATAGACAATGTGGAATTCGTATTCTTTGCTGGCGAAATTTATTATAAATATCTGAAAGAACGATTGAACTGCATTACTTTGAAATTTGTAGGTAGAAAGGTAACTTTCGACGTCAAACAAACATACTGAATTTAAGCTATATATCTTGGATATGCCGAATAGTGGATTCATCATTTTCGGGGGTCATTGGTAATTTCGTAATAAGAAATCTGAAATAATTTATCTTTGACAAATACTGTTTTCATGGGGATGTGTGTGATCCTAATGCCATTTCCGGGCTATAATCGGCATTGATGGAGGCTGGGGATGTTTCTTGGGCAGAAAGTCGTAGGTGCAGATATAAAAGGGAAGTTTGTGATTCCCTCATACCAGCGCGGGTATAGGTGGGGCAGATGGGAAGTGAAGAGGCTTCTGGATGATATCCGTCAGAATGGGAATGCCACGTATTGTCTTCAGCCTATCGTGGTGAAGGTTCTGGATAAAGAGACGTATGAGTTGATTGATGGACAGCAGAGACTCACCACTTTGTATATTCTTCTCACCTTCTTGAAGAGAGAATACAAACCCAAGATCACGATTCCTTTCGAGATCGAATATGAGATACGAAAAGGTTCTGCAGATTATCTCAAGAATATTACGGAAGAGCGGGCATCGGAATATATCGACTACCATTATATGTATCAAGCGTTCGTGACTATCGGTGAATGGTTTTCCAAGCAGAAGAATGATGTTGTCGCAGCCGACAAAATGTATGAATTTCTCGCAACCAATGTTGAGGTCATCTGGTATGAAGTTGATGAGGATGTAAGTGGTATAGATCTTTTTGAAAGGCTTAATATCGGGAAGATACCATTGACCGATGCAGAGCTCGTGAAAGCATTGTTCCTGACTGAAAGAGCCACAAAACTTGATGATGCCGGGAGTAAGCTTGATGATACCAAGAAGAATGAGATTGCATATCTTTGGGACAGTATCGAGAAGGAACTCCATAGTGATGATTTCTGGTACTTCATTGCCCCTGAGGGAAAGCAATACAGCACTCGGATCGATCTGGTGTTGGAATTGGCAACCAAGGGGAAATATGCCAACGACAACTATGGGATCTTCTTTGAATTCCAGGAGATGATGGATGACGATGGGAGCCTTGTTTCCGTATGGGAAAAGATCGAATCAACTTTCCTAATCCTCAAGGATTGGTTTGAGAACGATGAATATTACCATCGAATCGGGTATTTGATAGCGATAGGTAAATCCCTGAAGGATATTTTCCTGCTCTCTGTAGGAAAGTCAAAGTCAGCTTTCATCGGGAAGCTGGATGAGATGATCAGGAAAAGCGTGGATATCGGGGATCGGGAATACCTGGATTTGAGTTATGAGAATAAAAAGACCGATTACGGCAAGATCAAATCAATACTTTTTCTATTCAACGTGCTTTCAACCATGAGAGCTGATGGCGGAAGCCAACGGTTTTCATTCAAGACTTTCAGGAAAAGCAAAATGAGCCTTGAGCATATTCATGCACAGCAGTCTGAGGGACTTTCCACCGAAAAGGAGTGGAGGGAATGGTTGACTGAGCACGAAAAGATACTGAAAGTCTTGCCTGAATCAATCACCCCTTCGTTGATTGATGATATCGATAAGGTTCTTGCCAAGGCATCGATCACGAAGACTGACTTTGAGGCTATTTATCCGAAAGTAATAGAAATTCTTTCCCCTTCGGGAGAAACTGAATCGTTGCATGATATCTCCAATCTTGCGCTTTTGGATTTTGCAGACAACGCAGCGTTGAACAACTCTGTTTTCAGCGTAAAGAGGGCGAAGGTGATTGAGCTGGATAAGGAAGGCTTGTACATTCCACTTTGCACAAAAAATGTATTCCAGAAATACTATAGTTCAGACAATAATGATCCCCTTCAGTTCTATTATTGGGGTAAACGTGATCGAAAAGCTTACATAGCGGCCATCAATACTGTCTTGGCTGGTTATTTGAAGAAGGAAATCTGACATGAATGACGACATGAGGAAATATACGTTTTCAGATATATTCGCATCGGGTGATGTCAAAAGCATAGTAATTCCACCTATCCAGCGTGATTATGTGCAAGGAAGGATGGATGAAGCTACAAAACGTATCAGAAAGAACTTTCTTGATGCGTTGTATGATGCCTTGGTCGATACTCCGATTACCCTTGATTTCGTTTACGGCAATATCGAGGGGGATGGCAAGTTGATACCGCTCGATGGGCAACAGCGTCTTACAACCCTGTTCCTTCTCTATTGGTATGCTGCAGTTAGGGATGGCGTGGACTATAAAGACTATGCATTCCTTGGGCATTTCAGTTATGAGACCAGGTTCTCAAGCAGGGATTTCTGCAATGATCTTGTCACGCGCTTTGTACCGCACTTCCCTTGCGAAAGCATCGGGAAGGAACTGGAAGACCAATCGTGGTTTGCCCTTTCCTGGAAGAAAGATCCTACGATCTCTTCAATGCTTGTCGTACTGGACGACATAAATGAGAAGTTTTCATCCGTGCCCGATCTTTGGCAGCGCCTGAATGAAGGAAGGATCTCGTTCTTCTTTCTTTCTCTTCGCGACATGGGACTCTCCGATGATCTTTACGTAAAGATGAATTCCAGGGGAAAGCCGCTTACAAGGTTTGAACACTTCAAGGCAGATCTTGAAAAGCGTATGAACAAACTGGATAAGAACGTGGCGAAACGCATTGTCACAAAGATCGATGGCGTATGGACCGATCTCTTTTGGAAGTGCCTGAAGGTTGATGAGATCGACGACGCGTTCCTGATGTATTTCAATTTCATTTGCGATGTGATCTGCTACAAGAGAAATGATACTACCTATGCCGGATCCAGAAATGAGTTCGACCTCTTGGATAGGTTTTTCACGGTACGCGATCAGAAAGAGAAGGATCTGGTTATGGAAAACATCCGGATTCTGGAAAACCTTTTCGATTGTTGGAGTACACTTCCCATACATCCAGCTGAATTCGAACGCGAATTCTTCTCCGAACTACATGAGGATGGAAAGGTGCGGCTTTTTGATATGAAAGGGGTATTGCTTTTTGAGAATTGCCTTACCGGATATCTCAAAGAGAATGGTGAAAGAGGTTTCTCGTTTGGAAAGTTTGTTCTTCTATATGCATTATCCCTCTATCTATGCAATAGAGAGGGCATAAGTAAGGATGCGTTCAGACGAAGGATCAGGATTGTAAACAATCTCGCAATGAATTCTGAAAACGAACTCAACGACAACCCTAACCGAGCAGGTGGAAATCGCCTTCCGGAGATCATAAGAGAGGTCGATTCCATCATACTTGACGGCATCGTCCCTCAAGACGGCAAAGGTGGGTTCAATTCCAATCAGCTGACGGAGGAACGTGCGAAGCTTGAATGGACTGCAGCCAATCCCGAACTCTCAGAAAGCCTTTACGAACTTGAAGATCACGACCTACTTTACGGTCAGATCGGCATAGTAGGACTTGAGAATGCAGATTGTTTTGCCTCGTTCAAATCCCTTTTCGCATGCAACTGGGATAAAGTCGACACTGCTTTGATGGCTACTGGGGATTATTTCCAAAGGGAACGTATTAATGGGTGGCGCTATCAAGTGGGATCTGCCCGCAATCAATCTGCATGGCGTTCCCTCTTTCATGTGAGTGCCAACGTTGGAATGGAAAATACCAGGAATGTACTGATAACCCTCTTGAAATCCCATAAGGAGTTTTCAGATGCAGTGCTTGATGAAATCAAGGATGATTACATTGCCGGATGCATGAGGGAAAAGCGTTTCGATTTCAGATACTACTATCTCAAGTATGATTCATTCCGTCCGGGTTCGTATGGGAAGCTCTGCAAGACTGCTGATAAAAGCTGGTATGAGGTTCTTGTAATGAAAACCGAAACCAATCTCTCAAGTAATACTTATCAACCTTTTTTGATGGAGATTGCACCGGAAGCGGAGAGAATGGCGGATGATTATCATACGGTTCGTTACAAGGATACGTTTGTATCTTGTGGGAAAGATTGCATTGTCTTGAATGGTAAAGCAGAAATGATTGCCCAGTGCGATGGAGTGGATGTCGAAGACAGGATAGACAAAGGACGGGAATTGATTGCGTCAATTTGTGTGTAACTGGCGATTCCAACTGATAGAGGTATGGAATTCTACTACTATGCATCCTGTAAAAGGGGAATGGAATGACGTCATGTTGCGATAAAATCACCTACATGAAGAAATACTTCATTGCCGTACTTATATTGCTGTTCCTTGCATCATGCTCTCCTTCGGAGATGGATCGGGAGTTGGTGACGACAATCACGGAGGAAGAGGGTGAAAGCATTGCCTCTGAAGCGATGCATTACCTCGGAATACCGTACAAGTGGGGAGGTCAGAGCTACTGGTGGGAGGAAAATCCTTCTGTAGACTGCAGTGGTTTCGTGATCAACGTATATAAGACTGCCTTGGAGCCTTATGGGAAAAAGCTTCAATTCAATGATACAGGTGTTATCGATATATTCGAGTTCTACAGCGAGGAAACGGACAGCCCGATCATGGGCGATCTGATATTCTTCACGAACGGTACGGATAGTACACCGACGCACATTGCAATATTCCTGCAGAAGAAGGATGAAACTGTATTCTTCATAGATGCTTCATCCAGGGAAGATACGATGAAGGTGCTTGTGCGAAGTTATCCTGAAACTGAGCCGATGATTCTCTCTTATGGAAGGATGCTATGTAGGGTTATATGACAAGTACAGTTACTTCGCGTCCAACTGCCATCTTTGGTTTTTGTACTCTTTGTGTGTTCATTGTGTGGTGCTGGAATCTTTTGTATAAACATGATAATTTTTTCTGTACGTTAATCCGAAAAAGGTGGAGTAGAGTTTTATGAATCCATTTGTATTGATGGCGGGCGGTGGCTCGCAGGAAGCTGGATCGATGTATACCACGCTTGTAACTTTCGTACTTATAATCCTTATTTTCTATTTCCTCATCATCAGACCTCAGAAGAAGAGGGACAAGGAAGCGAAGAAGATGCTTGAGGCGATGAAGAAGGGCGACAAGGTCGTCTCCATCGGAGGCATTCATGGAACGATCGTACAGGTCAAGGACCAGACTGTCGTAGTGAAAGTCGATGACTCTGCGCGCATCGAGTTCACGAAGAGTGCAATCGCATCTGTAGTCAGCAAAGACAAGAGCGCTCCCCAGAAGGTGAAGAAGGAAGAGGAGAAGGCTGCCGAGGTTGCTGAAGAAAAGAAGGAAGAAGTAAAGCCTGAGCTTGTCCTTGACAAGGGCGAAGAGACTGTCGAAGAGAAGAAAGAAGAGAACTGAAAGTGAAAAAGACTGGTAGGGTGCTGCTGGTCATTCTTGTCTTGGTCGTATGTACCGCTTTGATCTATCCAACGATCAGGTGGTACTTTTTTATAGATGAAGACACGAAGACTTTGGCACTTTCTTCAAATAGTGCGATAAGGGATTACTCGACGAGGGAAGCCAGGAGGATAGCCGCTGAATTGACATCCCTCGCGCTTTCCGATCAGAGCGCTGAAATCCCCAAAGAGTACGATTACTTGGGTAAGGGAAGTTGTTACTCCGTGCTCTCCGGGTACAAAGACGAGATCGAATTCCAAAATGCGATCGAAAACCACATCAGAGGAGAGATTTTTGACGTGAAGAATCTCTCTGGCAGGGCGCTGAAGCTTGGTTTGGACCTACGGGGTGGCATGTCCGTGATACTCGAAGCAGATAGATCGGGCTACGAGGAACTCCACGGGGAGGCGATCTCGGATCCGGATGTATCCGCATTGGTTGCAGAAGACATGGATATCCTTTCAAGCAGGGTCGACCAGTTCGGTGTATCCGAGCCTGAGATCAGGATGCAAGGAAGCGATCAGATCGTCTTGGAGCTTCCGGGGGAGGCGGATCCGGAGCGCGTCGATTCCCTTTTGAGGGGGCGTGGTTCCCTTTCATTCCACCTTGCTGACAATGCGCTCTCTGAACGCGTCAGTCAGTACTACAGGATGCATCCTGATGAAATCTACGATGAAGACGGGCGCGTCAGAACCCCGTCGTTCGTGCCATTCGGGTATACTGCACTCGGCTACTACGAAGAGGATGAGTACGGCCTGGACAGGCTGATGGGATTTGTAGTCATCTCAGATGAGGTTGTCATAGACGGTACGCACCTTGAGACTGCAAGAAGCGAGACCAGTTCCCGCGACGGAAGGCCCGTCGTCACGTTCCGTTTCGACGACGAGGGCGGTGAGATCTTCTACTCGTTCACTTCCCGGCACATCGGATCATCCCTTTCATTGGTACTCGATGACATGGTAAAGAGCGTCGCGACGATAAACAGCGCAATCGGAAACAGCGTGGAACTCTCCGGGGGCTTTACCCGTGAGGAGGCTGAGAGCATTGCCGTGATTTTGAAAAGCGCATCCCTCCCGATGCCTCTTTCAGTCGTCTCGGAACAGACTGTTGGAGCATCCTTGGGCGATGATGCCGTGCAGATCGCGCTATATGCGATCTTCATCGGATTATTCCTCGTTCTTATTTTCATGATGGTATATTACGGCCCTGCAGGGTTTATTGCAGATATTGCGCTCTTGCTGAACTTCTACATGATGCTCAGCGTGCTTTCCGCACTCAGCTTCACCCTTACGCTGACATCTATTGCAGGAATAGTACTTACATTGGGCATGGCTATCGACGCAAACGTCATCATCTATGAACGGATGAAGGAGGAGAAAAGGGAGGGAAAGACACCATTCGAGGTAGTCAAAGCAGGTTTTTCCGGGGCGTTCTGGACGATAATGGATTCGAACGTGACTACGATAATTGCAGCTGTAGTTCTTTCCGTCTTCGGATCATCGAGTGTAAAGGGATTTGCAAACACTCTTGCAATAGGTGTGACGTGCTCGCTTTTCACAGCCCTCTTTGTGAGCCATCTTCTCTTTGATTTCTTTGTCTCCGAGCATAGCCTCAGTGGCGTTGCACTTTCCTGGAGGAGGTCGAAATGAAAAAGATTGATGTAGTGAAATACAGGTTTTTCGCCTTTGCCTTTTCCATCCTGATCATTGCGCTCGGCCCGATATTCTACTTCGTCCACGGCGGATTCAACAAAGGCATAGACTTCGGATCGGGGTATTCGCTGAACGTAGGGATCGTTCCTGTGGGAATGTACGTCACTGGAAGCGAAGGCACGAGCCTTTCATACGATGACGGGATGCTTCTTGTCAGGTTCGGAACGGATGAAGCGGAAATTGACCTTGACGGCATTTCGATTTCAGATCTGGAAGCTTTCTTGAATGAGAACGGCGTTGGAACCGAGGTGGTGGATTACGATCTTCTCCCCGCGAACATCAAGTGCGGATTGAATTTTCCGATGCGCCTTGGAGCCGAGGGGAAGGCGCTGAACTTCGCAACCGAGAGCGTTGACGTGACGATACAGGATGTCAGGGACGCACTTTCCTCCCTTGACGGGGTGAACGTGCAGACGGTTGGTGCGAGAAGCGACGGGGTTTTCCAGATACGTTTCCCGCTTTTCGAGGGGATGAGCGACGATGAAGCGCTTTCATTGGTGCTCTCCACGCTTGATGATGCTTTTGGAAAGGATACACTCGTGATGTTCCAGTCCGATTACGTAGGCCCGCGCTTTTCATCCGAATTGATCACTTCCTCGATCAAGGCCATAGCCATTGCAATTGTCTTGATACTCGTATACATCTCGTTCCGTTTCAGGCCGTCGTATGCGATCTCGAGCGTACTTGCCCTTGTGCACGATGTCTTGTCGATGCTCTCCTTGATACTCGTGTTGGATTTCGAAGTCTCGTCGACTACCATCGCTGCAATTTTGACGATCATCGGGTATTCGCTGAACAATACGATAGTGATCTTCGACCGGGTTCGCGAAGAGATGGGCAAGGATTACTCGAGGCCCGTTGATGATGTGATAGGAGTTGCTGTGGCAAAGAGCCTTACAAGGACCATGATCACGAGCCTGACTACGCTTTTTGCGATCGTTCCCCTGGCTATATTCAGCACGGGAGGGATAAAGCTTTTTGCAATCAACCTCACGTGGGGGCTTTTGATCGGAACGTACTCGTCGAACATGATCGCCCCCGCACTCCTTCATTACTTCCATAAAATTTTCCCGATAAACGTCGAGAAGAAGAAAGTCGAACGGGATTATTCACTGGTGGATGACTGATGGAATGCACTCTCTCCTCCCTTTCCGGGTTCTGCAAGGGCGTCAAGGCATCCCTTGATGCCCTCGATGAAGCAATCGCAAGGTATGGCGCATCCTCTCTCTTCGTCTATGGAGGGATCGTTCACAACGACAACGTCGTCTCCTCTTACCTTGAAAAGGGTGTGGGGATGGTGAATTGCGCGGAGGAAGTGCCCGCTGGGTCTGTCGTCGTCATCAGAGCGCACGGATGCAAGAAGAGCGAAATGGAGGAACTTCGGAAGAAGTGCACGGTAATCGATACCACGTGCCCTTTGGTCATGATGAACATCAAGGATGCTGCAGACAGCTCCTCTGACGTTCTCCTCATAGGGGAGAAGGGGCACGATGAGGTGTCGTCGATCGCATCGTACAAGGAAGGCGGCGTTGCATTGGCATCGAACTATGACGAGTTGCTGTCTTTGGCGGGAAAAAAGGATTATACTGTCATCGTACAGACGACGTTTTCCGAGAAGAAGTGGAAGGCCATCCAGCCTCTTCTGAACTCCCGTTTCCCCCAGCCGAGGCGTGGCATATGCCAGGCGAGCGCGAAACGGAGGAAAGAGATAAGGGATCTTGCCCCCTCTTATGACACGTTGGTCGTGGTCGGGGATGGGAAGAGTGCAAACTCCCGTGCCCTTTACGAGGAAGGCCTCATTCTCGGGAAGAATTCCGTGTTTGTAAGCGATGCATCGGAACTTGACGGGAAGGTCCTCGCGGATAGGGTGTTCGTCACTTCCGGGACATCCACTCCCCGGGCTGTCGTCGAAGAAGTTGTAAAGGTGATTGAAGGATTATGAGCATTCCGATTCCTACAGTAAAACGTCTGCCCTCATACCTGAGGATACTCAACCAGAGAAAGGAGATGGGGGAGGAGTATATCAGTGCAACGCACCTGGCAGAGGAGCTTGGACTCAAGCCCATACAAGTAAGGAAGGACTTGTCCCTCACGGGGATCGAGGGAAAACCCAAGGTGGGGTTTGATATCGAGGAACTTATAAGTTCGATAATACACACCCTCGGATGGGACAACACAACAGATGCTTTGATAGTCGGAGCGGGAAACCTCGGATCAGCACTTGCATGCTACGACGGGTTTTCCACATATGGGCTGAGGATAGTTGCGATCTTCGACAAGGACCCTGGGAAAGTTGGGGGGAAGATAGGTTCGATGACAGTCCTTCCGATGGAGAAGCTGAACAGCTACATCGCGGAGAACAGGATCTCGATTGCGGTAATAACCGTTCCCGCGCTCCAGGCGCAGGCTGTTTCCGATCTTTTGGTCAAATGCGGAATACGGGGTATATGGAATTTCGCTCCGAAGGATCTGAAGGTGCCTTCGTCGGTAGTCTTGCAGCGTACCGATCTTGCGACAAGTTTTGCAGTGCTTTCAGTAAAGCTCGGGCATCGCATCCACGAAGAAGAGGATCTCTTGGACGATATTGATATGATATAATGTGATTCCAAGCATATTATATCTATCGTGATTCACATATAAATACTGATTCGTATATTTTTGTGGCGATAAAGTGCAAATAATCCTTATTTCTTGACACCAAAGGAATTTATTGACTTGTTCTTATATCCTGTTGTACCCTTTTTCTAAAGAGGGAGGAGTTTTTGATGGCTGAGGATGGGTTTGTCAAGATCGAACTCTGCATGGGTTCAAGCTGCTTTGCCCGCGGCAACAGCGGCATCCTTACGGCAATTGAAAATTACATTGAGGAGAACGGTCTGGAGGATAAAGTCGAGCTTGAGGGGCATCTTTGCCTCGGAAGGTGCAACAACGGACCGCATATCGCAATAAACGGAAAGGAGTATTCGGCACTTGATGCCGAGAACGTCGTAGATCTTATCAGAAAGGAGCTTTCGTAATGCAATATCCGATATATACCGAAGTAACAAGCTGCCGGGATTGCTACAAGTGCGTTCGCGCCTGTCCTACGAAAGCAATCCAGATCAAAGACGGACATGCGATGATAATCAAGGAGCGTTGCGTCTTCTGCGGAAAGTGCGTGCACGTCTGCCCGAACAGCGCAAAGAAGATAAGGGATGACGTTTCGCGCGTACGTCTTGCAATGTCCTCTGGAAAGCGCACCATCTGTTCACTCGCCCCTTCGTACGCATCGGAATTCAAGGGGGAGGAGGGGAAACTTCTCACAGCTCTCAAGATGCTCGGGTTTTCTGATATATCGGAGACTGCGATAGGTGCCCAGATCGTCTCCGAAGCGATAGACATGTACGTTGCGTCCAATAACGGCGAGTGTTCCTGGATAGGTACCGCGTGCCCCTCTGTCGTCGAGCTCGTTAAGAAATACTACCCGGAGAGCGTCAAACGCCTTGCGCCGGTGCCTTCCCCGCTTGAAGTCCATAGCGCATACCTCAGAAAGCTCTACGGAGATGAGATCATAATAGTGTTCATCGGTCCATGCGCTGCAAAAAAGCATGAGGCTGACATGTACCCGGGCTATCCGGATTTCGCACTCACCTTCCACGAGCTGAGGAGGTGGTTCGAGATAGCTGGAATCAACCTTGAGGATGTTGAAGTCGACGAGAGCGTACGCTTTATACCTTCAAAGGCAGGGTTGTCCTCCCTCTACCCGATCGAAGGCGGGCAGATCGCCACAAGCAAGATCTGGGGGAACGACATAATCCATCCGAAGGCCATAGCACTCTCAGGAATGGATCAGGTTATATCCGCACTCAGGGAGAAGCACGAGGAGACGGCATTCCTGGAGCTTCTGGGATGTGACGGCGGATGCATAAGCGGACCGGGCACCGAGAGGGATTATTCGATAGCTTTCAGAAAGAAAGCCTCAAGCGATTACACTGCATGCCGCATTTCCTCGGAGGATGACCTCTTTGAAGGGGATGAGGATTTTGCAAAGGAAGTTCTTGAGAAGGGATATACGATCCTTGGCGGAAAGCAACCCGGAGTGGAGAACGCATTTGCAAGGAAGTACAGCGAAGATGATATAAAGAGGGCGCTTGTCGAGCTTGGAAAGCTCTCGAAGGAAGACGAACTCAATTGCGGCGGCTGCGGATACAACACGTGCCGTGAGATGGCGATAGCGTATCTTGACGGCATGGCTGAAATCGAGATGTGCGTCACGAAGATGCGGAAGGAGGCGCAGAGCAAGGTCGACGTTCTCCTACGCACCATCCCGATGGGCGTTGTCATCGTGGACAGCGACCTGAAGATCGCGGATTGCAACCTCCAGTTCCTGGATCTTTTCGGCGACATGGAGGAGGGCTTCCTGGACCAGGGCATGCTCGAGATGGTCAAGGGGCTTCCGGTAGAGCGCTTCGTGCCGTTTGCAGACAAGTTCAAAGACCAGTTCTTCCTCTCCCATCCCGGACAGTACAGGATGCACTACAAGGACAAGTTCATCCGCGTGACGTTCTTCCTCGTGGAGAAGAAGAGGCTCCTTGGAGCGATGTTCAACGACATCACCAACCCGACGATAAGAAGGGAGACCGTGGTCAAGAAGGCAGAGGATGTAATCCAGAAGTCGCTTGAGACTGTCCAGCAGATAGCATCCCTTCTGGGAGAGAATGCAGCGGAGACCGAGATCATGCTCAATTCGCTCATCGATGCCTTCAGCGTGCATACCGATAGCGGGAACAATGACTTTGCATTGGAGGATGACGGGGACTCATGAACAACATTTTCATAGATGTCGATTATGCCCAGATCTACAAGCATGGTCAGAAGATCGGAGGGGATGTATTCCTTCTTTCGAGGAACCCTGACAACAACCAGATAGTCACGACCCTCTCCGACGGGCTTGGAAGCGGAGTGAAAGCGAACGTGCTTGCATCCCTTACGGCGCACATGGCGCATAAGCTCTCGTTCTCCCCGATAGACCTCCAGCACTCTGCAAAGATAATCATGGATACCCTTCCGGTCTGCAAGGAGCGGAAGATAAGCTATTCGACATTTACGATTGCAGACATCAGATACAAGGAGAACATGGAGAATATCCTTGTGAACCTCGTCGAGTACGACAACCCGCAGAGCCTTCGATTCTCAGGCTCCGAGCCAGTGAAGTGGGAGCGGACGAAGACGGTGCTCAACAGGGCTGCGGCGTTTAAAAAAGAGGAGATAAGCTATTCGTCATTCCCGATGGAGTACGGGGAGAGGCTTGTGATGTTCTCGGATGGGGTGACCCAGTCGGGGCTCGGGAAATCCCTCCCGTTGGGATGGCGCCTCGAGGGGGTGAGGAAGTTCATCTCCGAAGAGATAGCGAAAGACAACGACATCTCATCAAGGGAACTTTCGCGTGCAATCGTGCAGAAGGCGAATTCCCTCGACGGACTGGCAAGCAAGGACGACATCACGTGCGTCGTCGTGTATATACGCCGTCCGAGGCGTACTTTGATAGTCACCGGGCCTCCATTTACAAAGGAAGCTGATGCAGTGCTTGGCGAGAAGATTGCTGCGTTCAACGGCAGGAAGATCGTCTCCGGTGGAACAACTGCCCAGATAGTCGCAAGGCTTTTCGGAAAGAAGCTTACAGTCGATCTCAAGTGCTGGTCGAAGGATGTTCCCCCATCGTCGAAGATGGAGGGGATAGACTTGGTGACCGAAGGTATGCTTACACTATCGAAAGTCGCCATAATACTGGAAAAGAAGGAAAATCTACAGGATTTGCCCGACGACCCTGCGAAGAAGTTCGTTGAGATCCTCCTCGATTCCGATCAGGTGCATTTCATCGTAGGCACCAAGATCAACGAAGCCCATCAGGATCCGAACATCCCGGTGGAGATAGGGATCAGAAGGACGATCATCGGAAGGCTGTGCAAGGCGTTGGAAGACATATATCTGAAGGAAACTTCAGTTGAATATTTGTAATTTGGGAGGACCATATGAAGAAATCCAAAGTGAAAGTAAGGATTTGTCTTGGAACTGCATGTTTCGTGCAAGGTGGAGCTGATCTGCTCCTTTACAACGATTTTCTTGATCCGGAAATCCTTGCCGAGTGCGAAATCGAGGGCTGCTCGTGCCTTGAGAAGTGCAAGGTAGGGGGCGGCCAGGCTCCGTTTGTAGAGATCAACGGAACTATCTACGATGGAGTCGATCAGGAGAAGTTTGTAAAACTGCTTGAGGAGGCGGTCAGGGCATGATAGACCTCAACAACCAATATACTCTCATGAAGAGAAAGATCGATACGGCGGTCGTTCGCAATTTCTTCAACGATACGCTTGTGGAAGAGGCCGACAGGCTTCCGATAGAGATCATTCCCAAGGACAGAGTACCATCACGTTGTTGCATCTATAAGGAAAGGGCATTGGTCAGGTATCGCATCCTTACCTTGCTTGGAGTGGACTTGGAGAATGATGACGACGAGTTCAAGCCGACCAGCCGGTACGTGAGCGAGGTAATCGAGCACAGCGAACCGAAACTTCCGCTTCTTACCACGATCACATCGGGTTGTTACGGTTGTCCGAAGGACCAATACAGGATCTCAGACGCGTGCCGCGGTTGCTTTGCGCGTCCTTGTATGGCGAACTGCCCGAAGAATGCGATCGTATTCCTGAACGGACAGGCGCATATCCAGGAGGACAGGTGCATCCGTTGTGGAAAGTGCATGGAGGTCTGCCCGTTCCATGCCGTCGTGCACATTCCCGTTCCGTGCGAGGAAGCGTGCCCGGTCGGAGCTATAAAAAAGAACGAGCAGGGGTATGTCGAGGTCGACCACTCCAAGTGCATCGGATGCGGAAAGTGCGTGCGCTCGTGCCCGTTCGGGGCGATTGCCGAGAGAAGCGAGCTTTTCCACGTCTTGAAGATGCTCAAGAGGAAAGAGAAGGTTACTGCGATGATCGCACCTGCGATCGAGGGACAGTTCCCGGGATCGCTCGGACAGATCAAGAGTGCGCTCAAGGAAGCCGGGTTTACAGACGTCTTCGAAGTTGCAGAAGGTGCTGAAGTGACGTCGATCAAGGAAGGCGAGGAGCTTGTCGAGAAGATGAAGGAAGGCAACGGGTACATGACTACTTCGTGTTGCTCGAGCTACATGGAGTTGATCCCCAAGCACCTTCCGTTCCTGAAGGAACGCTACAGCTCGACGCTCTCTCCGATGGCATACTCTGCCCAGATATGCAAGAAGAAGGATCCGGAAGCGAAGACCGTCTTCATCGGACCATGCCTTGCAAAGAGGGTTGAGGCTGCAAGATACGATGAGATCGACGGAGTGATCACATTCGCCGAGCTTGCCGCCATATTTATGGCACTCGACATCGACGTGAACAAGATGCCCGATGCGGACATGGGGAACGTGGACTCCTTCAAGGATTGCAGGGAGTATGCGATCTCTGGCGGAGTTGCAGGGTGCGTACTCAACCGCATCGATAATCCGGAGTCTGTCAGGATCATGAAGATCGACGGCCTTGACAAGAAGACCGTACGCTTGATGAGCACGTGGCCCAAGAGGGCGCCGGAAGCCGACCTTGTGGAGGTGATGGTATGCCAGGGCGGGTGCATAGCCGGACCAGGAACCATCGTAAAGCCACAGGTTGCACTGCGTTTACGCGAGCAGCTCCATAAGGCAAAATGATGAATAAGGAAAAGCCCAAGGCCGTCTTGGGCTTTTCTCTTGCAATAGAATCCCAACTGGAGTATCTTCTAACTAACAGCTGGGACGAAGACGAGTAACATCACGTTTCCGCCATAGAGAGGGCATCCGCAAGTGCGGGTGGAAGATGCCTGGGGAAATGATGCGAAAACCACTTCAGAGCTGCATGGAGGAAAGGTGTCGAGTATTTCATGCCGTATGCCTGCGTCAAAGGTTTTGAGTGTCCCCTTACGGGGGAAGCAAGGTGGGACCGCGGAATTGCAAAAGGCCTTTGCAGTTTCGTCCTTGCATGGGCGAGGATGAGACTGGAAAGGCTTTTTCTTTTTCTATAGGAGGGAAAACATGTCTGAAGACGGGAAACTGGCAAGAATAAGGCATTCGATGGCGCACGTCATGGCAGAGGCTGTAGTCGAGATGTTCCCATCGTGCCAGATTGCGATCGGACCGGCCATAGAGGACGGTTTCTATTACGATTTCGATCTCCCGAGAGCCCTTACTGAGGGTGACTTGGAAGAGATCACGGAGCGGATGAAGAGAATCATCGGAGAGGACAAGGAGTTCAAGAGAACCGTCGTATCCCGCAGCGAGGCCAAGGAGATCTTCAAGGATCAGAAGTACAAGCTTGAGCTACTCGATGCGATTCCGGAAGGCGAGGAAGTGAGCATCTATACGCAGGGTGGATTCACAGATCTTTGCCGAGGCCCGCACGTGGAGTCGACGAAGGAACTGAACAAGGATGCGTTCAAACTACTTTCGATCGCCGGTGCATACTGGAGGGGCAAGGAGACGAATCCGATGCTCACGAGGATATACGGAACCGCATGGGAGAGTCCGAAGGATCTCAGAAAGTACCTCGACCATCTTGCAGATATCGAAAAGAGGGATCATAGAAAGCTTGGCAAGGAGCTCGACCTCTTCAGTCTCCACGAGGAGGCAGGCCCGGGCTTGGTGTATTGGCATCCCAGGGGAGCGCGGATCAGGAACGTGATCGAGAACTTCTGGAGGGAGGAGCACTACAAGAACGGTTACGAGCTTGTCTATACCCCTCACGTCGGCAGGAGCTGGCTTTGGGAGACTTCCGGGCACCTCGGATTCTACAAGGAATCGATGTATCCGAAGATGGAGATGGACAAGAGCGACTACTACGTCAAGCCGATGAACTGTCCGTTCCATATCATGATCTACCAGAATACGAAGCATAGTTACCGCGACCTTCCGTTCAGGTGGGCTGAGCTCGGGACTGTGTACAGGTATGAGAAGGCGGGAGCCCTCCACGGTCTGATGAGGGTAAGGGGATTCACACAGGATGATGCACACCTCTTCGTAACTCCCGATCAGATGGATGACGAGATAGTCGAAGTGCTCCGTTTCAGCCTCTACATGCTCCATTCGTTCGGTTTCGATGAAGTGCACGCGTACATCTCCACGAAGCCTGAGAAATCCGTCGGGGACGATGCGATGTGGGATGCAGCTACGAAGGCGCTTGTGAAGGCTGTCGAGAAGGAAGGCCTTCCCTATGACGTCGATGAGGGTGGTGGTGCATTCTACGGTCCGAAGATCGATTTGAAGATCAAGGATGCGGTCGGACGCGAGTGGCAGCTTTCGACGGTGCAGTTCGATTTCAACCTCCCCGAACGCTTTAAACTCACGTTCGTCGACAAGGACGGAACCGAGAAGAGGCCTTACATGATACACAGGGCGCTCCTTGGCTCGATCGAGAGGTTCTTCGGGGTGCTTGTAGAGCATTATGCAGGGGCATTCCCGCCGTGGCTGAGCCCTGAGCAGGTGATGGTCATCCCTGTCGCCGAGAGTGCAAACGAATACGCAAAGGAGTTGAATGCAAGGTTCAGAAAGGATGGATTCAGATCCGATGTGGATCTTTCGAATGACAGATTCAACGCAAAGATCAGGAAAGCACAGCAGCTGAAGGTTCCTTACATGATCATCGTAGGAGAGAAGGAGAGGGATGAGAACCTCATCTCCGTACGCATGAGGAATGGAAAGCAGACCAACGGCCTTGCCTACGAAGATTTTGCGAAAGAGCTCAAAGCCAAGATCGATTCCAAGCAGCAGATCTGACAGGCAAGGCTCTTTGTAGTCTCCCCTGGGCTCCAGGGGAGATTGTATTAACTTCCTTATGGGCCTAAAATATTGTATATCGAGGTGGATTGATGAACCTTCCAAACAAATTGACAGTACTGAGACTGATACTCGTTCCGGTGTTTTTCATCGGATATAGCCTCACGTCATGGTTCGGCCCTTCCTGGGCTGTTCTCTCAACGATAATAATGCTCGTATGCTACGTGACAGCCGAGATAACGGACCTTGTGGATGGCAAGATCGCAAGGAAATACAACCTCGTCACCGATCTGGGAAAGGTCATGGATCCTTTTGCAGACACCCTTTCGCACCTGACGTTCTTCGTCTGCTTCATGGGAAAGGGTATAATGCCGATCTGGTGTTTCATAATCATCATGTGGAGGGAGTTCTTCATCCTGTTCTTGCGCATGCTGATGATGAAGGTCGGTAAAGCGATGCCGGCTAACATCTGGGGAAAGAGCAAGACGTGCCTATATGCACTTACAAGCATCCTTTCGATCGCTTACATAGTTGCCGAGACGTTCGCTGACCTCGGAACTGCGCTCGATACTTGGAAGACGGTTCTCTACGTCTTCTTCTCGCTCAGTGCGCTTGCATCCCTCTTGAGCTTCATCACGTATCTCGTGGCGATCTTCAAAAGCAAGATGCTTTCAAGCCTCACAAAATGAAAGAGTTCGAAGAAAGCGACATCATCGATTGCTTGAAGTATGTGATAAGCGATGTCGACGATACCATTACAAAAGGGTCGAAGCTTTATCCTTCGGCCCTTCAGTCTTTATATGACGCAAAGGATGCGGGATTAGGGATCATCCTTGTGACCGGAGGTTCCGCCGGATGGGCTGACGCGTACATCAGGCAGTGGCCGGTGGACGCCGTCATTGCGGAAAGCGGAGCAGCCCTTCTTGCAAGGGAAAACGGGAAGATAAGGTATTTCGAGAATCCGATCCTCTCCGATGGAAGCTTCAGGGAAAAGAGAAGAAAATTGATGAGTTCGACAGGGGCGCTGCCGTTCTCATCCGATCAGTATGCCCGTCTTTACGACGTTGCATACGAAGTCGACAGCCTGACGGATGAAGAGAGGGAATACTTGCTCTCGGAACTGGATAAACTTGGTTTTCCGTACCTCGAAAGCTCGATACACATCAACGTGCTGATGGGTGAGTATGACAAAGGAGGGGCGGTCAGGGACTTCATGCCCGAGCTGGTTCGGCTTGGAGTTGTAGATGAGGATGAGTCGTTTTCTACGCTGACAAGAAAGGCGATCGCCTTTGGCGATAGCCTCAACGACTCATCTCTTTTTGCATTTTTCCCATACTCGATCGGAAACATGAACGTATACAGGAAAAGGGATTTCTTTTCGTGCCTTCCCGCGTTTTTCGTACGTAAAGAGGGCGGGGATGCGTTCGGTACAGCGCTCGGTATGATTGCAAATCATTACAAAGTAGTGAAATAACCGGAAGTACAAAAATTTTTCGATATTTTTTGAAATTTTTGTTGACAAGTGCATGTCGATTGCGTTAGCTTATTAGGGCACGCCAACAAGGTTGTGCAAGATTTTTGACAGGTATATTAGAGAAGGGAAAGAGAAGGAAAGACGGGACAATATAAGTTGTCTGAAAGGAAGCTTGTGTTTTCAAGGTCAATTCCGAAGAACACGGAGAGATAAGAGAATCGAGCCGGTTCGTGAGGGATGCCGGAGAGAACTGAAGTGAAAATGATCCCCGTGCTTCGGCACGGGGAAGCCATGACGGAGAGTTTGATCCTGGCTCAGAACGAACGCTGGCGGCGCGTCTTAAGCATGCAAGTCGAGCGAATGGCCCTGCTTCGGCGGGGACGGAAGCGGCGGACGGGTGAGTA
>CALXOH010000006.1 GCA_944389975.1 uncultured Spirochaetaceae bacterium
AGAAGGCTGCTGCATACTATTGTCCGGATTGTGGCCATGTGATTGCCTTCTACAAAACGAAGTAAACTTTGCTGCATTCATCCTGCAGGACGAGCCTGTCAGGTTTTCTGGCGGCATATCTTATAAACACTACATTCCCGGTGTTTGTTTACATTTTGTTCGCCAAAGAGAAAACCCAAATCTTCCAACGATAGGCAAAAAGCTTTAGACTTTCGTAGAAAAATGAACGCAGAAGAGATACTCGATCGATTCTTTCTCTCCTACATGCCCGGAAAGGATAGTGTAGGAAAACTGAGGGATATAAGACTTGAGAGGATGAATGAAATCCTTGAAGTCCTTGGAAATCCAGAGAGAAACCTTACCCTCGTGCACGTTGCAGGAAGCAAGGGCAAGGGCTCGATGTCATCAATCCTTGCAAAGCTTTTGGAGGGGAAAGGCTGCAAGACCGGGCTGTTTCTATCCCCGCACGTATTCTCGCTTCTCGAACGCTTCACGCTCTCATCGTCGTTCTTCAGCGATGAAGAGTACCTTGATGTATTAAATCGGCTTGAGAAGGATTTGGGTAAGCTATCTTTCAGGCCATCCACGTTCGAACTATATACCGCGTATGCATATCTATTGTTTTCCATGACGGGATGCACCCACGCTGTAATAGAAACGGGACTCGGGGGAAGGCTTGATGCGACAAACACGATAGATCCTTGGTTTTCCGTCATCATGCCCATCGAACTCGAACACACTGAAATACTCGGAGATACGCTGGAGAAAATAGCGCGGGAGAAAGCCGGGATAATCAAGAGAGGAAAGCCGTGTTTCGTATTTGACAGCGAAAAGGAAGTCTTGGATGTTTTCTTATCCAAAGGAAAAGAGCTCTCATCCGGGATTACGACATACCAAAGCCTTGTGAAAAGCGTTGTGAGAAAGCCGGGGAAATGGAACGACAAGCTGGAAATCGAACTCGAATCCGGAAGAAAGTGCACCCTTGGAACCAAACTCAAAGGGGAAGTAATGGGAGAGAACATCGCATTTGCACTTGCAATAGCTGAAAAAGAGGGTTTTCTTGATGATAACGGCCTTGGTCTCCTTTCATCCCTTACGATGCCCGGACGATTCGAAATAGTCAGCGTCAGGGGTAAAACTGTAGTATTGGATGTCGCTCACACGATTAATTCAACGATCGCTTTCACAAAGACGTTTTCTGAAACATTCGGGTATGGGAAAGAGAAGCGCATCCTGCTCTACTCTTCATTGGAGAATAAAAAGCACGAAGAGATGCTAGCAATCCTTTCAAAGACTTTCGACTCTGTGATAATCACAAGGGCAGGATCATTTAAAAAGAGCAACCCGGATGAACTTGGGAAGGAAGCAGAGAAATACTTCAAGTCAGTCATGGTCATCCCATCAGAAGACGAAGCGTTTGAAAAAGCGCTTTCAATCGGGGATATAGTCGCTGTCGCTGGATCATTTTATCTTATTGGAAGCATAGGAGAATTAAGGCATGCTCAACTGGAAAGAAGTCCACAAAATACTTGATGAAGTTCCACTTGAGGGAAGCTTCATACAGAAGGTGATAGAACACGACGTTCATTCATTCACATTCTCGCTCTTCAACCAAGTGGAGAAGGCTTTCCTGTTCTACGTTTCGGTAGGCACGAAGGATTCCCTGATCATGCGTACTTCCCGGATCAGGGAGAAGGGCAAGACTACCCAGCGCTTCGGGCAATACCTCAAAAGCCACATTGTAGGAAAAAGGATCAGCAGCGTTGAAAAGCTTCCGTTCGACAGGGCATTCATACTGCATTTGACAAGTCAGGATGAGAAACTCGACATGCTATTCAGGCTTTACTCCGGGTCGGGTGCGAACATAATCGTGCTGGACGAAAACGGCAAAATCCTTGAGTTGATGTACAGGAGGCCCAAACGAGGCGAAATGCCGGGCGATACGATAAGATTGGAGCGAAGGGAAAGCGAAGGGGAGAAGCATTACGAGACGAGGCTCTACGACACACCTACCCTCTCTGAATTCCTGGACAAGGAGGAGTCGATTGCAAAGCGAAGTGAAAGCCTTTCTGAATACAAGGAAAAGATCGAGAGAAAACGAAACAGGGAGATCGGAGAGATTAAAAACCTCATCAAAAGCCTCGAGAAGAGAATTGAAAACAGCACAGGATTTGAAGAGGACAAGAAGATCGGAGACCTACTCTCTGCAAACATTCACATTCTGAGAAAAGGGATGACTACAATCACGCTCACGGACTGGGAGAGCGGACAGGATCGGGTAATAGAACTCTCGGCAAAAGACGATCCCGGAGCGAATATACAAAACTACTACGAGAGGTATAGGAAGAACAAGCGCAGCTGGGAGATCGCATCAGACGAACTTGTGGATGCGAAAGAAAGGCTTTCAGAGAGGGAGAATCATTATGAAAAGCTCCTTTACCTCGGGGAAGAGGATATAAAGAAACTCAGGAAGGAGGCTGAAAGCGAAGAGAAAAAGGACAACGGGGAGAAGAAGATAGGCATACACCTCACAAGCCAAGGCTTTTCGATAATCGTAGGCAGGAACAGCAAGGAGAACGACCAGATACTCAGGCACTACACCCGGGGTTCGGACGTATGGATGCACACTCGCGATTTCCCCGGCGGCTATGTGATAATAAAAAGCAAGAAGGGAAAGACGATTCCCCTACCTGTCCTTCTTGACGGAGCGAACCTCGCAATACACTTCTCGAAAGGAAAGCAAAGCGGCAAAGCCGACTTGTACTACACGGAAGTGAAATACCTGAGAAGGGCCAAGGATGGAAAGGAAGGGTTGGTGCTGCCGACACAGGAGAAGAACCTCACAGTCACCCTTGATGAGAGAAGGGTGAATTCCCTTCTGGGAAGAAGGGAGGATGAGAACATCAAGTAAGTTCTATTCGCGCATCTTATGCCCTCACGTTCATCATCAACACTCACCTCATCTGCTTCATTCCATTAGCAAGCGGGATTATATGTCTTCCTGGTCACTGCCCTGAAAAAAGAATCAAGGCAAGCAGCCGCATCATCCTCCCTTGCAAATCTGTATACCATGTCAGTTTATTTCCTCACTTGAGAGGAACGAGAAAACAGCTTCCCTTATCTTCTCTTTCTCATCGGGATGGAACCAATGCGCTTCTTTGAATGATCTGAAGAACGTCATCTGTCGTTTTGCATACTTGCGCGTAGAGATATAGATCGCTTCCTTCAGCTCATCCGGGGCGGAATACCCCGAGAGCGCTTCCCTATACCCTATCGCATCCATGGACGGCCAGGCTTGGGATGCACCCATTTCTTTCAAACGCTTGACCTCGTCCGGAAAACCTTCCTCGAACATCCGGTCGATGCGCATCCTGATCCTTTCGTCCAACTCTTCCTTATCCCGCCGGAGAGCTATGACCAATACATCAAGATCATCTTTCATCCTGTCGGGGAGTGCGAACGAAGAAAGGGGCATTGACGATGAATAATATACTTCAAGTGCCCGGCTTATCCTGTATTTGTCGTTGGGATGTATGCGCTTTGAAGAGACAGGATCGACCTCTTTCAATTTTTCAAAGGCCCACGCAGAACCATTCTCCCCGATCTCTTTTTTCACCCGCTGCCGCACATCCGGATCCGCTGCCGGCGCTTCGGACTGCCCGTACATGAGCTGTCTGAAATAATATCCGGTTCCCCCGGTAAGAAGCGGCATCTTTCCCCGTGAGATGATGTCATCGATCGCGCTTGTTGCATCTTGCACAAAAAGACCCGAGGAATACTCTTCCCAAGGGTCTTTGATGTCCACCAAATGGTGGGGAATTTTTTCCATCAGATCTTTTCCAGGCTTTGCCGATCCTATATCCAAATACCTGTAGATCTGTACGCTGTCAGCATTGACTATCTCAAAGCCATCGGAAAAGAGATCTTCAGTAAGTTTTGTCTTTCCGACAGCCGTCGGCCCGAAAAGGGCTATGAACTTTCTCACTCTGTGTATTTGATCTCTCCGTCAAGGGCCATCGAGAGAACTTTGGAGACGACCTTGTCGCCCTCTCCCTCTATCTCATCCTTCTTGTCGGTAGCGGCATATATGTTTGCTTCCTTGATCGCTACACAGGTCATTTCATAGACGTTGTCTTCTGTATCGATAAGCTTGTCAAGTGGAATCATCGGTAAGCACTCCTTATTCAAAGCCTTATTATTCTAGCCAAAAAGGTTTAGTCTTGTCGAGTGGTGGCTTGGCTTCCTTTTTTCACCTCCAACCCCTCGATTATCTTGTCCACGATATTTTCCGGCGTAAGTTCGTCGGTATCGATTATCAAATCGGCAACAAGCTCCGGCTTGTCGTTGTCGATCCCATAAATCCTCTTGTAGCGCGTGCTATCATTCCTGTCGCGCCTTTCAGTCTCCTTGAAGCGCTCCTCCAAGGATCCGCCTTCCCTTTTGAAAATGCGGGCTGCACGGGTCTCCCCTTTCGCCCTGAGGTATACCTTGTAGTCCGCTTTCCCGAGCATCCAGATCGCAAGTCGGGATCCGAGCACGCAATCTTTCTCCCCCATCGCCATCTCAACCTGCCTTCTGTCCAATTCCTTGTCGATCTCGTCATCGCTCTCTGCGAGCCTGCAGAAGTCCCAGAACTCCATTCCCCTCTCTTCTGCCATCTGCCTGAAAGTGAAATTTATCATCTTGTATCCGAGGCGCTGCGAAAGAAGCCTGGTGACCGTTGTGTTTCCGCATCCGCTCTTACTTGAAATGGCTATCCTCATTCGATATTCCTTATCTGTTCACGTATGTTCTCTATAGTATCCTTCAATGCGACGACCTTGGAAGAGATTTCAGCCATCTGGCTCTTCGACCCGATCGTATTCGACTCCCTGTTCATCTCCTGGGAAAGGAAATCGAGCTTCTTTCCAACCGGTTCATTGACTTCAAGAAGCCTGAAGTACTCTGCAAGGTGCACCCTCAGCCTCTTGAGTTCCTCGTTGATGGAATACTTTACAAGCATCAGCGCCAGTTCGCTCATCAACCTCTCTTCATCAAGTTCCTTGTCCCCCATCAACTCCTTGTAGCGTTCATTGAGAAGGTTACGGAATGCTTCTTCCATCTCTCCGCTTTTCGATTCGATGAACGAAATGTTTTCGTCGAGCGCGCGCCCCAACCTGGAAAGGTCCTGGTACGTGCCTTCCCCTTCCCTCTTTTTCTCCGCCAAAAGCTTCTCGATCGCATCTGAAAGGGTATTCATCAAAGCATCCTTGTACTTCTCAACCCCATCCTCGCTGTTCTCAACCAAGATCCCTTCGATCGATGCGTAATCCGAGAACGACGGGTATTCCCCTGTCTTCCTCCCGATCTCCTCGAATGCCTTTACGTATGCTGAAAGAAGTGCAGTATCGACGTTGACCGTGGATGACGACTCGTAGACTTTGAGTTTCACCAATAGTTCCACATGACCCCGCCTGATCTTTTTACGGATCATGGAGACCATTTCGCTTTCAAGCGCAGTCAGAGAATGGGAAATGTTGGTTGCTATCTCCAAATACCTGCTGTTGTAGCTTTTCAGGGATACAGAGAGCGAATACTCCTTGCTCTCATACGTCGATTCGGAATAACCTGTCATGCTGAGCATATCTGACTCCTTTAACGTAATCCATTCAAAAGATTAAATAAGAAAAAAATCAGCCCCGGTAATGAGGCTGTCTTAGTAGGGAAAAATCAAACTTACTTTGAGAGCTTTGCGTTGCAAGCCTTGCAAACCTTGACCTTTGCCCCGTCGATTTCCTTCTCGTAAAGGCACTTGATTGCAGTTCTCTTGCAAACCGGGCACTCCGCCCTTCCGTTGTTGAACTGATCTCTGATACCTGTTCCTCTATGACCTTTGGACATCGCTTTCTCCTTGAAAAAGTATTTAAGACTACCCGATGACTATATCTCATTAGGCATTGTGTGGTCAACAAGAGTTTTGATCATGTATCATGAAAGAAAAAGGAGAAAATCAATTGGCTATCCTTTCTTTCGGCGAAATACTTTGGGATGTGTACGGAAACGATAAAAAGATCGGGGGAGCTCCGCTTAATGTAAGCGCACACCTGGGAAAGCTCGGCAACAAAGTCTACATGATCAGTTCGATAGGTGACGATGAACTGGGGATTCTCACTAAAAATGAACTCACGAGGCTCGGCTTGGACACGAGATACATCCATACCACAAACGGCTATGGCACGGGCAGAGCTGATGTTACGCTATCCGGGGGCATCCCCACATACTCGTTCCCCACCCCATCAGCCTGGGATGTGATAAAGCTCGGAAAAGCTGAACTAGATGAGATAAAGCGTACCAGATACGATGCGTTTTACTACGGTACGCTCTCTTCGCGGGGAAATGTCTCGCGGTCGACGCTTTACAATCTCTTTGAGATCGTTGACGCAAATCTTTTCTTCTTCGACGTCAACCTCCGCCTCAACTACTATGACAAAGAAATAATAACTAAAGGACTGGAGAGGGCCGACATACTGAAGCTGAACGACGAGGAGTACGAAGTGCTGGTAGATCTGCTTGGGATCAAGGAAGGCATGGAGGAAATACTCTCACGATTTGACATCAGTGCGATACTCCTGACAAAAGGAAAAGAGGGAGCATCATACATCACAAAAGATAAAGTGATTTCCAAAAAAGCCGGGAAAGTGAAGCCTGTCGACACTGTCGGCGCGGGAGACAGCGTATCAGCGGCGGTGATCCATTTCCTCACGCACGGCATGGATGAAGAATTCGCATTGGAAAAAGCGCTTGCCCTTGCAGATTTCGTAGTCACTGAGAAAGGTGCGGTTCCGGACTACCCGGAGTGGCTTTCAAAAGCGCTTGGAATCTGAACGCGCGATTTCACCCTTTCTTTCCTACAAACATCTTCTCAAAGTCATCCGCACTTTCGAGTATGAATTTGCCGAACATACCTTTTGCCTTGTGCTTCTTTCTCGAAAGGTGTATCTCCAACGGGCCTTCCAAAGAAGGGGATGAGATGGTGATGGAACAGGCGAGGAGGTTTCCCTTCCCGTCGTAGTTTACGTTCTTGACACACTTCCTTTCCTCTTTCCCAGGAAGTACATATATCCAGTCATCCGATGCGATGACGAGTTTCCCACCCTCTTTGTCTCGGCTTATCATGTAATGGTCTCCGCCGTCGCTGAAAAACGGGATCGGACGGAAATCCTCGTAATCATCCAAACCGAGGGCGACCCTGGTTTTCTCCTTCAACTTGGCAACCACCTCGTTATACACCATCTCGCCACGCTTTCTGGCTCTTAGCCCGCGGATCAGGAAAACCAGGAAGAGACAAAGCACTATCAAAACTATCATATTCATTTTTTCTCACCCCAAAACAAATCCGCCGCAAAGCGCAGCGGATATCAACTACAGAAAAAGGAAACAAGTTCAAAGCTCGTCGTCATCAACTTCCACGAACTTGCCTTCCCCCTCTTCCTCTTCATCATCTTCTTCCTCGTCATCCCATTCGTCATCAAATTCCTCATCATCCGAAATATCATCGGCAGAGAGGATTTCTTCGACGATATCAATCACGTCATCCAGTTCCCCGCTTCCAAGAAGGTAGTCTTCGAGAGCAAGGCCAAGGAATGACAACCCGAGGAAATCGAAATCGTATGAGGCATAGATTTCCCTTGCCTCCCTTAGGGCATCCTCTTCCGACAATCCATCCAAGCCGGCAATCTCATTCAGGACATCATCCTGTTCGCTGAGAACAAGCTCTGCAATCTTGGACTGGGCATCCTCCAATACGTCGCCGAGGCCGTAGTCATCGAATACGTTCTCCATGTCGTACTCTTCTTCCGACACCTTCACGTCAGGCTTGTCCTGGATCGCACCTTTTATCGACGCATAGTGATGTATCGCGCCCTTGAATATATCAAAGACATCCTCGTCTTCGAAAATGTCTGGGTCTTTCTCATACAAAAGAGTATAAAGCTCGGCAATGGAGAGTCCGAGGTTCTCCGCCTCATCAACCAAAAATGTTGCTTTGTCTTTCTTACTCATAGTGGTTCCTCCTGAAAAGATTTTAACATATACGGAGTGTATAAAACCACAAAAAGAAATCCAACTTCACTTGTATTTTTATCCAGCTATATCGATAATTCACCTTTGATGGAAATCGACAAGGAAAAACGGGAATATATCATAAAGCGCAATTCGGCGATCTCGATTCTGACCAACCTTCTGATGGGCGTTGCAAAAGTTGTGATAGGCATACTCTCAGGTTCGGTTGCAATCCTTTCAGACGGCATCAACAACCTCAGCGATCTGTTGTCGTCGTTTGTAACTGTACTTGGCTATCAGATTGCAAAAAGAAAGCCTACGCACTCACATCCGCTCGGATTCGGGCGTGTGGAATACATATCTGCACTCTTTGTCGCATTCATCGTGCTGTATGCAGGATTTGAATTCCTGCTGGCATCGATCGAACAGATCAGGAAACCAAGCGAAGTCTCAGTCACCCCTGTCATGCTTTTGATCGTGCTCTCTTCGATAGCACTAAAACTCTTTCTTTGGAGACTGAACACAAAAAACGGGAAGGAGATAGGAAGCGATGCGTTGAAACTAAGCGGTACTGATGCGCTCTCCGACGTGCTTTCAAGCTCCGTAACCCTTCTTTCAGCGCTCCTTTCTTACTTCATCCCCTACTCGTTCGATGGAATTGCAGGGCTCGTCGTATCCATTTTCGTCCTTTACACTGGATTTTCATCCGTGTTGGAAACGGTCAGTGCGATCGTCGGCGAAAGACCGGAGAAAGCAACAGTTGAGAGGATAAGGAAGATAATCTCCGGCTATCCACCGCTCAAAGGCGGGTACGACATACAAATACATAGTTACGGGCCGACCCGTCAGATCGGGACGTGCAACGTCGAAGTGCCGTCGAACGCGACAGGTGAAGAGATTTTCGATGCCATGACGGAAGCACAAGGTGCGATCTTATCCCAACTCGGGATATATTTCACTTTCGGAATGTACGCGGTAAACGATGCAAATCCTACTGTGCGGTTGATGAAAAACGAAGTGCTTAAAACGCTTAAAAGCGTTTCAGGAAGCGTCATCGGAATCCATGCATTCCACGTACATCTTGAAGACTCCAGGGTACACTTCGATGTAGTCGTGGATTTCAATCTCGAGAACTTTGCAGAGTTCAGAAGCAGGGCTACAAAGCGGCTTGAGACTGAATTTCCAAGCTACTCTTTCCAGTTTAACATTGATCCCGATTACTCTTGATCAAATTTTTATCGTTTTTAATTGTTCTCAATTATATTTAATTATTACTTATAATAAAAAGAGTTATTGAAATAAATTTTTCCGAATCGTTCTTAATTATTTTTATCCATTTTTAATTATTCTTCTCTCAATGTGGGCAAAATGTGGGCAATTTGTGGGCAAAAAAAACAATCCCCCTCAGTCGGTTGACCAAGGGGGAAAGGAGGTTGTCAGAACATCCATCCGATTCCTGCACGGAACTGGAGTTTGTCAAGGTCAAACCGGGTTGTATCCTTGAGCATGTAGTCTGCGCCAAGTTCGGCCATCAGCGAGTTGCCGATGCGCGCTCCCAGCGTAAGACCAACGCCATACACAGGTTTCATCTTCTCAAAGCCAAGGATGCCGTCGACCATGACATACGCCTTGCTGCCGGCCTCGGCGCCGTCTTTCGCAAGCTTGTCTATCACTTCATCCTTTTCCTTCGAGGTCTCCCTCAAAGCTTCCATGTCGGCCCTTACCGCGACAAGGTCCTCATAGAGTATCCTTGCATCCTCTGCCGAGAGCCTTCTGCCCTCAGTCACCTTCTCCTCTATCCTTGACGTTTCCAAGGATATCGATGCTTCTGTCGAGCCTTCGCTCTGCATCCCTCCAGAGTCCGTCCTCGGCTCTTCTGCCTGGACTTCCTGAGCCAAGGTATCTGTAGGCTTTTCCGCCTGCGATCCTGTCACACGCCCTGGAAAAGCCCAAAGCAAGGAGGATGCCAGCAACAAGACCGACAAGCACATCACGAACTTTCTGCACATCATTTTCCCTCCGTTATCTTCCTGATGTATTCACGGCCGCTTTCCGCAGCCTTCTTCTCTCCCGCCTTCTCGGCCTCTTCCACCGTCAAAGGCTGTCCGTCCTTGATCACAGTGAGCGGATGATCAAGATCAGGTGTTCCACCAAGCTTGTCATCGATATAGCGATAACGAAGCGTCACCTCGAGGCTCGACCTTACCCTGGCTTCGGCGACAGCCTTGCAGAACCGCGTGCCGAGAGCCATGAGGATGCCGATCGCCATCACGCAAAGCCAAAGGGAAACATAGCCCCAAGAGGTTGCAAGAACGGCCCCGATCCAGCCTCCGCAGGAAAGAAGCATGTAGATCTCGATCTGCCACATCTCAGGCGCATAGTCCTTGAGTACGAGATGGTAGACAAGCCTTGAAACGGTCACCCCGAGGCCTCCGAAGAAGACTCCCCAGAAAACCGCATACATGGCTCCCGTATCGAACACAAGCCCGGCTACAAGCGCTGCGACAATGCAGCAGATTATTCCGGGAATCCCGTAGATCAAAAGTTTTTTCTGCCAGATCTTCATGCCGCCTCCTTCTGAAGTCTCTTCGCCCTGGCTTTCTTGAATATCCCGTGGGCGATGTCGTAGACGATGAACGAAAACCCCGTGTAGACGAGTCCGTTCCCGATGCCGTAGAGAAGCACCCTCGCCAGTCCCTTCCATCCTGTGACCTCGTACTGGAGCCAGCCGAAGAAGAACCCGACTGCAAGATACAAGGCAAGGAGGATGACGGGAAGCGGAGGAAGCCACCCCGGAAGCCTGGAGCGTTTTAACCAGTACCCGGCGATCATGATGACGGCGATCCATACGGCCATGATCGGATCAAGGTACGAGGCAAGAAGCTTCAGGACAGAGAATACAGGTGCACCCATATATCCCTCCTCTATCGCTATGCGTATCACGCCAAGGACGGCTGACGTACATGACAAAAGAGGGGCGAAACGCCCCTGTGTCATAGGAGTATCAATGTCGGTCTTGGCTTTCATGACTTTAGGATAGGTTCTAGGCTGTAAGCCTCAAAGCGAACCATTGCAGGAGGCGCAACAAATGAAATCACTCAGATCATTCGCACGATGGCTGTCAACAAGAGGACTGAGCCAGAACACCGTAAAAAGCTACGTACAGTCGGCAAAGCTGTATTCGAACCGGTACCCGACACTCTCGGAAGCCAACCTTCTCAAGTGGAAGGATCAGATGGCCGCAACGTACAAGCCAAAGACGATCGCCATACGGATCAACGGCATCAACGCATACCTTACATTCTCCAAAGAGACATACAGGCTCAAGAACGTGAAGCTTCCAAGAGTGCATCATCTTGAGAAAGTAATATCGTTATCCGATTACAGCCGTCTGATGAAGGGATTGGCAAGGAAAGCCGAGGATGACCTTCTCTATCAGAAGTGGATGCTCCTTGTGAAGTTCATGGCCATGACGGGCGCAAGGGTTTCCGAAGTACTGCAGGTACAAGCTGAGCACATTGGGGAAAACAAGGTTCCAGTGCTGGCGAAAGGAGCAGTCTACAGGACGATACTCATTCCGACAAGGCTATGCAGGGAGATCTCCACCTATCTTGAGAAAATCAGACAGGATGATGGTTATGTCTTCGGCAAGACGAAAGACAAGCCATACTCGATCGGGACTGTGGAGGCAAGGCTGAAGAAGTTTGCAAAGGAGTTCCGTATTCCCAGGGAGGTGATGCACCCACACGCATTCAGACATCTCTTCGGCAAGAACTTCATGCAGAGCAAGGGCGCTGACATTACAGTCCTTGCGGATCTATTGGGGCATGCATCGATAGAGACGACCCGCATCTACACGAGACGAAGCCAGGAAGAACAGCAGCAGGCCTTGGACAAGATCGTCACCTGGTAGATAGTAGCGGTTACACGTACTTGCCTAACGGAGTGCTTATACAATGGGGTTCTGCATACATAGCTCAGAGAGATGGTACTTGTGTTAATAATTTCCCTCTTTCTTTTCCTCAAATATGTTGTTCCATGATTGCTGTTGCTACAGGAACTAAAGGTGGTGATATAAACCATCTGAATTGCGTTTCCGTATATTCTACTTCGCGAACGGGATACAACATTACGCATTTTAGTAACCCGCGTACTTACGCTTGGATTGCCATCGGATATTGAGGTATAATTTCTTTATGGAAAACGAAGTGCAGACACCTGAATACATGTATTGGGATCCGGTCGAGGAAGCTTGCTATGCCGCTTTCCAGCTGGAGTTGCATAAAGACGATATCTTCACGTCTGAAGTGCGGTCAAGATTAAAGCCGATCTTGAAGGATGACTGGTTGGCTTTGATCGAACTCAACGCAACACAAGGCAAGATAATCAAGAACAATCCGACAACAGATCTACCGATGACTACGGATCCGGAGCCGCTTTCGGAGAAAGAAGAACTTGAGATGGAAAAACAGCAGATACAATCGGAACTTGAAGCTACAAATACTGAAACCATTCTCTATCTGCAGCAGCTCATGACACCGGCGATGATCCCGGGAGATGAAACATCCGAACCGATAATGACACCCGAGGAATATGCAGTGCTAAATGCCTCAAGGTTGCAGAAGGCAAACCGTCTGAAGGAGATCGAAACAGAATTGGCAGCCTTGGCATAGTAGCGGTTACACCATATTACCCAATGGCATGATGATCCAATGGGGATACATAAATGCTAATTCCTCATCAGGTGAGTATGATGTCAGGAAGGTGACTTTTTCCCCTTCGTTCAGCAGTACACCTTATTTCGGTATAGCTGTTCCAATTATTTCTGGTTACCGTGAAGAGAATGCATATGGATACCTTTCTACCAGTAAGACAGCTCAAGGAACAGGCACGGCAATTTCTTCCAGTTACATGTGTTTAACTACTTACAGAAATTTCAAGTTACTTTGGATAGCTATAGGTAAAGCGTGACTCACGCCTTGCCTATGGCGATTATCAAAGCCCCGGTAAAGTCTTTGTGAGCAGCAAACACACAATATGATTTCGATAGGGCGATACCTGAATGTTGGGTCGCTTTTGTTCCGTCATACAGATACCCATAGAAATAATTATCTCGTGTAACGGTTGGGTTTATAATCGTCACATCGCAATAATACGGAGTTGCGCTAAATGAAACTGGAAACGTGCAAGTTGTTGGGTCATAGTCGCCTCCGTTCCAGTTTCCAATATTCGTCATCTTCTTCCATTGCAGTAGCAGGTTTCCGGGCAATGTTATGTAACCGCTACTACCCAAACTGCTGGCTCCCAGCTTCAGAGTGTCCAAAGTGGCATTGTCCGCAAACAAATTCCGGAACGGCTTGTCAGATTTTCCTAGGTCAAACGTCGATGCCTCCTTCGGTATGACGTTCATGACTTCGATCTGTCCCTCGGACGCCAGGAGATACAGCTTGAATGCAAAGTCAACATATATACTCGAGGCCCTCGACACCTGTACCTGTCTGCCTTCGCATGCAAACACGTAGTCGTCGGAAACTTTGGTCATTGATATCAGCCTGTTGCTGGTATGCACCGCCTCAGAGTTCACCGTCAGCGTGGACACCTCGGTGCTGTCCGTACTGAATACCGCTTGGTCAGTTATCCCCGAGGAGTTCAAGAACTCGCAGATCGTCCTTCCGGAAACACGAGTGAGGTTGCTTGCCGACACAAATACATTCGGAACATTCAGCGATGTCTCCGTCTCCCTGGAATAATCGGTGGAGGAAGAGGCGGCGAGGGAGCCGGAGTTGTTTGATTGTACGTAATAAATCCTGTTCTCCGCCCGTGGTTCATCTGCAAAGAAGTAGATACGGATATTCTTTACGTTGACTTCGCTGTAGGAATAAACATAACGGTCGCCATCATTGTATGATCTTCCTGTCATAGTTTGACTCCAGGTGAAACTCTTTGAAGTTCCCCATTCAGTCGAAGATATGGAACCTGAAGTGCTTTTTCCTGAAGAAGAATAGATCATGTAGTAACGAGCCCCAACAGGTACAGTAACATTACGCGTTACGCTTTTTATTCTCTTGACTCCTTCTTCATAGTTGGGATTACCAGACCCTGTCGACCAAGATGATGCTGCAATATACACGTCAGTCATCGTGCCATAGCCTATGATGGGAGCTGAGAGATTCTCCTCGCTCGACGAGTACCCCGGAGCGCACCTCAGCTTGGCACTGCCTGTGAAATTGTCCCAGTGCCAGAAGGACGAGTTATACATCATCAACTCAATGCTCCAGCCCGGAGGAAGAATGTACATGCCCTTGTCCGTGCCGCCATGGTCGTTGTATGTGCTCAAGACCTCGGCGTTGGAAGAGTCGCGTATTATTACGGCCTTCTTAGTGAAGCTACCGGAGAGCGAGATCTCATACTCCACGAAGACAGGGAAACTGTAGTTGTTCGTCTTCTTTGCAATAGCCGTAACTGTGTTGGTGCTCGTATGGCCGTATTTTACATAAATACCAGTACGCTCATACGCTCCGAACCTTATCGAGCCGGCCGTAGTGACTTCCGAAGTAGTCGGCCCGTATGCGTTGTACGATGGCGGATAGTTTATCGCAAACTGGGTGCAAGCCACGCCGACAACCTTCATCGATGCACCTGCAGGCATGCTCATTACATAATAGCCACCGCCATTTGTAAGCTGGGATTCCGATGCCGTCTTCAGCGCCTCGTACGCTGTAACACGGTACCAGAGATCATTTGCGAAGGTCTTCTCCAATATCGATAATGGATGTCCGCTCGCGTCTACGAAAGACTGTGCCGCAATTGTCTTCAATGTCTCGTGCGTGATGGACGAAGCCATGATGTCGCCTGTCGCCACAAGGTTCTCGAACTTCGCGGGGCTTCCGTCCGTGGGAAGCTCCCATGAGTGCGTTACGCCGTTTTCGTCCACTCCGCTTGCCTTCATACCTTTGGTGCTGATGTCAAAGCCGTTGCCGTTCTCATCCCTGCCTTCGATTTTATTCACAGAAAGCTTTCCCGAGATGTTTGCATCTGTAACGATGAGCTTGTCGGTCATGAGCGTAGACACAAGCAGGTTCTGCAGCGCGACAATCGCTTCGGATTCCTCCTTGTTCTCATAGAGGCCCTTGAGATCGGAGAACGCCGCGAAAAGATGCGCGCTCGTGTTTGCCATGACCCATTCGCCATCACGGTACTCGTAGATGTTGCCGGTCAGGTAGTCATCATTCGTCTCTCCCGTATGCACACCGTAGTCTCCGGGGGCAAAGCACCCCTGCAGTCCCCTGGGAGAGTTCACAAGATCCTCGATGTCAGTGTTGAAATCCACCATGCCGATGTATACGGGGGCGGGAACTGCACCTTTACGGACTATGATCTGCTGGTATGCCGTCACCGATGACGATCCATCAGAGGCTGTCGCGGTGGCGGTCACCACGATCGGGGTGAATGATGAAAGCACGCTTTCTGCAACGCTCGTTATATCAAGACCGTACCTGTATGCATGGCTTGAGTCAGCCGTCAACGTGCCTGCTGATGTCGTGACGGAAAGCGTTGAGGCATTTATACCGCTGAATGTCACGTCAAGTGTAATCGTCTGACTCTCTGGGTCCTTCCGACCGAAGTAATCGAGCGTGAACTCCGAACGATCGGAGGATATGCCGATCGAGATTGCCACGGCATCCGCACCCGGTTCCCCCTGGCTTCCCTGCGATCCTTGTGGCCCGGTTTCCCCCTGGGGACCTTGTTCGCCTTGCGGACCCTGCGCCCCGGTCTCGCCCTGCGGGCCTTGGGCCCCGGTATCTCCTTTGTCGCCTTTGTCGCCTTTGTCTCCCTTGTCTCCGGTCATTCTTACGACAGTCCAGGGACTCTCTGATGAGACACGTATCCTGAGCCATACATATTCGCCCTCTGCCGGAGTCGGCTCCGTGGTCGTCCAGACCGCATCGGCTGCCGGTGCATCAGTACCTGTCGTCACAGTCCATTCGAATTCGGCCGTCTCAGGTGCAATGGATACCATAGATACAGTCACTTCCCTGCTGTATAGCTTCCCTTCGTGGCTTATGGCAGCAGATATCGTGTTGGCTCCGGCGACAAGCTGAGTGTTCGTCAGGGTAAGGGTATTGCCGTGTTCGCCAGTAATCACGGAGCCATTGAGATACCATGTGGGCTCGCATTCGTATTCGCTTATCGCCTCTCCTCGAACCTTCAACACTACAGTCGATGCTCCTTCCTGGCTGAATATTACAGTCCTGTCCGCTTCAAGCACGAAGAAATTAGGAGACGATGACGGGAAGGAATGTGACCCGTCCACAGATACAACAGGTTTTGAGATGGTAACTTCCCCATATCCTTCGGCCTTGTAGCTGTAGAGTCCCGTATCATCGCTTGCTGTACGGGAGATGATGCGCACAACCGCATTAAGTCCCATTACGGACTGCTCGTCAAGCGTGACTATGCTGCCCGGCTCAAGGACCTCGAAGCTTTCGAACTGGTAGCTCCATATACCCTTGTTGTTGCGGTTGTAGATCGTTGTCGCCAAAGTAAGCGCGTCATCATAGTTGAAGATGAACTTCGAATCATAGGACTCCGGATTGGTTCCAGCAGGACCCACCCCGCCGTCAGAAGGCAGGAGGAATGAGGCATTCGCAAAAACTTCCATCCGGATGCGTGGAAGCGAGAAGACGAAAAGGCCCTTCAGAGGCATCCTGTACTGGAGCCACGCATAGCCGCCTGTCTCGTCACAGTCGGAGACATGACCCTTCACTTCCGGGGAGCCTGCGGAGACCATCGTATAGTCGACCTTGAAGTCCGAGAGATAGAGCCCTTCCATATCCTCGTATTCTCTGCTGTTCTTGAGTTCATCAAGCCCTTCTCCCCATTTCATCCTCGTGCCGACATCGCTTGGGTTGATGTCGCTGGGGAAGTGCCTCGGAGCCATGTTGTCAGTCTCACTCAGTGGATCAGACGAAAAGTGCAGCTCGCCCTCCCTTGAATAAAGCCTGACGTTCGGTACCGATATCTCCTTTGCGAATTTGACAAGCGCGCCGTCCGAGTCGTCATCGTTTCTCGTTGCCCTCAATGTATTGCGGAATACGGACACGGTCTTGCTGCTTGTCATGCCATTGGCCGTGCTGTAAAGTTTCAGTTTGCCTTCTTTCGTGAACGTATAGTCCCACTGGTACTCATAGAGGATCGAGGCAAGGATCTCGTCCAGATATTCCTCCGCTGCAAGCTCGCAGCGCGATATCGTCTTTGAAATGGTCGGCAAGGATTCATCGAATACGGTGATTCCTCCCATTTGGCATATCGAGTGCACTATCGAATGCGAGGTGTCTGCAGGGTCGCATATCTTGTAGTTGTGCCACATGGCACTCATCACCGCGTTGCTCTCAGCCACCGAGGAGGTATCCTCATACACGTACTTGTGCAGCACTTCCGTATAATCGAGTATCTCCAAGGAAAGAGAGCTCAGGTTCCTTGCCTCCGCGGAAAGTGTCGCATACGGCCTGATCACTCCGGTGAAGAGGACTTCAGAGTCCTTCAGAAGCTGCGCCTTTATCAGGTCATTCGAGCCAAGGATGCTTTCGGCAAGTTCCCCGGCCTTGACGTTGATTCTGCAGCTCTGCGTCACGTGCTTTCCCTTCTCTCCCACCGAATAAGCCATGGAAAATCCAGAAGATAGGATTATGTCGTTGTATGTTTCGTAGCCCGATCCGAAATCGAGCTTGAGAATATAGCTGCTCATGCGTACCTCCATTTGGGAAGGGCACCAGTCCTCTGCGCCCTCTCGATTCCCTTATACACGTCCTCCGCAAGCTGCTCGCCGTTATAGGCGGTGCCTACGCTGATGTTGATCACTATCGTGCCGTCTCCGCTTCTCTGGGAGCCAAGGCCGACCTTCTGCAGGTTCGAATCGGTAAGCGGCAACACCATTTCCTGATAACCGGCCTCCCCTATGAGCGCGTGTGTCGGCCCCGTGGTGATTCCTCCTGCTGCCATCGGCGTGTACTGCTGGCTTGCAATCGTTGCGACCTGGGCGGCCGTGATTCCTGCAGATACAGCGGTAAGCGCAGTAGCCACCATCCAGTTGTTTTCCGACCATATACGGGTTATGGCCAAGGCGCCGTTCACAAGGGCGTTTGCGATGTTGTTCGCCTTGTCGGCCTCGAACTGCTTCTTCTTCAGCTCGTCACGCTTCTTCTGAAGGCTCTCCTCTTCTTCCTGCGCGGCCTGTTTTGAGGCCATCTCCTCCTCATCCAGTTCTTCCATGGCCGATACATATTCGTCCTGGCTTACGAGCCCTGCGGCAAGCTGCGCATTCAGGCTTTCGCGCATCCTCGTCTGCTTCTCGTCAAGATCGGAAAGGTACTCATCCCACTTCGAAGTACACTCATCAAGTGCCTGTTCAACTGCATTAACCTCGTTTTCCATCAGCTGGGAAAATAGATCGGTAAAGGATGAAAGGGCATCCTGAGCATAATCGACCGCCTCGTTGATAGAGGGCATCATGTCCTTCAACGACTGCTGCCATGCGGGAACCACTTCCTCCGTTGCGTCCTTGAGCTCAAGCATCTTCTCCCTCTCGTCTTCCAATGACGCGATGATCTCGTTTATATACGGCACCTGATCGGCCGTGGCTTCCTTCATCATCGCCTTGGCTTCTTCAAGTTCCTTCGAGATCTCATCGAGCTGAAATGTCCTTGAAAGGGAAGAGTTTTCCTCGATGTATGCACCTACATCCGGGCCGGTTTGAGTTGAAGAAGAAAGATAACCATCGTATTCCTCGGCCAGTGCACTTGCATAGCGCCTGCTGTATGAGTCGCCGCTTTCAGCGCTCCTCGACGCAGTATCGTAGAGGTTCCGTATGTATTCTCCAGGGTCTTCCATTCCTGATATCTTCTCGGCAACCGATTCCATGGCTTTGTTGACCCTGTCGATGGTATTCAGTTCAGGAATGAGATAAGCTTCGACAAGTTCTTGTTCGTAAGCGGCTATTCCTTTCCGAGTTGCTGGAGTGGAAGGATCAAAGGCGGCTTTATCTTCGTCAGAGAGATTGTAATATCTGGAGCCAAGAAGCATGTTCTCAATATCGCTTTCCGAAAGAGTCGAATAATCGAAAGATGCTCGGCCTTCATTACCCATCCTTGCAAAATCCACAAGGGATCGTTGGCCAGATGCTTTTCTGTTGCTTTCCTCAACCCAGTCGGAAATATCCGTCAGCTTGTCATAAAGAAAATCCAGCGCCGGCGATATTCTGTCCAAAAGGCCTTGGCCCAAACCTTCCTTGATATCACTCCACACGTTCGAAATCTGACGAAGTTTACCTGTATCGGTATCTGCTATGGCCTCGGCCATGCCGCCGTATGTATTCGACACCTGCTCCAAAAGAAGCTTCTGTGCCTTGTATATGTCGTTCTGATCCTGTGCTCTTTCTATGTTCTTCTTCTGTTCTTCAGTAAGCTGGATCCCAGCTTCCTTGAGGCTTTCAATTTCCCCTGCGGGGTCTGCAAGGGCCTGAGCCAGACGCTGAGCCGCTCCTGTGAGATCTTCCCCGGTGGCTGCAGCCATATCGAGCACCGCCCTCGTGGCTTCGGGCATCACGTCACGGCCTATCATCCTGACGCTCAGAAGCATCTGTTCTGCGGCAATTATTTCCTGATTGGAAAAGGTTGTAACCTGAGAAAGGGAATCAGCGTACTTGAAAAGCTCTCCTGCAGACATCCCTACCGCGTTCTGTGTGGCTTTGAGCGTTGTCTGAAGCTTACGCTCTACTATTTCCTGTGCTGAGTAAGATTCGGTAAGGTTGCCAAAAATACTAAATACTGTTTTTGATATGCCAACAACATTATTAATTGCTGTTGTAATAGCGGCAACCGAAGCAGAAAAAGCAGTAAAAGATTTTTTACTTTCCTCTGTCTCTTTCTGCATTTTATCCAAACGCTGGACTAATGCATCAATACCTTGTACTGCTTTTTGTACGTCCGCAGCTATTTCAATTTGAATGTTCGATGCCATGTTTTTCCTTTATCGAAAACAATTAACAACGACAAACAAATATTATCAAACAAACAAATAAGGGAGAATAATAAGCGAGAAAGGAATTACTATACAAGCAAGAATGAAACCTATAGCAAATCTTGCCCCTTTTTCAAATCCATCCATTTCCTTCCATTTCTTCATGCCTTAATTCTATGTTTTACAACATTTGCTGTCAAATCCTCACCTCCGGAAAGTAGAACTTGTCCAAAGGCCTCAATACATCCACCACTTGGACAAGCTTCTCCGGATTCATGCCCCACGGCCCGTAGGGCATCCCCATCTCCTTCCACCTTCTGAAAAACACCAGGGCCGAAAGTGCCTCCTCGTTACGAAGAATGGATGGAATGTCGTACACCTTCACCCACTCCCCGGTCTTCAGCATCGCCTCCCTGTCCTCCGGGCCCTCGGGCTCGTACTTCGAGTCATAGCCTTCGGCCCATAGAGAGAACAGGGTGACGATCAGTTTTTTTCATCCGGCCTCAGTACCGCGGAATCCACGATCGCAAGATCCACCTCATTGACAAGCGAATACGTACCGGGGGAGTTGATCACGCTCTCGGCATCCACTCCGTTCTCCCAGCCTGCAACGCCTGCCGACTTCACCTTTGTGACAAAACGCTTGAAAAGCTTCGCATTCGTGGAGTCCTTGAGTTCAGTCTCGGCTTCCGCCGCCGTAGGTACGCTATAGGTAACCTCCACTGTTTCCCCCATGAAGGAAACAGTCATCGTCTTTTCCCTTTCAAGTGTGATCATGCGCTCTCCTTTTCAGCCAGGGTTCCAGTTCCCTGGAAATTGAACGAGATCGCGACCTTGTCACCATGGCTTCCCGTGATGCTCGCACTCGTCATGATCGCCATTCCCGTAAGCGTGAGATCAGTCCCCACCTTCATCTCCAAAGTCACGGGCGTGTCCGTTGGCGTCAGAAAGCCATCGATCACGGACTTCTGCGCCGCATCCGCATAGTCGAGGGTTCCCGATACGCTTCCGCTCCAGTCGAGCGCGGCGGCTATGAACTCCTTCCATGCCTTGCCGATCTGGCTTGTCTCCGCCGATCCCTGGTTGACCGTCAGGGAAAAGTTGTCGATGTATCCCATCACCTGCGCGGCGGATGATCCTCCGATCTTGAAGCTTCCGTTCTTTCCTGCCATTACTGCCATCTAATCATCTCCTTTCTCTCAGTCATAGAGAGTCATCTTCTTCGCTTCCTTCTCCGTCATCGGCACCAGCGGCCTCTGGCACTTCGGGCATGTCGTCTCCTTCATGTCCCTCGTCCTGTAGCCGCACCTCCGACAACCCATCACTTCCTTCGTCTTCTCCTGCATAGACGTATCCTCCCAGATCCACGTCGCACGAAAGCTCTGCCTGGATCACATACACGTTGCCGGTTGAATCACTTGAGAACCTCACGCCAAGGGCCGTGTCTATCGCAGCTCCCCCGAGGCTCCAGTCGGAGCGGATCACGTCCTCAAGGATGTCCTCCCATACCCTGCCTTGCTTCTCCAGGTGAGCTACATCATCCCCCGAAAGTCCGATGCCGATTATCACCTGGTATGTCGTGGAGTACGTATCCGTGAGTGTTTTCCCGTTCACCATCACGATGCACCCCGGATACTCGGTAAGCCCTGAAAGCACTCCTGTGTATCCGTCCTGCCAGAGCGCGATGTCCGCCAAGCCAAGGGAAGAATCCTCCTCGTTGGCTTTCGCCACACGCTCGGCGAATGCCTTCTTCAAGTAAGTCTCCAAAGCCTTTATGAATCTTTCGCTTGAGTTCCTCACGGTCTCTCCTTCACCGCTTCCGCGAGTGTCTTGTTACCCATCTTCAGGATGTTTTCCTTTATGTCACGGGAGAACCTTGCCTCTGCTCCGAACGCACGGAAGGCAGGCATCATGAACTCGTGCTCGGTGCCAGTCCACCTGGCTATGTAGTTCTGCACGCCATCAATACCCTTTCCGGGCCTGATCACCTGTCTGTTGAACTTCTTGCCTTTGAACTTCCCCATCGTCCAAGTGCCGATATGGTCTCTCGTTTCGCCAGTGACAACGTTTATCTTCTGCCCTGAAACATAGTTTGACTTGATGAAGGTTACGAGCTTGTCGGAATCCGCACCGACAGCGTACCTCACCCAAGCCTGCAATCGGTTCTCGCCGATCACTTCGAACGCGCCTTTGACGGCATCCACCGTACCGTTGTCAGTCATGAAGAGGAAATCGGAATCACTCATAGCGCCTTGTTCCTTCTGAATGGCTCCAACATCTTCTGTACGGCAAGCGTTGGTACCGATTGCTCTATCGTCTCGGTGCCTCCCTCTGTCGTCCTTGAGTTGATGCCCAAGAGTTTCCCGGAAGAGAGCTTTACAAGGTGCTGTACAGTGAAGGCGATGGCCATCCTGATCACCTCCGGCACTTCGCCTTCCTTCCAGCCCGCAGTGTATGTAACCACAACCTCAGAGCCATCGGTGGATGACGGCACGACATAGCTTGCACGCTTTTCAAAACGGAAAGCCACATCCTTGCCGTCAAGCTTGACACCCTTGACCTCCAGAACGGGGGTATGTGTGAGAACATACCCGGAGTCACCCCCGGGAAAATGCTCTTCTACTTCGCCCCGCTCGATCTCCGCATAGGAAAGAACCTTTTCCTCTGCGACCTTCAAAAGAGAGGAGTAATAACCTTCTTTGGGTTTTTGGAATTCAAAACCGAAATCATTCCTGAGGTCTTCAAGCGTCAGAATCATCTTTCACCTCATTAAGCCCCAGCCTTCATCTTTAGGACGGCAAAGGCATCGGCTAGGGCCAAGTCCCCGTCGATCCTCTCCTGTCCGCGGATTCCGACCTGACCTGTTGCAGCATAAAGCTCGTTGAGCGTCTTAAGCTCGATACTCTTCCTGTCACAGATGTGGTAGTAAGAGAAATCGCCTACGATCATTGCAACAGCATTGGCAGCCAGTGCGGGAAATTCATCGGAGACCACCACGGGGATTCCCATGATCTGAGTGATCGTCGACTGCTGCGGGAACATGTATGTCGAGCCATCCTTGAACTCATGGATGATGTCAAGAAGCGTCTGGGAGCAAACGATATGTGCGTTCGTCCTGTATGCCTTGAGCTTCTGGATCGTCGACTTGACCTCGGACCATGTAACAGTGGTTGCGGATGCCGCGGTGACGATGTTGCCGGATGCGGCATTTGTCGCAATTCCCCTGATCTTGGTCTTGCTGGAAGACGTGCCGGTTCCAAAGAGGATCTCCTTGTCTTCCTTCTTTGCAAAGGCCTTCGCGAACTTGTCCTCGATGTAACCCATGACATCGACTCCAAGATCTGCGATATACTCCTCGGAGACCTTGGTAAGCGCGCCGAGCTTCAAGGCCTGAAGGCCGATCGGCTTGATGGAAGGCGTCGTCTCCCCGAAGGTTCCGGCTTCTTCGATGTAGTCAACGACCACATCATCACCTTCGACCATGACAGTGTACTCGCCGTTCGCCTGGTGAACCGTGCAGAGTCCCCTGATGCGGGCAATTTTCTCCTTCTTCATCTGGATGTTCTGAGCGCATTCACTCGGAAGGAGTCCCGAGAAAGTCGTTCCCTTCGAAACAGCCTCCACAAGGTTTTTCCCGAACTGTTCCCTTTCGGAAAGAGCCTTCGGCTTGTCCTTCTGGATTCCCTTGGGGATCCCTCCCTCTTCAAGGTCCTCTTTCTCCTCGAGCGCCTCCACTGTCTCGATCTCTTCCATGACCTCTTCTGCCTGCTTTTTAAGCATTTCATACTTCTTGATGTCATCGTCAGATGCCGTCTCAAGCATCTTCTCGAAGGCTTCCTCGACTTTCTTCTCGATAGCCGCGAGCCTTTTCTCAAGTGTCTCTTTCTTCGTTTTCATTCCTTGTCTCTCCTTATGAAGAATTTGGCGAGATCCCTGGCTACCTTTGACCGCCTTCCAGCCATTGCCTTGTCAGCATCCGTTTTGACCACTGTCTCCGCGGACCGTCTACGGTGTTCCTTCCTCGTCCTTTCTCCCATCTTCAGATATACTTCGCCCGCTGGGCAAACGACGAAATCAAGAAACCGCACTAGTTCATAGCTTTCCGGAATGATGATTCCGGACATCGGATCCTGCTCGCCGTAGCCGACGGATGAAACGCCTATTTCAATCCCCTTCTCCATCAACGTGACAAGAAGGGCTTCATACTCTGAATCCACGAACTCGATATCTACCCATAACTGCCCGTCCTCGATACGCGGGTTCTTGCATACGGCTTTGGCTATCCCGTACTCCTCGCCAGTCATGTAATCGACGTCGTGTCCATCGTAAGCCAACGTTATGGGTGACTCTTCAACTAGTTTCTCAGCAAGAGGCAAAGAGTAGATTCGTCCGTTGAGGTTCATCTCCCCGAGCTTCCATACAGGGGCCGACCACTTGGCTCTGCCCCCTTCCTCTTCCTTGAACGCAGCGGGCTTCCTAAGCACTCCGCCAGATTCGATCAAAAGTTTCTTGTCCATTATTCCTCCTCATTCGCCGGGAGCCACCGAGCACCTGCAGTGCGAGTGGAAAGGCGGATGCTTGTAGTTCTTCTCTATGTGTCTGACTCCACCGTCACCGGTATCAACGTCGCTGCCCTTCGTCAGCACGTAGCCGTCGACTGATGCGATCTTCCCATCGAGCGTCCCGCAGAAGCCGCAGCTGTTTGATGCCGCCACCACATGGAAGACGGATACATGAAGCTGAGAGAAGAGGAAGATCGAAAAAGCGTTGCTAGCCCTGTTCGTCTCCTCCTCGCTCTGGTCTATCGGGTAATCCTGCTTGAGCGTGGAAATCTCGTCTTCGAACTCTTCCGTTCCCAAAGAAGCGTTGGCTACTGATGCGACCTTTCCCGCTATACGCTCGGCCATACTACGGGCATATACGGAAGCATAGGAATCAATGGATGAGTCTGACACATCGTCATCCTTCCCTGTCTCAGACTGGATGACGGGTACCATCTTCTTGAGAACATCGAAATAGATATCCTTGTAAGCTGCAGTCATGTTGTCGAGCGTAGAATCAAGCCATGTACGAAGATCTGATAGAACGCTTGTAGTCGGGGCTCCCGTTGCGACAAGTTCCTTCAGCTTGTCTATCGCTTCCGAGATCTGGAGTCTTATCATCCTCTCGAGTTTCGACCGGTTGTTCTTAGCAGGCTTCTGCGCCTCCTCTACAAACAACAGGTCATGTTTCCTCTTTTCTTCCCTTCTCTTCTCCCTGGACTCGTCCAAGGTCTCCTTTTCCGGCTTTCCAATCTTCTTTTCAGAGGGGATCTTCCAAGCGTTCATGCCGCTGTTGTTACCGCCACCCGCGTACTTTCCGGATGCAACGTCATGGATCGAGCCGACGGAGAGGGGGAAGAAATGCACGTCACCGTCAGGACCAATCCCCGAAAGCTCCTCCATGCTTCTGACGTCATTAACCGTAAGCCACCCATACTGAAGGCCGGTCAGATAGTAATTGCTCCTTGTCGCATGATCTCCGCGGAGCATGCCTGCCATCGAGAACTTGACATATTCGTTTTGTCTGCAGAGAGAATCATTGAGCGCGGCTTCCCATGCCGCGATACGCGGCCCGAGACAGTAGGTGACCATGAAAAGCCCCTGCTGTTCGGAATTCGCGTAAGTGCCGGTTGTGTCCCCTATAAGGAAAGGCGGTACGTTGAAACGCCGCGCGACTTCTATCGCCGACCACTTCTCCGCCTCCGAAAGCTTCGCGATGTCCGCGTTCTGCACCTGTATCGGGTTGATCTTTATCCTCTCGTCCGTGACGTAGTTGCGAAAGCCACGAGCCGAGTCGAACATCCTCTTCAGTTCGTCCCGCTGGTCCTTCGTAAACTGGCTCGGGACACTGATGTTGTTTCCGACAACTGAGGCCCCGTCATAATACTCGGCCTGCATGTCCTTGCACTTCTGGGCAAGGTCTATGTCGTCCTTCGCATATCTCATCGGATCAAGCACGGCCCCCGCACCATATCCGATCGGGGTGTTCTTGATGATCAGCACGTCCGAGACGTCGTACGTCTCTCCTGTAAGAGCCAGCGTGTAGCTGATCGAACCTCCGTTGTACATTGCAACGATGCTTGAAGGGGACACGGGCCAAAGGGCTATCGGAAAGCCCGAGCGCGAACGCTTGATGATCGCGACAGCCTCGCCCCGCATCTCGAAGTTGAAGCCCATGACGAAGCGAAAATCATAAGAAGTCATGTATGCATTAGGCTTCTTCAGGAGTGCGGCAAGGACTGATCCCTCCTCCTTCTTCCTGTCTCCATTCGGCATGACCTTGTAGGCATGCCAGGGCATTGATGCATACAGCCTGGAAAGGTTCACAACACATGACCAGAGCGCGCTGTTCTGCAGATCCTCCCTCGGATAGTACACCCTGCGCCCGGAACCGTATGCCGCAATCGACTGCTCTATGCTTTCCTTTTTCTTCTTCTTTCCCATCTATTCACCATGCGGTAAGCATGTCCTCCACTGATCCGCTGAACGCGGACATGTCGTTCGTCTTCGCATTCGACAGAGCCATTACCGACGTGATGACTCCATCTATTCTCGCCTCCGTCCTCTTCTTCGGCTTCACAAGCTTCACGTTCCCCGAGCTGTCCTGGAACGTCTCTGCACAGCTCATCATCCAGTCCACGCACTCGTTGCCGTTGTCCGACACCTTCCCTTCCAAATAAGTCCTCTCGAAATCCATGATCGTCGGGCTCATCGTCTTCATTCCCTGTGAAAACTCGTAGGCGACATCCTGGAACCATGGCGGCATGAGGCGTACGAGCTCCTCTATCCTCCAGCGGTCGGCCGCGATGTAGTGGATCTGGAACGTCGAGTACGCCCACGTCAGATAATCCACGACATAGGCATAATCGATGACATCACCGGGAGTGGCCGTAACCCACCCCGCATCAATCCACTTCCTCAGCGGTATCCTGCACTGTCTTGAGATCGGAATGACCATGCTTTCGGGGATCCAGCAATGCGTGATCTGCACATGCCTTTCATCTTCCAAAGGAAAATCGAGGGTGAACGCCGTGAAGTCGGAGACAGAGGAAAGGTCCAAGCCTCCGTAGGCCATCTTCCCGACAAGACTTTCCTCATCGACATGCCACCGGCAGCGCTCCATCCATAAGGGCATGTTCGCCCACCTATGCAGGCTGTGACACCACATGTTGAGGTTCTTGGTCTTGAAATCGATCATGTCATCCTCCGAAGCCCTCGCGTATTCGTAATGGCTCTCAAAGGTCTCGGCATTCACCGACACTCCCCAGTTCGGGTTTGCCTTCGGCCAGTTCTTCGGATCATCGGCGCTGTCCCCTTCGTCAAGCTCGTAGATAGAGATGAAATACCTTGGAATCTCAAGCTCGCCGGAGAGCACGCGCTTGCACTTCTTGTATTCCTCATGACACACTCCGCCGAGGGACACACCCGCGGTGGTTATCCTGATCAGCATCGCCTGCTGCTCGGATATGTTTCCTGAGGCTATCGAGTTCAAAAGCGTGTTGTCCTTGTGCTGGTGGTATTCGTCAATGACGGCAGCATACGAGAGCTTCCCGTCCTTCGGCTCGGCGGCAATTGCCGTGATCTCGCTCGACTTGTACTTGATCTGCTTGTTGTTCTTGCTGTCCGAAACCAAGACATTGTCGCCCTTCCTGAGCTTCAGGGCATCGGCTGCCCTCCGGAAAGTCTCTCCAGCCTGATCAAGGGATGTTGCACCGATGTAACACGAGACACCATCGACCTCTCCAAAAGCCAGATAGTCAAGGAGAGCTCCCACATAGGTTGATTTCCCGTTCTTACGAGCCACCTCAAAAAAGGCATCGGTGAATCGCCTTGTCTTCGGATCGTCCTTCTTGATCCACCCGAAGAGTACGATCGTATCCCATGCCTGCCAGTCTGCAAGCATCATCGGCTTTCCCCTCTTCCCGCCTTTCGGAAAAGCGAGGTTGATGGCAATCCATAAAAGCGGCCTCAAACCTGCATCTATGTCGAAGCGGAACCCGGGAACCCCTTCCTTGAGGTCCCTCTCCTGCCTCTTCACCTTGGCTTTCTCCACTTTGGATGCGGGGCGTTCTCCACGAAGTACTGCGTTCCTGTAGCGGTTGTACGCCGCCGTGTATCCTTCAGTGAGTTTCCTGACGATCTCAGCTCTTGTCATCGAAAAGCCCTCCCATGGTCTCATCCTCTTCACTCTCGTCAACCTTCGTTATGGCAAGCAGCTTCCTCGCCTTGTACGTCACACCGAACGCGGACATCACGGAGATGTAAGATGCAAGGGCAGCCTTCCTGTCTGAAAACTTGTTCCTGTCGTCCTGGAATATCGCATAGAGCTCACAGGCAGCTTCTATCACCGGCACGTCGACGAAACAAACTACCTCGTCCTTGATCAACGGCGGCATGATCTTCTCGAAGTGTTTCTTCGCAGCTCCGCTGAGCCAGTCAGCCGGCTGCGGAGTCTTCTGAAGTATCTCGTTCTCTTTAGCCCGAGGCATTTTCAATCACCTCCGTGTGTGGGAGTGTGTCCACCCAACGCGGTCGAGGAGGGGGTGTCGTTTTTTCCTGAACACCCCCAGGGTCTGTTGAACATATCCAGTCCGGCCTTGTATGCAGTTCTCATCGCCTTGTCTTCCCTCGTGCCTTTGCGGGCGTTGCATGATCTGCATAGCGCCTGATAGTGCGAGGGATCGTAATCAAAGCCACCGTAGGCATCGACCATCATGTCGGACGTCATGTCCTTGTGGTCGCATACTTCACTAGGCGCCCCGCATATCTCGCATACGGGGTGCTCTTTCAGAAAGTCCTTGGAGAACTTGCGCCATTGCCAGCTTGAGTAATGCTTCCGCGCGCTGGATGTCGGCTTCTCCTTATCTTCACGCGGGTGAGTTGCTCTATATCTAGCGATGCACTCATCGCAGTATCCGCTGCTGTTGTGGTGCAGGTTCGGACAACCATAAGTCTTGCATCTTTTCCTGAGGGTACCCATGACACTGATGGTGAATCCAAGAGGAGGAAGAGATAAAGGCAAGTATTGCGATCATCGCAACGGCATGGATATAATCAGAAATCGGCGCTGTCATAACGGATAGGCGGTTGGTCTCCAGGGTTAACACACTGGGGCCTGTATAGGCTTCATGGATTCTTCGTGATGAAAGGAGCTTGTATGGTTTTGGATATGATACTGCGACTTGTGGATCTGACCATTAAGGTTCTCTCCCTTGCTACAGCTATACTCCTTTACAAAAACAACCGCCCTAGCTCCGGCAAGCATTAAGGGCGGATACTCTTTATAGACGTGTCCGTCTTGAAATAGCGGACTCCGAGGCTAACCGTCTATCGACAGTGCCTTTCTTCACGTATATAATAACACACTTTTCCCCAAGGCCGTCAATGATTCTCCCCTTTCAGGGGGAGAGATCATCAGATGGACAGTCGACCGCCTCATCCACGCAGATCACGGGACGGGTGTTGGGTATTTCCCCATAGGGGCTTTGAAGCCCCCTGAGGATACGCCACTTTGAGATACCGGTCGCCTGCGCCGCCTGGGAGATCGACCTGTACCACACTGTCTTGCGTGGCCTTGAAAAGATGAGTATGATCGCCTGTCTGTTGCCTTTCATTTCTACCCCACTATCTGGAAATTCATGTCATGGTCAAAGAACCTTATGCCCATACCTTCGAAGCCATGGGGAAAAGCGATGATGATGCGTCTGCCTTCCTCATCGTGCGAAATCTCCTCGACCTTGTAGGTCCTGTATGATTTCTTGTCCAGGACCAAGTCGCCTTTGAAGAACCTTGCCTTTTTCATGTCACCTCCATATCTCTGCAACGATCAGGGCCAGATCCATGAATATGAGTATTCCGAGGACATGCCGGACATACTCCTGCCAGTCTGCTACAACAAAGCCTTGGGAAACAAACCAAAACGAGAAGACTGCCAAAGCGAAGCCAATGATGGAGAAAAGGATCTTCAATACCTTCATTCCTCTTCCTCCTCTTCCGCAAACCAGTCGTCGGAGAACCGCTCATTGATGGGATCCTCCAGCTCTTCGCTGGCTATCCTGATCGCCTCTTCCCTGGACTCAGCCTCGATATGCTGGTAATCCCTCAAGCCGTTGTATACTTGCGTGACCGTGTATGTTTTCATTCCACCTCCACTATGCACTTTGAGTAGTCGATGTCGCCGTTCTCGTCTGCGTACTCGGAGAGGTTTATGTATACCTCGCGTGCCCATGTTTCCAGAACGATGCTGACTTCCCAAGAGTTTCCAGTCCAATATCTTCCCTGTTCCGGATACCTTGGCTTTTCCCCTCTCCATGCGCATATGCATCTAGAATCATCCACTGTCAGATAACTGAACTTAAAAATCTTCCTCAGCTCGTGGGCTAATTCCTTCAGCGTCAACGGGTCGGGATTTCCGACAGGTACGCCGTCGACCTGATCTAAAACACTCATAGCATCTTCCAATCCATAGGCTTCTCCCAGCGTGGTGGTATAACATGTATTCTCATAGGTCTTCCATTTCTCTTCAGTCATTCTGTCTATCTCTTTCTTTGCTTCCTCTAGCGTCATACTTCCTCCTAATTTGCCGATTTGTTTGATAAGAATCTTGCAAATCGACAGTTTTTTCGAATAACTCTTTGAGACACAAAGATTAATTTGTTTGATCGTTTATTTGTTCCACGAGCTTTCCGCATGGTGTGCCATCGATGAAAGTCCAAGAAGCTAACAACTTGTCAGGAGTGATATCCATATCTACACACCAAATCTTCCCGTATTCGGTCATTTGGCTTCCGAAAAGTGTTATTTGCGTTTCTATGGAATCTGAATGTCCTTTTGGAATTATCCATTTTCCTCTTAGTTCATCTCTTACTTTCTTATCTGACAGATCGAACGGCACATACTTCTGCTCCACCTTCTCCAGCACGAAGTAAGGGTACAAGAATGGTCCAACGTCTAGAACATCAACCTCAATGCCCGACGCTCCTCCCCTGTTGGTGGAAATATGACTGACTGTGCCGACCTTCCCGACAGCTTTGGTCATATCCGGATTCCAGAATCTGAACCATCCACCCTCATAGTTGTCCGCCTTCCTGACAATCCGCACCTTGTCCCCCTTGTTGATGCCGTTGTCGGCAAGCCACTTGGTCTGCCTCGCGGCGTACGGCAGCTCCTTCTTGCGGATGATGCAGCTACGACCCTCGGTGAAATCCATAAACACGAATGGGAAATTATCTTCTTTTCTAATCTCTTTCAGCTCGCCTATTAACGAGGAGTTCGTGTTTGCTTTTTTGAGAACATCTCTAGGCAAACACCCGAAGTAGTACTCCTTCCCAATCTCCACCCTCGGATCATCAGGGTCGATGATCACGTCTTTGTATGTGTATTCAGCCATCACACCCTCCTACTCTGGAAACATCAATGCTCCCAGTCATCAACATTGGCAATAGTGCATCTCGCAATTCTGCAAGATATACGTTTTCCCTGTTGTTGAGATAAATCACCCATTCCTTCCAAAGTCTGAAAGCAGTCAAAAATGGTTGCGGTATTGTCTTGGTACTCCTATTCTCAAGTCTGAATTCCAACTTGTTCTTCGTTATGGACACATAATCTTCGTTTTGGATTTCTTTGCCGCACTCCCGTTTCAACAAGATGTTCAAATCAGAAAAGTCCACTTTCTGTTCGTATAGGGATACATCAAGACCAAGGGCTTTGGCCAACGTGACATTGACGGTAAGCTTCATGGAGTTCTTCTCTGCTATCACGGCGTTTAGGTCACTTACTATGACATCCAGCGACCGTGATTTTCTTTCCTCTTCTGGCTTCAGGGCAAAAAGCCCCGTAAGAAACCTATATCCCGCATCCTGAAGTTCTTTTCGTGAGGCTATACGGACATGTTCCCCGGGTTTCTTCCCTCTGATGAGAGCAACCGTATCCCGGATCAGATCGTCACTGAAAACAGATACCTTCTTCTTGTATGTCCTGGCTACGGCATTGCCGAACTGGCCTTTCTGCTCTCTTTCCTCCTCATCGTATCCGAAGGAGAGATCAACCAGTGCAACATTGGTTGTCTCCCTATGTTTGTCCAAAACAAGAACACATACGGGTATACTCGTACTTTCGAACATGTTCCCAGAGCAGATAATTATTGCATCAAGCAGATTGCTTTCCACGAGATATCGCCTGATTGCATTTTCCTGCTCTACGGATGAGGTAAGTACGGATTGCGGAAGTATTATCACGCATCTATCAGCACTCTCTATCCCAGTCAGTACGAATGCATAGTTCGCATTCTGTTCGGGAGGAACGACAGTATGGGAAAACCTAGGTTGCATCTGGGCAAAGAAAGGCTCCTTCCACCTGATATTAAACGGAGGGTTGGATATACAAGTCCTCATATTGCCACCACCTTTGCATAACGCTCCCCAGGCTTGACGACATAAACCTTCCTTATTTCGTCAGCTAAAACGTCTTTCTCGAGAACTGTTGCGTCCATATTGCGGACGGCCAGATTGAAAAGCAGAAATGGGATTACTTTCTCATCGTTCTCCTCCAGCGTGAATGGGCCTCTCCTGTCTTCAAGCCATCTTTGTATTGTCAGGGATCCAGTACCCGCGCATTGGTCCACTATCTCTCCTTCATCGGCCAAAGCCGATACAAGACGAGCTAATGATTTCGGAGTAAAATCCTGTTTCGCTCCTTTTCTGTCTGCTGCATAATACTGGAAAAGCTTCTGCATCCAATCCTCAGAAAAATCTGATCCTACAATCTCCTCATATCCTGATATCATCGACTCATCGTATTCTGATACACACTTCATAAGCGCATCGGAGAATTCATTGATATCGTTGACCCCGAAAAGGGAGAAAATCCTATTCTTAAACTCCAATAGTTCCACTGTTCTTTTCCTCCTCACTTGTCGATCAACGTCAGGATACCCAGCAGCAGGAGCAACACTCCTGCGATAGCCATTGGGATCCAGATGGGTGCAAGCACCCAGAGCCATGACCAAGAGATCACCCCGATCAGCTTCAGTGTTATGAATACGATTGCAAGCAGTCCGCAGAACCCGATTCCTCCGCTTGTTTCCTTATTGCTCATTCCTCTTCCTCCTGTGCCATTCCAGAATGGCCTTCACTTCATCCACCGAATGAGCCAAGTCATAGCTCACTCCGTAGTTCTTGCATTTCCCCTCGAAGACCTGTTGTTCCTTCGACATCCTGCCACCCGGAGCCTTCATCTCCAGGTACCCGATGCCGTCGGGCCACCAGACCACGAGATCCGCCACACCCTTCCTGAGACCCAAAGCCACGAGCTGGGTTGTCCTGATCATGTCCGCCCCCGCACCCTCGTTGGGAACCGAGTGGCAGAATACCCTTTCCCTTTGCAGGAACTGGATAACCTCCGCTTGGATCTGGGCTTCAGTCACAACCTTCAAATCTTCCTCCTCCGACATTTGGCACCAATGCCTTTAAACACTCTTTCTTTCTTGTGCCACTTTACCCCTGCACTGCTGAGTGCCAAGTGGGGCCCCTTTCTTAAAGAAAGGGGGCTCCCCCCTGTTGGCACCAATCAGAGCACAAGTGCCAAAAGTGCCAAAACCTATTTGGCACCTACTTGGCACCGTTGGCACCTTGGCACCTTTCGAGCAGGAAACAGACTGAAATATCAGCGCTGTTCACGATGAGGATCTGCTCGCCATCCTCCCTTATCCGACCACTTTCACGAAGCTTGTTTATGAAACGGGAGTTCCCGGCCTTGCTTGAAAAAGCCTTTTTGATTTCATCCTTCGTCCATTCCTTCTCCCTCATGTATCCACGTAACTCCCCCTTGCTTATGCATGGATATCCGCACTTCACTCCGCACCCCGACCAAAGCCAGGCCTCGGTCAGGATCTGCATCTCCTCTCCGCCCTTGAGTTCCCTCGATCCTTCGCTCTCTTGATCCCTGTCCTCTACAACGGCAGACGTGATCTCCTCACCGTCCTCGTCATACCAGCCCTCGATCGCAGCTCCCCTGAGGTGCAGCTCGAACGGCGCAAGCCTCTCGGCGTCCTTCTGCTTGACCTGGTTGAGCGTCAGATACCCGTCCTCGTTCGAGACACAGACGGACACGTCCAATGCCCCGTTGAGCGCACTTGAGCCCCTGGCTCTGTCCGCGGCTTCCCTTGAGACCCCCGTATGGTGGATTATCAGCACGAATGCCGAATACCTGTCCGAAAGCTCCTTGATTGCAGCAATGAATGTTCCCATGTCCTGCGCGTCGTTCTCGTCCCCCGAGTAGTGCATGTTCAGCGTGTCCACAACGATCAGGTCAGGCCTGCCCCCCGAGATTTCTATCTGCTCCTCGATGTACGCCAGCTCCGACCCCTCGTTTATCCTTTTCGGCCCCTTTGTGACCTTGAATGCACCCAGATCGGATACCTGGTGTTCCTGCGCCCATAAGGCCACACGCTTGCGCATGCCGTAGTTTCCTTCGCCGCAGAGATACAGCCCGCTGGCTCTCCTTGCCTTGAAGCCGTGCCATGAGCCGAGAGCCGTTGTAAGAGTCAGCATCAGATCCAGCGCGACGAAGCTCTTTCCCGCATTGCTGGCTCCGAAGATCATCCCGATGCCACGCCTGGGGAACCAGTTCTTCACGAGCCACTCCGTAGGCGCCGGCTTCTCAAGATAGCTGTTGCCGTCTTCGATCCACTCGGACCTGCTGGGACACAAAAGGTTTCTAAGCGCATCCAGCCCGTACCTTGACGCGTAGTCGTTGGCATCCAGTCCCGCATCGGGGATCAGGACATAGTAGAGCCCTGACTCCTTCGCACATTCCAAGCCCGGGTTGGCTCCGTTCTCTTTCTCGTCGTTGTCGGCTACGACTATCAGCTTCACCTTGTCGCCGATGGCGTCCGCGACCGGCTTGAGGTTGTGGCAGTCGAATGCAATGACTACGGGTATCCCCGTGGCTTCAAAGATACTGGCACCGGTTGCATAGCCCTCGCATAAGAAGGCCCTGTCCTCCAGCCTGCCGAGCACAGCGAAGTTGCCTTTTTTCTCCCCTCCGGGATAAAAGCGCTTCCGTCCGTCCGAAAAGATGCGCTCAAGGCTCCTTATCTCGCCTTTGACGTTCCTCGCAGGAAAAACGATGCTGCCGTCTTCCTCCCAGTACCTCAGGAGACCGTCATGGTTCTTCACGCCTTTCTTCACGAGATAAGGGAACTCGTCGGAAGCTTCCGGAAGGCTCTCGTACAAGGCGGCGGCGTCCGCGGCCACCCTGTCACGTTCCCTCTTCAGCTCCTCGTCCCTTCTCTTCCTGGAATCTTCCAGTTCCCTCTTTATCTCGGGCGTGATCTCCTTCTTGTCCTTGTTGATCCACTCGTAGCGCTTGGCCGAGATCCAGTCCCCGTAGAGTGCGACAGTGCAGTGCCGGTTCTCGTACCAGATGCACCAGCCAGCCTTGTCCCCGCGCTTCCTGACGTCAAAGCGGATGAACTTCCCCGGAGCATCGGGCACCGTCACCGATACCCCTATGTCCGCAAGGATGGCTTTCTCGATGTCAGAGACCGAGTATTCGTTTCCTGTGCTCATCAGCCTTCTCCCTTGCCTCTTCCGCTTCCTTCTCAAGCCTCTCCACGTCGTCCTCGTAGAGCTCCGTCACTATGTCCTCGTATTTAGGGTTCTTCCCGTTCCTCCTTGTCACGATGTACTCGGGCGCTTTCTTATCAGCGATCTTCCCGACGATGTCGTTCCAGTCGTCATCGGGCGACCAGACCACCCCGAGCCTCCGCATCAGTGCCGTCAGCTCGGTTCTGCCCTTCTGTCCCGCCCAGCCCTCGTGCCAGACGAGGTAGTACTTGCTCGGCCTCGAGCTTCCGATGATCGAGTATGTGCACCTGATCTGCTCTTTGTGGCTCGTCCTGGACTCCACGATCTGCCACGTCCATCCGATCACCCTGTACGCCGAGAGCCCGTCTCCGTTCACATCCCCGCCGAAGAGCACCCACGTCATGTCGTTTTTCGGAAACACGTGCCCGCAAACGGGGCATTCCCTTGTGCTTGCAGGAACGATCTCGAGACACTCGGGGCATTCCTTGCACGGAGCCACCCCGGCTTTGCCTTCCCCTTTTTTCTTCGGGGGCTGGACGTATGCCACAGGGCCGTGCCTCTCTACGTTCCCCGCGAAGTCCAAAAGAAGGCAGTCGCCGCCGTTCGACTTGAGCCTCAGGCCCCTTCCCGCTTCCTGCAGATAGAGGCCCGGGGACATCGTCGGACGGAGCATCGCGATCATGTCGATATCCGGATAGTCGAATCCGGTCGTAAGAAGCAGCGTGTTCGTCAGGGCGGTGATCGTACCCTGGGTGAACCGGTAGAGTATCTCGTCCCTGTTCTCCTGGCTCATTTCTCCGTTTATGTCTTCGGCAGCCATGCCCTTCTCCCTAAGGATTTCCGCCATGTGCCTTGCATGCTCCACCCCGGCGCAGAACACAAGTATGTGATGCCTGTCATAGAACGCTGCGGATTTCACTATCTCATCGGCTATGGCTTCGTTCGTCTCATAGGTGTCAAGCTTCTTCTGCATCTCGCTTTCGACGAACTCGCCGCCCCTGAGGTGCAGCTCAGACAGATCCATCTTCGAGAACGTTCCCTTGCTGCGGATCTTTGAAAGGTATCCCATGTTCTGCAGGTCCAGTATCGACACTTCGCTTATAAGACCCGAGAAAAGGCCGTTCTCATCGGTAAGGTATCCCTGCCCGAGCCTGTACGGCGTTGCAGTCCAGCCGATCACGCGAGAGTGGCAGCTTGAGAGGAAACTCCTGTACATGCCCGTGTCCTCGTTGTTTATAAGGTGTGCCTCGTCGACAAGGATCACGTTCCAATGCGGCCCCCTTTTCTTGTAGATCGACTGGATCGACGCGAAAGTCACCGGCATGTCCAGTTCCTTGGATTTCAAAGCCGCGCTGTAGATTCCGATCGGAACCGAAGGCAGCAGCCTGTTGAGTGCCTTCGCGTCCTGCATCACCAGCTCCTTCTGATGCGTCAGCACCAAGATCCTCGTATCAGGCCAAAGAGCAAGCGTCTCCTCGATGAAGCCGGCGATAAGGACGCTCTTTCCACTGCCCGTTGGACTTACCACGCAAGGATTGCCCTGGTTGTTCTCGAGCCAGTCAAAAAGTGAGTTCAGTGTCTTCTTCTGATAGCCTCTCAATTCCAGCGGCACTTGTCGCTCCTCCTTCTATCGCAACCTTGATTTCCCTTGATGAGTACCCGTCGGCTCCGTTCAAGACCGTGTCCTCCGACAGTTGGTCGATCGAATAAGCCACGCTGTCCTTCGTCCCAAGCCTCTCGACATACGGCCATCCGACCATGTCGGGGTGGAACACATGGCAGTAATGCTCCTTCCTTTGTGCTTCCACCGGGATCTCCGAGTGCCCGAACATCTCGCAGTAGCACTTGCCGTCCTTCGCTGCAGTGAAGTGCGCGCACGTCCTGCAGTTGATCTCAGGCAGGAGCCTGTCCTTTTTCCCTTCCTTGTGGCAGAAGTCGTGGAAGCGGCAGCACCTGCACTGCCACCAGTCGGGGCGCTGGGATATCCCCGGCGGAATGTAGTCGCCCGTGGCTATCCTCTGCCCGCGCTGGATCGCGTTCTCCGCAGCCTCCTCATCGAGTCTTACGCGCTCGGTGTAGAGCTCGTCATCGTTCTTGTTGACTGCAACGTAGAGCGCCCTATCAACCTGATGGCCGAAATACCTTGTTGCCCCGAGCATCCCGCACTGCATCTGGATCCAGTGCATCGGCTTTGCTTCCTTCACCCCCTTTGCCTTGAGCTCCCTGAAGCTTGCATCATTGTGTGTCTTGAATTCAGCTATATGTTCCGTTTTCGGAGCCTCGGGAACACCCTCGGTTATCAGTCCATCGGGATGTCCCATGACATGGCTGCCGAAATCGAACGTAAGCTGATCGTCCAACACGTGGCTTATCTTCACGCCGGCCGTTCTCAGATCCGAGACGATCGTCTCCTCTTCCCTGTGGCCCCGCCTGAAGAGGCGGAGCATTCTTCCGTCGAAGTCCTCGAAGGAGAACCAGCGGAAGGAAAGCCAGAGCTTGCGTGCACACGGCTCCCCGATCGATGAGATCCCGAGGTATGCCCTTGCCGGCTCCTGGAGATCCCACCACACGAGATCGTCGATGGTTTTTGACAAGGTGGAGATATAGGGATTGATCGGGGTTTCAAGCAAAGCCATCAGAACGGCCTCTCCCTTTTCCTTTCGACAGGCGCATCAGGCTGGGCGGCCTTCAATGCATGTGGATTTGCACCTTTGCCTGTAGGCGTTCCATCAGGATAGAGGAACTGGGTCACGTTGTTCTGCTTGTTAGGATGCTCTGGCGTTCCTTCCTGGACTTTGACCTTGACTCCAAGCAACTTGCCCTTGAGCATATCGGTGTCGTTGAACATTGAAATTCCTGTGACTTCAAGGACATCTCCAAGCTGCGCCCTTCCGATATCAACTGCCCTCTGGCTTGGATTTGATATGTTGATGTTCGCGAAGATCTTCCTGTCGTTGTATTCAGGGTTCCTAACTACAGTTAGTTCAAGCCAGATATAGCGGCCGTCACCGTTCCTTGTGGTCTTGAGATCTGTATCAGTGATCTGTACTTCATAGGTTCCGGCAGGTACCGGTTCCCTCGCAATGTCCGAGCTTCTGGGAAGCTGATCCGAATAATAAGTCTGTTCCAATCTTGCCATTTCAATTCTCCTTCGCCTCTATCGGCTTGATTTCAATCGTTGTCTTCGCCCTCTTCGTCACAAGCGACTCGAGGACCGCCTCCCTTGACTTCTCATCGAGGATCTTGAAGATCGTCGCGCTGTAGTCGTACTTCACGTTGAAGAGCTCTTCCGGACGCTTGCCGAGCGCCTTCAGCTGTACATCAGCCTCCTCCTTGTCGACCTTCTTCGTGAGCTTGTAAAGAAAGGAAACCTGATACTTCTCTGAAGCCATGGATTCATTTCCCTCGTAGTCGCTTGTCGGGTCGACCGCCGAGTAGAGCTTGAGAAGCTCGTCTTCCTTCTCGGCCATGTATGCCTGGACATCCTTGATGTGCGCCTTGCACTCCATGATGTCCTTGGCAAGCTCGTCGAACTTCGCCCTTCTCTCTTCCTGTACCTTTTCAATTGCCACTTTTCCCTCCTGCAATCTTGTTGATGATGTTTCCCAGATTCGGTGCCTCGTAGAACGAAAGCGATCCCGACCTGTCCTTTGCCTCGTAATAGCTGTCTCCCGTCGTCTGCAGCTTCCTTACCACGTTCCCCTCCTTGTCTTTTTCCGTGAGGAGTACGAACTCCTCGTCGAAGAAGTAGCCGATGCCCTGTGTGAGCGATTTCCCCGGAAGGGACGGACGAAACATCGCCACTCCGTCGGCGCCCTTGTCGTACTCCATCTTCGCGGAGAAATAGACGTTCTTGCCGGGAATGTCCCTGAAGCACCTTAGAAGCAAGTTCATCCGCTCGTTGAGGTTGCCATAAGCCATCCTCCCGTCCTTCGATGCCGACTTCTCGTTTGAAAGAACCTGCTCGGCGATCTCGGATACCGAGTCAAGGCAGATGGTGTCGTACTTCTCCATCTCCTCGGAGCCGGTGCAGAAGTCGTAGGCCTCGTAGAGATCGTCGATCGTGGCTATCGGGATGTAGTCGAGGTTCATGTCCCTGACCGACAAGAGCCCGGACTCGGCAGAAAGGATGATGGGATTCGGCGCTGTTGCGCAGAGCCTTGTCTTTCCCGCGCCCGGTGCGCCGTAGACGAGTATCTTTATCCCGTTGAGCGCATAGTCCTTGGTGTTGAAGATCTTGATCGCCATATCAGTCCTCCGTGATCTTTGTTCCTTTCGCGAACTGGAAGACCGACTTGATCTCCAGTGCCGGCGCCTTCTTGAACGTGACCGTGAAAGCCACGCCCTCGAGCTCTTGAGCATCCCTTACGCTTGCCAGCGCTGCATCAAGTTGCCTGACAGCCTCATTCCTGATTTCCGATGATTTCATTCGTTATCTCCTTTCCTTGGTTTGTGGATTTGTGGAAATGTGGTAACATGAACCTCGATCCCCCATATTTGGGAACAGAGGAAGGGGGTGTCATGTTAGCCAAACTTTTGAAGTCCCCTATTCTTGCTCCGCAATCGCTAGTTGCGGATAAGCGTGGTTGACGGGGACGAAGACCGGCAGCGGCCAAAACAGGTTGCCTGTCAGGAAATTGGCGCGAGGCTCCGAGCCGTTGGGCAAGGAGAACAGCTAAAATGGACTGACTGGCATTTGCCCCAGAAAAATTTATAAAAAGTGCCATAGGGGACAACCTTTCCAATACGATGTATCTAGCGCACTGCATCGCTTGAAAAGGACCGTGAGGATAATGGCGGGATCCGTACGACCACGCACCTGAAACATGCAGGCGCAAGAGATGGATCCCCGCTGCCACCTTTTTATTTCTCATCGCTTTCCCTCCTGAGTTTCTCGGAGAGAGCGTCGATGACGTATTCAGCCAGGGACAACCCCGACATGTTCGCCTGGTACTGGATGTCAGCGAATAGCTTCAGCGGAATCCATACGTAGAGGCGTTTCATTCTTTCATCCTTCATTTCTTGATTTCCTCCTTGGCTTTGATGAAGATTTGTATCCATGTGACTGTTTTGGTTAGCGAGCTGCTATGTATCGATGGCATGCCCCATGGCTGGTAGCCCTGGTCTATCCATTTCTGTGCCTCGTCGGTGGCCATGTTGCCCTCTACCGGGGCATGGGCCACGACGTATTTCATGAAATTTGGTTTCTTGCTTGGCATCTCACACCTCCTCGATGTATTCGCCTCCGGCGCGTCCGCCGATTCCGCCGACGATGTGCCAGATGTGGCCGTCCCTCGAGACGTGCAGTTTCTTTGTAGGTACCGGCTGGCTTGATGCGTATAGAGCCAGCATTACGACTGTGGAGATCAGCGTCAGAAGTATGAGCACTGAATACTTTAGTTGAATCATTTCGCTTCCTCTGCTATACTTCCCAATGGGTTTGGAAGGGGTATAGCTCCCTGTTTGAGGCGCCTTTACAGAGGCGCTTTTTCTATGCGACTAGAAGAGTCATACGGTATTGCCTTGAGATCTATTTCCTTTCCTTCGTTGTCGCGAAGAAAGCGTTCGATCTCCTCACCCCTTACCTTCAGGGAGCCAAGCTTGAGACATCGCAGAAGCCCGGCATGGTAGAGCTTGTACACGTCTCCCGCGGAGATGTGCAGAAGCTTTGCAACTTCCCGGATCGTGTAGAGCGGTTTTTCCATTTCATCCCTCCATTTCTTCCTTGATCACTTTCTTCAAAAGCAGGATTCCCTTCGGAATCTTCTTTTCCGTGTACCTCTCGATGAGCGCCGCGAGTATCGCCTGAACCTTCAGGGACTTGGTTCTGAAGATCTCGTCATCGATGTCCTTCATGTGCTCCTTCTCGTAGAAGAGCGCTTTGCGCAGCGCATCGGCGAACTCCCTCCGGTAGTACGCCCTGTCGTCCAGGAACGTCTTGATCGCATAGTCCAATCGTTCGAGCTGGTCATTGGTCATGGGTTACTCCTTTGCTGTCTCTCTTTGATCCACTTGTCGACGGTTTCCTTATCCCATCGGTCTGTCTTTTTTCCAAAGCGAAGGAACGGAGGTATCTCGCTTGGATTTTTTGTTTTTAAATCCATGAAATTGGAGTAAGATAGATTTAGGTAAGTTGCTGTTTCGCGAGCTGTCATCAATTGACTCATGAAATAACAAAGCCTCCTTAAGAAATACTAGATTTCGTAATGTTTACGAAAAAGATACTAGATTTCGTAACCTCTTTTGTCAATATATTTTTACATAATTTCGTAAATTTTATGTAATTTCGCTTTATTTATTTCTATTCTTCGTATATGCTCAGAATTATGAATATTGAATTGAAAGGTTTCTGGGAAAAGTTTTCGATGTTTCTTGGTGTCAATGGGTTAAGTCTTAATAGAGCGGCTTCTCAAATGAATATCCCTTATACAACGTTGGTTTCAAATATGAAAAAGAACCAACTTCCTTCAGCAAAATATTTAAAAGCAATTGCTAAGTATATAGGCGTTTCTGAACAAGCGCTTTTAGACGACTCTTGGATCGCTATACGAAAAAAGGCATTTTCTGCAGAGGATTCTAGCAAGACTACTCTGTCTAATTTGACTTGTTATTTCTTAAAAGACAAGCTTAAACCTAATTCTATTGAAGAATTTACATCTGACGAAGATTTCTGTCTTTCTAGTTTTAAGCTCCAAGATCTTTTTGGGCTGCCATCAAATTGTTTTATTGGTGCTTTAATTATGAAAGACAATAGTATGAGTGGCTTAAATATAGGAAAAGGAGATATCGTACTCTTTAATAGAGATATTATTGATAGTGATGGACTTAACGTTGTTGCAATAGATGATATTCCGACCATGAGGCGAATCCAATATAACAATGATCCTGAAAATCCTGAAATTACGTTCTTAAGTGAAAACCCATTGTATCCATCGATATCTGATAAAAATGCCGACGGCCTCAGAATCCTTGGTAAGGTTGTCGGATGGTTTCATAACGAAATATAAATTGTGAGAAGGAAAAGAAGTTGACAGGTTCGGGATTCGCCACTACATTACAAGTACAGGCTGGTTCCTACAGCACTGCTTACCAGTGGGCACCGAACATTGCGTTTAAGCGTACTCAGGTTAGTACGTCGGCCACTGGGAGCCTCCCCAGTGCAGGGAGGTTTTTTTTATGACAATTTACATTAGGGCAGATGAATCAGGGGTTTTCGATCCTCTTCATAATGACTTCTTTATCTTTGCGGGTTTGATTTTCCTTGATAAACAGGAAATGGAATTAGCTAGTAGAAAAGTACTCTCAATGGAAAAGAAACTAAGGAAGAAAAGAAAGTACAAGGAATTACCGGAACTTAAAGCCACATTGTTAGATCATGCCGACAGAAGAGCATTGTTTGCCATAACAGAACCCTATTCTCGTTTTGCTTCGATAATAAACTTAAAGAAAATAGATCATAAAGCTGTACTTGCAGATAAGAAAAGCAAACAACGCTACATGGACTATGCGTTTAAAAGAGGATTGAAATGGGCCGTGAAATGTATGGTTGCCCGAGGTAGCATATTCTTCGATGATCCTGCGGAGTTTGACATAATTCTTGATGAAAGAACAACAGCAACAAACGGTAAATATAATCTGGAAGATAGTATTCTTCATGAAATGCGTGGAGAGATTCTGAATTTGCGAACGGGCCAGTGCTTTTATCCTGCTTTGCCTGCAACAAGAAAGGTTGTAGTCCGCTATGGAAATTCAATCAAAGAACCTCTTCTTCGCGCCGCTGATGTATTGGCGAACAGAATATTACACGAATGCCGACATGGAGATTTATGGAGCATTAGAGATAAAAACAATCTTTTCATCTTAAATCTCCCTGATTGAAATAATTGGTTAGTAATTGGCCATGAATGTGAAATAAAATTAAGCTAACCCTGGGAGCAAGGGATTTCTCGAGTTCAACTCTACTGCCATTCGGCAACCCAGCTTTGTTCCTTCACAAGTTAGCTTCCTCTTAGAGGATACTAACGAAGCGTCTTCTTGTAAACAAAATGTATACATATTTATGTATATTATTTGATTTTCTAGTTGACTATAAAATCATCCATATGCTACCATATAACCATGAAGGAGGTAGCATATGGATGAAAAAGAAAAAGACCGATGGCTAAAGTTCTACCTTGCAGGGCTAGCCACTTTAGACACGGTCATCGCAATCCTCACGCTGATATTCAGGTGAGTACAAATCGGAGGGCTTCGGCCCTCCCCTATAAAATAAGCCAAGGGCTGAACGAGGTCAAGGAAAATGAAGGAGAGAACACTGCTGATATACATAAGCATCGTGATGACGATCGGAACGATTTGTTCGTTGATTACTTTAGTGAGAGGTTGAATATGGAAGAGAAGAAAGACACCCGGGGCGGCAGACGCCCCGGAGCCGGAAGGCCGAAGGGAGTTACCAAGCCATACAAGGCGTTTTCTGTGAAGCTTCCAGTCGAGTATATCGACAAGATAAAGAATGCAGCAGATAGGCACGGCTTATCGGTCAGCAAGTTCATTCAGGAAGCAGTTGATAGGTTCGATGGGTAAGTCGCTCTCTGCATGAGAACGTGGATAGGAATTGAAAAAAGAGCCATGCCCTACTACCACAGCGTGCATGACTCATCGCAATACAACCATTTTAGAGGCATTGCTTTTCCATCATAGCACAAGCCATGCCTCATGATACAGGAGGTACAACATGTCGGAAGTGACGGCACGAAAACGCGGAACCAAATGGGAATACCGGTTTGAGGGGATCTCGATCAACGGCAAAAGAAAACAGTATTCGAAATCAGGTTTCCGGACAAAGAAGGAAGCACAGACGGCAGGTGCTTCAGCTTATGCCGCTTTCTGCAAATGCGGTATCGTATTCGAACCAAAGAAGATGAGCCTTGCCGATCTCGTGGATTACTATCTTGAGACCTACGTCAAGACAAACCTGACGAGGAATGCATACAAGACATACGAACATCTTGCGCGCAATCACATCAAGCCGGTCTTGGGACAATATGATTATTCCACGATGAAGAAAGACATCTTCGTAAAGTTCTTCAACGACCTCGCGAAATCCTATACGAAGAAAACGCTGAAGGTAATCAAGATCATTCTGAACGGGGCATACAATATCGCCTTGGATATGGATTGGATAGAGTACAATCCCATCTCCAGGGTGAAGGTTCCTGAGAACACGAAGAAAGCCAAGAAGAAGTGTCCGCTGACCAAGGAAGACTATGACAGGATGATCAGGGAGGTCGGTGAAGATTCCGATTACTACGTTCCACTGCAAATCGGTTGGTTCACGGGAATGCGTATTGGAGAAGTCCTGGCTCTCACATGGGACGACGTGGATCTTGAGAAGGGAATCATCCACATCAGGAAGCAAATCATAGACCACGAGGTCGCCTCATTGAAGACGGCCTCCAGCAAAAGGGACATAAGAATCGGGAAAACCCTGACGGACATATTGAAAGCGGAAAGGGAAAAGCAACTCAAGCACAGACGGGATTACAGGACCTATTACACGACATATGCCGAAGAGGATGGCTTTGTCGTCATCAGCGCCAAGGATACGGTCGACTACGTATGTCGCAGACAGAACGGGGATGCGATAAAGGAAGCAAGCCTTCAATGGAAATGCGCAAGGATGGCCGAGTTCCTGGATAAGCCATTCTCTTTCCATGTCTTCAGACATACCCATCCGACATTGCTGCTTGAAGCCGGAGCAACCGTCAAGGCCGTACAGGCAAGACTAGGGCATTCCAGCCCGGAAACCACATTGGAAATCTATTCCCACGTGACACAAGCTCAGGAGGATGAAGCCGTTGAACTCTTCGAGAAAATTGCCCACGAGAAATAAAAAGCGTGGGCAAACCGTGGGCAAAATGGCATTTTTGAGGGGTTTGAAAAAAGTTAAATTCTTTTTATATAAGTAATTAATTAAATCCCTCAATATAAATCCCGATTACTCTTGATCACCTCTCAAGATCGACAAGCACCAAGCCTCGGGCAGTGAGCTGAACGGGATCAGCGGAATGGCAGGATGCGTGAAAGGCGAAATGACTTTCCTCAACCAGACCACCGACAGCCACCTTGAGCACTTGTATCCGACGTTCTCAAAGCGTGCAAATCTGGAAAAACCCATCTTCTCGTGGAAGCTTATGCTATTGCCGTTCTCTTCAGTTACAAGGGCGTAGAGGTTGCGGATCCCCATCTTTTCAAGAATCGGGAATAGCTTTTCATAAAGGAGTCTCCCATACCCTTTCCCGGATACACTCTTGGAAAGGTATATGGTAGCCTCTGCGTCGAACTGGTATGCGCTCCTTTCAAACACCCTGTGGGCATACGCATACCCCACTACGCTCCCGTCGTCATTTCTTAAGACGATGTAAGGGTAATCGCTTGAGATGGCGCAGATCCTTTCCGCCATCGCTTCAAGCGAAGGAAGAGAATATTCAAACGTGATGGAAGAATCGATGTACTCGCCATATATTCCGAGGATAGCGGGGATATCCTTCTCCCTATCGACAAAATCAATCAACATGACATTAATGATATCCTGTTGAAAAGAACTGTTCTACATTCATTATTTTTAGTAAAATATATTGGATTACACGGGGGAGCGATGAAAGGGAAAAAAACGCTGATGATATTCATACTGCTTTACATTGCAGTCTTTCTCCTTGCATTCTCCCTCGGGCGGTACCCGATAACTCCACTGAAACTGATGAAAATCCTCTTTGCCCAGATCTTTCCGATCGAATGCACGTGGACCATCCAGGAAGAGACGATAGTCTTTGCATTACGGATTCCAAGGATATTGCTCTCATCCTTCGTAGGGGCATCGCTTGCGCTCTCCGGGCTCCTTTTCCAAACCGTGTTCCAAAACCCGTTGGCATCCCAGGATGTACTCGGGTCTGGAGAGGCATCTGCATTCGGGGCATCCCTTGCGCTCCTGCTTGGACTGCCATACGCGATGGTATCGCTCTCGGCATTCCTATTCGGGCTTTCATCGATTGCAATCGTTACGTTTCTTGGAAGAAAAGTACATGGGGATGGGAAAGTTGCGCTCATCCTTTCCGGAATAATGGTCTCTTCAATATTCACATCCCTTACAAGCTTTGTAAAACTAGTTGCAGATACAGAGGAGACGCTTCCGGAGATCACTTACTGGCTGATGGGATCGCTCTCAAGCTTCAGGGAGAACGACATAGTGTTCATGGCGTTCATACTTCTAGTAGCGGCAACGCCTGTAGTGCTTTTGAAGTGGAGGTTGAACCTCCTTTCCCTAAAGGAAGAGGAGGCCATGAGTATCGGAGTTGATGTGAAGAGGCTCAAAACATTGGCAATCCTTTCGGCAACCCTCCTTACAAGCGCGTCGGTTGCAGTCTCCGGGTCAATCGGATGGGTAGGTCTCGTGATCCCGCACTTTACGCGGAGTTTTGCAGGCTACGACACGAAGCACCTCGTGCCGTTGTCGATCATATCGGGCGCAGCATTCCTCACTTTGGTCGATACGATCTCAAGAACGCTTACGACGACCGAAATCCCGCTTGGAATAATCACAAGCTTCGTCGGAGCGCCATTCTTCATCTACCTCATCACTAAAAGCAGGAGGATGCGATGAGAATAGATGTAAAAGATATTGTTTTCGCATACAAGGAGAAACGAATACTTGACGGGGTTTCCTTCTCACTGGAAAGCGGGAAGTCTTATGCCCTGATGGGGAAGAACGGATCGGGAAAGACCACCCTTTTCAAACTCATGCTTGGCATATTGGAAGCAAAGAGTGGGGAGATACTTGCAGATGGAAGGAGGTTGACGTCTCCTGACGGCAGGGTCTTTTCATACATACCGCAAAATACGAATACGCTATCAGGATATGAATGCATCGACGTTGCCCTGATGGCACTTGCAAGCACACTCCCCGTACTCTCAGCCCCTGACAAGACATCTGAATGTAATGCAAAGAAACTGTTTGAGAAACTCGGAATTGCAAAGCTTGGATACGAAAGGATTGAAAACGTTTCGGGCGGGGAGCGCGCATTGGTGCTGTTTGCCCGTGCGATATTACAGAACGCATCGTTCCTGATGCTTGACGAACCTACGGCAAACCTCGACTACGAAAACCAGATATCAATCCACGAGAAGCTTGATGAATTGAAAAGAGAGGACAAGGGTATACTCTTCTCCACCCACAACCCATCTGAGGCGCTTGAGTTTGCCGATGAAATACTGATACTCGACGACCGGAAACTCATCTTCTCCGGGGGAAGGGAGGAAGCATACGAAGAGAAGGTTTTCGAAAGGCTTTACGAAGGAAAGATCAAAGTCATGGGCCTGAACGACGGAGGGAAAAACAGATACGTATGTCTGAGAGCTTGAAGTGGTGGACGGAAGAAAGGATAAGGTACTACATCGATGCATCAAGAAACTCCACTTTCCATGAAGAGCTTTCTATGAGGATAATGCGCCACATCACCCCGGGGGAAAGGGTACTGGACGCAGGATGTGGAATTGCATTTCTGGACTACGAACTAAGAAAAGCAGGTATATCGATGGTTGGAATCGACATCGATGAGGATGCAATCAACGCATCTTCAAAGCTTTTTCCGAACCTTGATCTCGAAAAATGTGGTTACGAATCGCGAAAGGACGGGAAAGAGACCCTTCTCTCAGTGTTTTTCCTAAACGATGAAAACGTCTGGAAGATGATGGGAAGGCGCAGGAAAGGAATAGTGATACAGAAGGAAGGAAAGAGGGAAATAATGGAAAGACCTGGATTTGCAGTTGAGAAAGAGTATTTCGAACTCGAGTTCCCTCAATGCGCGAGGTCGTATCAGGAGGCGATCGACTTCCTCGATATTACATACAAGAAACGGGAAAAGAGAATTGAAGTGCAGAACGACGAAGAATTCCCGTATGTAATCAGAAATAGGAAAAAGCTTGTAATGAGCATCATACAAAGGAGGAATGAAAGATGAAGAAGATAGCTGTATTTGTTCTTCTTGTCTTGCTTATCTCTCCGCTCTTCGGAGATGTTACGTTCACCGATTCGCTTGGAAGGGTACGGACGATCAAGAAAGTGGAACGGGTTATCGCCGCAGGACGCCCTGCCGAGATGATGATAGCTGCACTCAACCCCGAATTGCTCGTAGGCATTACATACCAGATGACTGAAACGACGGAGAAATTCTTTCCTTACATGAAAGGTCTTCCGCTTTTCGGCAAATTCTATGGGGCGAAATCGAATTTGAATCGGGAAGCTTTGATAATGGCCGATCCTGATGTGATAATCGACATCGGAGAGATAAAGGACGGTATAAGCGAAGACCTCGACAGACTGGAAAAGGAGACGGGGATCCCAGTCGTCTTCATAGAAAGTTACCTTGAGAACACCCCGACTGCACTGAGAAAGCTTTCAACACTCCTCGGCACCGAAGAAAAGGGGGAAGTCCTTGCATCATTTGCGGAGGAAACCATAGCCAGGGGGAAAAGGACGAGGGAAAGCGTCGGGAAAGAAAAAAGCATCTACTACTCCCCTTCCGAAGACGTTCTTCTGACATATCCTGCAGGGAGCTTCCACACAGAATCGATAAAGCTTGCAGGCGGAAAGAATGTGATCGATGGAAAATTCCAGGAAGGAGGGGGTAAAGTTACCCTTGAGGAGCTTTTCATGCTATCCCCGGAGTACATCATCCTTTCAAACGAAAATGCATATGAGATGGTAAAATCCGACAAGAAATGGGCATTGCTTGATGCCGTCAGCAGCAACCACGTATATAAAATCCCATCAGTTCCATACTCATTCGTGGATGCGCCTCCCGCCCTTAACAGGCTGATCGGAATAGACTGGCTTTCAAAGCTTTTGTATCCTGAAGAGAACAAAGACCTCGACGTCAAGGAACGCGTCAGGGAGTTCTATCGCCTATTTTATAACTACGACCTCTCGGGAGAGGAACTTGACGAGATACTGGAGGATTCGCTTTGATTACAGACTTGTCACTTCTTTTGATAATCCTCCTGGGTTTCATATCGACAACACTGGGCTCCGCATTGGTGTTCTTCTCCAAGAAGGAACTATCGGAAAAGAATGAAGCCATATTCCTCGGCTTTGCATCAGGAGTGATGATCGCAGCATCGATATGGTCGCTCCTGATACCTGCGCTTGAGGAGAGCAAAGAGCTTGGAAAGCTTTCGTTCATTCCCCCGGCAGTCGGCTTTCTCCTTGGTGCACTGTTTCTGGTTGCGATCGACCACTTGGTGCCCCACATGCACCTTTCCGGGGAGGAGGAAGGGCCTGAATGCAAGCTCTCAAGGAATTCCAGACTCTTTCTGGCAATGTCGATCCACAACTTTCCGGAAGGGCTTGCCGTAGGCTTTGCACTCGGCGATTACCTTTCAAGAGGGCTCGATCCATCCCCAGCTTTCGCAATAGCACTTGCAATGGCAATACAAAACATTCCGGAAGGAGCCGCGATATCACTACCATTGTCAAAAGAGAAAGGAAAACTGAAAGCGTTTCTCTCTGGTTCTGCAAGTTCGATCGCAGAACCTTTGAGCGCGCTGTTGGGTATATTTCTCTCTTCCATTCTATCCCCGCTCTCTCCATACCTTCTCTCATTCTCAGCAGGAGCAATGATATTCGTAGTGGCGGAAGACCTGATTCCCGAAAGCAAGATCGAAGAGCATCCGCACCACGGTGCACTGGCACTTGTAGCAGGATTTCTAGTCATGATGGTACTTGATGTATCTTTGGGGTGACTGATCTATCAGTCCCCAAAGAACTCCATAAAAACCTTTATGACTGCACGGCACTCGAATCAATACAAGCCAAGCTTCAGGAAACATTAAATGTCTTGGGGCTTTCTTAAGAAAGTAAGAGAAAGCAAACTTAGGACAAGATAGTATATTCATCCTATTCAATAGGGGAAAACTATAAAATTCCTCAAAAAATTAAAAAATAAAAGCGCAAAATCAAGCATTTTAGAGTTAATTTGCATAAAATACTAAATCATATAGATATAAATATATCTGTTTGGTAACTTCTTGTATGTAAGAGACTTACAAAAAGAAAAAAGGAAGGTTTTTGACCTTCCTAATTGCATTAACATCTCCTGCGGGGATCGAACCCGCGTTGACGGGATGAAAACCCGTTGTCCTAACCACTAGACGAAGGAGACTAGGTTTACGTGAGCCGCATTGGATTCGAACCAATGACCCACGCCTTAAAAGGGCGTTGCTCTACCTGCTGAGCTAGCGGCCCTAGTGCAACAGTGAGAAGGTAGCAGAAATTTCAAAGGCTTGTCAACCTATTCTTGTCCGCTTTCTACTCATATGATAGACTTTCTAAAGATCAAGGAGGATCAAATGGCCAAAAGCAAAGAATATATCAAGAGCCTCATAAACGTTCTTGAAGGCCTTGAGACAAAGAACATGTATCAAAATGACTTCTTCCACACATGGAAGGAAAGCGATGACGAGATAATGGCCGTATTCGAAGTGGCCGAAATCCTCAGAGGGTTGAGGGAAAACAATATCTCTGCGAAAGTCTTCGATTCGGGGCTTGGAATCTCGATATTCCGCGACAACTCGACCCGCACCAGGTTTTCATTTGCGTCCGCATGCAACTTGCTTGGGCTTGAAGTACAGGATCTGGATGAGAAAGTCTCACAGATCGCACATGGCGAGACAGTACGGGAAACAGCCAACATGATCTCTTTCATGGCTGATGTAATCGGAATCAGGGATGACATGTACATCGGCAAGGGCTATACGTATATGAAGACTGTAAGCGAGAGCGTGCAGGAAGGATACCGCGACGGGGTGCTGGAGCAGAGGCCTACGCTTGTGAACTTGCAATGCGACATCGACCATCCGACCCAGGTTATGGCTGACATGCTTCATATAATCAACGAGTTCGGAGGGATCGAGAACCTGAAGGGCAAGAAGGTTGCAATGACATGGGCATACTCCCCGTCATATGGAAAGCCGCTTTCAGTTCCGCAAGGTGTTATCGGACTATTTACAAGATTCGGCATGGACGTGGTACTTGCGCATCCGGAAGGGTACAACGTGATGAGCGATGTCGAGGAGATTGCAACGAAGAACGCGGCTAAGAGCGGTGGATCGTTCAAGAAAGTCAATTCGATGGAGGAGGCATTCAAGGATGCCGATATCGTATATCCGAAATCGTGGGCACCTTTTGCGGTAATGGAAGAGCGCACACGCTTGGTTGAGAACGGTGAATTCGATGCGCTGAAGGATCTTGAGAAGAAGTGCCTTGAGAACAATGCAAAGTACAAGAACTGGACGTGTTCGGAAGAGTTGATGAAGACGACGAAGAACGGAAAGGCACTTTACCTCCACTGCCTGCCGGCTGATATCACCGGCGTTTCATGCAAAGAGGGCGAAGTCGACGCATCGGTATTCGACAGATACCTCGTTCCGCTTTACAAGGAAGCATCCTACAAGCCGTATATAATTGCGGCAATGATCTTCCTTTCAAAGTTCAAGGAACCGGGCAAAAAGCTCACGGAACTCCTTGAGAGAGGCAAAAAGAGGATCAACTGAGAAACATGAGGGCCGTCTTCGGGCGGCCTTTTACTCACTCATTCGCCTTGTTTCCGTTTTTGATTTCCAAAAGTTTGGAATAAAAGTCGTCGGCATACTTCTTGACGATCCCGCCCACATAGGTTTTGGGTTTGAATGGCTTGTCTGAAAAGACATACCTGAGCTTTCCTTGGTTTTTCAAATCCAAATCGACTGCAAGGAATTTCATCTCTTTTCCATCCATCGGGTTGTCGATCGCAACATCCACTACATCGGAATACGGGAAACCGATCACTGAATCACTCATTCCGATCGATGCGTACGCGCCTTCCTCGTCAGAGACGAAGATCAAAGCATCTTCATTCATCGTTATCATCCGGATGACGGTCTCTATCTTCTTTCCCCTGTCCTTCATATGGGCAAGCATCTTCTTCTCAATGGGAAGCATCTTCTCGTTGTATGTGTTTCTTGCTTTGAGCATCTGCTTCCTGTAATTTACCATCGTCATCAATACAAATACGACGATAACGAAAAACACTATGAAAATTATCATCTACATCTCCCCTTCCGATTATACGAAAACGGATGGAAAATAAAAGGGATATGACGTATGAAACGTTCCTGGTAACCGGGGCAGCCGGATTCATCGGCTCGAACTACATCGAACTCTCTTTGGAAAAACATCCCGATCGGAGGGTGGTTGCGCTCGACGCGCTGACTTATGCATCTACATACGATGTGATAAAACCGTATGTGGATGAAAAATTGATATCGTTTGTGAAGTGCGATATCAGAAACCCAGGACAACTGGAAAAGGTATTCGACGAATCAAGACCCGATGTCGTGGTGAACTTTGCGGCAGAAAGCCACGTCGACTCGTCGATCCAGAACCCTTCGCTCTTTTACGAGACGAACGTAATGGGATGCATCAACCTCCTCGAGTGTGCGAGAAAGCACAAGACGAAAAGGTTTCTGCAAGTATCGACGGATGAAGTATACGGAAGCCTGTCTCTGGATGATGATAGGAAATTCACTGAAAGCGACAGGCTCTCCCCCTCTTCCCCGTACAGCGCGTCAAAAGCGGGTGCAGAGATGGCCGTCCTCGCATACCACCGCACATACGACCTTGATGTCGTTATTACGCGTAGCTCGAATAACTTCGGGCCTCACCAACACTACGAGAAGCTCATTCCTAAAGTGATAAGAAATGCATTCTTCGACAAGAAGATACCGGTTTACGGTACCGGAGAGAACATACGCGATTGGATATTCGTAAAAGACAATGCACTTGCTATAGATGAAGTGATCGAAAAAGGAAAAAGCGGAGAGGTGTACAACGTAGGCGGAGGAAACGAGAAAAGCAACTTATGGATCATAAGAAAGATCCTTGGGATTATGGGGAAAAGCGACGAGTTGATCGAATTCGTCGAAGACAGACCGGGGCATGACGAGAGGTATGCACTTTCGGACATGAAAACAAGAAGCGAAATCGGATTCTCTCCGACGGGGAATTTCGAAGAAAGATTGCACGAAACTATAAGATACTACGTCAAGAAATTGGAAAAAGCTCTACGGTGATGCCACAAAAAGCAAATGGGAATTGATTTCAAATTTAGAATTATTAAGTTGCTGTCAAGAGATATTATAGCCTATAATTAGCTTTGAGTATGAAATTTATGCTCAGGATAATATGGAGGAGCTCATGTCAAAACCTTCAAGCTCTTTGAAGCTCGTCATTTCAAGCGTTGTGATTTCAGCCGTAGTGATCGGCTTGTTCTTCGCGCTGTTTTTGCTTGTGATCGTACCTTCTTTCTCGATAACAGAACGTGAGATCTACAATGTATTGATCAAGATATTCCCTCTTGTCATAGGACTTGTCCTTGTCGAAGTCGGGTATATAGCAGGAAAAGGAAACAAGGAAGATGAAGAGCTTGAGAGCGACATGCTCAGTCCTAACGCATACGATCAACCGCTATATGCAAAGCCGACCGACGATCCGGTATCCAACGGCGTTGACAAAATCCAGGAGATGGAGAAGGCAACCGTAATCGAGAAGGAGGTTCCGGTTGAAGTCATCAAGGAAGTCGTAAAAGAAGTTCCTGTGGAAGTTGAAAGGATCGTAGAGAAGGTCGTCGAAAAACCTGTCGAAACCGTAAGGGAAGTGGTAAGGGAAGTTCCTGTTGAGATTATAAAGGAAGTACCCGTGGAAGTCGAAAAGATAGTTGAACGCCCTGTGGAAGTCGAAAAGGTCGTAGAGAAGGTCGTTGAACGCCCGATTGAAGTCATCCGTGAAGTTCCTGTGGAAATCGTAAGAAACGTAGAGAAAATAGTCGAAGTCGAAAAGCCGGTCGAGATTGAAAAGGTAGTTGAAGTTGAAAAGCCGGTTGACATCGAGAAGGAAGAGGAAGTCAAGATGCTCTCCTTCAGAGAAGCTTTGGACGAAGAGATAGGCAACAGCAGGAAGTATGGTTATACATTCTCTGTTGCGGCTGTCAAGGATGGCGAGGGCGTAACCGATGAAGCGTTCGCAAATGCACTCGGAGGAGACAGCCTTTCGTTCAACGAAGATGGCAAGCACTATCTGATAATGCCACTCTACAACAGGGTTGAAGCGCTGCGGGCGCTGAGACCGTTTGAAAAAGTTGCGGTCGGCGAATTCAAGGGCAATGCCGATACGCTGTTGAAAACATTGGACAGAGAATTGGAAAGGGCATGAAAAAGGGCAGCGAAAGCTGCCTTTTTCATTCTTTCAATGGAATCTCAAAAGACATCCTATCCTTGGTGAGGATGGTAGCTGGGAATATTTCCTTCGCTTCCTTCTCCAAGACTTTCAATTCATCTTTCGAATAACGCGGAGAGTAATGCTGGAGCATCAGGCGGGAACATCCTCCGTCGCGTGCAATCATGGCAGCCTGCCGCGCTGTCATGTGTTTCTTCTCCCTGGCGCTCTCCTCCAGGGCGTCTTCGAACATACCTTCGCAAAAGAGGACGTCGCTGTCATGTACGTAATCTGCGATCTCGGGAAAGTACAGGGTATCTGTAACGTAACTGATCTTGCGTCCGGCACGTTCCCTGCCCATGACCATGTCGGGAGTGACAGTAAGTCCGTTTTCAAGAACTACACTCCCGCCGTGCTGCAAAATCCCCCACATCGGGCCTTTGGGAACGCCGTATTCGATCGCCTTCCCGGGGTAGAACTCCCCTTTCCTCTTTTTCTCGACAAGGGAATAGCCGTAACAAAGTTTCGTATGATCCAGTCTGAAAGCTTCGATAGTGAACTCTTCATCTTCCATCACCACACCCTCTTTGACAGGGATTACGACGATCTCGTAATTGATGTACATGTCGAGTATGCGCCTTGTCTGCTCAACGTACTCCTTGAGTCTATCCGGGCCGAAGATGTAAAGCGGATCGGTTCTGTCTACCTGGCTTGAAAGCATCAGCATCCCCGGCAGTCCTGTTACGTGGTCTGCATGCATGTGTGAGATGAATATCGCATTGATCTTCTTCCATTTGAGCGAAAGCATCTTCAGCGATACCTGCGTACCTTCCCCGCAATCGAAAAGGAACAAATCGCCGTCACGCCTGATGAGCATTGATGTAAGAAACCGACCGGGAAGAGGCATCATGCCACCTGTACCCAAAGAGAAAACTTCAAGATTCACAAGTCAGGATATTAACATAGCAAAGGGAAGTTAGAAAGAGCCAATGTTCTCCAAGATGCTACGCTTGGTGAGTGAGGAAAGGGAGAAAAGAAGAACAAGGAATGAAAAAAACGCCAACAGCGCATAAACGCCCAAGATGGGAAGCAACGGGATTTCAACCTCGAAGCGAACCAAATACATCTCCAAAGCGTCAAATCCGTGTGCTACGAGGAATGAAAGGATGAAAGGAGTTGAGTAAGAGAGAAGAAGGCCGAGGATAAAGCCTAGAAATATCGCAAGGATGATCTCGGAGAAAGTTATCTTCAGATAAAGAATCAAAACCGATCCAGACCCAAGCCCCAATGACATCAAAAGCCCTATATCCCTCTTGTCGCTTGACACATAAAACGATGCAATCGACGAAGCGTATGCGGAAGAAAGGATTGATATGAGAACGAAGACAAACAACAACAGTCGGAGACTCAAGTCAAGGTTCGAATAGATCTCGGAATAGATCATCCGCGACGAATACGCATCAAGCGCGTTCAAATCGGGAATGGCGTGATTCTCCGTAATGATTTCGTATTGCACTCTCTCATCAAGAATGCTTGAGGGAACGTAACAGAGCCCTTTGTCAAATTGATGGTAACCAGTGTCGAATATTCCACTCACTTCCATCAATGCGGGTCGCACCCTCCCTTTCCCCGAGTCCCAGATCAAAAGCGATACCCTGTCCCCTGATGACACGGAAAGCGCTTCTGATGCATCGCGGGAAATAACAAGCCCCTCATCCATTCCTTTTGGAAGTGATAACAACCCAAGGCGTTCCGGAGAAAAATACGAATCGAAGGCAACTCCCTTCAACATCACGGGATAGCTACCACGGGAGGAGAAGATGACACCTGTTGTACTCTCAACAGCGTCAGATGAGATAACATGATCCCCTTTCATATCCACAGAGGATAGAATATCTCCGGAACCTAGATATACAAGGATATCCTTTATTCCGCTCTCCATCGAATAGATGAAAGAGAGAGAGAACGTCAGGAGCATCGACAGTATCACTATTACTAAAGATGATGAAAGGATTGAGACTTTCTTTTCAAAACCGGCACCTGCTCCAAGTTTTCTTAAGACATAAAGGGAAAGATTACTTTTCAAAGAGCACCCCTTTCTCAAGTTCATAGCGCCTATTTGCAAGCATCCCAAGATCCTTGTCATGCGTTACGAGAACTATTGCAGACTTTCCGGAAAGTGAGAATATGCTATCGATCACGCTGTTTCTGCTCTCTTCATCCAATGCCCCGGTCGGTTCGTCCAGAAAGAGTACGTCGGGCTTTCTGATTATGCTTCTCAGAAGCGCAAAACGCTCCTTTTCCCCTCCGGAAAGCTCGTTCACCCTGGCATTCATTCTATCTTCAAGTTTGTATGACGCTACAAGCTCTTCTGCCTTTTCCCTTGCATCGCGCTTTTTGACACCGTCTACCAGAAGGGGCATCATCACGTTCTCCAATGCCGTGAAATCCTCCATGAGAAGGGATGACTGGAAAAGATATCCGATCTTCTTCATCCTCAGCAACGAAATCTCACTCTTCGGCTGTTTTGACACATCGCACCCGTAATACTCAAGAGTTCCCGAATCCATATCCAACAGGAGCGAGAGAATCCCCAATAGCGTGCTTTTCCCACTTCCGCTCTTACCTACGATCGAGATGCTCTCCCCTTTTCCAACGTCGAGGGAAAGCCCTTTCAATATCTCTACACGAGATTTCCCCGATGGATAACTTTTTACAATATCCTTTGCAGAAATTATTATCTCACTCATTACAATACACCTCCCCGGGCATACGATGCAGAAGAAAAACGATATCAAGGATGCGAAGGATGATGAAAAAGAGCATGAATGAGAACACAAAACCCCAAGAGATCCGCCCTTCTCCATATAGTCCGATGAAGGGGTATGCACCTTTAACCAAAAACAAAGAAAAAATTACGGAAAGAATCATGGAACAAACGTCATAAAAGAGTATCGGAAGGGAGAATGATAAGTTTATCTTCCACTTTGGAAGGCCCATGACTGACAAGGAAAGGCGCTCCCTTCTTTTGTCGTATAAGAAATCCCTGACCCCTTTTCTCAAAGAAAGAAAGACCACCATGAAAAGAAAAAGAAGGACGAAGATCATCAGGAAAGCTTCAAGGAGCAAAGCTGAATAAAGCACATTCTCCTTCTCTTTCCAAGTTTCATAGCTTATGCCGGCAGCATCCAATAATCTGACATCAACGTCATTTTGGAATGCAACCTTCGTATCGAGATACTCTGGAGCGCTTTCGTACGGAAGGAACGCATACATCTGGTCAAACGACCTGTTCGGGGAAACGTAATAGCCCGAGACTTCAACCTTCTCGCCAACTATCCTGCGCCCTGAAAGGCTGAGCATGGAAACCTCCCCGTCCCCGACTGCACCCCTTCTATAAAGAGGCAGCACCAAAGCATCTGCATTTCCCCCGATCAAATCGAATATTCCCTTGTAGTCTTCATCTATATATCTGACAGAGAAAGGAATACCCGAAAGAAGGACGCTCTCCTCCTTGTAATTGAATAAAGGAACGCCCGGATAGAGATCCTCCACCTTCCCGATCTCATCGGTCGTAGCGACGACTGGAAATGATGTCGTGGACTTGACCAAGTCGATCCTCTCTTCCTGTAGCTGGAACAAAAGGGAGATGAGCGTGAAGATGGCAGAAAGCGAAAGCGCCATCAGAAGGGTTCGTAAGAGCTGCCTCTTCCCGCCGATTGACGAAGGAGAAGAGAAGCGTATGGCAAGCTCCAACGTGATCATAAGCTCCCTGCCTCCAATATACGCCTCCGATCCCTGTCGTAGTGCACGTACGCATACCCTTTCCCATCAGCGTACCTGACTTCATAGAACGTACCGTCCTCGATCAGTCTTATAGTCCTTGAAAGTTCTCCATCGAGATACACATCCTCCAGGTCAACGTGTCCGCCCTCGTCGATGTGCCTTACGATACGCTCGTTTCCGCGCTCCATCGTGACTGAAGAAAGGATGCCATCGATGTAAGAATAAGATAAAAGGACATCCCCGTCTTCCCGACGTAACAAGGCACCGGTGCTGTCGTAGTAATCCCTTTTCCCGTCGCTCTCGATTGTGAACGAGCCGTCACCAGAGAAAGAGAAATCGATCTCCCCGTCCGAGATATCCGAAGAAAGAAGCACCGGAGAGTCCAGGTATACGTTTCTTTCGACATCATTGATCTTGTAGGATAGTCCGTCATCAAGCACAAGGTAACACCTTCCGTCCGATGTGATCTCAAGCAAAGTCCCGTCCCCGCCGTAGCCGTAGAGCAGAAGCTCGATCAGCGTGCCATCCTTTGAGTTTATCCTACGCGACGTGAGCTTTCCCTTCTCATCGTACGAAAGAGTTTCATCGACATCCTGGTCAGACCATGAAACAAGGCGCCCTTTACCATCGAACGAAAACTCTTCACTCCCTCCGTCACGCGTTAAAACATATCCCCTCTCCGTCGGAGTCTTTACGCACTCCTCCACTCCATCAAGATAAAGCACTTCCCTCCCGTCATCAAACGCTTCAAGCTCCCAACTTTCCCCCGAGAGAGAAGTCAGTGCATCTAACTTTTGCATCATCGGGTTGCTCTTGTAGAACCAGGATGCAGAGAGAATGAACGGGAACAGGAAAACGGCAAGGATGCAAACTATCTTCTTCACTTCTCTTACTTCAAGCCCACAAGTGCGTTTAGAAATTCATCGCGGTCAAACGGCGCTATATCGTCATACCCTTCGCCCGTGCATATGAAAACGATGGGGAGCGACAACATCTTCCCGATCTGTAAGAGCGCGCCACCCTTTGAAAGTGAATCGTACTTCGTAAGTATTATTCCATCGAGAGGCAACGCCTCATTGAATAGAAGCGCTTGGGAAACCCCGTTCTGACCTGTAGTTGCATCGATGACGAGGAATTTCTTGTAGTTCTTCTCATCAATACCCTTTGCCTTGATGACCTTGTCTATCTTCTTCAACTCCTTCATCAGGTTTTCCTTGTTGTGCATGCGCCCTGCACTGTCACAGATTATCAAATCCTCCCCATGGCTTCGGGCTGATGTGATCGCATCGAATATGACAGCACCGGGATCGGATCCGGTTTTCTGCTTTACGATCCTAATTCCCAAGCGTTCAGCGTGTATGTCGATCTGCTCTACGGCGGCAGCACGGAACGTATCGGCTGCAGCAAGCAATACCTTGTACCCCTCTTTTGAATACATCTTCGCCATCTTTGCGATGGTCGTGGTCTTGCCGACGCCGTTCACGCCCAGTACCAACACGAGGTTCTCCTTTCCCTTTTCAACGCTCCATGTGGAAGGCACAAGATACTTGGAAAGGATCTCCTTCATCATCACCTGAAGTTTCTCAGCATCAAGTGATTTGTCTTTCCTTGATGCATTCTTCAGCTCGCTTATAACTTCATCGGTCAAGCGGGCTCCGAGATCCCCCTCGATCAACGTATCTTCAAGGTTGTCGAAAAATTCATCGTCGATGACGCGCGAAGTGAAAAGCGATTTCAATTTCGATCCGAGTTTTGAAAAAAATGCCATAAACCTATCCCTTCAGATGCTCATTATCGCAGCATCTTTATAATCAAATAACGCCTCCATCGTCCTGATGAGGCTCAACACACCGACTCCGAGGAATCCATACGTCAGGTATGAGATATCCTGATCAATGATCCCGTCTATCGCATTCGAGCCCACGAAAAGGCCGAAAGCACATAACGAACCGAGCATGTTCCAGTAAAAATCGTTCTTCGCCCTCTCCAGCCGATCCGGGTCGTAGTACGCTGTAGGAAGCATCCTGACTTCCATCATCCTCACTTCCCTTGAAGATTGTACGGTACGGGTTTCAAACCCAGGGGATGATGCGGTGATCGTGAAAGGTATCCTCGTCTCATCCTCATACCCGGATGATACAAGACGCCCTTGATAGAACACTTCATTCGTATATGGGATGGTGGAGATGAAGATCGGAACGCTTCTGGTCTCGTTCATGCTGTACGAAATCACATTCTCCGTGGAAGAGGAAGAAGAAAGAGCATAATCAACCATCAAGTCGTCATACCCTTCGCTTTCCAACAGGAGCTGATGATCGCCTACGCTCATCACTATCCACGACGAGAACTTTCCAAGGTAGGCATCCCCTTCCTTTACGCTCACTTCAACATTCCCGTCGAGCCTGACTGCGCGCATCTCATCTTTCCTGTAGTGCGAAAGGAAAAAGTCGGTGAGGCTTCCGAAAAGGGAGGAAACCCCGGGCACGTTCAAAAACAACGCTTCAGCCTTCCCATCGACATTCACCCTGTTCTCATAAAGCCCCCCGCCCTCCCGGCTTGAGACGAAAACAATCTCGTCAAGGTTGTGAAGGATCTTGAGGTAAGATAGCGCAACTTCATCGCCGGAGAGAAGGAAATCTGCATCGTGCTCATCAAGTGTAAGATCTACGATCTCGATCGAATACCCGTCCCCGGGGAATTCAAACCTCGCCACATCGGAAGTAGAACTATTGGAAATCTTTCCCTCTTTCAAGATCCTTTCGTTCTCGCTTTTCCTCCATTCGCCCTCATTTCTCCCCATCTCCCGAGCAATCCGCTTAGAAAGAAGCACCGGGGAATCGACTTCGGATGCTGCCAAAGCGAGACTGTCCCTCACGTCGCGTTCGAACTCGGAATCATCACCTGAGAAGTAGAACCCGACGCGGTAGCTTTCAGCATGGACGAAAGCCAAAGGCAAAGCCAGGATCAAAAGGAGGAGACTAAGCTTCCTTCCTGAAGTGAAGATAGCTTTCAATGAAATCATCGATGTCACCATCCATTACGCGGAGGATGTTTCCAGTGCTGTAGTTCGTTCTATGGTCCTTCACCATCGTATAAGGCTGGAATACGTAACTCCTGATCTGGCTACCCCACGCGATATCCTTCTTCTGGATAGCGTTCTTCTCCTTCTCCTTCTCTTTCTCCCTCTGATAGTACTCGTAGAGTTTGCTTCGAAGCATCTTGAAAGCCATTTCCTTGTTCATAAGCTGGCTTCTCTCGTTCTGGCACTGGACTACTATGCCCGTCGCATAGTGCGTGATCCTGACTGCGCTGTCGGTCTTGTTGACGTGCTGTCCTCCGGCTCCTCCGGAACGGTATGTATCGAGCCTGTAATCCTCAGGTTTGATCTCTATCTGTATCGTGTCGTCGACCTCCGGGGATGCATAGACGGAAGCGAACGAAGTGTGCCTTCGCGCCTGGGAATCAAACGGGGAGATCCTGACCAAGCGGTGTACCCCCGCCTCCCCTTTGAGGTATCCGAATGCATAAGGGCCGTTTATCTTGATAGTCACGCTCTTTATGCCACCTTCATCCTCCTGCATGTCCAACACTTCGCACTTGAAACCCTTGCGTTCTGCCCATCTGAGGTACATCCTCATAAGCATGCTCGCCCAATCCGAGGCTTCATTCCCGCCCGCGCCAGAATGGATCGAAAGGTATACGTTGTTCTTGTCTGTCTCCCCATCCAGAAGGGCCTTGATCTTCAACGGCCTGAACTTCTCTGCTATCTCATTTATCTGGCTTTCAAGCTGAAGGCGCAAATCGTCGTCATCCTCATCCTGGTATAGTTCGATGAGTTCCTCGACTTCATCTATTTCCTTCTTCAAATCCTTCCACGGATAATAGCTGTCCTTGAGGACATTGAGCTTCTTGTATGTGTTCTCCGCTTTCTCCGAATCATTCCAGAAATCCGGATCGAGGGTCTTCTTCTCCTCTTCCTTTATCTTCTCTTCTACTCCGGAGTCTTCAAAGACGCCTCCAGACTTGGTAGGCTTCTTCCTTTATGTCTTCAAACTGGCTTCTGTTTTCAATGAACATTCTCTTCTCTCCTCCTGGTGGTATCTCCCGCCCTCATGAGAAGCCTGAAAGTCTTCGCTTCCCCTGCTTCAAGACCGGCAGGGAATACGAAAGTGAATTTCTCATAGAGCGTGAATGTCTCGTAACCCAATACAGTGTACTGACTCTGCCTCTTTTGGTCACGTACGACTGAAAATGGGGTTGGTGAAGTAAAACTTACTTCAAAAGGGCTGTTTTGATCAAATATCTTTATAGTCCTTACGTTCTCAAGCTTTCCAAGAAGCAAAAGCGTCTTCTGCTCCGACGAAGACAAGGATGAATCGTCGAAGGCAAGGTAAACCGTGACTGCGTATTTCCCGTCCGGCATGTCGACTTTTGCGTTCAGCGTAGATTCAAGGATGAAAGTCTGGGTCCTGAGCTTGTAGTTCTTCACAAGAGAGAACGGCAGTTCCTCATCTTCGAGTGCGAACAACATGTCACGCCTCGACTTCGAGAGCATATCCGAAGAGAACGGGTAGTGCTTGCTCTTGTACACTTCATCCCCGAGAATCACTTTGTCAGAGAACGAGTGCTTTAGTGTAAAAGGCTCGAAAGCTTTGTCGAAGTGGCTCTTCTGGTCGAATATGTTCACACCCTCGGAGAGGATGTCGAACTCGACCACCGATCCACCCATCGGGGAATACACGACCTGGTAGTTCTCATTGTATGCAATCGGATTGGCATACCCCACTTCCTCGAAATCCGAATCCTGGGGATAAGAGACTCCCAAGTTTCTCAGAAACGTCTCAGAGGAGATCAAGGTCCTCCAGAACTCCCTGTGCTCTTCGCTCCGTAGAGGCCCGCACTGGGGATCAAACAGAAAGAACGGGCCTTTCATCATCGTACTTCTAAGCTCTTCCTGTTTTTTCCTCACATCCCTGTCTTTTTTGAATGAATCGAGGATCGAGCAGTAGAAGATGTATCGGTTCCTGACGTACCTGTAGTAGCCGTTTCTGATGAAAAGTTCCTCGAACGACTTCAAGTGACCCGAGTATGCATCGCGCGAATACCAACCGGATGGAAGGAAGCAGTTCTCACGCACCTTGAATGACGAAAGGAACGTGTTCTCGTACCCTAATTCCCGCGCTTTTGAATATATCCCTCTGAAAAGCTCTGAGAAATCCTCATCGCTTTCACCCTTGTTCCTCAAAAAGCCTTCCACAAGCTGGTCGAGGTTGAGGAAAATAAAAAGGTTCTCCCCTTCGTTTGAAACGACTATGTCCTCAAGCATCCCCTTCAGCTCTTCAAAACCGTACTCGCCCTGGGCATACCCTGATACGGCTTTTGCAGCTTCATCGGAAATCGGGAATACATCTATCTTCCTTCCGAGGTCGTTCATCCGCGAAGGATTGTGGAACAAGACTTCCTTCATCGTCTGGGAATATGTACTTATTGCAAGGGATGAGATCTGGCAACTTTGCATCACGTACATGTACGAGGAAGACCAGACCTGCCCGAAGAAGAATGCAGTCGACGGCCTATAGCGATATGTACGCCTTATGAGAGTCGTCATCTTCTCCATCTGGCTGCTTCGCTCCTTCGGAAGATTCAAAGACATGATCGACTGGGAGTAACCGCCTGTGAAGATATCGAGAGAGCCACGTGAGAGCAATGCTTGGATGGCCATGTTTGCTTCGCTGTGGTTCTTTTCAAAGTACTTTATTATCGCAGACGACTGGTAGAGGGAGAAATGCACATCGGGCTCTGCGTATATCCAACGCAAAAGCGGTTGATAGCATAGGGAAAACGCCCGTTCGAAAGCGGGCGTAGGTGTTTTGATCGATAATGTCGAATACATCCCTATGGCTAATTGCACCAGTTACCTCTTGATGATGCATTTCTGGGGGCAGATCGATACAGCGTCCCCCGCATGCGTCATGTCCTTAGTGTAATCGACATGGGAAAGATTGTCTTCAACAACGAACGGAGAATTTTCAACTTTGTTCACACAAAGGCGACATCCTATGCAACCGACCTTGCACTCCTTTCTGACGAGTGCCCCGGGCTCCTTGTTGTTGCATGCGACGATGTACTCGGCTGAGTACGGAACCATCTTTATCACCCCGTTGGGGCAGATCCGCGTGCACTTTCCGCATCCGATGCACTTCTCTTTGTCGACGACGATGTTCCCTTCGCTGTTCTTTTCGATCGCACCGACAGGGCATACTGCGATGCACGATCCGAGATGGAGGCATCCCGATTTGCAAGCATTAGGACCTTGGAGGAGAATCGATGCTGCGTTGCAATCCATCATCCCCCTGTAGTCATAATCAAGACCGGTGACGCTCGGGTTGCCCTGACAGAAGACGAATGCAACCATCCTCTCCTTCTCCTCCACCTTGACTCCCATCACTTCTCCCATCTTCTCTGCAAGTGCATTTCCGCCGGGAGCGCAAAGTCCGATCTCCGCCTCCCCTTTGTAAACTGCCTCGGCATATGCAGAGCACCCTGCATATCCACATCCTCCGCAGTTCGCACCGGGCATCATCGCCTCAAGTTCTTCAAGCTTCTCAGCCTTCTCAACCTTCAGTTTGCTGTCTGCAAACGATAGCCCGAGCCCCAAAAGGAGACCCAGGACCGCAATTATCACAAACGCAAGAAAAATAGCCATTCCCTTCCTCCTTTCAAGCCAAATGCAGGTTTACTATGAGGCTCTTGTCAAACGCCATAAACGCAAGGGCCATCAAGCCAGCGGAGATGAATGCGATCGGAACACCGTTGAAAACAGAACGCACCGCGGTCGTTTCCAGCTTTTCGCGGATGTTTGACATCAGGATGATGGCCATCGTGAAGCCCAGGCCCGCGGCAAGCCCTGCAAAGAACGACTCGAGCATGTTGTAGTTGTTGTCTATCGCGATGATCGCAATTCCAAGGACTGCACAGTTCGTGGTTATCAAGGGAAGGTAGATTCCCAATGCCTTGTACAAGGCAGGGCTCATCTTTTTGATGACCATCTCGACCAATTGCACAAGCGCTGCGATCACGAGTATGAATGCGATCGTGCGAAGGTAATCCAGATCGAACGGAACAAGCAGGAAGTGATAGACTGCCCAGCAGACTACAGATGCGATGGCTGTTACGAACGTCACCGCCATTCCCATTCCGATTGCACTTTCGCTGTTGCGCGAAACTCCGATGAACGGACAGAGCCCCATGAACTGCACGAGAATGAAGTTCTGTACGAATATGTATGTTACAAGTATTCCTATGTAGCTCATGCTTTCTCACTCCTACTGGTCTTCCACTGGAAGAACGCCTTCAAGTAACCCATCACAAGAAGGGCTCCTGCTGCAAGGGTAAGCACCCTCACCGGGGACTCTGAAAGTCCGGGGATGGTTATCACTCCGCTGAAGGATCCCATCGGGAAGAGCGTGATCGTCCCGGCTCCGAAAATTTCCCTTATGAGGGCGATCAAAGTCAACGAGAGCGTAAAGCCGATCCCCATTCCGATGGCGTCAAGTGCGCTGTCAAGGACGGTGTTCTTGTTCGCGAATGCCTCTGCACGCCCCAATATGATGCAGTTGACGACTATCAACGGCAGGTATACCCCGAGCGCTGCATATACAGATGGAACGAATGCATGAAGCACCATCTCTACGATCGTAACGAACGATGCGATCACGACGATGTACGAAGGAATCCTGATCGTATCTGGTATCACCTTCCTGAGCATGGAGATGACTATATTGGAGAAGAAGAGTACAAACAGTACGCTCGCACCCATTCCGAGAGCATTGGAAACCTGTGTCGAGACACCCAAGGTCGGACACATTCCAAGCATAATTATGAAAGTCGGGTTTTCTTTGAAGATACCCTTTTTTAGTTCATACATATGGCTTGCCATATCAGACCTCCTTGAAGTTCCTTACGAACTCAGAACCGTAACGTAGAGCGTTTGATACGCCGTTGAACGTCACCGATGCACCCGACACGAGCGACGGATCATCCAAATCGTTCTTGTTTCCAGGAAGCGGTGTATCTCCTCCTTTTCCCTTGAACATATCCATGTACCAGCTCTCCTCGGCTTTCTTTCCAAGGCCCGGGGTTTCGCCATTCGCCATCATCTTCGCTTCCAGAAGAGTGCCATCAAGAAGGTATGATGCGATGATTGTGAACTCTCCGCCGTAACCTGAGCCGAGAAGTTCCAGCTCGAATCCGACGCGCTCTCCACCGTCAGTCAATTCCATGATCGAAGCAATCAACGGGTCATCCGACTCGATTCCAGCCCCGATCTCATAGCCACCGGAGACGACCTGGCGCGCTTCCAGCGTCTCTTTCTCGACGTTTGCCGCGATCAAAGGAGCTGTAATGCTGTTCACGATCCCGCATAGTCCGGAAGAAAGGGCACAGATTAGAAATAGGGTTATTCCTGTCTTTAGAATCGTATTCATGCCTTTACCTCCTTGACGTAGCCGAATTTCTTCGGTCTGACGAACCTGTCGATCGTCGGCGTAAGTATGTTCATCAGGAGAATTGCAAGGGAAACGCCCTCAGGGAGCGACCCGAAGTACCTGATGAGGAATGTGAAGAAGCCGCAACCGATGCCGAATATGATCTCACCTTTCTTCGTTGTCGGGGTCGTAACCCAGTCGGTCGCCATGAAGAACGCACCTAGGAAGAGACCGCCGGTGAAAAGAGGATAGAGAACCTCTCCGGAAAATAGTCCGAGGCCCCTTGGAACGCCGCCGAAAATCCACGAAAGGATTGCAAACGAAGCAAGGTATGTCACCGGGATATGCCACGTGATTATCTTCTTGAATATCAGGAACAGCCCGCCTACGAGAAGCAACAGGGAAGAGACTTCACCTATACAGCCGCCGATATTACCGACGAAAGCATCGATCGTGTATCCTGGAATCCCCAAGGAGGACGACAAGTTGCCTGCCATCTCGCTTACAGGGTAAGTGACGCTGGAAAGCATCTCCGAGTTGCTTATTCCGCCCACTCCCGACGTGATCATCGTCTTTATCTGCGATAGCGGTGTGGCGCTGGTCACCAAATCTGCAGAGAGTGCACGGGGAAGTGAGAATGAACTCATCTGGCTTGAGAATGAGAAGAATACGAATACCCTTCCTGCAAGTGCCGGGTTCATCCAGTTCGCTCCGAGTCCCCCGAACGTCCACTTTACGACCAGCATCGCAAATACTGATGCGATGACGGGTATGTAGAGAGGAACCATCGGAGGCATGTTCATTCCGATCAGAAGTCCGGTGACTGCCGCAGAGAAATCCTTCAGGGTGAACTTTCCACCTATGCGTTCGAGGATGTACTCGGTCAGCAAGCTTGAGAGTACGGAGACGACAAGCACCAGAAGCGCCCTCATTCCGAATGCATATACTCCCCAGATTGCAGAAGGCAGAAGCGCAATGACGACAAAGAGCATTGCCCTGTCAGTCCGTAAAGAATCGTGGATATGTGGACTTGACGATACTATCTTCATTTTTTCTTCCTCCCGAGTTTCTTGCCCATCTTGAATCCCTGTACCAAAGGTAAGTGGCTCGGACAGGAGTATGCGCAGCACCCGCACTCCTTGCAATCCATCAGGCCGAGGGCCATCGCCTCTTCATAATTGCCCCACTTGATGTTTCTGAACATCTTGTTCGGCTGGAGCCCCATCGGACAATGCTCGACGCACTTGCCGCACGAAACGCACGGGAATGCGGAAAGAAGTTCGTCCTGGAACGTCAGCACTGTGATTCCACCTGTGCCCTTGACCGTAGGAGTATCTTCGCTCGAGTATGCAAAGCCCATCATCGGACCGCCCGCAATCATCTTCACAGCCGTATCTTTCAATCCGCCTGAGAATGCAAATAAATCGCTTGACTTGGTTCCGATCGGAGCGATTATGTTCTTCGGGTCATTGATCCCGTCTCCAGAGACGGTGACGACCCTTTCGATCAAAGGTTTATGGAAAACGACAGCTTCATAGACCGCGTAGCAAGTCGAGATGTTCGCGACCACCGCCCCGATATCTATCGGAAGCTTTCCGGAGGGAACCTCCCTGTTTGCAACTGCCTTGATAAGCTGCTTCTCATCCCCCTGCGGGTATTTCATCTTCAATGCCACGACTTCGATGGGATAGCCTTTCTCACTTATCTTCTTCTCAAGGTGAGCGACAGCATCCATCTTGTTCATCTCAACGCCGATCGAAATCTTCTCCGGATTGACAGTCTTTGCAAGGATCATTATCCCTTCCAGAATCCCGTCGGCCCGTTCGAGCATCGACCTGTAGTCGCTTGTGATGTACGGTTCGCACTCCACCCCGTTTATTATAAGGTTGTCGACTTTCTTCCCGGTTGGAATCTGCAACTTCACGCTTGTCGGGAAGGTAGCGCCGCCCATTCCGACGACACCCATGTCCTTGATCAAGGCCAGGATCTCCTCACCGGTCATGTCCTTGTAAGGATACTCCTTCTTGAAAGGATCCTCCCCCTGATCCTCATCGACCTTTATTACGAGACAAGTTGCGTTCTGTCCGGTTGCAAGGCGTATCTGCCTGACATCGCTTACTACGCCGGAAACCGGGCTGTGTACGTTCGCGCTTATAAAAGACGAGGCCTCTCCCACCAGCTCACCACGCTCTACCCTGTCCCCCTTCTTCTTCAAAGGTGTGGCAGGAGCTCCGAGGTGTTGGCTCATTGAAAGATAAAGCTCGCCAGGAAGAGGAAGATATTCGATAGCCTTGTCTTTTGAAAGGCTCTTTCCATCCTGAGGATGCACCCCTCCCCTTCCGAATGTGCTTATCCGGCTCATTCTCTCTACTCCTTTTTAGCTTTATATCATATTGATGATACAACCTTTCATACCAAATGTACAAAGCTTTAGAGGCGAAAATGATGTAAAATATGATAAGAAATAGAAATAGAGAAATTTGTATCGATAAATCAATATAAGATAAAAAGCCCGCCACATACAGTGATGCGGCAAGGCTCTCTCTAAAACCCAATAAAGTCGATCATGTCGAAGACGAAGATGCAGATTTGATTATCCAATATAGGTCGCCTAATTCGGTATAATCCTGGTTCACGCTTCCCTTGTCCGTCCACAGCCCCATGTAGATCTCGCTTTGCCTTATCGAAACAAGAGCAATGGAGAGGTTGTTTCCAAATCCATTCCAGTACCTCTCGTAACCGTGGCAAGCACTCTCGATGCGTGCAGTCTCCGGATTGAGCACCAGGAATACCTTTCCGCTCATCTCATCAAGTACAGTCTGACTATTTCCACCTTCACCGTTTTCAGTGTAGGAGGTGAATGTAAACTGATCCACGTGGTACCAGATCTCACCTATCGTATAAGAATAAGGATATCCGAGATAAGGAAAATCGTACGTGTACATATATCTTCTGTCTTTTCCCATCTTAAGATGCGTGTAAGTACCGGTAAAGACGCGCCAAGGAGTTTCTTCATAGCTTCCGTCGCCCATCTCTTTATAAATTGAAAGCGTGACTTTGCTTCCCGACTCCGAATCGTGCGTACCCTCTCCTATTACAAGTACAAGGCGCTTCCCGTCATTGTTTCCAGTGCCTCTGTAGATGCTTTCATAGGTTCCCTCAACAAGCGACGGGTGCCTGTCCACACCATCCAGCGGGCCGTCATAACAAGCGGTGAGAGAGAATAACAATACTATCGATATGGCCAGCGGATAAATCTTCTTCATGAGTAAAGTCTACCATCATTTCAAGGTAAATCATCCGCTTTCTTGTGTTCTTCTCATGGGATTTTTCCTTCATCGGGTAAGAAATATTGCACTTTCGATCACCGGCACATTACAATTTGGGCAATATGAACAGACTCTTCCAGTTCGCATTCAGCAAGATCAAAGGGGTGAAGGTATATGCCCTGGTGGGACGCTCAGGCACGGGCAAAAGCTACCACAGCAAGCTGGTTGCAGCAAAATACCATATAGATCTGATCATCGATGACGGCCTCTTGATCAAGGGTGACAAGATACTTGCAGGCAGGTCGGCGAAGAACGATCCGAACTTCATCAGCGCTGTCAGGACCGCAGTCTTTGACGATGAAGAGCACAGGGACGAAGTCATGAGTGCTCTTCTGAAAGAGAAGTATAAGAAGATATTGATAATAGGCACCAGCGAGAAGATGGTGAACAAGATCACGAAGCGCTTGGAGCTACCCGAAGTGGAGAAAGTCCTGCACATAGAGGATATCGCAAGTGAAGAGGAGATCGAGACAGCGATGAGGATCAGGTTCACGGAGGGCAAGCATGTAATTCCGATCCCGTCGATCGAAATCACGCGCAACTACCCGAAGATCGTGTATGACTCGATGAAGATATTCAGGAAAGGGCACAAGGATGCGTACGAGAAAACGATCGTAAGGCCCGAGTTCTCCAGACCTGACAAGGAAGAGATCTCGGAACAAGCGATAACGCAGATGGTGAAGCATGCGATCGGAGACTACGACCCGGTTATCAAAGTGAAAAAGGCAAAGGGCGTGAAGAACAGCGACAACACATACTCTATAAGCGTGACGCTGCAACTTCCGGTGAAGCACTACATGACGACTACGATGTCGGACTTGCAGGAGTACATCACCGAGTGCGTAGAGAAGTTCGGCGGGATAATGCTCAAGAACGTCACGATTGAGATTGAGGAGTGGGGCTGACTTTCTTTCTTCTCCTCATGCGTTTTCCTCTGGATGACTTTTTGCGCATTACCTTTTCATCCTCTTTCGCCCTCTTCTCCTTCTTCCTGACTTTCCGCTTGTATCCCATATCCTCCAGCGCAAGGCTTGCCGCCTTCTCGATCTCGTAATTCGGAGGGGTGATCGGATTCACAAGCACCTTTATCTCGCGGAAAATCTCATGGAAGCGCTCTTCGTCACTCAGCTCGTCTGCATTCCTGAGCGTCAGTACAGGCTTTGCAAGGTGATACAAAAGGCGTGAGCGGTCGATGCCCTTCCCTTTCTCCTTGGCATCCCTCACCTCCTCATCCAACTCCTCAAGCGATCGCTTCATCCCGTCGAAATTGATGTACACGGTAAGGCACGGGAGTATGTACGCCAATAGCTTGTAGGAATTCAGGAGGGCGAAGATCTTTGCAGATTCGCCTGACGATAGTATCTTCATCACTTCCTCGGTGATCCTTGAAACGCTTACAAGCGAAAGGTATGGTGCGTACTTCCTGATCGCAAACCTGACGTTCCACTTCAAGCGGAAACCTGTAGTGACTTTGTATTTGACTGCACGGATCATCCTCACAGGATCTTCCCTGAACGAGTACGAAAGGGGAATCAAGGAACGGATGACTTTCTTTCTGAAATCGGGCATCGAATCTGTAAAGTCCAGAAGCTGGCCGTTCTCAGGGTTGTAATAGAGGCTGTTGATCGAGAAATCCCTACGCCTTGCATCCTGCTCGATCGAACCGAATACGTTGTTGTTCCCCTCCTCGAAGTTCTCTTCATCGGAACGGAATGTAGTCACCTCGATGATCTTGTCTTCTGAAAAATAAAGGTGGACTATCCTGAACCTCTTTCCTATTATCCTTGCGTTCCAAAAGAGCCTGGAGACCTGCTTTGGCGAAAAACTCGTCGCGACATCGAAATCCTTGGGCTTGTGCCCGAGCATCAGATCGCGCAGAGCCCCGCCGACGACGTATGCCTCGGCACCTTTTGCGTGGAGTTTCCTTATAGCCCAAAGGGTATCCTTGTCTATCTGGCTGTTTCTGATCGGATGTTCCTTCTGCGTATATACTTTCGCGATCGGAATATCTTTCCCGCCTTCTGATTTGTATCTGATGAACATTCTCTGGTTACCTGAAAATAAATCAATTTATTTTGGTCCGTTTCGCCTTCTCTGTCCATAGCAGAACACGCCCTTGGGGAAAAGCCGCCTGCTTGTAGTTGGAATGAGAGCATGGTAACATCAAATGACTGGAAAGCTGAGTGCCATCAGCGCCGTTTCAACAAGGAGTCGATATTATGATAGATCCAGTGGTCCTCAAAGGTTTCAGGGACAGCCTTCCAAGGGAAGAAAAGGCAAAGAAGAAGATAGAAAGGAAGCTTGAGGACGTGTTCACCCTCTACGGCTTCCAGCCGATAGATACCCCCGTACTCGAGTACGAGAACGTACTTCTGGGAAAAGGTGGAGGAGAGACGGACAAGCAGATATTCCACTTCGTCGACAACGGAGGAAGGAAAGTCGCGATGCGCTTTGATCTCACAGTTCCATTTGCGCGCTTTCTGGCATTGCACTATCCGGAGCTGCCGATGCCATTCAAAAGGTACCACATCGCAAAAGCGTTCAGAGGGGAGAACCCGCAGAAAGGAAGGTACAGGGAGTTCATCCAGTGCGATTTCGATATCGTCGGGGTTGATTCAGCCGAGTCGGATGTCGAGATCTTGTCGCTGATGAACGCATCGTTCGAGTCCTTGGGGATAAGCGACGTAGTATTCCATGTCGCACACAGGGGGCTCTTCAACGACTTTCTGGAAAAAAGCGGATGCAAAGAGAAGTCGGTGGAGATCCTCCGCCTCGTAGACAAGCTGAGGAAAATTGGAAAAGAGAAAGTCAGCGAAGGGCTTCTGGAGATCGTCGGGGATGAAAACACGGTGGAGAACATCATCAGCTATATCACGGCAAGCTATCCAAGCATGGATGAGACGATCGACAAGATAGTCTCTTTGATAGGTGAAGAGACTGAAAGCAGCCAGAGGATGAGAAGAATCTCATCGCTTCTCGAGAACCTCGGAATAAAAGAGAAGTTCGTGTTCGATCCATCGATCACCCGAGGCCTCGACTACTACACCGGGATAGTCTACGAGACATTCCTTTCGTCCCTCGAGGGAATCGGATCGGTGTGCTCGGGAGGAAGGTACAACAACCTTGCATCCCTATATACGAAGGAAAACCTCCCCGGAGTCGGTGCATCGATCGGACTAGACAGGCTGATGGCCGCTTTGGAGGAACTGGGGAGCCCCCTGGTGAGAGAAATCCCTACATCCAGGGTAGTCATCTACTTCCGAAAAGGTGAGGGGGAGAAGGCACTCGAGTGTGCAAACGCGCTCAGAAAGAACGGCACGAGCACGGACGTTTACCTCTTGGAAGGGAAGAAGATGAAGGCGCTATTTGATTATGCCGGGAAAAATGGAATGGAAAAGCTCGTAACATTCCAAGATGATGGTACAATCGAAGTGAAGGACCTTCAGAGCAGGGAAAGCGTGAAGGTCAACTCACTCGAGGAGGTTCTAAGCATTTGCCAGTAGATTTCCTATCTCTACCCGTCTACCAACATAAAGACGTGATACTGAAGGCCTTGGAGGAAAACCAGGTCGTCATCATCGAAAGCCCGACGGGAAGCGGCAAGACAACCCAGCTTCCCTTGATACTCAGGGAAGCCGGATATGACAAGAAGGGAATCATCGGAATAACCCAACCCAGGCGCATAGCGACGCTGAGTATATCATCATTTATCAAAAAACAGCTCGGATGCATAAACAACTACGTCGCCTACACGATGCGTTTTGCCGACACAAGCGATGAAGAGACCAGGATCAAGGTGATGACCGACGGAATACTACTTCAGGAGCTGAAGCAGAATCCGAACCTGGAAAACTACTCTGTGATCATGGTGGACGAAGCGCACGAGAGGAGCCTGAACATCGACTTCATACTCGGACTGCTGAAAGAGATCATAGAGAATAGGAAAGACCTCAAGGTCGTCATCTCAAGTGCCACGATAAACACATCCACGTTCAGCGCGTTCTTCGGCAATGCCCCGATAATAAGCATCAAGGCACGTACATTCCCCGTGGAAGTGAAGTACAAGACGATGAAGATCGAGAGGGATTTCGAGGACATCTACTACGAGAAGATCGAGAACCTGATTGTCGAAGACAAGAAGGAGAACCCGGGGGATGTGCTGGTGTTCCTTTCAGGGGAGGCTGATATAAAAGGGCTCGTGGAATCCCTCACGAGGTCCGAGAACAAGGACAGGTGGCAGGTCTACCCCCTATACGGCAGGCTGAGCAAAGAGGATCAGGAGAAGGTATTCACCCCGACAAAGAGGGGAAAGACGAAGATAGTCGTCGCGACGAACATCGCGGAGACGAGCATCACGATAGACGGGATCACGACTGTAATCGACTCGGGTCTTGCGAAGATAAATTTCTACAACCAGAGGAATTTCACCAACACCCTATCCCCCATTCCGATCTCACGATCATCTGCCGACCAGAGGAAGGGAAGGGCCGGGCGTACACAAAGCGGAGTATGCTACAGGCTTTACAGCGAGAAAGACTATCTGATGCGACCCGAATACTCCGAAGAGGAGATCCTCCACTCGGATCTGGCGGAAGTAATGCTCAGGATGAGCGAACTCGGAATATACAACTACACGTCATTCCCTTTCATAACCCGTCCGAAGACAAGTGCGTTCCAGAGCGCTGAAGAGACACTGATGATAATAGGTGCGATCGAAAAGGACCACAGGCTCACGAAAATCGGAGAGATGATGATAAAGTATCCCCTGCTTCCCCGCCTTGAAAGGATAATAGTCGAGTCGATACTCTCCTATCCGTCGGTGCTTGATGAAGTTCTGGTCGCAGTATCGTTCCTATCGACCAGGCAGCCATACATACTCCCGATCGGGAAAGAGATGGAAGCAAGAAGCGCGCACCGCACATTCCAATCCAAGAAGTGGGGCGACTTCGTCTCGATGCAAACCCTGTACAAGACTTACGTCTCCATCGAAGGGAAGAAAGAGAGGGAGAACTTCGCAAAGAAGTATTTTCTCGACATCCAGACTCTCGATGAAATTGTAAACATACACGACCAACTTTCAGAAGAGATCTCGAAAGAGGGAATTCCGATCCTCTCAGGGGGAAGCATCGACGACTATTTCAGGTGCATAATTTCCGGGCTTAGGCAATACGTTGCAAAGAAAAAGGACGCGAGGTCGTACAAGACGATAAGCGCAGACGACATATACATCCACCCCGGATCCGCGTGGTTCAATCCCCTGCCCGAGTACATAATCGCAGGGGAGGTCGTAAAGACTACGAAGATGTATGCCCGTACAGTCTCCCCGATACTCAAGGCATGGGTGAACGACATAGATCCCGCACTTTTAAAAACGCTCTCGGGAAAAGCCTACAAGGAAGAGGGGGAGAAAGGAAAGAGAAAGGAGAAGAGCGCGAGGAGAAAGCCTACTGCGGAAGAGATCATCGCATCATTCCCGCTGTCGAGGGAGAAAGGGAAAAAGAAGAACGTCAGGATCATCACACTTTCCGAACTCAAGGCGATCGGGAATATATCGAGCGATCAGAAATTCCGCATAAAGGTCGGGAAATCGCTCTCCAAAATGCCAGTGAGGATGGAAGACATAGACCACGAACTGAAGCTGATGAAGGAGATGCCCGTTCTGAAGGAGAACTTCCCGTCATCTTTGGATCCGCATGAGGACGTTGAAGTAATAATCTCTCTATTCAAGTTCCTCTTCGCACCTTACCAGATGGGGAAGGATTCGTTCGGTTACCTCGGATTCTCGGAAAAGGATGGGAAATACACGCTCCGACCGTTCATATACATCGACGAGGCAGTTGAAAGCACGCTCGATTCGCTTTACTCGATCATCGGAGGAATGGACAAGAAGAACGAAAAGAGAAAGCGTATTTCAATGGAACTTGACAAGATCGAGGCTGCACTTTCTTGAAAAAGGGAGCCGTGGCTCCCTTTGGGATAAATGGCGGTGTAATCAGTTTTCCCTGACAACTAGTAAGTGCGTCAGGGTTTTGTTTTGTTCAAACTTTTGCGACAAGTTTTGCAATCAAATTATCATCGGGGACTACTTTCACGTACCTACCCCACCCGGAGAGGGTAATGAACTGAACTCCCGAAGAGTCCCTTTTCTTGTCCTTCTCCTTGTATGAACGGAAAATTGGAACCTTGTCTTTTTCTATCCTCAGCGATGTGTCATAGCCGTAGAGCGACAACAACCCGTCAGCACTCTCTTTCAGATCAGCAGGGGTAACGGCCATCTCAACCCCCATCGCAAGTGCCATCTCCAGTCCCCATGCGACTGCAATTCCGTGTTTGACTTCGTAATTCGTGATCGACTCAAGTGCGTGGGCGAACGTATGCCCCAAGTTAAGCGCACTCCTGATTCCAAGCTTCTCCTCGGGATCCTTCTCGATGTATTCCTTCTTGACTTTCAACGAAAGTTCCACCATCTTTCCCAGAGTTTCCTCATCCCTGGCCATTATCCCGTCTTTGTTCTCAAGAAGGAAATGGTACAAGCTCTTGTCCTTTGTAAGGAAGGCATGCTTTATAACCTCTCCAAGCCCTGAGAGGAACTCCCCCTCGGGAAGGGTCTTCAAAAGAGCAGGCACGATTATAACATCATCTGCCGGATAGAACGTACCTACGAGGTTTTTCACCCCATCGAAGTCGATTGCACTCTTTCCGCCGAGGGATGCATCGACCATGGATAGCAACGTGGAGGGGACGATAGTAAGCTTCGCGCCGCGCATGTACACCGAGGATGCGAACGCAGTCATGTCAGAGACTACCCCGCCCCCTACTCCGACAAAGCGCGATGAACGGGAAAGTTTCAACCCGAGTGCCTTCCTTATTATCTTGAAAAGGCTGTCGTAGTTCTTGTGCTCCTCCCCTGATGAGAGGACGAGGCACCTGTCGGAGAGGTTTTCGGGAATGGCATAAGATGAATTTTCATCAGCAACGAAAAGAGCTGAGGAAATTGATGAAAGGTGTTCGGAAAGCCCTTTCATATCGGTAAAGCGAACGCGTGTCACGGCACCTGCCTTCAACGTACAAACAAAGTCATCCATATGAAGAGGATACAACAAAGGCACATACTTGAAAAATACGGAACTAACCTATTTAATTGTGTCGTGAACCTATATTTTGATTATGCAGCTACGTCCAGAATGGAGGACGAAGCGATCGGAGAATACGTAAAAACGGCACGCGATTACCCGGGAAACCCGTCAGCCGGGCACGCGCTCGGAAAGAAAGCGAAAGAAAAACTCGAGGATGAGAGGTGTAGAATCTCATCCATTCTTGGAGTTGGGAGTGAAGAAGTTGTCTTTACCAGCGGCGGAAGCGAATCGATATCGCTTGTGTTCCAAGACCTTTTGTGGAACGTAAGGCCGGGAAGCGTAATCATAGGAAGGCTTGAGCACGACGCTGTCTCGTCCTTCGCCCCTCTCCTGAAAGAGAAAGGGTGGCGCGTAAACTATATAAAACCCGACAGGGACGGGAAATACGACACAGAGCTTCTTTCGTCCATGATCGACAGGGAAACGAAGTTGATCGCCATACAAAGCGTGAACAATGTACTGGGGCTTGTCACGAACACAAAGGAAATTGCAGACGTGGTGAGAAAAGCGGAGGAAAGGGAGAAGCGCAACATGTTCTTCTTCTCCGACAGCGTACAGGCGATCGGGAAAGTCGATTTTCCCTTGCACGAAGAGGGCGTTGATGGAGCGTCGTTCTCGGCACACAAGATCGGAGGGCCCAGGGGCACTGGTTTTCTGTACGTCAGAAAGGGAAAGAGCTTGAGGCCTGTTGCAAGCCAAGGGGGACAAGAGAGGAAGATCCGCGGAGGGACGGAGAACCTTCCGGGGGTAAGTGCGATGAGAAAAGCACTTGAGATCGCATTTGAAAACAGGAAGGAAAAGGAAGAGAAGGTAAGAAAGCTGAACGCCAAATTGCGGGAAGGACTAGAAAAAGCGGGGATAAGGATATTCTCCCCTGTTTCTGCAAGCCCCTTCGTAATATCAATTGCATCTCCCCTTCCATCGGAAGTTGCAGTCAGGATGCTCTCAGACAAGGGTATATATGTCTCGGCGGGCTCTGCATGCTCTGAGAACAGGAAGGGAGAAGCGATGGAGATACTCACCTCCTACGGGATAAGAAAGGATGAAGCGATGAGGGCGATACGGATCTCGATCTCTGAAAAACACACAGAGGAAGATATAACAAAGCTCGTGGATGAAATAACAAAGCTCGGAGCATAATTATGAACGACAAACTTTACTTGATAAAACTTGGTGAAATCTCACTTAAAGGTGGCAACAGACACACTTTCGAAAAACTTCTGAGGGAGAACATCAGGGAAAAGCTATCGGAATGCAATCCGAAGTTCGAATACCAGAAGGGCAGGATATTCCTCTACGTCGATCAGGATACGCCGGATGAGGTGGTGACGAAGGCACTTTCGACTACGTTCGGCCTCTCGGGGTGGGCAAAAGCATACGAATGCGAAAAGGATGAGGGAAAGCTGTTTGGGAAAATAGACGAGATCCTCCCCTGTCTCTCATTTAAAAACGAAGGGAGTTTCAAGATCGATGCGCGTAGGGAGGACAAGTCGTTCCCGCTTTCAAGCTACCAGGTCGCATGCAAGGCTGCAGAAGTGGTATCAAAACACTACCCTTCCCTCTCGGTCGATTTGAAAAACCCGACTTACACACTTTTTATCGAAGTAAGGCAGAAGATATACATCTACACCGAAGGGGAGAAGGGAATCGGGGGGCTCCCTGTAAAAAGCGCAGGGAGTGCGCTATTGCTTCTTTCAGGAGGGATAGACAGTCCTGTTGCATCATACCTTGCGGCCAAGCGGGGACTGAAACTCGACTTCTTGTACTTCCACGCATACCCGTACACGAGCGATGAAGCGCTCGAGAAGGTAAAAAAGCTTGCATCAATAGTAGCACCGTACACTTCAGGTGCGCGCCTTTTCGTGCTTCCCTTCACCGACGCACAGCTCGAGATCAAAAGGAAAAGCCACGTTGACGAGACTACTCTGATGTTCCGCGCCGCGATGATGGAGAGTGCTGAGAAACTGTCAAAGAGGATAGGAGCAAAAGCGATAGTCACGGGCGAGTCCCTCTCCCAGGTCGCATCCCAGACGCTGGATGCGATGGTATTCACCGACAGCGAGACGGAAATGCTCGTACTACGCCCCCTGCTCACCTACGACAAGGAGGAGATAATAACAATCTCGAAGAGGATCGGGACTTACGAGACTTCGATACTCCCATACGAGGACTGCTGTGTGATATTCTCTCCAAAGCATCCTTTGACCCATCCGGTGAAAAGCATAATGAAAGAGCACTACAATGCGCTCTCTTTGTCGTCAGAGATCGACAAGGCGATGGAAAACATGATGGTTTTTTATTACGATGAATGGGGAAAGGAAGTGGATAAGTAAAGGTCTTTCCAATTCTTTTTTCTTTCATTATTTTATTTTATGAGTATGTTGAGATTAGGCATCGATGTAGGGTCGACTACCATGAAGGTAGTTGCCTTGAATGAAGATAACAAAGTCATATACGCTTCATACGAGAGGCATTTTTCAGAGATAGCCAAGCGTTCGACGATTATGCTCGAAGCATTGGAGAAGGAGATCGGGGATCAGGAAGTGACGCTCTCGATCTCGGGTTCAGCGGGCATGGGACTGGCCGAGGAGGCAGGACTGCCATTCGTACAGGAAGTATATGCCACCAGGACTGCAGCACTCACCTACCTCGACGGGGTCGATGTAATCATAGAGCTCGGGGGAGAGGATGCGAAGATACTATTCCTCACCAACGGGCTTGAAGTGAGGATGAATGGAAGCTGTGCGGGAGGCACTGGCGCATTCATAGACCAGATGGCGACGCTGCTTGGCATTTCCCGCGATGACATCGACAAACTAAGCGAAGGTGCAAATGAGATATACACGATCGCATCGCGCTGCGGGGTTTTTGCGAAAAGCGACATCCAACCCTTGATAAACCAAGGAGCGCGGACCGAAGACATTGCGGCAAGCATACTCGTTGCAGTCGTCAACCAGACGATCGCAGGGCTTGCACAAGGCAGGAAGATCAAAGGGAAGGTAGTATACCTCGGAGGGCCCCTGACGTTCATAAAGAGCCTGAGGAAATACTTCGACGAGGCTTTGGGCCTTACCGGGATATGTCCGGAGAACTCGCTTTACTACGTCGCCATGGGAACGGCATTGGCACCAGGGGGAAGAAAGATGAAGATATCTTCCCTCGTCGAGACAATAAACGGGCTTGAAAGCAACGGCACGTACTCGAAGCTCAAGCCGCTTTTCAAGGACAAGGATGAGTATATTGCGTTCCAAACGAGGCATGCGAAGGCATCCGTTCCGATTCTCAATCCCCACGAATACAAAGGTTCCGCATACCTCGGAATCGACTCGGGATCGACGACTATAAAGTGCGCGCTAATCAGCGAGGACGGGAGCCTGCTGCTATCCAGATACAGCCCGAACAACGGAAACCCCGTACAAGCTGTAAAGTCATTTCTCAACATGATCTACAGCGAGTTTCCAAACATCGTGATCAAGGGAAGTGCATCCACCGGGTACGGGGAGGACCTGATGAAGACCGCGTTCAGCCTCGATGACAGCCTTGTCGAGACAGTCGCACACTTCATAGGGGCAAAACACTTTTTACCCGACGTAGACTTCATCATCGACATCGGTGGTCAGGATATAAAATGCTTCAAGATACGTAACGGAGCGATCGACGACATATTCCTCAACGAAGCGTGCTCCTCGGGCTGCGGATCGTTCTTGCAGACGTTTGCGAACGCAATCGGAAAAAGCAGTGCTGAATTCGCATCCCTTGCGCTCGAATCGAAAAGCCCGGTCGACCTCGGATCAAGGTGCACAGTCTTCATGAACTCATCGGTAAAGCAAGCCCAGAAGGATGGAGCAAGCATCAACGACATCTCCGCGGGCCTTGCAATCTCGGTCGTCAAGAACGCGCTATACAAGGTAATCAGGACGACGAACAAGGAAAACCTCGGAAAGAACATCGTCGTACAGGGAGGAACGTTCCTAAACGACGCCGTGTTGAAAGCATTCGAGGATGAATTGGGACTTGAAGTGATAAGGCCTACGATAGCAGGCCTCATGGGAGCATACGGGGCTGCGTTATACGCACGATCAAAAAAGAGGGATGAAAGCAGCATAATAGGCAAGGAAGAGCTTTGGGAGATGAAAGCAAAGATGTCGAGCGTCCGTTGCCAAGGCTGTACGAACCATTGCCTTCTGACGATAAACGACTTCGGAGGAAAGAGGCGCCTTATCAGCGGCAACAAGTGCGAAAAGCCGATTACCGGGAAAAAGAAGGATGATGACTCATCCTACAACATCTACCAGTACAAGCAGGAGCTGTTGAAAGCTTACATCGACGACGAAGGAGATGGGGAAAAGAGCATCGGACTTCCACTTGCCTTGGGAATGTACGAACTCTTACCTTTCTATCATACGCTTTTCAAAGAGCTCGGGTACAGGGTTGTCACGAGCCCGTTCTCGAACCGCGAACTATACATCAGCGGGCAGTCCTCGATTCCATCGGATACCGTATGCTTCCCAGCGAAGCTGATGCACGGCCACGTCGAATACCTCAAGAGAAAGGGAGTCGACGAGATATTCATCCCCGCATCGAGCTACAACGTGAATGAAGAGAAGGGAAACAACCACTTCAACTGCCCTGTTGTCGCCTACTACGGGGAAGTCATAAGGGGAAACCAGGATTTGGAAGGGACGAAACTCGTACTTGCATACCTCTCCCCTGACAATGAAAAACACTTCACGAAAAGAATTTCAGAGCTGTTTGGAATTCCAAGGCACGAATGTAAGAAAGCAGTGAAAAAGGCATATGAAGAGCTGGGACTCTACCACGAAAGGGTCAACGGGAAGGCCGATGAGATAATCAGAAAGGCACGGGAAGAAAAAAGACGCATAATAGTTCTTTCCGGAAGGCCATACCACGTCGATCCAGAGATCAACCACGGGATAGACAAGCTCATAGTCTCGCTCGGAGCATCCGTAGTCAGCGAAGATTCGATAGCTGTAAAGGAGCTTAAAAAGCCTGTCGACGTACTCAATCAGTGGACGTACCACGCAAGGCTTTACGATGCATCGCACTACGTACTTACCGAGAAGGATATGGATCTTGTACAGCTCATATCGTTCGGTTGCGGGCTTGATGCCGTCACCAGCGATGAAGTGAGGGAGATACTCGAGCGGGGGGACAAGATCCCTACCCAGCTGAAGATAGATGAGATTACGAATCTCGGGGCTGTGAAGATAAGGATCAGAAGCCTCTTTGCAGCTTTGGACATGAAGGAAAATGAGACAGTTTACTAAAGAGATGAAGGAAAACGGATGGACGCTGGTCATCCCCAACATGTCTGAAATCCATTTCAACGTGATGAAAAGGATATTCGACAACCACGGCTACAATGTCCATCTACTTGAAAACTACGACCATACGCTCGTCGACGAAGGTTTGAAGTACGTGCATAACGACATGTGCTACCCATGCCTCTTGGTGATCGGACAGATGCTTGATGCGATCAAAAGGGGGATAGTGGACAAGGATCACTCGGCACTGGTGATCTCCCAGACCGGGGGTGGGTGCAGGGCAAGCAACTACTACTTCCTCTTGTTGAAAGCGCTGGAGCGTGCAGGGCTTGAGAACATCCCTGTAATCTCCATGAACCTCCAGGGGATGAACAAGAACCCGGGGTTGAAGATTACAAAACTGATGCTTTTGCAAGCGTTCACCGGGCTACTCTACGGCGACCTTCTGATGATGCTCTACAACCAGACGAAACCGTATGAGGTCAACAAAGGGGATTCTGACAAAATCGTGGAGAAATGGACGGAATACCTCGGATCCTGCTATGCAAGAAACCGTGGATATTTCTTCTCAAACCTGAAGAAGAACATGCATGGGATCTCTGATGACTTTCATAACGTGAAGTGCGATCGCTCAAAGAAGAAAGTGAAGGTCGGAGTCGTCGGGGAAATATACATGAAGTACTCGAAACTCGGAAACAGCAACCTCAAGGAATTCCTGGAAAGCCAGGATGCAGAAGTGATGCTTCCTCCGATGATGGGCTTCGTGCTCTACTCGTTCAAGAACGGTGTATACGATGACGAGTACTACGGAGGAAGGGGAAAATACAAAACGCTGATGAAGTTCATCTTCCCATTTCTGTTGAAGATGGAGAAGATGATGACCGATTCGATCTCACGCTATCCTGAGTTCCATAGGAGCGCGACATTCCCCGAGCTTGAAAGCTACAGGGAAGGGCTCATAGACAAAGGTTGCAAAATGGGCGAAGGTTGGCTTCTGACGGCAGAGATGGCGGAGCTTATAGAGAAAGGTTACTCGAACATTGTATGCACACAGCCCTTCGGATGCCTTCCGAACCACATATGTGGAAAAGGGATGATCAGACCGCTTAAAGAGAAGTACCCGAACTCGAATATCGTACCGATCGATTACGACCCGTCGGCAACGAGGGTAAACCAGGAAAACAGGATAAAGCTGATGCTTTCAATTGCGAGGGAGAACCTTGAAAAGGAAGCAGACTGATCCTGTGTCTCTATTCTACAGAGCAACAGGGGAAGGTGAAGCCATAATAATGCTACATGGAAACGGGGAGGATGGATCGATATTCCTCCCCTCTTCTTCCATACTCTCAGAGACTTCCAAAGTATACCTTCCGGACTCCCGATCCCATGGGGAAAGCCCGGACGCGCCAGTAAGTTACTCTCTTATGGCGGAGGATGTGAGGAAATTCATACTCGACCACGAGATCGAAAAGCCAATACTATACGGCTTTTCAGACGGCGGGATAATCGCACTCATCCTTGCGTCGAAGTATCCCGGGATGGTATCAAAGATAATCGTAAGCGGCGCGAACACAAAACCTTCAGCGCTCAAGAGGAAAGTACGGACTCAAATACGGAAAGAGTATGAGAAAACACACTCTCCCCTCCTTTCCCTGATGCTTGAAGAGCCGCACCTGACCCAATCCTTTCTTTCGAGAATAAAAGTTCCGACGTACATCATTCAAGGCGAGTACGACATGATCGAAAAACGGAATGCACGGAGGATCAGGAATGCGATCAGAAACTCATACCTCATCACGCTCAAAGGTGAAGATCACGGAAGCTATATAGCAGGAAGTGAGAAGATCGGATACATAATCCGCGACATACTTGAAGGGAAGATCACGAAGAGAAATGCTGTAATATGATGGCCTTGCTTATGAGCCAAAACCACACTAGACTCCGACAACAATACCAGGCTTCAATAATAAACCAGGACTAGACGCTGAAGAATCATTTCTCTGCAACAACTCAAGCGATGTGACAAAGCGTTTGAATCGGTTCTCGATCACTATCCCAAGCCTTCCATGATCAAAATCAAATCTTTCGCCATCTTCATGAAGTCTTATGACTGCATAGTACTTTCCCCCGGAGTATAGTATGTCGGCAAGAACTTCTTCTCCCATCAGCCTGGCTTCAATCACATACGAGTCATCAACATCCTCGTTTTGAATCTCCAACGGCAGGAAATAGCCTTTCACATCATCTTGCCCGGCAAATCCATCGATCCCATATTCGACATGATTGCTACTCAAGACACCATCGACTACTACATCATCCTCAATGACGATATCCGTATCATTGAATATGATCCCATATCGGTCGCCGTTACGGAACTGCACACCTTCCCGAGCACCTTTCACGGAAAAAGGCTGATCGATCAAGATGCCTTCTGCACAAGAAACAAAGGCAAAAATAGCCGCTAACCCAACAAGAACAATCAGTATCTTTTTCACAAAATCACTCCATCATTTAATATTCTTCTTCTCATACGCCGGTCCCCTATTCACCCAGCTGACATCGCCTGCTTTGAATCGCCTGTTGTATTCCCTCACTGCACTCTTGGCAAGCCCTGTCAAAGTCGCAGTTTTCTTATATCCATTACCATCCTTGAACGACTCAAGACATTGCTTCCTGATCTCGGATGGGATTCGCGGACGTTTGGAAACTTCCTCAACTTTTCTCATGACCACCCACCTCCTTTGATCTTTGATGCAAAATGTAACAAGCACCTTGGGAAATCATGAATTACAAAGAAAGGGGAGCATCACACTCCCCTGTATTCATTCAAGTTCAATCAACTTAATTATCCTGGACGGGAGTCTGTTCTTCCTCGTCATCATCTCCGACAAATCCATTGATTATTGTATCTGCCTTGATATCGTTTGCGGCAACATTATATTTTTCTTCACCAATCGTTACTTCGATCTCATCGCCGAGATCTGCGGAACTGATTACGAAGTGAATAGTATCTGCACCTTCTTTGGTTGCGTTAATTTCAACCGTCCAAGTTGAAATAACACCACTAGATCCCGTCGGATCATATGTATAAGAAACAGCATAACCATCCACAGTTACATCACCTTCTGTGTGTGCAATAACTGCAGTATCAATATCACCGATGACTGCTTTGAACATAGCTGACAACGTAGCCATTGGAACATCCGAACTTTCCTCATTAGGATTGTTTTCACATGCAGCGAATGCAAAGAGCATAAACACGGCAAGAAGCAATACAGCAAATTTCTTCATTTCAAATTCCTCCCGAATTGAATTCTTATTAAGATAGTACCCCCCCCCCGTATAATTTTGTCAATGTTTTTATTTTCTTATATAAGGAGTTAACTGCGGTATCTTAAAATCAATTTACCCTCCCTAACTTTATTCAATCATCTTTGCATAATTCGATACCACATCGATAATTCGAAGTTGAACACCAAACGGGGAAACATGACTTTAGGCTATATGGGAAATAGAAAACTTAATTTGAAATGATGAATGAAAGGATGATTAGACGTGCAAAAAGACTCATTTATAGGAATCATCGAGCGCTATACTTCCCGGGTACATCAAAGCTTCAGGGATGGAAGACTCGTAACATGCAATACGCGTGACGTATATTGGATCATATTTTGCGACAAGAAGGATATTGTCATCCGGAAAAGTATGAAAGGAGGGAAATCGGAACTTGTCTGCATGATGCCATATGCACATGTAAATAGATGCTGGATAGAGTGCAGGAGGATTTCATACCTCGTGATACGCACGGGCTATCCAATGAGAAAAATATACGTACCGTGTCCGGGGATCAGGCAGGAGGATAAGGAATATATACTCACTTCTTCTCCGAAGAAAAAGGAGGAATGGCAAGAAAGGAAAAAGAAGAGATTTGCACTGAAGTTCCAAAACCCACTTTCTGAACATGTGAACAAGAAGCAAGTGATCATCTATACGGATGGTGCGTGCCACCAAATGGATAAGACGGGGAATGGAATCGGGGGTTGGGCCTACTCCATCACAGTGGATGGGAAAGAAATTGCTTACGGGGTGAGGATCGAGAACATCGTCACCAACGGAGATATGGAGATAAAGGCAGCGGCGATGGGGCTGAAGAGGCTTTTCAAATGCAAGCCGGGGAACATAATCGTAATCTCCGATTATCAGGATGTAAGTAAATACGGCAATGGCGTATTCAAGCCTAGGTTTGATGATCCAAGGAAGCGTGCATTCGAAATCCTTGACGAAGCGATCGAAATGACGAAGTGTCCTGTTTCATGGATGTGGGTGAAAGGGCACAAAGGCAATCGATTCAACACGCTTTGTGACAAGCGCATTCGAATAGTTTTGAGGGAACACCTCGAGAAGAACAAGAAATGAAATCCCAATACATCCTACCCAAGATAGATCTGCACAGGGAATTTCCATCCTCGGACAGAAAGCTTTCAGGTCGTGTCGGGAAAATAGATATTGACAAGTCCATTTTCAGTAGAACAGTGAGGTAACATCATCCAAATAGATCGTCGAGTGTGATCACGTTCGAAAACACTCCACTATATTCGTTGTATGCCAACCCGTATGTAGTTATGAGTGTATTGTGAATTGCCATCTTCCTCGGAAGTTGCTTTGAAAACAAATCTTGTCGTCTCATGAGTTTCCTGTAGTAGTCACCATCTACAAGAAACTCATCACCATAGAACTTGCATTCGCACATGTTCACTACGTTATCCTTACGCTCAATGATCAGATCGATTTGGGTGCCTTCTGTATCGTCCGGGCGTTTCGACCACGCAGATTCAGTAGTGCTCACACCGTTTATTCCAAGGGCCTTCTTAATCTGAGCGATATGAACGAAACAAAGGTTTTCAAACGCAAGCCCTCTCCATGAAACGATTTGTTGTGATTCAATCCTTTGCTGCCAGAACCCATCTCCCAAGGATGTCTGCTTCTCTACAAACCTCAGATAAAACAAACAGAAAGGATCGACAAGTTTGTAACATACATCCCTCTTGGAACTCCCGAACGGAACATATTTGATTACAAAATCACTTTGGATCAATTCGTTAAGTAAATTGGTAAGCATCCCACCGCTCTTCATGTTCATCGCTTTTGCAATTTCTTCCCGCGTGTATCCCGTACTCTTCTTATTCAGGAACCTTACAATTGCTTCAACCCTATCGGGAGAATCGAATACAGATGCAAACAATCGATCAAACTCAGTCCTTAAAGGAGAGCTTTTCTGATAGAACATTGCATCGATACTCTGTGCAAGGCTCAATCCTTTTCTGAAATAATTCAAATAATATGGAATTCCACCGAGTATCATGTAAGCTTGGGCAATATCGTATCGGGAAAGAAGAACTCCACTACCATGAAAGAAATCTTCGCACTCTGACAAAGAGAATGGCGACAGTTTGAGTTCATACGTCACTCGACCATACAATCCACCATGATTGTTGATCAATTCATCCAGAATCCACGAATTTGCACTACCACACACGATCAACATGAAATTGCTTCGATGGCACGCCCATGTATTCCAAAACCCTTCAAGCGCAGTGATAAATCCCGATCGGGGAGTATCAAGCCACGGTAACTCATCGATGAACACAAGTTGCCTCGTTCCGTCATCTTTCGACTGTAGAAATTTTTCGAGCATGAAGAACGCTTCAAGCCAATCCGAAGGGGCATGTTCCTCATTTGCACCGTACAGTTTGAGTGAGTTATAGAAATGTTCAAGTTGAGCCTTCATCGACCCTTTCTTACCGTTTCTTCCTTCTATTGGGGAAAGCCCTGCATGAGAAAACGTAAAACGATTTTTAAATGTTTCTCCGACAAGATATGTTTTTCCAACTCTTCGCCTGCCATATACGGCAACAAACTCAGCTTTGGAACTTCCATAAAGCCTTTCAAGCTCTTCGACTTCTTTTTTGCGTCCTATCATACACCATCATCATAGCGATAAAATCAGCCACGAACAAGGAAAAATCCTAGTTCATGGCTAAATAAATATCATCAGAGTTCCTGTTTATATGGTTGTGAGCCACTTTATCGCAGCATCCAACCTGGCGTCAGTTCCTTTGGTAAAATTATCATAATTGAAAGGAACGATCTCATCGGGCGTTATCCCCACCCCTTCGTATATCACACCGTCGTATGCGCGAAGCTGGCAGAACGGAGTATATATCAGATCGACGTATGGCTCTATCTTGGTTATTCCCCCGTTGAAATTTATTTCGGATTGTTCTTTCCTGTCATCGTAATAGAGCATGCCCGTGCCTCCCATCGAGTTGGTACCGAATACCCTGACAGTGTAGCCATGTTCATTTCCAAGTGCCTTGAAAAGCATCGTTGACATCTCAGCACACGAACAGCTGTTTTCGTTTATCAAGACGGCAATGGGAACTCTATTGTCATAATTACTTGTCCTATCTCCATCTTTACATATTTCAAATGGAACCCATGCTGTATAATCCGTTCTCCCTTCGCTTTTTTTCCTGCGTGTATCTGCAGCGTGTACCGAATCCATATCATCTGTGAAGAACTCAGGCCATAGGATCTTCAAATCTGCAGTCGCACCTCCTCCGTTCCCCCTGAGGTCGACTATGACGCCTTGGATACCAGCTGTTGTGATGTTATCGGAGAAATCAGTTAGAAAGTTTTCAATCGCTTCCCCTTGGGTTCCAACATTGGTGACGAATTCAAAACCAGAGAAAGAAAGATATGCAATATCATTAGGAAGAATGCCTGTGATGCCGACCACCGGGGAACTTCCATCTATATTCAAAACGGAGAAAGTCGAACTTGAATATGTTCCAGTCCCATTGATCCCGCTCTGATAGCCATTAACTTTTGAGATATCCACATCGAATACATATTTTGCGATGTTTGCTGTATTCTCTTCCTGCAGATTATAATACCCAGGATACTTTTCCTCTCTTTCTTCTCTTGTCATAAGGAAGGCCTCAAATACATCCTCATCAGATACTCCAAGGCTTTTCAGTATCCTATATGTACTGGGAGAGAATGAATAATGATTCGCTTCTGCACCATTTCCATCATTGAAAGAGATTGCAAAATGCCCGTCATGAAGAACTTTCAGTATATCGAAGAAGTATTCGAAAGCTTTATCTGAATTAGCTTTCTGAGCATCTTCCGTTCTTCCTTCTTCTATCGCACCCAGCTCGTCAAAAAGCGGTTTGTACTCCCCGTACACGCTATCCCAATCCCTTCCTTCGTTGTAATCCAATGACCAGAAGAGGTAGTTGGTGCTCATCTTCGAGTGGAAGATGTCAAATAGCTCTCCCCAAGTGGAGGGTATCGGGAAATTCCTCTCCAAGTCGACTTCATTCCTGCATGAGAAAAAGGAAAGCACAACGAAAAGTATTACAAGCATGATTCCGGCTTTTTTCATAATCCCTCCTCCTAAAGCTCGAACATGAAGCCTACGACTGCACTTACGTTATCAATGTAGGTGTGGTATGCCATCCTGTAGTCCTTTGAAAGGCTTGTAAGAGCATATTGATAACGACCCATGAGATAGAGATACCCGATATCGTCGAACGAGAACGAAATGCCGGCTTCTCCCAAGAGACCTGCATCAAAAAGATTATCGTTTCCTGAGAATGGAATAATTTCAGTGTAATCGTGATACACCATGCTGTCATTCCCACCAATCGTCTGGGTAGCGCTTCTTCCGCTGTCGACGTCAAAAAGCCTCACGCCGACATAACCTCCGACACCCACGAAACCGCGTACGAAATCATTTCCTTCGGAGAAGCGGAGTGTAAGTGGGATTTCCAGGAAGTGATGCATCTTCGTAATGTCATCGGCTATGTAGTACGCCGAGCCCTCCTCGACAGTCTTCGTGTATTCGGAAGCTTTCATGATGTACCTTATTCCACTTGAAACAGAGAAGTGATCCGTAACTTTGTACTCGACCGGGACTGCGAACTCAAACCCATGCCCGTTCTCATCGCTTGTATTCAGCCACCCCGAATCGGCGTGGACCAAGTTGTAGCTGTATCCGCCTTCGATTCCGACGTACCATCCGGATGAGTAAAGCGCGAACGGCAAAGCAAGCATAAAGAGCAACATTGATATCTTTCTGATGCATTTCATGAAAACAGGATACTTCTCTTTGAAAAAGCAAAAAAGGGCAACTTCATCAAAGAGACTTCAAATAATAATCGCTTCCCTTGCATTTCTTCAACGAAAAAAGGGACGAAGAGGAAGAGAATGCTTCCCCCAGGTCCCTTTCTTCTGGCACATCAGGCCTCAGAGTGCCACGTGCATCTTCTCTTTTATCGCCTTTATATTCTCGTTTCCGATCTTGTTGGCTTTCTCGGTGCCGCTGTTGATGATCTCTTTCACTTCATCAAGGTGGCTCTCGTAATAGGATCTCCTCTCCCTTATCGGGTCAAGGAGGTTGTTAAGCGTCTCAGCAAGTTTCTTCTTGCATGCAACGCAACCTATGGATGCGTTTTTACACATCGATGAGATGTTTTCCGCCTCATCCGGAGCAAACGCCTTATGGTACTTGTATACTGCGCACACATCGGGATTTCCCGGAATCTTCACGCTCACCCTGTTTGTATCCGTCACGCCGTTACGTACCTTCTCCCAGACGGTCTCCGGGGTATCGGAGAGGTAGAGCGCATTTCCCATGCTCTTTCCCATCTTCTGGTTTCCGTCGAGTCCAGAGAGGCGTCCAACAGAACTGAGCTTGTACTCGGGTTCGGTGATCGAAGTTCCATAGAGGTCGTTGAACTTCCTCACGATCTTACGCGCCATCTCTATGTGCGGGACCTGGTCATCCCCAACGGGAACAAGATCGGCATTGCAGAATGTGATGTCAGCTGTCTGACTCACCGGGTAGCCCAGAAATCCATACGTCATCTCCTTGTACCCGTAGTTCTTCGCTTCCGTCTTTATCGTAGGGTTATGCGAAAGCTGGGGAACGGTGACAAGCATCGAGTAGAATATAGTGAGCTCTGCTATCGCAGGAATCATGGACTGCTGGATGACAGTGACCTTCTCCGGATCAAGCCCGACCGAGAGGTTGTCCATCGCAACGTCATAGATCGACTGGTGGATCAGTTCGGGCCTGTCAAAGTGCGTGGTCAGCGCCTGTACGTCAGCAATCAAAATGAACTCATCGTACTCATCCTGAAGTTCGACGCGGGATTTAAGCGACCCGATGTAATGCCCCAGATGGAGGCGCCCCGTGGGCCTGTCTCCCGTAAGAATCCTTTTTTTCATCACTCTTTTCCTCCGCTTTTCTTCTGATCACCCCTATGGTCGGTGACATAAAATCCAGAGCCGTGGAAGACCACCGCCTCGGGTGCTTCGATAACTCTGTGCGTAGAACCCCCGCAGATTTTGCAGACGCCCTCGTCATCGCGCATTGCAATGCTTCTGAACTCCTCTTCTATATGCTTGCATTTCGTGCATTGGTAATCATAAAACGGCATTTCTCATATCTCCTAAGACATTATTGAATATAGTCCCGAACGCTTCTTCGTCAATACGTGCGTTTATCGTCAAGGAGATTCCATCCTGGACGAACATCTCGTCAAGCGCCTTGTAGTCGGGCCTTTCCCCCGTCCTACGCGCCCTCTCAATCGCCTTCAGCCTCAGAGTCCTCAAAACAGCACGGGTCTCTTCGATGCCAGGGAAATCCAGGAAGACCGAAAGCTTCAATTCTCCATCCAAAGCGATCGTCGTCGAAATCCCCTTCCCTCTCAGGAATGAGAGTTGATCGAGTGAATCGATGATTCTCTCCTCGTCATCTTCGATGTATAAAAGTACGCCATCCCTACACTCGGGAAGAGCGAACTTCCCGTTCGTCACCAAAACCTTGTCAGGATCTATGAAGCGTATCAGACAACCGTCCTTGCCATACACCCTCACGCCATCTGAGAGCGTGGAATCAAAACCAAGGTAGAAAGCCATCATGGAGAGCATCGGACGGGTTACGGGGCCTTCGAGCAGAACGTTGAAGGAACCTTCAAAAGAGGATAGCACGACACGTTCAAAGTCGAGGGGAATGGAAAACTCCACTCCCCTTTCCTTCAATGATGCAAAATCAACATAGAGGTAGAAATCCCCATCTCCGGCAGTTTCCACTTCCATATCACTACATGAAAAGAGAAGCGGAAAAACCAAAATCAGGAGAAGTATCCTCTTCATCACTTCCTCGAGAGTGAGAGCGTGATCTCGTTCTCATCAACTTCGATCCTCTTTCCTTCGTTCTTTTTGAAAAGAAGTTCGTCGGACAAAGTCTCCCTGGAAATGTAATCGGCGAAGCTTGAAACAGCTTTCTCTATCACATCGTCCCCATCGATTTCGGTGTGGATGTGATCGGTCACCTGGAAGTCGTTCTCCTTCCTCTCCTGCTGGATTACGCGGACGATATCCCTTGCAATTCCCTCCAGAAGCAGCTCTTCGGTGATCTCTGTGTCGTATCCGACGGTTATATTCCCTTCGTTGAGAACCTTTACGTTCTCCTTCTCTGTCCTTTGAACAGCCAGATCCCCCTCGGAAAGCGCTATCTCTCCACCGTCATAGGAGACGACCATGTCCTCTCCATCGAGGATCTTTGCAATCTCTTTGTGTGTGAACTGCTGTACCTGGGAAGCGACCTGCTTCATGTTCTTTCCGAGCTTTGCTCCGAGCACTTTGAAGTTCGCTTTTGCAGAGTACGTCACCAGATCGCTCTCATCACCTTCGATGATCACGTTCTTTACGTTCAGCTCTTCGCGGATTATATCCTCGTTCTTTCCGAGGATGTCCCTCTCCCACTCGTTCCTGTCGACGATGAAGAACTTGCCGAGTGGCTGGCGGGTCTTGATGTTCGAACTCGAGCGGAGTGCACGTCCCATCGCAATTGCCTTCATGATAAGGCTCATCTCAGCCTCAAGATCCTTGTCCCTCAGCGCTTCCTCGTACTCAGGATAGCGGCAGAGGTGCACGGACTCAGGCATTCCCTCTATCTTCAGATTCTGATAGATCTCTTCTGTTACGAACGGGATGATCGGGCACGCTGTCTTTGCAACCGTAACGAGAACCCAATACAAAGTGTCGTATGCATCGCTCTTATCCTGATCGTTCCCGCTTCTCCAGAAGCGGCGGCGTGAACGCCTGATATACCAGTTGTTGAGGTCGTCCACGAACTTAACTATGCTCTGGCACGCAAGTTGCACGTCGTACTGGTCGAGAGCTGAAGTGACCTCCCCGACCAAGCGTTCCGTGGCGCTTACGATCCACTTGTCCAGAGGATTCGTCAAAGTCGAAAGATCCCTCTCCCTTCCTTCGTAGCCATCGATGTTCGCATAAGTTACGAAGAACGAATATGCGTTCCATACAGGCAGGAGAAGATTCTTGATGACGTCTTTTACGATATCATCGTTGAACTTCAGATCATCCGCCTTTACGAGGCATGAATTCATGAGCGCAAAACGAAGTGCGTCCGCTCCGTATGTATTCACGATCTCCATCGGGTCCGTGAAGTTCCTCTCGCTCTTGCTCATCTTCCTTCCATCGGCTGCAAGCACGATTCCGGATGTTATGCAATGGAGGAACGCCGGCTTTCCGAAGAGTGCCGCGGCAAGGACAGTAAGGGAATAGAACCAACCCCTCGTCTGATCCAGGCCTTCGTTTATGAAGTCCGCAGGGAAGTTTTCATCGAACCTCTTCTTGTTCTCGAACGGGTAATGGTTCTGCCCGTAAGGCATGCTTCCGGACTCGAACCAGCAGTCAAGGACATCGGGGATCCTTCTCATCGTCCCCTTTCCATCCGGGCTTGGCCAGGTGAGCTTGTCCACATACTGCTTGTGCAGGTCTGGTACCTTCTGACCTGACTTCTCCTCCAGTTCGGCAACCGATCCGATTACTTCGATGTAGTCAGATCCATCACACTTCCACACGGGGATCGGATTGCCCCAGAACCTGTTACGGGAGATAGCCCAGTCACGAGCCCCTTCAAGCCACTTTCCAAAGCGTCCGTGCTTGATGTGCCCGGGAACCCAGTAGATCTCTTCGTTGCAAGCAAGCATCGTCTCCTTGATCTTCGTGACGTTCACGAACCAGCAGCTCATCGCCCTGTAGATCAAAGGTTTGCCGGTCCTCCAACAGAACGGGTATGAGTGGAGGTAGTTCTCTTTCTTCACGAGTTTCCCGTTCTTCTTCAACCACTCTATGACGCTCTTGTCAGCGTCCTTTACAAACATTCCCTTGAAGTCCGTGACTTCATCTGTAAAGCGGCATGCTGAATCGATCGGGCACACCACTGGAATGCCCGTACCCTTGAGTACGTTGTAGTCGTCTTCGCCGAATCCGGATGCAGTATGTACTATTCCGCATCCATCCTCTGTAGTTACGTAGTCTCCAAGGACTACTATGAACGCTCCCTTTGCCTTGAGGTCCTTGAAGTACGGGAACAAGGGTTCGTAGGTCATTCCTTTCAGTTCTGTTCCCTTCATCCTCGAAATGACTTTGTAGCCCTTTCCATCCTTGTAGTACTTTCCTATGAGTTTCTCGGCAAGGTAATACCTGTCGCCCTCTTCCTCATCTTCGATGAGTATGTAGTCGATATCAGGGCCTACGGCAAGTGCGAGGTTCGAGGGAAGCGTCCACGGGGTAGTCGTCCAAGCAAGGAAATATGTGTTCTCCTTCTCAGCTCCATCCACCTTGAACCTTACGGTGACCGCAGGATCTGTTACATCCCTGTAGCCGCCGAGGTTCACTTCCATGTTCGAAAGCGGGCACTCAAGCTGGGGTGAATACGGAAGGATGTTGAATCCTTCGTAGATAAGACCCTTTTCATAGAGCGTTTTGAAGACCCACCACACCGATTCCATGAACGTCTTGTCCATCGTCTTGTATCCGTTCTCGAAATCGACCCAGCGCCCCATACGGGTTATCGTGGACTTCCATTCGTTCGTATACCTCAGAACGATCGATCGGCACTCTTCGTTGAACTTGTCCACACCGTACTCGGTTATCGCGGCATGTCCGTGTATTCCAAGTTTCTTCTCTATCTCGTTTTCCACCGGAAGTCCGTGGCAGTCCCAGCCGAAGCCCCTGTATACCCTGTGCCCCTTCATCGTCTGATAGCGCGGGATTATGTCTTTTATCGTTCCGGGCACCAAATGGCCGTAGTGCGGAAGGCCTGTTGCAAACGGAGGGCCATCGTATATCACATACTCATTGTCGAGCGGACGGGATTCTATCGACTTCTTGAAGATATCCCTTTCTTTCCAGAAAGCCAGTACTTTCTCTTCCATTTCAGGAAAGCTGACTTTGTTGCTGACAGAATGAAACATCATGTTACTCCTATAGATACAAGATGATAAAGAAAAGAGGATTGACGGGCAATATCCATAAGCTTTCCTTTCTGCTAACATCGACTCATGAGATTCCCATTCGATGATGACGTGAAGGAGATAGGAAGGATTTTCAAGAAACACGGCTTCTCGATCTACCTCGTAGGAGGAGCTGTGAGGGATTTCCTACTCTCCGAGAAAATACACGACATGGATTTTGCAACCGATGCAAAGCCCGAAGAGATCAAGGGCATGTTTTCCCGTACGATCGATACGGGGATAAAGCACGGGACTGTAACGATACTTTTCAGAAAAAAGGGGTATGAGGTCACTACTTTCCGCACCGACGGGGAATACAAGGACTCGAGGCACCCCGAGAACGTAAAATTCATCAAAGACCTTGAAAGCGACCTTGTGAGAAGGGATTTCACGATAAACGCACTTGCCGCAGACATCGATGACGGGAAGATCATAGACCTCGTCGGAGGAAGAAAAGATCTGAAAAGGAAAATCATCAGGGCGATCGGAAACCCCGATGAAAGGTTTACCGAAGATGCATTGAGGATATTGCGCGCAGCACGCTTTTCCGCAAAGCTCGACTTCGAAATCGAGAAGGAAACATTTGATTCGATGAAAAAACTCTCCGAGAGCGTGAATAAAGTGAGTGCGGAGCGGATAAAGGAGGAGTTCTACCGACTCGTAGGGGGTAGAAACCCGATCAGGGGAATCGAATACATGCGTTCATCCGGACTATTGAAAGTACTCTTACCCGAACTGGATGCCACCATCGGCGTGGAGCAGGGCGGAATGCATAAGACGGACGTATACACCCACCTCTTGCGTACACTCTACTTTGCAGTGAAGTACGAACACCCTTTTACCGTCAGGATGGCAGCACTTTTCCACGACGTTGGAAAACCTCAGGCGAGGGAGAAAGACGCAACAGGGCGGAGGGAATACACGTTCTACAGGCACGATGAGATCTCAGCCGGGATATTCTCTCGAATTGCGCTCCGCCTCAAGACGAGCAACGAAGAGAGGGAGAGTGTTTCGAACCTGATCAGGCACCACATGTTCACATACTCCCCCGAGTGGACGGACGGAGCGGTACGGCGCTTTATAAAAAAAGTAGGGAAAGAGAACATCAACGACCTTATTGACCTCAGGGTCGACGACGAGGATGCGATAAAGGGAGCGAAGTGCGACAGACGCAACCTCATAGACCTCATCGAAAGGGTGAAAGCAGAGGAAGAGAAGGGGCTTTTGCTAACGCTGAAGGATTTGGAGATAAACGGAAACGATCTGATAAAAGAAAAAATCGCATCCCCCGGACCTGAGATCGGGAGGATACTGAACGCTTTGTTTGAGGAAGTGATCGAAACGCCGTCTTTCAACAGGAAAGATCATTTGCTGGAAAGAGCGAGGGAACTATCTGGCAAGGCCCAATGAAACAAGGGCCATGTGAGCGGCAGCCTGCTCTGCACTCTTCTTGTTCGCACCCTTTGCAGGGCCGTACTTCTTGCCCATCACCAAAACTTCCACTTTGAATTCCTGGGCATGGTCGGGGCCGTCATGCCCCACTACGCTGTACAATGGAAGATCCTTCCTTCTCTTTTGAAGATACTCCTGCAGCGTCGTCTTGTAATCCTTGTAGGAAACTTTATCCGAGAGGAAGCGGTCGACTTGATCGCGGATGAACGAAAGCACGTACTTTCGGGCGGCATCAAGCCCTTGATCGAGGTAGACTGCCGCAATTACAGCTTCCATCGCATCTGCAAGGATCGCTTTCTTCTTCTTGCCGCCCTGGATCTCCTCTCCGCGTCCGATGAGGAGGAAGCGGTCGAGGGAGAAGCGGTTTGCAACCTCGGATAGGCTGTCTTCGCTTACGACTATCGCCTTGATCTTCGAAAACTCCCCTTCATGGAACTTTTTGAAAGACGAAAAGAGGTACTCGGCGGTGATCATGCCAAGTACGCTGTCTCCCAGAAACTCCAACTTCTCGTTGTCATCCACGTGCACTTTCGATTCGTTCGCATATGAAGTGTGCGTGAACGCAAGGTTCAGAAACCTCAGGTCGTTGAACACTAGATCGTGTTCTTTTGTAAAAGATAAAAGCTCCCCTTCCCGTTTTGCGGATATCTGGGGAGCGTTGAATTCAGATGGAAAGTTCAAGTCAGTTCAATTCCTTGGCGAGGTAGCGCACTGCATCCCCTACCGTCTCGAACTCGTTTGCCATCTCATCGCTGATCGTAATCCCGAGTTCCTCCTCGATGGCATACACAAGCTCGTACGTGTCGAGGCTGTCTGCCTTGAGGTCATTGCGGAAATTTGCATCCATCGTAACTTTATCCGGGCTTACGGAAAGCTTGTCCACGATAAGGTCCTTGACCTTTGCGAATACTTCGTTCTCTGTCATTTTTGGATCACCTCTTACTCTTCATCCTTCACGATAACCGGCTTACCTGCATAGTAACCGCACTTCGGGCAGACACGATGGGATGGGATAAGGTTTCCACATGTCTGGCACTCTGAGAGATTAGGTGCAGAAAGCTTCATGTTCGCTGCCTTTCTTGAGGCAGCCTTTGCCTTTGATGTCTTGTACTTGGGAGTTGCCATTCTATAACCTCACTGTAAAATTCAATAAAATCGTTCGACAATCCACGATGATAGCAAAACATACATCATGCGTCAATAAACGGATTGGATCGCAATGTCAGCCAAAGTGAACGGAACGACCTTCCCAAGTTCCTCCAAACTTATTTCGATCTGCAATCCCCGGCGTCCCCCGCTGATGAATATAGTGTCAAAAAGTATCGCACTCTCGTCGATCACGGTCCGAAGCGTCTTCTTCATCCCCACCGGCGAACAGCCGCCGTGTACATACCCGGTGAGGGGGAGAAGCTTTTTCTCGAGTATCATGTGTACGCTCTTCTCCCCGACCGCCTTTGCAGCCTTCTTCAGATCCAACGTACATGAAACAGGAATGACGAAGACATAGTTCTCCAAACTCTGCTCACTATAAGTGACGAGCGTCTTGAATACGCTCTCCACATCCTCCCCGAGCGTACGTGCAACGCCCACCCCGTCCGTTATATCCGGATCGTACGTCCTGGTTTCAAACTTCGCACCAGCCTGTTCCAGTATCCTTAGCGCATTGGTCTTCGCTTCAGCCAATTCCTTTCTCCCTTACAGCCCTGTCTACCATATCACCCATCTTCGAGACAAGGGATATAAAGTACTTCACCTCCCCTGAAGAGATCCTGGTCTTCTCATCGCTTCCACGGACTGCATCCCCTTGGTGCGCGATTGCGTTCCTTCTCTTGTTTAGGTTCCTCAGTCCCGAATCGAGTTCCTTGGGCACGTCGACAGTCAAACCCACGAGCGACAGTTTTCCCTTGATCTGATCTGCGTATGTCAGCGTTATGCGCCTGAACTCGTCATCGACGCTGTCTATGAACGTCTCACTGTCCTCCCTACCCTTCTTGTAATCGAAGACTATGCGGAAAGGCACCTGGTATGAAAGGAATGCATTTGTCATCTTCCACTTTCCGACGAATACCTCCTTCATCCCGAAACGTATCACTTCGTGCATGAAGTTGTCCAAAGTGGATGTGAGGAACATCACCTGGCTTCTCCTCAGGTAGTCCGCAGCTTCCTTGTCCCTCTGGCTTTCCATATGGTCGACTAGTTTGAATTTCTCTTCGATCTCCTCCAAGTCGCGCTTGAACGAGTCCCACACCATCTGGTAGTACCTGCCGTCTTTCGGATAGTGCTTCTCCCTGCCCCCCTCCTTTCTTCTTCCGGGGCCCGACTGGACATCAAAGTAACTCATTCATCCTCCCCGAAGATCCTTCCCGTTGAAGGAAGCGCTCCGTAAAATCCTCCGAGGTATTCCTTCCTGTAGTCCCGGCTTTCATCCAGATGATCGAACTCAGACAGCGCGTAAAGCTCTGTTGAACGTTCCGGTCCGGATAAGCGCGTGAACCACACTTCATCCTTCTTGACTTCCTTCATCGCCAACAGTTCCGTGTCGTGCGTCGCCATCACAAGCTGTGCGCCCGTGCCGTTTTTTGAAGAGAACTCCCTGACTATCTGGACAATGACTTCCTGATGGAGGTGGCTGTCAAGCTCATCGGAGACTATGCACTTCCCGTTCGAAAGCGCGTCGATGATCAGTGATATGTATGAGAAAAGCCTCCTCACCCCATACGACTCATCCGGAAGGGGGACGCGGAACGTGCCGTAGTCGAAATACACATCGTCTCCATCCAGCACGATATTCTCAATCGAAAACCCGAGTTTTCGGAATGCACGTACTATGGGCCTCGGATCTTTTCCGATTATCTTTTTCGAGTGCACGAGCCAATCTGATTCGTTTGAAAGAAGCACCAGGTCGTCTTCGAAGAAACACCGGAGGTCCTCAAAATCCTTCCTGGCCCGCGTCTCCTTCTCGTTTTTCCCGGAGAATACTATCTCATACCTTCCGTTCTTTTGAAGTGAAAGTTCTTCCGAAAGATAAATCTCTTTCGAAAATGAAAGCTTGTACCCGTAGTTCTTCCCGTTCCTTCGGAAATACACCAGGTACGTTATAACCCCGTCGGAGAGGCGGTGGGGCTCAAACCTCATCGCCCGGCCTAGTGCGCGTCCCTTCAAATCCGCAAATGCGGAAAGCACGCTCGACTTGCCACTCCCGTTCGCCCCGTATACCAGAGAGAGCGGAAGTACGTCAGTCCCGTTTCCGGCCATCAGGGAGAGCGTCACTTCATTGAGTATCGAACGAAAACCCTTTATCCTGAATTCCAACAGCATGTTGCACCTCAGCAAAAGGATAGCATGAAAAAGGGAAGACGATGAAAGCAAAGGAGATATTGAAGAGCATATTCCTCATTCCAGTCTACCTCTACAAAGGGCTTCTGAGCCCCTACATGGGGCACTCTTGCCGCTACATCCCGTCATGCTCGAGTTATTTCGTGAAAGCTGTCAGGAAACACGGAATAATAAAGGGGAGCATACTCGGAGTAATGCGTATACTCCGCTGCTCCCCGTTCTTCCTGGGTGGACCGGATGATGTCCCCGATACCTTCAGCTTCAAAGGAATAAGGGACGACTACATCAGGTTCAGGAAAAGAAAAGCCTGATCACTTCTTCCCAAGCCTGTACGTCGTGGTAAGCCTCGAGACAAGTCCGGGTATGCTGTATGCCCCCGAGTAATCTCCGTGGTTCGGGAAATCGGGATAGTACTCGCTTTCAAGGCACACCCCTCCGAACTTCCCGACGTCGCACCACGCTTCAGGATGCCCTTCCTTCTCAAGGTATTCGCCTGTATAAAGCTGCACGGCAGGTGCGCTCGTCCGCATCCTGAGGATATATTCTTCGTTTTCAAGCACAACAGGAGCGTCGTCGGAGAGTATGAACGCATTGTCGTACTTTCCATCCCTTCTTTGTCCGATCATCGTGCTCTTTCTGAAATCAAAATCGGTCCCTGCGACGCTCTTTATTCCCACCGGGATCAAAGAGGAATCCACATCGATGTATTTCTCCGCAGGGATCGTGAGCATATGCCTACGCGCATCCCCTTTCCCATAGAGGTTGAAATATGCATGGTTCGTCATCGAGAACGGACACTTCTTATCGCTCTCGAGGGAGTAGTCGATCGTCAGATCGCCCTCCTGTGAGAGGTAGTACATAACCATTACTTCGTGCACCCCGGGCCATCCCCCCTTCTCCGGGGAAACGAGTGAGAGCGTGATCGACGAGTCGGATCTACCGGCAAGCGACCACATCTCCTGCCCGAAGTTCTTGCTACCCGAGTGGAGGCTGTTCTCCCCGTCGTTCTTCTCTAGGTTGAAGACCTCTCCGTCCATCTCGAACGTAGCATTCTTGATCCTGTTTGCATACGGCCCTACGACTTCCCCCATGTGTGACGAAGAGCCCTTGTACCCGTCAAGTGAATCGTATCCGAGTACCACGTTGTGATCGTTGTGGGAAAACGAATGGAGTATCGCACCGAACGTCAGTACCGAAAACTCGTACTCCCCCCTCTTGATGCTTAACTTCTCCCCGCCCCCGGGAAAAGGTACCTTGCTGAACATTACTTTTCATCCTCCTCTGTCTTCAATACTGCAAGGAATGCAGACTGCGGGATCTCCACGTTTCCGACCATTTTCATCCTTTTCTTGCCTTCCTTCTGCTTCTCCAAGAGCTTTCGCTTACGGGAGATATCGCCTCCGTAGCACTTTGCAGTGACATCTTTGCGGAATGCGTTTATCGTTTCCCGGGCGATTATCTGGCCGCCGATTGCAGCTTGGATCGGTATTTTGAACTGATGCCTGGGAATCTCGTTCTTCAGCCGTTCGCATACGATCCTTCCCCTTGTTTGTGCATTGCCTTTGAAGACAAGCTGTGAAAGGGCATCCACCGCTTCCCCGTTCACAAGAATATCAAGTCGCACAAGATCCGTAGTTCTATATCCTATCACTTCGTAATCAAACGAAGCGTAGCCACGCGAGATCGATTTCAACCTGTCGTAGAAATCAAAAAGCACCTCCGAAAGCGGCATCTCATACCTCAATTCAACACGCTTCTCATCGAGGTAATTGAATCCGGTCTGAACGCCCCTCTTTTCCATCGCAAGTGTGATTATCGGACCGACGTACCCCGTCGGAGTTATTATCGATGCAGATATAAACGGCTCCTCCACCGACTCTACGCGCATCGGATCGGGATACTCGAGCGGATTGTCGATCTTCAGCTCATCCCCGTTCTTCATGTGCACTATGTAACGCACGGACGGACTTGTGAAGACTATCGAAAGGCCGAATTCCCGCTCTATCCTCTCCTCGATGACTTCAAGGTGCAACAGTCCCAGAAAGCCGCACCTGAAGCCGAAGCCGAGGGCTGCCGAGCTATCTTTCTCGTACGTGAGTGACGCATCGTTTAGTTTCAATCGCTCGATCGCATCATTCAGTTCCTCGTAGTCGTTCGTATCCACCGGGTATATCGATGAGAATACTACGGGCTTTACTTCCTTGAATCCCGGAAGAGGCTCCTCAGCTCCGTTATCCTTTGTCGTGACAGTGTCTCCCACCCTGATGTCGCTTATGGTCTTGATCCCCGCGATGAAATATCCGACGTCCCCGGCTTCAAGCTTCCCTGTCGATGAGAGCGAGAGGCGGAAAATGCCCGCATCCTCTACTTTGTATACTGCACTTGAGTGCATGAACTTTATCTCATCCCCGACTTTCAAAGAGCCTGAGAAGAGGCGTGCATGTACGACAACCCCGCGATATGGATCGTAGTGCGAATCAAATATAAGCGCCTTCAGCGGCTCGTCAGCGCATCCGGACGGGGCCGGGATGTACTTTACGATCGCTTCCAATAAATCGTCCACGCCCTCTCCCGTCTTTGCAGAAACCTTCACAGCCATATCCGGGTCAAGCCCCAGGTCGTGCTCTATCTGATGGAGGCACGAAGGGATGTCCGCACTGGGAAGATCTATCTTGTTTATTACAGGGATTATCTCGAGGCCATGCTCCATCGCAAGGTAAAGGTTCGCCAGAGTCTGGGCCTCCACACCCTGGGAGGCATCGACAAGTAGAAGCGCACCTTCGCACGAAGATATCGCCCTTGAGACTTCGTATGTGAAATCGACGTGCCCCGGGGTGTCCACCAGATTAAGCTCGTACTTCTCCCCGTCTTTCGCATCGTATCCGATCGTGACTGCCTGGCTTTTTATCGTGATGCCACGCTCCCTCTCGATATCCATGTTGTCGAGGACCTGCGTCTGCTGGGGGCCCCTCTCGTTTATGAGCTTCGCTTTCTCTATGAACCTGTCGGCAAGGGTGCTCTTGCCGTGGTCGATGTGCGCTATTATGCAAAAATTCCTCTTGTGCCTTATATCCATCAAATACCCCGAAGGGGCCATGAAGGCCCCTCTGTCTATTTCAGTTCAGTGATGTGCTTGACGGGCGGAAACCCGAGCATCTCCCTGATCTCCCTGTCATCAAGCGTTTCCTTCTCGACCAAAGCTTCCGTCAGCGTCTCAAGCTGGTCCCTGTGCTCATTCAGAACTCCCATCGTGTAGTCCATGCACTTTGAAAGTATCTTCTCAATCTCGTCATCGATCTTCCGCGCAGTCTCCTCCGAGTAATCCTTGTGCTGTGCAATGTCACGCCCGAGGAATATAGGCTCGGTGCCGTTTGACGACCAGTAGACGAAACCAAGGTCTGACATACCCCATTCGGTGACCATTCTACGCGCTATCTCGCTTGCCCGTTGGTTGTCGTTTGATGTTCCGGTGGTAGTCACTCCGTAGACTATCTTCTCTGCAGCATAGCCGCCCATCATCATCATTATCATCTCTTCAAGGTTCGTCTTGTTCCTCGAATAAACGTCTTTCTCGGGAAGGCTCATCGTGATTCCAAGCGCCCTGCCATGTGGAACTATCGTGACTTTATGGAGGGGATCGGCGGTCTTGAGATAGTAATGCATCAACGTATGACCCGCCTCATGATATGCAGTGGCCCTCTTCTCCTCTTCGGTCATGAACCTCGACTCCCTGGCAACTCCGAGGATTATCTTGTCGCGCGCCGACTCGAAGTCATCCATGTTCACCGTCTCCCTGTTGGAACGTGCTGCAAACAACGCAGCTTCGTTGACAAGGTTTGCCAAATCAGCACCGCTGGTACCCGGGGTTGCACGTGCAATCCGCTCGAGGCTCACATCCTCCTCGAGTTTTACTTTCCTCGTGTGTATGCGAAGTATGTCGAGCCTTTCCTGCACATCGGGCAGCTCTACGACGACCTGCCTGTCAAAGCGTCCCGGACGAAGGAGCGCCGGATCGAGTACATCCGGCCTGTTTGTAGCAGCCATCACTATGATGCCGGGATCCGATGAGAATCCATCCATCTCGACAAGCATCTGGTTCAGCGTCTGCTCCCTCTCGTCGTGTCCGCCGCCGAGGCCCGTTCCCCTTGCCCTTCCGACGGCGTCCAATTCATCAATGAATATGATGCAAGGTGCGTTCTTCCGCCCCTCTTCAAAAAGGTCACGTACGCGCGCAGCTCCCATTCCGACGAACATCTCCACAAAGTCCGATCCGGAAGTGTGGAAGAAGTTCACGCCCGCCTCCCCTGCAACTGCACGGGCAAGGAGGGTTTTTCCAGTTCCCGGGGGACCTACAAGCAACACTCCCTTCGGAATTCGCGCGCCTATCTTCACGTACTTCTGTGGATGTTTCAGGAAGTCTACGACCTCCTCAAGTTCCTGCTTTGCTTCCTTCTGGCCCGCTACATCCGAGAACTTCACGATGTTGCTCTTCTTGTCGTACTTCTGGGCATGCGACTTTCCGAGGTTTCCCATCATCCTCTGTCCGCCCGCGGCACCCGACTGACGGAATATCATCAGCATTATCACGAGGAAGAACACCCATGGAAGGAACTGTATGACATAAGCCATCATGGGTATGGGTATGGAGCCTCCGGATGTGTCCACCCCTTTCTCATCCAAAAGCGGAAGAAGCTCCGGGTCGTCGTAAGGGATCGTCGTCGTCCCCAGGCTTCCATGCGCAATGAACTCTATCTCCCTCTGATCGAGTATGCTAACGCTCTCGACGGCACCGGATTTCAACAAGTTCTTGAAGTTCGAGTACGATACATCGACGCTGCCGGAAACTGACGCATCGTTGAATATCATGTAGGCGAAGGATGCGATCAGGATGATGAAGGCGATCAATGCGATCTTGTTCGGTCTGCCGCCTTTGATCCCTCCCGGCCTCTTGCCGTTCGACTCCCAGTACCTGTACTGGTCGTACATGTTCGGCTTCTCTTCCTTTTTATCCTTCTTATCCCCGTCGCTCTTCACTTCGTCGGGTTTTTTCTCATCTTTCGGAGGATCGTTTACATTCCCATTATCTGGAACGGGATTCTCCGCACCTTCCTTTTTTTCTTTATCTTCTTCATCCATTTCCAATTTACCTGTTTTATTGAATATACAGAGTTTTGATCAAATCTGCTAGTGTAGTTCTTCTGAAGGAGAATGTTCAAAATGTGTCACTTTGACATACTTACCGCCTTTCCCGAGGAACCTCCGGGAGAGCCTGTCCCTTCCCCCGAGTGCACGCGATAGGATTGCAACCAGCCCGTTTCTATCCTCCAGCACGAACGAATACGGGACCTTGTACTCCTTCTCAAGATCCCTGACGTTCTTCCATCCTTCCTTCAAATGTATCCTGTCCCCATCCCGGGATAGTCGTAGAAGCAAAGGCTTTGAGAGTAGATCAAAATCGATCACGAGGTCCTTCTCATCCCCATAATCCGACAGCGTTAGTCGAAATGAAAAGAAATCCAAATCCCCGTCGACTGGTAAAACGAAGCGCGGGATCTTCCCATACGCCCTCACTTCATCTTTTGCGATGCGAAGATGGATCAAGTTCCCGTCGAGCTTCACACCCTTCTCAACTGCAGAGTTGAATGCATCAAGGTGTGCTTTTGAAATCCTTCCCTTCACACCTAGAGATGAAAAGCATTCGAATATCAGCCTCTCCCTTTTTGCCTTCGGAGAGGAAAGGTACCCGGTGCGTGAGAAAGAGAAGCAGGATGAGAGTTTGTAGTCGATCCTGCCAAGTTTTCTTTCATACTCATCGACGTTTCCTGAGATTTTGGAAATGAGGTCCTTCTCCCTCTCAGTCAGAAGGGGAAGCACATAATGCCTTATCCAATTCCTCCTGTAGCCCAGGTCAAAGTTCGTACTGTCGATCGACGGCGTCAGGGAAAGTGTGAGTGCAAGGCGATGTATCAATGATTTCGGAGTGTATAAAAGCGGCCTGTAGATCCTTCCGTTTGCTTTTCTTATCGAATTGAGCCTGTAGAACGGGCTCTTGTCTTCGATCTTCATCAGAAAGCTCTCCACGAGGTCATCCTGATGGTGCGCTGTAAGCACGTAGTCGGCATCACGGGATAGAAGTATCTCGTACCTGAGCATCCTTGCCGCAGCTTCGGTGCCGATCCCCTCCTCCCGCGCTTTCCTCTCAACCTCCCCCTCTGATATCTCTGCGACTTCAAGCTCGTAGCCGAGCGCTCTTGCGTTCTTCTTGTTGTTCTCAATCTCCTTTGAAAGCTCTTCCCTGCTTCTTATGTTGTGGTTCACATACAAAGCGTGCGTACGATCCTTTGGTGCGAGGGCAAGAAGCACAAGGGAATCCTCTCCCCCGGAAAATGCAACCAAAAGCTTTCCGGGAGGAAAATCAAAACTTTGCTGAATTGATTCTTTGGACGACGAGTTCATACCTTTCACCATTATAAAGGGAGAGTATGTTCTCAGAAAGGAATGGAAGAAGCTTTGAAAGCTTTTCAAGGTCTTCATCGGGGAAACGGGACAAGACGTACGATGCGACATCCATCCCCGCATCAGGCCGTCCGATACCTATATAGAGCCTGTAGAAGTCATTTCCGACAGCGCTTATTATGCTCTTGAGCCCGTTGTGTCCGGCGGAAGATCCACCCTTTCTCAGCCTTGCAGAACCAACCGGAAGGTCCATGTTGTCAACAGCGACAAGAAATTCCGAACCAGCGGTGATTCCTGGAAAGACAATGCCGGATGAGTTCATATACGTCAGAGGTTCAACGAGGGAAAGGTCGTCCTTTCTTCCGATCCTGTAAGGCTCTAGGATCTTCTTTCTCAAAGGAATGGATAAAGAGCGCGAAAGTTCTTCTATAAACAAGAACCCGGCATTGTGCCGGGTCTTCTCATACTTTTTTCCGGGGTTTCCCAGTCCGAATATGATCATGATCTGATTATTTTGCCTGGGGAGCTGCCGCCTGATCGGTTGTCTGGGGAGCTGCCTCTGCACTCTCATCAGCTGCCTTCGGAGCCTCTTCCTTGACCGGCTTTACAGTTGCAACTGCAAGGTCGCTCTCAGTAAGGATCTTTACGGATTCCGGTACTACTATATCGGATACGCGGAGTGACTCGTTCATATCGAGCTTCGTGACATCGAGCGTGAACTTCTCCGGAAGATCCTTCGGGAGACATTCGATCTCAACTTCGTGTACGACCTGGTCAAGCGCACCGCCAGCTTTTACGCCGACAGGAGTTCCGACAAGTTCGACCTTTACGTGTGTGCGTACAGCCTGACCACGTGTGATCTCGAAAAAGTCGATGTGATGCACTACGCCGCGGAGAAGATCCTCCTGGTATGTCTTTACGAATACTTCGTGCTCTCCCTCGCCCTTTACGTCCAATACGATGAGCGTCGACTCACCATAGCTATGCTTGTTGTACATGAACTCCCTCTCGCTTACCGTGACGTGAAGCGGAGCGTTCTTTCCATAAACGACTGCAGGGATCCTGCCACTTCTCAAAAGACGCCTTGAACCGCGGGTTCCGAAGTCAGACGTCCTGAGCTCTGCTGAAAGTCTTTTCTCTTCCATCTTATTCTCCTTGTACTCTCATTGGCCAATTTCCAATTACCATGGAGCGTTAAGAGTCTATACCCTCTTTTGAATTTATTCAAGGAATGAAAAGTCCATGCGCAATTCCCGTATATTTCAAATAGATAGTACAATATAATATTCTGTCTTCGGATGTTTAATTTTGATATTCATATCAATTTCAAGAGTTTTGCCCTCTATAGGGAATGGCTGAAATACAAGAAACGGAGTAAAAGAAAAACGGAACCAGGAAGGTTCCGCAATTCAGGGAAGGCAGGATTCGAACCTACGATGCCGGCACCAAAAACCAGAGCCTTAACCACTTGGCGACTTCCCTGGATAATGAAAAGTTAACAGATTGGAGGATTTTGGAAAAGATACTTTTCACTCTTCCTTGTTATTTTCAAGTTCCTTCTTGTACTTGTCTATGATGAACGAGTCCAGGATATTCCTGAATTCCTTTGATACAGGATGAACATAATCCTTCCTCGTTCCGTCGGAAAGCTTATGGTTCGGCATCGAGATCAGGACTTTGCCATTGGCTTCCACTATCCTGATGTTATGCACGACCAACTGGTTGTCGAACGTGACTGAACAGTATGCCTTCAAAAGCCTGTTTCCGCTTACCATGTTTATCTTGTAGTCCGTAATATCCATCTTCACCCTCAAGGGAATTATAGCCCAACTTTATTTAGTTGTTAGCAGAAAACTTGGGATTATGTCTACTTTTTCGTACCCATGGACAATGTTTTCATCGAAATTTTCTTTCTCTTGGCCTTTTTTTACCCCATACGAGCAGCTACCTGAGCCCGTTAGAGAGAAAAAACTGTACTTTGAGGCAAGTTTTTCAAGCAACTTGTATTCTTTTGATACAAGTTCAAAGTCATTGGGAAAATCCTCTTTCACAAGGTTTTCCATGAGGTGGGGTGGAAGATGCCTGTCATTTTTTGGCAAAACGGCGTCAAGTTTTCCGAACATACCCGGAGTACCGGCACCTACCGACGGGGAGATGATATCGATTTCATATCCAAGCGGCCTTTCCTCAGTCAGCACTTCACCGCGCCCCGTTCCGCGCGCAGACGGAAAGCCCGATACGAAAAAAGGAACATCCGAACCGAGTGCGAGTGATTCCTTCATCAGGCTATCCCGGGAAATGGGGAAATCAAAATACTCGTTGAGGTACAACAACGTTGTTCCTGCATTCGACGAGCCGCCGCCGAGGCCTCCCCCGGGTAGTATGTGCTTCTCGACGTCGACCGAGAGTGAGAATTCAAGCCCTGTGAGCTTTTTGAATAGACGGTATGCGTTCTCGATCAGATCGGTTTTGCCCTCTTCGAGGTAATTCCAACTACGCTTTATCGAGATTGCATTCCCCTTTGCTATCGAGAACGAGATTTCATCGGAGAGGGAGACGAGGTGAAAGAACGTCTCTATATCGTGGTATCCATCGCTTCTTTTGCCGCCTACAATCAAGCCGATGTTGATCTTTGCATAACTTTTCATCGAAATCCCCTGACTATATTAAGAAAATACATGGATGAGAAAAAGACTCAAGTGCGACGGCATAGACTAAAAGGCGATAAAGAAATATTCTTCTTCTGCTATGGAAACTATCAAGGGAGTGATTTTCGACAAGGATGGAACGCTTTTCCCATCCGCCCGGTTCTGGGGGCCGATAATCGAACGGGAAGCTCGAATGAGCCTTTCAGCGTTCAAACTCAGCAAGAAGAATGAAGAAGCGCTGATCAAGAAAATCGGTAGGATCGTCGGTGCCGACGGGGAGGGGAACACGTACAAGAACGGTTTCCTTTTCAGACATGACTATTACTTCCTTGTAAACGCCCTCCACATGGTATGGTTATGCATACGCTACCGCCTGAGCCCTTTCAAGGTGAAAACCATAATGGTCGGGCTCTCGCACGTATTGGGCCAGAGCGTAGACAAAGAGTACGACAGGATCGATCTGGCCGACGTGAAGGATATATTCAAACGCCTCGATGAGAATGGCGTGAAGATCGGGATAGTTTCAAACGACATGGTCGCATCGTGCAGGAACTTCCTCGAATACACGGATCTTTTGCAATATGTTTCGTTCATCAGGGGTAAGGACAGCGACACGAAGAAAAAGCCGAGTCCGATGGCGATAAACGAGTTTGCAGCACTCTTTTCCCTCAAGTCCGAAGAGATTGCGATAGTCGGGGATACGAAAGCTGACATGGACTTTGCCAGAAACGGCAAGGTCGGCTACACGGTCGCAGTCCTCACCGGTAGCGGCGACAGAAGAACGCTCGAGAGGAAAGCCAACGTGGTGTACCCGACCATAAAGGAACTCAAGAACGACAAAGTTCTATTCAAATAGAGGTCCTGAAAGGTACCTTTCCGCTGTATCAGGGAGGATTGCAAGTACTTTTCTTCCCCTGTTTTCCCGCGCGATGTCGATTGCAACTTCAACTGCAGCACCTGAGCTTATACCAGCGAAGATGCCGTTTTTCATCAAAAGACGTGCATGATCGATTGCACTTTTGGTGCTTACCGTACGCACAGTAGACAAAAGCGAAAGATCCAAAGTCCCCGGAATGAAGTTAGCGCCTATTCCCTGTATGCCATGCGGTTTTGCATATCCTTTTGTTATAAGAGGGCTCTCCTCAGGCTCGACGCCGATCATCTTCACATCCATCCCGTTCTCTTTGAAATACCTGCCGAGGCCTGAGATCGTTCCGCCCGATCCGATTGCACTCACTACAAAGGAAACGTCGGGGACGTCCTTGATTATCTCGGGCCCGGTCGTCTCGTAGTGCGCCCTCGGGTTGTCGGGATTTGCGAACTGATCGATCAAAAATGTTCCGGGGTTCTCCTTCACGATCAAGTCGGCTTCATCCAATGCCCCTTTCATCCCTTTTGCACCTTCGGTGAGCACGAGCTTTGCACCAAAACCCCTTATGATCCTCTTTCTCTCCTCAGACATCGTCTCAGGCATCACGACGATGCACTTCAACCCCAAAAGAGGTGCGATCGCAGCTAATGCAATCCCGGTGTTTCCGCTTGTTGCGGTCACCACCGCCCCCCCTCTTTTGACCTGTCCTTTTTCGACAGCTCCTTTGAGCATGTAATAAGATGCCCTGTCTTTTATCGAGCCGAACGGATTTTTCGATTCGATCTTGCCATAGACGAACATATCCGGCTCCAAACTGGGAACGGTTATCCTTACAGTCGGGGTATTCCCGATCATTTGCAATACATTTTCGTACAACATGCACAAAATATAATACTTAATTACAGACTGGAAAAGGGAATGGTAATTGACACAATATACGCATATTGTCAATATAAGAGCCATGATAGAAAAATGGAAAGAACTTGACGAGTTTAGGGGTAGAATATTCACAGGCGAATGGCCTACCGTACCGGAACTTTTCCAGATAGCAGTTGAAAAGTGGCCGGAAAATAATAGTTTTTCAGTCTTCGATCCGGAAAAGAAGACAATGAGTTACAGAGAGGCATGGGAAAAGATCCTGAAGATCGCTTCATACCTCAAGGAAAAGGGGATTTCAAAAGGTGACAAGGTTGCCTTGAACGGCAAGAACAGCCCTGAATGGGCACTTTCGTACTTCGGCATCCTCTCATCGGGGGCGACGGTAGTCCCGTTCGACAACCAGATGAAGACGGAGAAGATGATGGCGCTCAGTGCTTTCGCGGGTATCAAATTCGTGATCGCAGACTTCGACGTGCTTGAGAGGCTGAAGAACCAGAGGAACGAATGGTACGACTCCCTTTCCGGGGTGTTGATGATGAAGGGAAAGTCGGATGAGTATACGAGCATCCACGACGTAAAGCCTGAAAATGTTCTTGAGCTTCCTGTCAAGTGCGACGAGAACGACTTGGCTGCAATACTCTTTACAAGCGGCACCACTGGAAACGAAAAGGGTGCGATGCTTTCGCACAAGAACCTCACTTCAAACGTTTACCAAGCAGTGTCCTTCATTACATATCTCAATGACAAGGATGTCTTCTATGCACTTCTTCCCTTGCACCACTCATACTGCTGTACTACAGTCCTTCTGGAGACGGTAAAGCACGGAGCGGAGTGTATTTTCGGACACGGAATAGTAGTTTCGAGAATGATCAACGACCTCAAGAGAGGGCACGTTACAGTCTTCATGGGCATTCCGCTTCTATACAACAAGGTTATTGCCGGCGTCATGGACAAGATAAAAAAGCAGGGAAAGCTTGTTTATGCGCTCATAACCACGCTGATGGCATTCAATGGATTTTGCAAGAAGCATTTTGGGAAAGCACCGCTGAGAGGGTTCTTCAACAAGAAGATCCTCTCCCAGCTCGGACTGGATCACTCAAGGATACTTATCTGCGGAGCAGGCCCGCTTTCTCCGAAAGTGTTCAAGCAGTACCAGCAGCTCGGACTGGATTTTCTCCAGGGCTACGGCCTGACGGAGACAAGCCCGATACTTACCCTCAACCCACGCGAGCACTTCAAGATCGACTCGGTTGGAAAGGTTTTGCCGTTGATCGACATGATCATTGCAGATAAAGACAGCGAAGGAAACGGCGAAATCAGGGTCAAGGGCCCGAATATCTGTCTTGGGTACTACAACGACGAAGAGCACACGAAAGAGCTTTTTGACGAGAACGGATACCTCAGGACCGGTGACCTCGGATATCTTGACAGCGAGAACTACTGCTACCTCCGCGGAAGGGCGAAGAACATCATCGTCACAGAGGGTGGTAAGAACGTATTCCCGGAAGAGATCGAAGACATGTTCCAGACATATCCCCAGATCGAGCAGATAATGATCCGAGGCTTCCAGGAGAAAAAGGACGTGCCGTGCGAAGCAATCGAGGCCGTGATATTCCCCTCCCCCGACTTCTACAAGGGAAAGAGCCAGGAGGATGCGGAGAAAGAGATTACGGCGTTGGTGCATGAAGTCAACAAATCCCTCGTAGGATACAAGAAGATCGAGAAGATCACATTTGTCAAGGAAGCGATGGAGATGACGACAACGAAGAAGATCAAGAGGGCTACCGTAGCCAGATAAATTTGCCGGAGGAGGCTACCCCGCTTGGGAAAAGGGAATACTCAAGCGGGGTTTTTCTTTATTTTATTTGACCAAGAGCTTATATTTCCCGATAATCGAGATTTGTTATGGCAAGAGAGACCTGGAGAGAGATAGATGAATTCCGCCCGTGCCTTGTGAAGGGAGAGTGGCCGACGATACCGGAACTTTTTCTGATGGCCAAGGAGAGGAACGGGGAAGGGATCGCGATATCCCAACTTGGAAGCGACGGGAAGAAAAGAGGATACAGCTACGATGAAGTGCTGGATCAGATCGAGAAGATTTCGACGTACCTGCACAAACGGGGAATAAGCAAGGGCGACAAGGTTGCAGTCAACGGCAAGAACAGCCCCGAATGGGTGCTTTCGTACCTTGCGATAGTTTTCCTCGGAGCTGTTGCCGTTCCCATCGACAACCTGATGAAAGTCGAAAGGATGAGTGCACTGGCGAAGTTTGCAGACGTAAAGTTCGTATTTGCTGACGATGACGTGTTGGAAAAACTCGAAACGCGTACTGAGGATTGGTATAAAACACTATCCGGCGCAATCTCCCTAACCGAGTGCAATGGGAAATACCCGTACATCTGGAATATAGCTGAGGGGAAGGACCTGGAAGTACCTGTAGATATAAATGAGAACGACACAGCTGCAATACTATTTACAAGCGGCACTACAGGCAACGAGAAGGGAGTTGTACTCACCCATCGGAACTTCACGTCGAATGCCTACCAGATAACATCGAAGATGGATTACCTGGAGAACAAGAGGGAAGTATTCTATGCAGTTCTTCCGATACATCATTGCTATTGCTTCACTGCAGTCTTCCTATGCTCTTTGGCATTTGCATCCGAAACACTCTTCGGACGCGGCATGATAATGTCGAGGATGGTCGAGGACCTCAAAGTCGGGAAAGCGACGGTATTCATGGGAATCCCGCTGCTATACAACAAGATAATCGCAGGGATTTTGAAGAAGATGAAAGCGCAAGGCAGGGTGAAATACACACTCGTGCGCATCGCGATGATATACAACGGAGTGATGAAGGAGCTTTTCAACAAAGCTCCCCTACGCCCGTTCTTCGACAAGAAAGTGCTGTCGAACCTCGGACTTGACGAACTAAGGGTAATGATATGCGGGGCAGGCCCCCTGTCGTCAAAAGTCTTCAGGAACTACCAGCAGCTTGGAGTGAACTTCCTCCAAGGCTACGGACTTACTGAGACAAGCCCGGTGTTATGCTTCAATCCAGCAGATCACTTCAAAGTGAAATCAGTCGGACAGGTATTGCCATTCATCGATATGATAATAGCCGACAAAGGATCAGACGGGGTCGGAGAGATCCGCGTCAAAGGGCCGAACGTCACTTCAGGCTACTACCACGACGAGAAGAACACGAAGCTTCTTTTCGATGAGAACGGGTATCTCAAGACGGGGGATCTTGGAAAACTCGACAGGGAAAACTATTGCTACCTGATGGGGAGAGCGAAGAACATCATCGTCACAGAGGGTGGAAAGAACGTATACCCTGAGGAGATCGAGGAGCATTTCCAGCTCTACGATGAGATAGACCAGATCCTCATCCGTGGTTACATCGAGAAAAAGGACGTGCCTAGCGAAGCGATCGAAGTACTCATCTACCCCTCTGAAAGCTATATGAAAGAGCACGGCTTGGATAAGGCGGGGATGGAGGAGAAGATCCACGCTGACGTAAGGGAAGTGAACAAGAACCTCGAGACTTACAAGAAGATTTCAAAGATAACGATCCTTGACAAGCCGATGGCGATGACGACGACAAAGAAGATCAAGAGGGAGAGCATCTGACTCTTCACTTTTCATACCCTCTCGATAGTCATACAATCGATGTATGACTATCTTGATTGAAAATGCACTCATAATCCCGATGACGGGGAAAGGAAGAGAGAAGAAAGGTTCGATACTGATCGAGGATGGAAAGATAAAGGAAATCGGAAAGATCGGATGTGTGAAGTGCGATAGGAGAATAGACGCGGAACGCATGATCGCACTTCCGGGACTCGTGAATGCACACACGCACCTTTCGATGGGGCTGATGAGGAATTACAAGGACTCAAGCCCCAACCTCCAGGAGTGGCTTTCCGAGATTTTCCCGATTGAAGACAAACTCAACGGAAACGACATATACCAGGCATCGAGGCTTGGAATTGTGGAACTGATCAAATCGGGTTGCACGTGCTTTGAAGACATGTACTTCCAAAGCGAGAACACAGCGCGCGCAGTAAAGGAAGCGGGGATTCGGGGAGTATTGGGTCTCACTCTCTTCGGAGACGGAAAGGAGACGGAAAGAAGGTTTTCAGAATTGCTTCCGAAAGTGTTGGAGGAAGCAGGATCGTGTGGGAAGATCAGAGTGGATATAGCACCCCATGCAATCTATACGTGCACAGCCGATACATACCGGCTTGCACGAGAAAAAGCGGACCAGATGCATACGCTTTTGAACACACACATCTCTGAAACGAAAAAGGAAGTCGAGGATTCACTGAAGGAATTCGGAAAGACTCCCCTTTCTTACCTCGATTCCCTCGGAGTACTCTCAGGCCCTACCCTCCTGGCCCATGGAGTTCATCTGACTGATGAAGAGCTGGAGGTTGCAAGAGAAAAGAAAGCATCCGTCGTACACAACCCTTCAAGCAATGCAAAGCTGGCTTCAGGCACCCTCGATGTACCGAGACTGATCGAAAAGGGTGTGAACGTTTCACTCGGCACTGACGGCGCATCCTCCAACAACAACCTGGATATGATGGAGGAGATGCACGTCACCGCCCTCATCCAGACAAGCCACAACCTCACCCCGATGAAGCTCACGCCATACGAGATACTTGAGATGGCTACGGCAAAGGGTGCGAAAGCGCTGATGCTTGATGAGAAGATCGGAACGCTTGAAGAAGGAAAGGATGCTGATTTGATACTCATCCGCACGGACAGGGCGAATATGACGCCGCTCAACGACCCTTACAGCGCACTGGTTTATAGTGCATCGAGTGAAGACGTCGACACAGTCATCTCTGGCGGGCAAGTGCTGATGGAAAATAGAGAACTTACGACGCTCGATGAAGAAGAGATAACGAGAAAAGTCAACGAAGCCTGGAGTGACATACTCAAGCGTTGAGCATCCGCAAGTGGAATGTCATGATTATATCCTTCCAGTACTTCAAAAGTCTGGAAGGAGTCGGCCAAAATCGTCTTTCAGAAACTTAGGAAAGTACTAGACAAAACAAGGAATTGACAGATGATCGAACCAGATAAAAGGGAATTCAAACAATCATGGAGAGATGAATATCTTGAACACATCTGCGGAATGGCAAATGCTGACGGCGGTTCACTCTTCATCGGCTTGGATGATAACGGCTCTCCTGTCGGAATCGAGGAAAAAGATCTTAGGAAACTCCTTGAAGACATCCCTAACAAGATAGTTGATGGCCTTCATCTATATAATGTCAAAGTCAGGCCACTTTCTTCGGAAGAAGGGAAGTTCTATATCGAAATCGTTGTTCCAAAGTGCAATGAGACTGTCAGCCTCAAAGGGAAGTCATACATCCGTATCGGTACGACGACCAGGGTCATGGGCTTTGCTTCATACCGCGAAGCATTGATGGAAAGAGGAAGTCTCACTTGGGACTCATTTACTGTCGATGACGTATCGATAGATGATCTGGATGAAGACAGCTTCAGGATTTTCAGGAGAAAGTCTTCGAAAAAAAAACATCAACACCTGTTACGGAATATGATAGAAAGAGAATTCTTGAGGAACTCAAACTGATACGCAGTGGCAGACTGACAAGAGCTGCCATACTTCTATTTCATCGAAAACCAGATGATATAATCCCCGGAGCATTTGTAAGAATCGGTAAAATGGAATCCAAGGAAGATCTATCCAGTAAATTCGAATTGCATGGCTCTTTAATGAGACTAAGTCAAGATATATTTGAAGTTATGGATACGAGATATCTCTCAGCCCTCATTTCCTATAACGGGACTGACAGGATTGAAACATATCCCTACCCAGAACTTGCACTGAGGGAAGCAATATACAATTCCCTTATGCATTCAGATTGGTCTGTAGGAGAACCTATTCTGATCAGGGTGTTCAATACTTCCTTGGACATATCCAACAGAGCTGTACTCCCGCCAGAATGGAGCATTGACGATCATAGATCTTTCCAACTGAATCCATTGATTTCGGAAACTTTTGAAAAAGCTGGGTTCGTAGAAAAATTCGGTACCGGTATTTCCAAGATTGTTTCAGCTTGCAAGGAAAACGGAAACAAGATCCCTTCGTTTGAAGTCACATCAGGCGGAAAAGAGATGACAGTCGAGTTCTCGGCTTCAAAGCTGTATATTGCAATCGAGGAATACAGGGACAACCTTGAGCGTAAAGGAAGTTTCATCGATTACCGGAACGTAGTGGAATTGATGAATTCAGGCAAACTTCATGACCCCGATTATGACCCTAATGACCCCGATTATGACCCTAATCTTGCCCCTGATTCAATGCCAAAAAATGTAACTTTACCAAAATCAAAAAATATCCCGAAGCATCCCACAGCAACTTTAGTATGGGATAATAAGCTTCCTCCTGATGATGAAAAAGCTTTGATTTGGAACGATACACAAAGAAAAATATATGAACTTATTAAAGATAACCCCAAATTTTCATATTCACAGATTGCGGCAATACTGAAACTCTCCAAGAAGACAGTCTCAAGAAACATTGCAAATCTTAGAAAAAAAGGCTTGATTCGATTTGAAGGCAATCCCCGCAATGGAAAGTGGAAAGTACTTAAGGAATACCCAAATGAGTGAGAAACATCAATTGTCAATAATCGATGCATACGACAGGAATAATGAAGTCAAAGTATTTTCTATGAATATACGAAGATGCTTCTCTCCATCGATCCCTCTTTCTCAATCTACTTGGACTTGCAGCATTATGAAGATGAAGCAGCAAACCCTGCGGTAAAGTACTCACTTCCATATGGAAGGCTATATATAGCGCTCAGTGATGGAAGGGTTGTAGGTTGCATTGCACTACGCCCGCTTGATGAGGGAAAGTGTGAGCTTAAACGCCTTTACGTCAGGCCTGGATTCAGAGGCAAAGGCATTGCTAGAAAACTATGTGAGAAGATAATTCAGGAAGCCCGTGCAATCGGATATAGAGAGATCTATCTCGATACGTTGCCCGAACTCAAAGATGCGATAATCCTATATGAGAAGTTCGGATTTGAGAAAACAGAGTGCTACAACGACAGCCCTATCGAGAAGACGATCTTCATGAAGAAAATACTGAATTGAACTGAAAAACGAATCAAAAGCAATCTGGAAAACACTTAGACTGTAGATATTGGACACAAAACAACGGTTTCATCATTTATCCTTTTCCTACTTCTCTTCCATGGCAATCCAAAATGCACCGCCTTCAAACGGAATGGGTTTTGGATTTGCATATCGATGCAGTACTCCGAAGGCTATGTATCTTTCTTTTTTTTTCGTATGATGATGCTTCCATCGGCTCGACTTGAGATCTCTACCTTTTCGTCGTCAGTTATTCCAGTTGCATCCACTACCCCGGAAGGAACCTTTACTCAGAAGGAATTCCCCTCTTTGAGACTGTTGCAACCATTTTTCATTTAACTCCGCTAAATATACATATTGATTCATATTGGATATTCCTCGAGTCTCACTCGATGAGATAATAATCACCAATCATGTCAGGAAGAAACCACAACAAGTCATGTATATTGCAAATGCATGCTATAGAATACCCATGATGCGAAACATTGATAGATACAGAGGTTGTTTGATCGGCGGTGCCGTAGGCGATGCATTGGGTTATCCAATCGAATTCTTACGCTATAATGAGATAATCAAACGATACGGAAAAAACGGACTTTCCGAATACGTTCTCGATAACGGAATTGCCCGGATATCAGACGACACACAGATGACGCTGTTCACAGCCACGGGATTGCTTCTGGGTGCAGAGAGAGCAAGGATCAGGGGAATATCCGGGTCGCCTTCGAGCTATGTACGATACAGCTACAAAGATTGGTATCGGACGCAGACTGAAAATTTTCCATTGAAGGAGCTCCGTTACTCGTGGCTTTCAGAGAAAGAAGAGATGTTTTCAAGAAGAGCTCCTGGAAACACATGCCTGTCAGCACTTGCATCGGGGAAAGAGGGCACGATTGAAAACCCGATCAACGACAGCAAGGGATGCGGAGGCGTTATGCGAGTCTCCCCTGTAGCTCTATTCTTCGGGGAGAATGATAATATCCATGATTTTCATTTGGATGAGATCGATCATATTGCTGCAGAAGTTGCCGCCATCACACATGGACACCCATTGGGATACATTCCGGGGGCCGCACTTGTGCATATAATCACTCTTCTTTTGAGAAACGCTACTTTGAGCTACGCAGTAAGCGATATGCTCTATTCGATCAGAAAGCAATTCGCTGATCCAAAGCATAATGCATACGCGGATGAGTTTTCGAAGATAATCATGAAAGCAATCGTCCTTGCAAAAGAGAAAAAGCTGGAGGATATCGATGCGATAAGAACACTCGGGGGAGGTTGGGTTGGCGAAGAAGCGCTGGCAATAGCACTATATTCCGTCTTAAGGTATCCTGATGACTTTGAGAAGGCACTGACAGTTGCAACAAACCACGATGGGGACAGTGACTCAACCGGAGCGATTGCAGGGAACATCCTCGGAACATACCTGGGATTGTCAGGAATACCCGGGAAATACCTGGAAAACCTTGAATTGAAAGATCTCATCATCGAGATTGCAGACGATCTCTTCAAAGGCGGAGAGAGAAATACGAACTATGAAGAAGATCAGGACTGGCTTATGAAATATTGGCATTGCAGAAGGCCCGGAACTGAAGAATGGTAAAGTAAGGGAACTTAATATCACCATTCCCATGAATCAATTCAAATTACATCCAGAGGGCTTATCTCCTCTCGTCCATAATACGCTTATCTGATCCTGATTAATCACTAATTCGGCAGACGTCTGCCGAATTAGGAGGAACGCTGGGGAAGGAAGAACAAGATGAAAGTTCATTTCCTGTACAGCTTTAAATTATCCAGGATTTTGTTGTAGAGGATGGAAGCGGCAACCTTTGCAGATTCGGTTGCTTCTTTCAAAGAGTCAGCCCCTTCCCAAAACTTACTGCCCGAGAAATCAGCAAGCATGAAACCAATCCTCCGCTTGATGCAATCCCAGTTGCAATCGAATTCGTATCCCACGCCGTAGCAAACGGATGGATCTTTTGCCAGGCAAACTACACCTAGATGAGTATGCGGGTCAAGGTTCTTAAAACACTCTTTTCTATACTCCTCGAAATCCTTTATGAGTATTTGCTGACTTATCGAGAACCTGATCTTGTCAGCCAGATTGGAAGTATCGGGATTTCCCGCAAGCTTTGCCTTCAGCTCCTCTCCGATCTCTTTCAGCATATTAAGTTTCCTGCATACGTTTGATGCAATGGACAACACATCGCATTCATCCTTGCTTAAGGAAAGCAATGTATCTTGAATCTCCTTCACTGAGTTGAATTTCACGTTCTCGTAGACCATTTGAATGACTGCTCCTTTGTATTGCTCTACAGCTGACCAAACGTAATCTTTGCTTTGATCCTTATTCATCTTCTCCCATTCATCCAACCATCCGATGATGTCATCTTTATATGAAAGGGATATCAATCTGCCTTCATCGATCACTTTCTCCACTATAGGGTCTCCTTCCATTCCATTTCCATATAGTGATTTCCCCGAGGGTTGCGTACCCCGAAGGGTGAGGTAGAAGTAGTAGACGATAAAACCTTTGGATTCCCAATGGTTCATGTACTTTCCAAGCTGGCCGTCGCCATCCCCTGCAAGAATTTTGTTCTCAATTACAATTCGATGGTCTCCGTACATTACAACGATGTCAGTCCTACCTTTCTCATTGCCTTTGCCTGTTGCATAGTCCTCTCTGATCGCCCGTACCGGGAAATCATCAGCACATGGTTTCATGTCATTCATGTATCTTCCAATCCACTTAAGAAATGCCCTGCCTACGGATTTTTGATTTATCAATGATGCAATGACATCGCTATTCTTGTTCTCGTCGTGCAATACATTCAAAACATCAAGCAGGTTGATTTCAGGAAAAGGGTACTTGATACTTTCAGCATCAATTGAAGCATGGACACCATGTATCAGTTCAGTTATCTTCGACGTTTCCATAAGAAAATATTATACGCGTTATGCGCTCGGAGAAACGTGAACACATCTGAAAGCCAGCCTTCATCTCACATCCTCCAATATGTGACAAAGCAAGCTTCGGGAGCGATGAAATATTCTGAGCGGTTTTCTACATTGAGATATTACAAGCTCGTAAGCTACTATATCATAACCTACTAGTTTACGATATTGCAGATTAGGATTAATGCATGTATGCTTTATTAAAGGAAGAAGGATATGTTCATCGCACGGGAAAACGAGATCAATGAACTTGAAGCGAAGTATCAAACGGGAAATTTCGAGTTCGTAATCATTTATGGTCGGCGAAGGATCGGAAAAACCCGATTGATCGAAGAATTCACGAAAGACAAGGAATGTATATTCTTTTCTGCAATGAAAGACGGCAGCAGGAATGAAAGCCTGACCCAGCTCTCGAAGTGTATTTCGGGATCGGAAGGTGATGATTTTCCTATCTTTCCATCGTTTCAGAGTGCTTTTCACAAAATTGCCGGGATGGCATTGGACAGGAGGATTGTTTTTGTAATCGATGAGTTTCCCTATCTTGAAGATAATGACGGATACTTCTCATCCCTTCTTCAGAACACTATAGATAGGGAATTCAAAAAGACCAAGCTCTTTCTTATAATCAGCGGATCAGCGGTGAGCTTCATGGAGGATAGCGTTCTTGGATACAACAATCCACTATACGGACGATGCACGCTCATCCAGAGACTTCAGAACTTCGATTATTACGATACTGCACGCTGGTTCCCAAATTATAGTTCATACGAAAAGGCAATCCTCTACGGAGTAACAGGCGGGGTACCCTACTACCTCGAACAGTTCTCGCCGGAATTGAGTCTGAAGGATAACCTTAAACTCAATTTCTTCAACGGCAGTTCAGTGCTCTTCAACGAAGTGGAGAACATGCTGAAGGAAGAACTCAGGGAACCCGGAACCTACAAGGAGATAATATCGGCAATAGCGAACGGCAAGACGAAATACACGGAAATTGCAGATGCATGCAAAACCAAAAGCGGCGCACTCAACAAGTATTTGAAAACACTCATAGAGCTGAAGATAATATCCAGGAAAATGCCAATGGGCGGTGACGAGAAGAAAGCAATCTACCATGTCTCCGATCTATATTTCCGTTTCTGGTTTTTCTTCGTCCCAAGGAATTACTCTGCAATCCTCTCGAGAAGAATCCAAAATGCTTTCGACGTCGCCGTATGGAGGCTGATAAATGATTACATGGGAAAAGTGTTTGAGATGATATCCAGGGAGTTTCTGGAATATCGGGACAAGGATCTTCCGATACTTCCAGCTGACGTAGGTTCCTGGTGGGGTGGAAATCCGAAAACGAAAAAGGAATGCGAAATCGACGTGGTCATGAAGAGTGCAACGGACAACAGAGTGGTACTCGGATCATGCAAGTTTACAAACAGCCCGATCGGTATTGACGAGTTGAAGCTGATGGAAGAATATGCGGATGCAATGGGAACGAAAGGAAAAAGATATTACTACTTCTTCTCGCTTTCAGGGTTTTCAGAAAACCTTGTTGCATCAAGTAGCGATACTATACGCCTGATTGACATCGACACTCTATACGACAGCATCGATCAGGAGCCAAGCGGGCATGAACCAAACTGATCCGATCCACTTACCATCCATCAATGAGGGGCTGTTGTTGCCAGCCCCTCGATCAAACATCAAAAAGGATATGGATCAACTCCTTTTTTTCATTGCTCATTTGACAAGGTGGATTGCAAACCCTCCGACCTCCGGATCGAGATAGCAAACCTTCAACTTGCCTTTTGCATCGTACTTCTCGCTTCCCTTGATGATCGAGAAACCTTTCTTCGCAAGGTAGAATACAGCCCTCTCAAGATCGTTGCATCTGATCGCGATGTGCCCGTGAGTGCCGTAGAACATCTTGTGACAAAGCTCGATCTGGGTATTCACGAAAGTCGATGAGTTGCCTTTCTTTGTCGCGAAACCGAACTTCTCGAACTCTTTTGCAACCTTTCCGGCTTCATCCACACTCTCGTTGTTGAAGCCGACGTGTATGATCTCAAAACCTTGCATCAGCGTAGTCGCCTCCTTGCATAGCCTTGTGATCTCATCCCAGTTCTCTTCGTTGATGAGGGCATCCTTGACCATCCAACTTCCACCGACAGCAAGCACATTAGGCGCCTTTGCATAGTCAGAAAGATTCGATGGATTGATTCCTCCAGTGGTCATGAATTTCACCTGTCCGAACGGGCCTTGGAAATTCTTGAGCATGCCTACCCCTCCGCTGGCTTCTGCGGGGAAGAACTTCAAGACGTTCAAGCCCAGGGAAAGCCCAAGCTCTATCTCGCTTGGAGTGCACACCCCGGGAACGCAAGGGATGTTGTTCTCGTTGCACCATTTGACGGTCTCCGGATTCAAGCCGGCGGAAACTATGAACTTCGCACCAGCCTTCACTGCCTTCTCGGCAAGTTCCGGGTTGATCACGGTACCAGCTCCGATGAGAATGTCCGGGCACTCTGCACTCATCCTCTTGATCGATTCCTCTGCAGCCTGGGTTCTGAACGTAACCTCAGCGCAAGGTATGCCACCTGCCATAAGCGCTTTCGCAAGAGGGACTGCTTTTCCAGCATCATCGAGTTTTATGACAGGAACGATGCCGATGTTATGGAAAAATGTGAAAATCTCATCCTTTGTCATATTTTCCTCCTACCTTTGGACGCGGCCTGAACCATCGCCTTTCATCAAAGCTTCGACTTCGTTCAGGCGGGTGAGGTTGAAATCCCCGTCGATCGAGTGCTTGAGACATGATGATGCGACAGCAAAATTGATTGCGCGCTCTTCATCGAATGAGTGGGAAAGTGCGTAGATGATTCCGGACGCGAACGAATCTCCTCCACCAACCCTGTCGACGATATCCGTGATATCGTAGTGACGGGAGAGGTAGAAACCGGTCTTCCCGGAAAGGGCTGCAGACCATCCGTTCCTGTCTGCAGACTTGCTCTCGCGCAGTGTGATCGCAACGACGGATACATTCGGGAATTCCTTCTTCACTTCCTCTGCAAGCTTTTCATACACCTTCGTATCAAGCTCTCCCTTGGTGACATCGCTTTCGCATTCGATTCCCAGGCACTTCTGGATATCCTCTTCGTTTGCGATCACGACATCTGCGTATTTGGTAAGCTCCCTCATCACTTCGACGGCAGATTTTCCATACTTCCAGAGTTTCTTCCTGTAATTGAGGTCGATCGAAACCTTGGCCCCCGCTTTCTTTGCTTCCTTCATCGCCAAAAGAGCAGCGTCAGCTGCATTCTGACTTATAGCCGGAGTGATTCCAGTCACATGGAACCAGGTTGCATCCTTCATTATGGTTCCAAAGTCGAAGTCGCTCGGCTTTGCATTTGCAATTGCTGAACCGCTTCTGTCGTATACGACCAGGGAAGGGCGTTGGTTGGCTCCTGTCTCAAGGTAATATACGCCGAGGCGTGAGTCCTTGACCTTGTTGATGTATGATGTATCGACACCGTATTTCATGAGCTCACGAAGGCATCCTTCGCCGATCGCATTATCCGGTACGGCACTCACAAACGACACGTTCTCTCCAAAGATCGAAAGCGATACAGCGACATTCGCCTCTCCTCCTCCGAAAGTTGCTTCCAATATCGGAGACTGGAATAATCTCTGCCTCTCAGGGCTCTTGAGGCGAAGCATTATCTCCCCGAATGTTACAATTTTGCCAGACATTTGAACTCTCCTTTTTTAAGACATCGGCATAGTATGGGAGAGACCCACGCGTGAAACATGGGGTCCCTCCGAATTCGAACTTTTTCCGTTGGGTGGAAAAATAATCAGATTGCGCCTATCTTGGCGTATGTGTCGGCAAGTTTTGCACCCTTGAGAAGGTCTTCCCTGACGTGGTTTTCCTTCTGTACGATCTCCATCGCCTTCTCGAACACTTCGTCCTTGACCTCCGACGGGATGATTGCCACGCCGTCGATATCAGCGAAGATGTAGTCGCCTGGCTTGATCATGACGCCGTCGATGACGATAGGGATCTGACATTCGGTAACTTCGCATCTTCCCTTACTCGTAGTTGGTACGTTACCCTTATAGAACAGAGGGAAGTTGATTTCCTTCAATTGTTTGAGGTCTCTTGCATATCCGTCGATTAGTGCACCTTTGCCCTTCTTTGCCTGAACTGCAGTAGCCAAGAGTTCCCCAAAGATGGCGCAATTGTACTTTCCGCGGGTTGCAAGAACGTAAATCTCTCCCTCTTTCAATTGGTCTATGACCTTGCACTGTGCCGTGAGTGGGCTCTCCGGCATTGTGTAAACCTCGGTTCCGATGCTGGTGAATGCTTTTCCGATAAGCACCTCATCGGGATTGAGGATCTTGAAATCCGGTCCCAAAGCCTGATTGCGGTACCCGAGCTGGTCGAGAACATCGCAAATGATTCCCGAATACAAGTTCTTCTTCAAAAACTCCTCGTCATACTTCATACTATTACCTCCTAAAAGTACTGACTTCCTATCTTTTTAGTCACAATTGATGTTTATGACTGCCTTTTCCACTATGCCCGACTCATCTTCCTTGTTCAGGCAAACCTCCATAGCCTTGTGTGCATCGGAAAAATCGAAACGGTGCGTTATTATCTTTCCGATCGGTATCTGCCCGCTTTCAACCAACCTGATCGATACAGGGTACTTGTTCACATATCTGAAGGATGTGATGAGGCTCGCCTCCCTCATGAAGAGTTCCCTGTGATTTATGTTGATCAAGTCGTCATGCGGCACTCCGATTAGTACGACGCGCCCGGACTTGGCCATCGCATCCATCGCTTTGTTCACGAGCGGTATGTAGTCGGTGGTATCGAAGATGATATCAACTCCATGTCCGCCGGTTTTCTCCATGATGTACGAAATCTCCTCGTCCTCAAGCTTCGTAAAACCTGAAGGAAGACCCAGCTTTTTTGCATACTCGACCCGCTTTGATACGATATCGACTGCATACACTTCCCTGATCCCGTGGGCAAAGAGGGAGAGCATCACGCAAAGCGCGATCGGACCTGCACCAAGAATGAGCGCCCTGTCCTTTATATTCGCTCTTGCTTTCGCTACAGCTTCCATGCCGACGGCAAGGGGTTCGATCATCGCCCCCTCTTCCATCGATACGTTCTCCGGGAGCTTGTAGACCCACGATGCCGGACGTACCGTGTACTCGATAAGTGCGCCTTCGCTATACGGCCTGTAGATCGGGATGCCCATGAAAGAGACGTTCGGGCAGAGGTTGTATTTTCCCTCCCTGCACACTTCGCAGTCCCCGCATGGAACTCCAGGTTCCATCGTCACCCTGTCACCTATCTCAAGGTTCTTTACGTTCTCTCCCTTGGCAACGACATAACCCGCCGCCTCATGCCCGAGGATGTGTGGGTACTTTATCTTTGCAAACGTCGATCCACCCTTTGCATAGTACACCAGGTCGGATCCGCATATCCCGACCGATGCGATACGTACCAGAACGTCATCCGGTCCCCACTGGGGCATGTCGAAAACCCCTTCCTTCATCTCCCTGATGCCTGTAAGCATCATAGCTTTTCGTTTCTCAGGTAGCATCCCACACCTCCTGTCAAAAGCCCACGAGGGCACCGCCGTCGACTACGATCGACTGCCCCGTAATGAATCCTGATGCATCGGATGCCAGGAAAAGAGCTGCCCATCCGATATCCATCGCATCCCCGAACTTTCCAAGCGGGGTGCGCCCGAGTATCTTCTGCTGCCTCGGTATGTCCTTGCCCATTGAAGCGAGGAGCATCGGGGACTCGATCCAGCCCGGCACTATCGCATTGAAACGAACCCCTGTATGCGACACTTCGCTTGCAAGGTTCATCACAAGTCCCGTAACGCCCGCTTTTGCAGCCGAGTACGCGGCAAGATATGTCAATCCCATGTGGCCCGCCATCGAAGAGATGAAGATGACGCTACCCTTCCCTTGCTTCTCCATTACAGGAAGGCATGCCTGTGTAAGTGCAAACGCGCCCGTAAGATGGACATCGAGTGTCTTCCTGAATTCCTCGATGCTTGCCTCCTCCGCCTTGCTTTTGAACTGGATCCCTGCATCGTTTATCAAGACATCGATCCTTCCGTACTTGTCAAAAACATACTTGACTGCATCCTTGATGCCTTTTTCATCAGTCACGTCAAGTCGGAAGTAATCTGCAAGCTCTCCCAGTTCCCCGGCGGCTTTCTTCAGAACCTCCTCGCGCCTCCCCATCATCACGACGCGGCATCCGAATGCAACAAGCGCTTTGGACATCCCGTATCCAAGCCCCGTTGCTCCCCCGGTGATGATTGCGACGCGCCCTGACATGTCAAACGGATTACGAATCTCTTCCATATTCATCACCTTATCCCGTTCACAACGTGCCTGTGCGCTTCCCCTCGGAGTGCTCTAACAGCTTCATCCCCGATCGAATTCAGAAGGATGTCCACGGACTCCTCCGAATACCATGCGCTATGCGGAGTGACGATCACGTTGTCGAATTTGAAGAGAGGATTGTTCACATCAGCCGACTCGGTTTCCAGCACATCGAGGCATGCCGCGGAAACCTTGCCCGAAGACAAGGCGTCGCAGAGATCCCCTTCATCGATTATCCCGCCGCGGGCTGTATTTATGAGGATCACGCCATCCTTCATCTTCGAGAACGCATCCTTGTTTATCATCTTCCTCGTCTCATTGTTCAAAGGAACGTGGATCGAGATGATGTCGCTCTCTCTGAGTACCTCGTCATACGTAGCTTTCGTCACGCCATCGATGCCAACCGAATCGACATCCAAAAACGCATCGTACGCAAGAACTTTACACCCGAACGAGGGAAGCCTCTTGGCAACAAGCTGGGATATCCCTCCGAAACCCAAAAGTCCGACAGTCTTCGAACTGAACCTATGCACGGGCTTTGCCGAATAGTACGTCCACTGCCCTTTCTTCACCTCTTCATCGAGTATGAACACCTTCTTTGATGCGGCAAGTGCGAACATCAATACGTGGTCTGCGATATCGGCCCTTCCGTAGTCGGGAACGTTCACTACCGGGATGCGGCAATCGGTTGCAGCTTTTACATCGATATTGTCAACTCCGACTGCCCCGCGGATTATAGCCTTGCACTTCTTCAGATTCTCGATGACTCTTCGAGTTATCTGGTCGAAGTGGCAAAGAACTACATCTGCATTCTCCGTCTCCCTCATGATCTCCTCTTCGCTCTGGCAATTGCACAGCTTGAACGAAGCACCCGCATCCTCGATTTTCTTTCTTATGATCTCGACCGACTCGTACTGTGCGTCAGTCATAACTACGTTCATCATCATTCTCCTCCTTTCAAAGAATCCCGAACTTCTTGAAAGCTTCGGTTGCGCTCATCCCTTCCTCGATCGCTTTGCGAACCTTCTTCTCCCCTGAAGCTTTCTCAAGCGCCTTCTCAACAGCCTCGTCCACTATCTCCTTCGGGACTATCAGACAGCCGTCGATATCTCCGAAGATCACATCCTGGTCGTGGATCACCACGCCCCCGATCTCTATCGGACAGCGGAAGGATGCAACGTAAGTCCTGATCGATGAATCCTGCGCCCATCTTGCTTTTGCAAAGACGGGGAAGTCTTGCGAAAGGACCTGCGGAGTGTCACGCGTATATCCGTCGAGGACCGCGCCCACAGCTCCCCGGGCCTTGGCTGTCGCTGTAAGAAGTTCCCCCCAGAGCGCGCTGTTGTGGGCACCGGTTGCTACGTATACTTCGTTCTCCTTCAACTGGTCCAAAGCTTCAGTAAGATATCCGAAGGGTTTTTCCTGAGCTTCATAAACGTCGTATTCAAGGACTGTGCAAACACGTCCTACGACCTTCATATCATCCTTGAGCGGCTGTATATATGCAGGAAGGAACTGATGGGAATACCCCATCTGGTCCAATATATCACCCAATACGGGCGTATATAGCTTCTCCTTCATCAGCTTGAACATCTCTTTGTCTGTCATTGAACTTCCTCCTTTTTCCAAGTCCAAATCAACTCCAGATGCGATCGTGAGACCAATGGGACGGGTAATCCCTTCCCGATATCCATAACGGTCCGTCTTCATCTTTCCTATGCTCGAAGAGCACTTCGTCATCAAGCTCATCTATCCCGAGGCCGGGGCGATCGGGGACAGCTATGTGACCATCCTTGATGATCTTTCCCTTGCCACCCTTTACGATCTCCTCCCACCAAGGAACGTCGAAAGAATGGAATTCGAGTGCTACGAAGTTCTTTCCGGCAGCTGTTGCCACGTGCGCTGAGGCCATGCACCCTACAGGCGTTTCAGCCATGTGCAAGCAGGCGGCTACGCCATGCCTTTCGGCCTCGTCGAGCGTATGCATCAGTTCGTTCATTCCTCCTACGGTCAGAACATCCGGATGTATCACGGACACAGCCCTCTTTTCCAACAGCGGCATGAAATTATCCCTAAGGTATATGTCCTCGCCCGTACATACGGGAATCGTCGTGGCCTGGCTGATCAACGCAAGCTGATCGGTGTAAAACCATGGAACCGGATCCTCGATCCACGAAAGCGAGTATTTTTCCAAGCGACGCGCAAGGGAGATGACGTTTTCAAATCCGACGTGCCCGATGTGGTCGATTGCAAGCGGCACCTCATACCCGATTGCATCCCTGATCGCAGAAACCCTCTCTTCGAGGAAATCGAGCCCTTTTTCGGTGATCCTCATCATCGTGAACGGATGAGGAATCTCCATCAAAGGAACCTCACTGCCCTCTGAAAAGCCGAATGACAAATCCTCTTCCTTCTGACCTTTCATCCCCTCCAGATATCCATTAGGAGCGCTGAGTGCCCCGTCGACATCCAAAAGAAGGTCCACGCCAAGATCCATCTTGAGCATCGAAAAGCCCTTCCCGATCCTCTTTTTCAAGGCAGCTGCCATCGCTTCTGCATCGTTTTTCCCTGAAACGTCGGTATCTGCATAGAGCCTTACCTTGTCGCGGTACCTCCCGCCGAGAAGCTGGTAACACGGAACGCCATAGGCCTTACCTGCAAGGTCCATCAACGCAACTTCGATTCCGCTTACCCCTCCACCTTTCCTTCCGTGCCCTCCGAACTGCCTGATGGAATCCATAATCCGCTTTACAGAGCATGGATTCTTGCCGATCAAATGCCTCGAAAGAGCGAAGGCATAGTCGATGGATGCAAAATCCCTCACTTCACCGAACCCGCATACCCCTTGGTTCGTCTCAAGTTTCAATATGGAACAATCCATCGGAACGTCCTTGAGCTGGCATATCTTGATGTCTGTAATCTTCAGCTCCGATGGAAAAGAAGCCTTATTGAAGCTCACTCTCCGCCTCCTTTTTCTTGTCATCGAGACTCCTGGTCTTCGCATGAAGCGAATTCTCCCTCGATTCGTTTGCATAGAAGCACCTGACGAAGTGTCCCGGGGATACTTCAGTCAATGGCGGCTCCTCCTGCATGCAGCGCTCATGACGCATCCAGCAGCGGGAGGCAAATCGACATCCGGGTTTCGGGTTCACCGGGGACGGCACATCCCCTTCGAGTATGATCCTCGATACTTTCTTGTCGATCGAGACGACGGGAACTGCCGAGAGAAGTGCTATCGCATACGGATGACGGGCATCTGCAAATATCTCTTCGGAGTCTGCTACTTCTACGAACCTGCCAAGGTACATGACTGCAATCCTGTTCGATATGTGCCTCACGACGCTGAGGTCATGTGAAATGAAGAGGTACGAGATGTTGTACTTCTTCTGGATATCCATCAAAAGGTTGATGATCCTCGCCTGTACGGAGACGTCCAATGCAGACACAGGTTCGTCGCATACGATGAAGTCCGGGCCCAAGGAGAGTGCACGGGCAATGCCTACGACCTGGCGCATTCCTCCGTCCAGTTCGTGCGGGTAGAGGTTCAAGAGTGATGGGGATAGCTCGACCATGTCGCATACGTGCTTGATCTTATCCTTGATCTCATTTTCAGATCCGATGTGATGGATCTTGAATGCCTCCGCCAGAATCTCGTAGACGGTCTTCCTCGGATTCAATGACGAATATGGATCCTGGAAGATGATCTGCATCTTCTTCCTGATCTCGAAGCTCTCGTTCTTGTCGAGCTTGAAGATGTTCTTCCCCCTGTATAGAAGCTCTCCGTCGGTTGCGGGCAACAGGCGCATTACGACGTTTCCTACGGTGCTCTTACCGCATCCGGATTCGCCGACTAGTCCAAGAGTCTCCCCCTCTTTTATCTGAAAGGATATGTCATCCACGGCATGCAAGGTTTTCTTCGAATCTATCTTGAAATATTTCTTGAGGTTCTTCGCCTCGATCAATACCTTTTCTTCGCCCATTTTCAAACTCTCCTTTCCATATTGAAACAAGCACAGTAGTGCCCTTCCTCGACTTCAATCAACGTAGGCTTTTCGCTCTTGCACTTTGCGATGCAATGCTGGCAACGCGGATTGAACTCACACCCTGAGGGAAGGTTCTGGGGATCTGCGATACGCCCGGGGATTGCAGCAAGCCTCTTCTTCTCCCCGGTAAGCTTCGGAAGCGCACCCAAGAGTCCCTTCGTGTACGGATGTATTGGATTTGCGAACACTTTGTTCACCGGACCGTACTCGATGAACTTGCCTGCGTACATGACGACTACCTTCTCGCATAGCTCGGATATGATGCCGAGGTTGTGCGTGATCATCAGAAGGCTCGTCGAATACTTCTGCTGAAGCTCCTTCATCAGTTCAAGTATCTGGGCCTGTACCGTGACATCCAAAGCCGTCGTAGGTTCGTCTGCGATCAGAAGTTCGGGGTTGCATGCAAGGCTTGCAGCTATTCCGACGCGCTGTCTCATCCCACCTGAGAACTGGTTCGGATAGTCATGAATCCTGTAGGAAGGGATTCCTACGAGTTCCAGGAGTTCCCCAGCCCCCTTCAAAGCCTCCTTCCTGTTCATGTGCTTATGCGCCCTCAAAACCATCGCAATCTGCTCGCCGACCGTGAATACCGGGTTTAACGCAGTAAGCGGGTTCTGGAAGATCATGGAGATCTTGGAGCCGCGGATGTTCGTCAGTTCCTTCTTGTTCATCGAAAATATCGACTTGTCGTGGAAGAGCACATCGCCCTTTACGATCGCGTTTTGCGAAAGGAGGTTCAATATTCCGAGTGCAGTCGTGGTCTTCCCCGCACCCGACTCTCCGACAAGGCCAAGCGACTCTCCGCTGTTGATCGTCAGGTTTATCCCATTGAGCGCATACACCATGGCCTGTTCAGTCTTGAAGCATACTTCAAGATCCTTTATTTCAAGCAACTTCTCACCAGCCATTTTCATCTCCTCTTCTTCGGATCCAGGATGTCTCTAAGTCCGTCACCCAGGAAGTTGAATCCAAGAACGCAGAACATCAATGCAATTCCAGGTGCAAACACAAGCCAGGGATAAATCGTCATGAACGTCCTTCCATTCGCGATCATGTTTCCCCAGGACGGGATCGGCGGCTGGATGCCAAGGCTCAGGAAGCTGAGTGCAGCCTCCAAAAGGATCGTAAAGCCGATCTTCTGGCTTGCAAGGATGATGATCGGGGTAGTTACGTTCGGCAGAATCTGCGTGAACATTATGTGGAAGTGCGATGCACCGAGCGAAACGGACGCCTTTACGAAATCCTGGTTCTTCAAAACCCTTACGTTGTTTCTCGTAACACGGCAGCACTCGACCCAGCCTGCGAACGCTAGTACGAATATCAGGTTCGTAACGCTTATACCCATGACCGCCATGAATACGATTGCAAGTATCAGGTTCGGAATTGCAAGGACTATATCGCATAGACGCATGATGATTGAGTCGACTATTCCGCCTGCATACCCTGCTACTATTCCCATTACGGTACCAAATATTACCATTATAAGAACAACAGAGATTGCAATGACGAGTGAATACCGGCCACCGATCAAAAGACGGGTAAGTACGTCACGTCCGAGTTCGTCAGTTCCGAGAATGTGTCCCTCAAGCCCTTTGCTGAAACCTTCGGGAGCCCTGAACGTCTCCGTAAGAGAGCTCTGTGTCGGTTCATACGGCAGGAAGAAAGGACCGAAGATGACGAATAGGAATATAATTGCAACGACTACTGCACCGACCATGAAGAACGGGCTATGCAGCATCCTGCGTATCAAAATCTGTTTTTTCACGATCAACCTCCAAGCTTGTTGCGTGGGTCGATGAACGAGTTGATGACATCAACGACGAAATTTATCACTACGAAACAGGCGGCTGTGATCAACAGCAGCGACTGAACAAGTGCATAGTCCCTGTTTCCAACCGACTGGTTCAAAAGCTGACCGATTCCAGCCCATCCGAAAACAGTCTCAACGATGATTGTTCCTGCGAGGAACGAACCGAGCTGAAGACCGACAAGGGTTACAACAGGCACAAGTGCGTTTCTGAATGCATATTTCCAATGCACCTTCACACCGGAGATACCTTTTGCATACGTTGCGGTTATGTAATCCTCGGAAAGCGTGTCGATCATACCGGAGCGGGCGATACGCGCAATCGAGGCCGCCATCGGGTATGCAAGTGTTAGAACGGGCAATACCGCATGCGCCCATGTACCCGTACCCATCGTGGGAAGCCATCCGAGCCAGACGCCGAATACGAATACGTTCAATACCGAAAGCCATACAGGAGACATCGATTGCCCGAGCAGTGCGAAGACCATACAGAAGAAGTCCGTAGCGGAACCCTGCCTGGAACCTGCGATTATTCCCAACGGGATGGCTATCAAACATCCGAAGAATACGGAAAGAAGTGCAAGTTCGACAGTGACCGGGATCCTTCCCCAGATGATGTCGGCTACGTCTTGCCTATAAGAGGTTGATACACCCAGGTCTCCGTGTAGTACGTCACTGATATACATGAAGTACTGGACATACAAAGGCTTATCAAGTCCGAGTTGTATTTCCATCTCCCTGATCGCCTCTTCCGGAGCGCCGTCCGGGAGCATCATCAGAGCGGGGTTTCCAGGAGTCATTCTTATAAGCAGGAACGCTATGATTGAAACACAAAATAGTACTATCAGTGCTTCAAAAAGTCTTTTAAATAAATATTTAAGCACACAATACTCCTCTGCAGATATTGGAATCCTGCTTTTTCTGTTAACGTTATTTCTTTGAATTGCCTAGAATTAAGGCTGAAAGTTTTCTACCTTCGTGCCCCGAAGGAAAATTCGAGGCACAAAGGTTTTCCACTCATACCTGAGTTGGATCGAAATCGACGTACTTGAGCGTGAACCAGTCGTCGTAAAGGCCTTCAAGACCTACGATTCCCTTGTCAGCTGCATATGTGATCCTAAGCTGCGCAAATGCGCTGTAAGGAGCGTGCTCTTCATCCATTATGCGTGCACATTCCCTGACGAGCGCCGCCCTCTTCTCCGGATCCATTTCCCTGTTGCTCTGTGCGATGAGGTCGTTCAATTCCTCGTTCTTGTAGAACGTGTGGTGTCCGTCGTTCATGACTCTGAGCGTGAGGAACTGGCCCGGGTCTGCCGCTGCAAACATCCATGCAACTGCAAACACATCGAAGTCTCCGGTCTTCCTGACGTTGCTGAGTACTGCAACTTCGACAACCTGTGCGTTGGTATTGAATCCTACTGCATTGAGCATTTCAGACATCGCAAGCATGATAGCCTCGCCCTTCAGGAGGGAAGTGTTGCACATGAGAGTGATTTCTTCGCCGTTGTAGGAGCTTTCAGCAAGAAGCTGCCTTGCCTTCTCCGGGTCGTACGTATAGCCCTGGAGATCAGGATTGTAGCCGTCGATCGTATCCGTGATAACACCATTCGGAACCTTTCCGCTTCCGATGATGTTGTCGATGATCGCCTGCCTGTCGATTGCATAGTCGAACGCCTCCCTGACCTTCTTGTCAGCAAACGGGCTACCTTCCTTGCAGCTGAATCCGACGTACATTTCCTGTCCGGAATCGAACGAGATCATGTTGATGATGTCTTCAGTTCCGTTGTAGAGAGGGAGGATGTCCGGGTTGATTCCGCCAGAGGAGATGTTGAGCTGGATGTCGCCTGCAATGTGTGATGCAACTGTCGAGGCAGGTTCCTTGGTATAGCGGAATATGATCCTATCGTAATATGGATCATAGTTCTCCTTGTCCCAGTAGTTCTCGTTCTTCTCAAACTCAACATACTGTCCGTCGATCCACTGCACGAACTTCCACGGGCCTGTTCCAACGAGGTGCTGGTCGGTCCAAAGCTTCGTTCCATACTCTTCGAACGCTTCATTTGGAAGAATCGGTGTCAGATAGAGCGACGCAAGGATTGCAGACTGTGGCTCAGAGAGTATAATTTTGAATGTGTATTTATCGATGACCTCATAACCGATCAAGTTCGGCCAATACTGCAATGGGTTGTTCAAGGTTGTGAGGTTGTCCAATATTCTCTGGAAAGTGACTGCGCAGTCTGCGGAATCGAACTCCTCGCCGTTGTGGAAGTAAACGCCTTCCCTCAAGTGGAATGTCCATTCCGTACCGTCTTCATTCGATTCCCATGATGTTGCAAGACAAGGTGAATATCCGTTCACGGAACTGTAGAACACAAGCGGTTCGATGTACATGTTGTTCTGCAAACTTCCGATCATGTTGGACTGATCCAACGGGTCGATGTTGACGACGTTCTCAGAGAATGCGACTGTCAAAGTCTTTCCACCGCGTGGTTCGATCGTAGCAGCTTTTGGCGCCGACTCTTTTGTAGAAGTCGTCGTTTCCGTACTTGCTGCCGTGGTGCTTCCCGACGTCGTGGTCGATTCACTCTTTGAACAAGAAACAAAGAGGGAAGAGACGAACATCATGACTAGAAACACAACCAAGATGGTATTTCTCCTTTTCATATTTCCTCCTTTTTGCAGACCACCCCAGTCCTCCTTCGACTGTGTGCATCTGCATTATTCACCAAAATAACAAGACTCGCCCTTGACGAACTCCGGATCGAACATCTTTGGCGTCAACGTGCTGATGTCATTTCTGTCGATCGCCTCAAGCAACATCTTCGCGCCTGTAGTTCCCAAATCCTCCATCGGGCATGCAATACGCGCATACTTCTGGTCGTTCCCTGAATCGGGGAAGTAATCGAGAAGTATCACAATAAAATCCTTTCCCTGAACCTTTCCATACTCTTCAGCAATAGATAGAAGAGTGATCAGCTGGCGGTACGGGATTATGAAACACATCTTGACAAAGCCTCTGTCGAAGATCTTTACAACTGCATTCCTGAAGTCCTCGCTGTCGGGCCTGATATCCTTCAGAATCAAGCTCTCATCGATTTCTCGCCCTGCCTTTGCATATGCCATCTTATATCCGTCGTAGTACTGTCTGGAAACAACCCCTGATGCATGGTAAAGGGTCAATACAACGTCATCAGCTCCTTGGGAGAACGCCCAATCCACTCCGAGGGCAATTCCCTTTCCCTGGTCAGTTGCGATGAAGTTGTTCACAGTCTCATCGTACGGATAGCCGAAACAGACAAACGGAATCTTCCTCTTCTTGAGCGCTCTTATATATACGTCATCCTCCTGAAGGTTGAAGATGAAGAAGCCATCGAGGAGATCAGCCATGCTCAATACGTACTCCACGATGTTGTCGCTTCCGGATTCAGAGTCCGGGATGAGCACTATCTTGTACCCTGCATCGACGATGACGCGGCCTATGTACTTCACCATGTTCATGAAGAAATCCATGCTGGACGAAGAGAATATGTAAGTTCTCTCAAGAATGACTCCGATAGTCATCGACTTGCTTCGTCTGCTTAAAGACTGGGCACCGAGGGAAGGCACGTACTCAAGCTCTGCAACGATCTTGTCGAGCTTTTTGCGTGTAGCGGGTGACATGCGTTCGTAGTTGCCGTTCAGGTAGTATGAAACAGTAGCCTTTGACACTTTGGCAGCTGCTGCAACCTGCGATATATTCACCTTGCCCATAAGGCCCTCCCTCCTTGGTGAACCAGTTAATTTTGTTAACCAGTTAACTAGATTCTAAGGGTCATTTTTTCAAGCTGTCAAGAAAATTTATCATCAATCTTTTCAATGTATTGACATTATTTTCAAAACGTGATCGTTAACGCAAGAACATACTGCATATATGCAGTATATTGAGAGGAAAAATTGTATTCTGATTAAGTGAATAATTATCGATAAATATTTATTTTATAAGGACTTACGCAAGTACAACAATCAACACTGAAAGCAATATCAACTACGCTTTAAGAACAAGTTGTTCGTTACATTCCACTTTGGAAATTTAAAATAAATATAAAATTATCTTTAACGCAAGTCTTTCGTTTACAAGCGAATTCCAGAGAGAAAAATCCTACTCTATTTGGTGTTTGTTCCACGGTGTTTTGAAACGCTGGAAGCTTGGGAAAATCATAAAGGAACTGGATGAAATGAGAAGCCCCTTTGAAGTCGATCCAAAAGGGGCCTGATGCTTTCAAAGAAGAGCGTCTCCTGCAGTGTATGCTCCCAAGGATCCGGCTTTGACCTGGATGCATATATAGCTTAGAGCGCTGTCAGCGGAAGCGAAGAACTGCCTTCTTCCTGCCGGGGCTATCCTAAGCCAGTCCCCTTTGGTGAGCGCTATCTCATCTCCATCCACCACGGCCTTGCCTTTCCCTGAAAGAACGAAATAAATCTCTTCATTCTCTTTATGCGCATGTACGAATGGTACCGATGATCCGGCAGGGAGCGTATTTACGCTGATCTCTGCTCCTGTGAGGGCAAGCTTGTCGTGAAGCTCCGTGCGGGCGCCTTCCACTTTCCCGATCTTAGTGTAGTTGGTCATCTTGTTTTCTCCTTATGCCTACAATTTACATGGCACTTTCACAAATGAAAAGTACGCACAAAAAAGTAACTGCGCACTATTTTCCAGCTGTGTGATAACATAGTTTCATGAAGACAAAATCCGAACTTCCCGAATGCCCTGTCGCAACGACAGTCAGCCTTATCGGGAGCAAATGGAAACTACTAATTCTACAAAACCTCTCGGATCGTCCATGGCGCTTCAATGAGCTTCAGAAGTCGCTTGACGGGATATCTCAAAAGGTACTCACTTCAAGCTTGCGGGAGCTTGAAGCGGATGGGATAGTATTCAGGAAAGACTATGGAACCAATCCTCCCAAAGTCGAGTACTCCCTTACGAAGATAGGAGAAGAATTACGCGGACTACTTTCCCTGATGGCAGACTTCGGAAACTACTACAAAAGCGTAATCTGATCGCAGGACTCAGATCAAAATGTCTTCGAGCTTGTACTTCGGAACGTAGTGCGTCTTGCCCTCTTCATCCCTGTAGTACGATGTATTTCCATCCTCGCCTACTTCAGTGAGTACAATTTTCTCATCCGGCTTTCCGAAAGCCACAACCAAATCCGGATCGAGGTTATCCGGCAAGTTGAGGAGTTTTATCAACTCACCGCGTTTGAACGTGCCGAGCATGCAGCCTCCGTAACCTTTCTCCACAGCTCCCAGCAGCATCACTTCCGCAGTCAATCCCACATCACGCTGGAACGCCGCTTTGCTTCCGATGGATGTATCTACGCATATGATGATGAATGCAACCGGCTCGGTGCCCGGGTATGGCAAGTTCAACTCGGGAAGCCTTCTGGCCCATCCTGTAAGCTTCTGTATCTCTTCAACTTCCTTTTCGTCAGTCGCGATATGGAACTTCAAAGCCTGCCTGTTCATGCTTGAATTAGATAATCTTGCAAGATCCACAAGATCAAGCAAATCCTCTCTACTCATCTTCACGCTCTTGTCGTATCCACGGTAACTTCTATTTTTAAGAACAAGTTCTTTAAGCATAAAAACCTCTTGAGGAGAGTATAATGCAAGGGAAAGACGAAAGGAAGAAAGATTTTTCCATAAAAGAAGAGCAATCCTTCAGCAGACTACGATCTCTTCCTTCCAGTCAGCCATGTTCCTCTCTTTTGATGAGAAATTGATATCAAGGAGATGAATCACATTGCCTTTCCTGGAATATTTCTCGTGGTACTTCTTCTCTTTGATCTGTTTGAGTGCTTCTTCTGCGCTCCAATCGAGCTTCAGTTCGATGATATATTCGATGATATAATAGAGTTTCTCATTCACTTCCAAAGAGATGTCGATTCTACCGATGCTTGCTCTTCCATTTCAATGTATTCAAATCCAATCGCCTTCAGCACTGCAGAGAATGCAATCTGATACCCTCTTTCCTTCTCCAAAGACATGTCATATGGAAACGAAATGAAGAACTTTTGAAAAATGTTGATAATGGATGCAGTATCTCCGGATGCAAATAATTTGCGGAGCTCCGAAAAATCCTCGAAGTAGATATCAAGTCCATATGAATTCTCCAGGATGCTTGTTTCCATTGCATCCTTTACTTCGATATTCGGATAGGATAGTACGTATCTTCCTCCGTCAACGCCTTTTATGGTCATATACCCGGCTTGGACAAGGTATGGGTATATTGATGAGCTTGTATAGTTTTATCAACGTATAAGTATCCGCCTCTTATGAGTTCACGGAACGCTCTGGAATCGGTTGCGATGTATTTCATGTTATCCATGCGAAAGCATTATACAACACAATGGATTACAAAAACAAAGAAAGCCCAAAGAGCACAATCTCCCAGGGCTATCTTAAGCAAATATATTTACGTTAGAATCTCAGCAAGTCTGATACTTTACGGAAAGTAAGGTCATTGCCAATGCTGCCGATGCCTTCAACTTTATCCTTAAGGAAAGTAAAGGTATTGAAAAGTGAAGTTGTAAAGCTATTGTTTGATATTACAAAAGCTACAGATTGCGAATTCAAATGATTATCAACATAAGGATCTACAACTGTAATGTTGATATTGAAATTCGTACTAAGATCTTCATACGGATGCTCTTTTGATACTTCGCCATCAATTCTGAATTTGATGGTACTCTCAGTTACAGCCATCTCTACTTTCGTGTTATTGCCTGCTGTAGCTTCCCACGTACCGATCAGTAGCGATCTTTGATTCTCACTCGGCCCGAACTCACATGAGATGAAGGCAAAAGCCAGTATCAGAAGCAACAAAACACCACCTAATTTTTTTTTCTCCATTGAATTTCTCTCCTTTTTGGACTTTATCCAAACCTTTTGAATGATAGCAGAGAACGAAGAAAGATTGAATTGGGAAAGCAAATGAAAAAAGGCCCATCCGGAAACGGGCCTTTCTCTCAGAACTCTTTTCTCATTTCTTCTTCAGGTACTTGATGCTGTCGAGTGAGACTGCAGCAAGAATGATTATACCTTTGAAGACGAACTGGAGGTTCGTATCGATTCCAAGGAATGTAAGGCAGTACGTGAGGGATGTGAAGATCACGACGCCTATCGCCGCTCCCCCTATCTTACCTATACCTCCATTGAACGATATACCGCCGACTACGCACGCCGCGATTGCATCCATTTCGTAGCCCTGTCCGGTACCTGCGCTTGCATTCGCCCTGAATGCTTCCAAAAACGATCCACAGCCATAGAACACGCCTGCCATGACGAACACCAGAAGCGTTACCTTGAAGACTGAAATTCCGCTTACAGCCGCAGCTTCGCTGTTTCCACCGACTGCATACATGTTCTTTCCAAACGTCGTCTTGTTCCAAATGATCCAAGCAATCACGATTGCAATGATCGCAGGGATGATCAATTTCGGGAAAGATACGACCTGACCGCCTACGACACCCAGAGGAATACGTCCGGCAAGAAGGCTTCTTATATCCCTGTCGATCGATCCTACAGGCGTTCCGCTCGTGCCGTAGAACAAGAGGCCGTAGATGATCAGCTGCATCGCCATCGTCGAGATAAACGGGTGCATCTTGAAGCGTGCCGTGAAGAAACCTGCCACAGAGCTGAAGAGCACGCATAGCGCTATGGATATAAAGAGTGCCATCAGAAGGCGAAGAGGAACCGGTATTGCCTCAAAGTTCCAGGTAGGAAGTCCGAAGAACGAAACGATGTTCATTCCATCGTGGAGTATCAAACCGGTGGTGACCGAACCGAGGGCAACCATTCTTCCTATCGAGAGGTCGGTTCCCGCAAGGAGGATCAAGCCTGCAACTCCAAGAGCGTAGAACATCCTCGTCGATGACTGCTCGAGGATGGTGAAGATGTTTGGAAGCGACAACAGATTGCCCTTTCCAAGTATAGGAGCCGTAATGATACAAACGATGAAGAATATGATGATCGCTATGTAAAGCCCGTTTGCAAGGAAGAACGAAGAGGCCTTGAAGTTCCTCACGAAGTTCTTCCAGTTCATCACCATGTCTTCAGAGAAATTGGTTTTTCCGTTTCTTATCTCCCTGTTCTTCTGCACATGGTCGACGTATGCCTGGTACTTCTGAGCCTTTGACTTGTCGATCTCAAGATCGTACCTGCTCTTTGCATCAAAAAGTGCGCTCTTAAGCTCATAGCGCGCAATCTCCAATTCACTCTTCAATACCTGGGGATCGCCATTCGAGTACTCTTTCTGCAAAGCTTCCTCTCTTTTTGCAGCGTTTTCCTTGATCTCGGCAATCTCCCTCTCGTAGTACGCTTTGGCACCGGCCATCCGCTTGTCTTCGGCTGCATTTACTTCATTTTCGATCTCTTTGGAGATCTTGTTGGTGTATTGGACAGCCTCCTTGCTCAAGCGGGCTATCTCGGCCTTGTTTTCCTGGGCAACCTTTGTGCCTTCTTCCACAAGACGCTGGCACTCAGCTATCTTCTTATCCCTTTCTTCGGGATTCATCAGCTTGTTTTTCTTAAGCGTGGAGATCTGGAGTTTCGCATCGGAAACCTTCTTGACTCCATTCCTTCGCAGCTCTTCGAGTTTTTCAACATACTCTTTGAGCTTCGTATCGTTTTCGAGTGAAATGATCTTTTTCTCTTCTGCCATTTCCACCACTCCTTCTCATAGATACTTCGCGGAGAGCCTCAAAAGCTCTTCCTGGTTCGTTTCCTTGGTGTTGACTATCCCCGCAAGTCGGTGATCCGACATGACTGCTATCCTGTTTGTTATTCCAAGGATCTCAGGCATTTCCGAAGAAACGACTATTATCGTCTTACCCTCTTTCGCCATACGTATGATCAACTGATAGATCTCATACTTTGCACCGACATCTATACCCCTGGTCGGCTCGTCCATCAGGAATATGTCAGGGGAACGCTCCATCCATTTGCCGATGATGACCTTCTGCTGGTTTCCCCCGGAAAGCGCAGTGATAAGTTCGTCAGGGGAGACGCACTTCGTGTTCATTATCTTGATCTCCCTGTTCGTCGCATCATAGAGCTTTTTGCTGTCAAGCATTTTAAAGCTCTTGTATGCCTCCAGGTTTGTAATCGTCGTATTGAACTTTATAGTGTCCTTCCCGAACATTCCGTTCAGCTTCCTTTCCTCAGTAACGAGCGCAAACGAATGGTCCATCGCATCGCGGCTTGAATGGAAACGGAGCTTGTGTCCGGCAACCAGAATCTCCCCCGAGGCTATCGTACGGATTCCGAACATCGATTCGAGTAGTTCGCTTCGTCCGGCACCGACAAGGCCATAGAGTCCGAAGATCTCCCCTTTCCTGACCGTAAAGGATATTTGCTGGAGAACCGGCGGGTATTTCGTAGTGAGGTTCCTCACTTCCAGGAAATCCCCACCAGGTACGTTGTCGACATCAGGGAACCTCTTGTCCAATGAACGACCGACCATTGCTGAGATCAATTCGTTCATGTCCGTATCCTTGATGTGCTTCTTGAATATCATCTTTCCATCCCTGAGGACCGCTACGTCATCACAGATCTGGAATATCTCGTCCATCTTATGGGAGATGTATACGAAGGAAACGCCACGCTTTCTTAAATCATCGATTATCGAAAACAGCTTGCCTACTTCCCTTTCGGTAAGAGAACTCGTGGGTTCGTCGAGAACTATCAACTTTGCGTTGTAGCTTACTGCCTTTGCGATCTCTACCATCTGCCTTTGGGAGACAGACATGGTTCTCATGACCGTCTTCGGGTTCACGTTCATCTTAAGGTTGGCAAACAGGTTGTTTGCCTCCTTGAGCATCCTCTGTTCGTCAACGATTCCGAGCTTCGTCGGATAGCGCCCCAGGAAGAGGTTATCTACAACCGTTCTGTCCAGACATTGCTGCAATTCCTGATGGACCATCGCGACTCCGTTCTCCAATGCTTCCTTCGGATTCTTGAAGTCCACGGGATGCCCGAAGAGCGATATCTGCCCCTCATCCTTTGCGTATATGCCGAAGAGGCACTTCATCATCGTCGATTTTCCAGCGCCGTTCTCGCCCATCAGACCGCAGACCGTGCCTTCCTCGACAGTGAAGTTTATCCCTTCAAGCACTCTGTTCTTCGCAAATGACTTGGAGAGGTTCTTTATTTCAAGTACTGTCTTGCCACTCATTTCAATCCCTTTGCCCCTGGATAAAATTCGGGGATTATCGAAATTATGGCGGACACGTTCATGCCCGCCATATTATCAAACATTCACTTCAGGAATGAGTCGTCATACGCCGGACTCGATTCTCTGGAAGTAGTCTTCGGCAGAGTTCGTTCTGACCATGTTGATCGCATAAGCGTCGAAATTGGAGAGGTTCATGAACCTGTCGAGGCAGCTGGACTCGTTCTGTCCATCACCCTGAACGATCGTAAGGTTGATGTTCAACAGCGGTGCATAGTACTGGAGTGCAGGGATGTAGCTTGATGAGAGGAAGTTGTCTCCGCTGTTGTAGATCGTAAGGATCACGTTCTTGGTAGGAACTGAATCAGGAAGCTGCTTGATTCCCTGGTCCCTCTGACCTGCCTGATACTGCGTCCAGTTCGCCGCTGTTACGCCGGTGTTCTGTGCAAGAAGCGCCCTCGTCTCCGGGAGGTACATCATGTCAGCACTGATCTTGTTGCCGTTTGCATCAGCTTCCGTGATACCGACTGTTACTGCCTCATCACCTGTGAGTCCGTCGAGAAGGTTCCTGAGAACCTGCAGCGTTGCAGTTGCCTGTGCATCAACGTTCTGGGAAACTGTTCCGGCAAGCATTCCGGTTCCGATTGCTTCGATCGCATCAGCGTTCGCATCGTATCCGAAAGCAGGAACTCCAGCCGGATAGTTGGATGCCTGGAGGCAGCCCATCGCCATACCGTCGTTGTTCGAAATAACGAGGTCGATCTGGTCGCCAAGGCTCGTTGCCCATACGCCCATTGCATCCGTTGCAGCATTTGCATTCCATGTGGTTCCGTCAGTTCCGGTCATTGCGCGGCTGTCAAGCTCGACGACCTTCATCTCGGTTCCGCCTACGATTGCGCTACCTTCCTTTGCTACTCCCGGATCTGTAGATCCGTCCCATGTTCCGAGAGCTTCACGTACGCCCTGGGTACGTGCCTTCGAATCGTTGTGGCCGACGTCTCCGATGCAAAGTACATAACCGATGACTCCGTCGCCGTTTCTGTCGATTACGGCAGGATCTGCAGCTGCAAGGTAATCGACTACAAGTTTACCTTGTACGGCACCGCCGCCTGCGGCATCGAATCCTACGTAGAACGTGCTGTCGTTCCATGTCATTGCGCTCATATCGATTTCACCGGATACTGGATCGGATGGCTGTCTGTTGAAGAATACGACCGGCTTGTCCTGGTTGAGTACGACTCCTTCGGTATTTCCACCTGCAAATATCATTGCAGAAGATAAGACGATGAGAGAAAGGGCAAGTATTGCTCGCTTCATTTGATTTCCTCCTTTTTTGAAGTATGAAAAATCCATACCCTAGGTAATATTATCAAATGCAATTTGGTAGAACTCAAGGAAAAAGATAATCCGATAGCGATTTAAAGCGGAAATTGCAAATTCCTGCGGGCAATATATATTTTTCTACTTTGTTAATTTATTCATTGGTAAAGGGCTGCACTCCACAGCCCTTTATTGACTATTTGTTTATGAATCTTGAGAGAAAATCCTGGGTACGCTCTTTTCCAGGGTTGTTGAATATCTTCTCTGGGCTTCCCTCTTCCTCGATTCTTCCGTCGTACATGTATATTACGTTGTTCGACACATCGCGTGCAAACGCCATCTCGTGGGTGACGACAAGCATCGTCATTCCAGTGGATGCAAGCTCTTTCATTACGTCAAGAACCTCTCCCACCATCTCCGGGTCGAGTGCACTCGTAGGTTCGTCGAACAAAAGTACCTCGGGATCCATCGCAAGCGCACGTGCAATGGCAACGCGCTGTTTCTGCCCTCCCGAGAGCTGTCTGGGTTTCGCATTCACGTACTGCGCCATTCCGACAGACGAAAGATAATGCATTGCCTTCTCTTTTGCTTCGGCTTTGTTCCGCTTGAGTACGTTCACCTGCCCGATCATGCAGTTTTCGAGGACGTTCATGTTGTTGAAGAGGTTGAAGCTCTGGAAGACCATGCCGACCTTCGTCCTGAGCTTGTCTTCGTTCACTTCCCCATTGAGTATGTTCTTCCCATGATAAAGTATCTTTCCGCTCGTCGCCTCTTCAAGCATGTTCAGACACCTCAGGAGGGTGCTCTTTCCGCTTCCGGAAGCTCCTATTATGCTCGTCACATCCCCTTTCTCGACGTCAAAGCTGATGTCCTTCAAAACTTCGTTCGTGCCGAATGTCTTCACAAGGTGTTCGACTTCAATGATCTTTTCCATCAGAATGAACCTCCGGTATTCTTGTTGTATTTCGTCAATCCGCTGGTGAATGCCAGGGTGTCGCTGGTGGCAAGATCAAAGTTTGCAGGCCCGTCCATCCTCGTCTCGATGTACCTCAATATACGAGAGCAAGTGAACGTAAGCACGAAGTAGATCGCCATCGTGACGGTTGCAGCTTCGAAATAGGTATAGAGAGCGCCGGAAATGCTCTTGAACGTAAAAAAGAGCTCTACGGTCCCGATGATAGAAAGAACGCATGTATCCTTGATGTTGATTATCAGGTTGTTTCCGATCTGAGGCATGATGTTCCTGATCGCCTGCGGCAGGACTATGTGGAACATCGTCGATGAGTACGACATTCCGATCGCCCTCGCACCTTCCGTCTGGCCCGGGTCTACCGAGAGTATTCCACCACGCACAGTCTCGGCCATGTACGCTCCCGTGTTCACGCTTACGATGATCAATGCAGCGCTCCACATGCCTAGGTTGATGTGGAAGACCTGGCTTGCACCGTAATAGATGAATGCAGCCTGGAGCATCATCGGGGTTCCCCTGAATACTTCCACATAGCAAGTGAGGATGAAGCGGACAACATGCATCAAAGACCGCTTCACCACATTGTCCTTCCTATCCGGCTCCTTTGCCTGTAACATGCCGACCAAAAGCCCGATTACACATCCGAAGAATGTGCATACAAGGGCTATCACCATGGTAGTAGCGGCCCCCCTGAAGAAAGAGCCGCTATACTGATCGAGGATGTATAGCATCCTCTCGAAGAAGTTCATCTCCGATATAGACATCAATCACCTCTTATACGCTGAGGGGCTGGACCGAGATCGCCTCGTCCATCATCCTGTTGTAGTCTTCTACAGTAAGGGTATCCAGGACACTGTTGATCTTGTCCAAGAGCTCGGTGTTACCCTTCTGAACTGAAATTCCGATGTTTACATCCTCTTCGCTCACCTGGAAGTCGTCGCCTGAACCTGCGAAGTCCAAAAGCTTCATGTTCGGATATGCGATCAATGCAGCCTGTGCCGTCGGCATATCTGTACATACGATGTCGACTCTGCCGCTGTTGAGTGCAACAAGCATCGCCGGAGCGCTCTCCTGGGCCGGAAGGATGTTTCCGTCAGGAATCTGTGGAAGGCATACGTCGTACCAGATCGTTCCGAGCTGGCTTGTGCAAGTTGCGCCCGCAAGATCCGAAATCCCCTCTGCCGAAGCGTATTTGTTATCCTGATTCGTAAGACATACTACGGATGCATAGTAGTAAGGCTTTGAGAAATCGACCATCTGAAGGCGTTCTGATGTGATCGACTGACCAGCGATTACGCAATCGACGGTGCCTGAGATGATTGCAGGTACCAGGGAATCCCAGTCAAGCTTTACGATCTCGAGGTCGTATCCGATGCTCTCTGCAATGAGCTTGGCCATCATGACGTCGTAGCCGTATGCATACTCGCTGGATCCGGAGATGGGAACAGCGCCGTTTGCGTCTGTCGTCTGAGTCCAGTTGTATGGTGCATATCCGCACTCCATAGCAACGCGCAACACCGGATTGGAGGAACCGGATGAGCTTTCGTCGCTTGAGCCTCCTGCAAATGCTGCAGAAACGGAAAGAATCAATACTAGAGCAAATATAGCAAACCTTTTCATTTTATTCTCCCTGATTTTCATATCGTGGCCATAGATTACATAAATGTTAGATTTTAGGCAATATGTTTTAATAATAAATTTTATGTTATTTTAATAACAGACATTTCAATTCAATGAAAAAAAGGACCGGAGGGCATCCCCCGATCCATTGCTCAAAAAATCGTACAGCACTCTACTCCAGCACTACCCGGGCAAAGCGCTTCTTTCCTGCCTTCAACAAGAGTTCGCCATCCTTGAAATCATCAAGGGAGACCATGAATTTCGGATCAGTCACCTTATCCCCATTCATTTCAGCACCACCTTGGGTGACGATGCGCCTCGCCTCCCCGTTTGATGAAGAAAGACCTGCTTTGACAAACAGTGTCAGAAGGCCGATCCCTTCTTCAGGTATCTCTTCCTTCCCTATAGTCACCGTGGGCATGCCCTCTTTCGAGCCGGAGCCCGAGAAGAGTGCTTTTGCAGCGGATGATGCCTTCTCAGCTTCCTCCTCCCCGTGGACGATTTTTGTTACTTCGTAGGCAAGGCGGGTCTTTGCATCGTTGATGTTCCTTCCCTTGTCTTCATACTCCTTGATCTCATCGAGGTCCATGAATGTAAAGAGCTTCATGAAGCGCACTGCATCGTCGTCGGATACGTTTCTCCAGTACTGGTAGAAATCGTATGGCGAGTACAGCTCGGGGGAAAGGAATACTGCACCCTTCTCGCTTTTACCCATCTTTTTTCCATCTGAACGCATGATGAGGTTGAAAGTAAGGCCGAAGCACTCCTCTCCATCCTTGCGGTTTATCAAATCGATGCCCGCGACTATGTTGCCCCACTGGTCTGCGCCTCCGATCTGGAGCCTGCACCCTTCGTTCTTGTAGAGCATATAGAAGTCGTAGGATTGCAAAAGCTGGTAGTTGAACTCTATGAAGGAAAGCCCCCTCTCGAGGCGCTGCTTCACCCCCTCGAACGTAAGCATCCTGTTTACAGAGAAATAGACGCCTACGTCCCTGAGGAACTCGATGTAATTGAGGTCCCTGAGCCAGGATGCGTTGTTGAGCATCTTCGCTTTTCCATGCCCATGGGGCGGGTTGTCCGAGAAGTCTACGATCGTTCCAAGCTGTGCGCGGATCTTCTCGACGTTCGATTTGATCGTCTCTTCCGAGAGTATCTTCCTCATCTCGGTCTTGCCCGACGGATCCCCGATAAGCCCGGTGCCACCCCCGAGCAGCGCTATTGGATTGTTACCCGCTTCCTGCAGATGGTGCATCGCGAAGTACGGCACGATGTGCCCCACGTGGAGGCTCGGCCCTGTCGGATCGACCCCGCAGTAGAACGTCACGGGTTTCTCATCCATCAGATCCGAGAGTTTCTCAAAGTCGGTGCAATTGTTTACAAATCCCCTGTCTATGAGGACCTGGATTCCCTTGTTCATCACTCAACCCTCTTGTAGTTCTCGATCGCATTCCTCAAGAAAGGCACCAAGTTTGAAATCGAAACCCTCTCCTGTCTCATCGAGTCGCGGAAACGGACGGTAACGCTCTGGTCCTCCAAGCTCTGGTAGTCGACGGTGACAGAGTACGGCGTTCCGATCTCGTCCATCCTCCTGTACCTTCTGCCGATTGCACCAGACTGGTCGTAGAACGTCTTGAAGTCCTTCCTGAGGTCCTTCTCAAGCTTCTCCGCATACTCGGCAAGGCCATCTTTCTTGACAAGAGGAAGGACAGCTACCTTGACAGGTGCGATCTCCGGATGGAAGTGAAGGACTGTCCTCACATCCCCTTCCGGCGTCTCCTCCTCGTCGTACGCATCGGAAAGCACCATCAGAACGTTTCTGGTAAGTCCCGCGGATGTTTCGACGACGTACGGGATGTACCTCTCGTTGGTCTCCGGATCGAGGTATGTCATGTCCTTTCCACTGAACTTCTGGTGCTGCGTCAGATCGTAATCGGTTCTCGAGTGCACGCCCTCAAGCTCCTGCCATCCCATCGGGAACAGGAACTGGATGTCGTATGCATCCTTTGCGTAGAACGCAAGCTCATCAGGCCCGTGCTGATGCCACCTCAAGTGCTCGGGATGAATACCCATCTTCTTGTAGTAGTTCATCCTCTCCTCCCTCCAGTACGGGAACCACTTCTCGTCCGTTCCGGGCTTGCAGAAGAACTGCATCTCCATCTGCTCGAACTCGCATGAGCGGAAAATGAAGTTCTTGGTGGTGATCTCGTTTCGGAATGACTTTCCGACTTGTGCGATTCCAAATGGAAGCTTGACGCGGGAAGATTGCAATACGTTCTTGAAGTTCACGTATATGCCCTGTGCTGTCTCAGGCCTAAGATAGACCACCGAAGCGCTGTCTGCATTTGCACCGATGTGCGTCTGGAACATCAGGTTGAAATTCCTGGGTTCTGTGAAGGAGTCCTTGTTGCCGCATACCGGGCATGGCTTATCCAGGTCGATCTGGTCTGCGCGGAAACGGCTCTTGCAGACTTTGCAGTCGACCATCGGATCCGTGAAGTTCGAAACGTGGCCTGACGCCTCCCAGACGCGGGGGTGCATCAGAATCGATGCGTCGATTCCGACTATGTCATCGTGCATCCTCGTCATCTCCTTCCACCAGAAATCACGGATGTTGTTCTTCAGTTCAACGCCCATCGGACCGTAGTCGTACGCTCCATTGAGTCCTCCATATATCTCACTTGACTGGAATATGAATCCCCTTCGCTTCGTAAGCGAAACAAGCTTGTCCATTGTAACTACGCTTTTTTCTTCACTCATCTCATTCCTCCAGGATCTTCTCTGCCCTTCTGATCCTCTTTTCAGTCTCTTCCAGCCCCAGTAGCGATATCGAATCGAACAAAGGAAGCGATACCGTGGAATTGGTTATCGCAACCCTCAATGGCTGGAATACGCCGTTGACTTTCAGCTCCAAAGCCTTTGACAGCTCCACAAGCTCCTCTTCGATCGCGCTCTCTTCCTTTCCTCCCTTCAGTCCGGACAGGAGTATCGAAGAGCCTTCGGAGAGCGCTTTCTTCGTCTTCTCAAGATCGGCACCCTTTGCGATGTACATCTCCCTCTGAACTACCGGCACGTCCTCAAATACGAATGCAGAGAGGGGAACTATATCCGAAAGCACCTTCATCCTCTCTCGAGCGGGCTTCACGAGCTTTGCAACCAGATCAAGCTCATCCTTGTCGGGGGATTGCGATATGTATCCTGCTTTCTGCAAGAACGGCAACACGAGAACCGCCAGCTCATCTTCAGCCTTCTCCCTGATGTAGTAGCCGTTGAACCAGTCGAGTTTCTTGTAGTCGAACACAGCAGGGGCCTTGTGTATGTTCTCAAGCTTGAAGCACTTCTCAAGATCCTCTCTCGAGAAGAACTCTGTCGAACCGTCAAGGGACCATCCGACGAGGGTTACATAGTTGATTATCGCTTCCGGGAGATACCCTTTCTCCCTGAAATCCCTCAGCGAAGTGGAACCATGTCTCTTTGATAGCTTCTGTCCGTCCTTTCCCATGACCATCGGGAGATGGCAATAGGTCGGGATATCCCATCCGAACGCTTGATACAAAAGCACGTGAAGCGGGCCGGAAGGTATCCATTCCTGTGCGCGCATTATGTGAGTTATGCCCATCAAGTGGTCGTCGATTACGTTTGCAAGGTGGTACGTCGGAAAGCCATCGCTTTTAAGAAGGATCGGATCCGGGGATATGTCCCTGTTCCGCCTCGTGATGTCTCCCATCAGAACGTCGTGGAACGTAGTCTTTCCCTCGGTCGGAACGCGAAGCCTGATAACAGGCTTTATCCCCTTCCTCTCGTACTCGGCACGCTCCTCTTCGGTCAAGTTGGCGCAGTGCCTGTCATACCCCTGGTACTCGCTCTTTTTCTCTATCTGCTCCTTACGAACGCTTTCAAGCCTCTCGGGGGAGCAATAGCAGTAGTAGGCTTTCCCTTTTTCCACGAGCTCTTTTGCATACTTCTGGTAAAGCTCTGTCCTTTCAGACTGTATGTACGGGCCGTAAGGTCCGCCTACAACAGGACCTTCATCCCACTTTATTCCAAGCCATGACAAGGTATCATAGAGATCCTGCAATGACTCATCCGAATACCTCTCCCTGTCCGTGTCCTCTACGCGGAGGATGAACTTACCTCCAGAGGACTTTGCAAAGAAGTAGTTGAAAAGCGCTGTCCTGACCCCTCCGATGTGTTGCAATCCAGTCGGGGAAGGAGCGTAACGCACGCGAACTGACATCATCAAACTCCTGATAATCTTTGATATCCCTAAGGGACAAGATGTAGTCTACTTTGTTTTCCCTCGAAACTACAAGGCCGGGCGGCCGTCCAAAACCGATGCAATCGAAGCGATTAGTTCTTTTTCCACATCCCGGCACCTGTCGTACATCAGCAAATGGGTTCCTTCGTCGAAGATCTTTATCCTCACTCTTCCCTTCACCTTCGAAAAAGTCTCCACAAGACCATCAGGGGGTGCGGTCTCATCCTTCAGGCCGTGGTAGACGTACGTGGGAATCGTAACGCTTTCAAGCACATCAAGCGCCATTTTCTTCAATCGGGTGAACGCCAAGGCATCGGATGCGTAGAAATGCGACCAGTACTCCCTTCCGAGCACTTCGTCATCCCTCGGAGCGCCCGGGTATGAGAGGTGGTAGCTATCGTCGCTTTTCCACGGAATTGATCTCTCGTAATCCTCCGTTCCAAGCTTTTCAAGTTCCTCATCGCCGATGCCGAATGAAGTGGAGAATGCGGGTGCGATTAGAAACTGCATCGAAACTTTCTCATTTGAAGAGAGCAATACCGAGAGAAACGTTCCCATCGAATGGGAAACGAGAACTATGTCCGAATACTCCTCCTCAAGTGTCTTGAGTACGTTTCTTGCCAAGCCCAGCCAGTCGTTCTCTTCGGATGAGCGAAAATCATCACCAGAGGTGCCCATCCCGGGAAGGCGTGGTATGAACACGTCGTAGCCCCGTTCGAAAAAGAGTGGGATCAGGGAATAAAACTCCCCCGGATAACCTGCGTAGCCATGAAGCATCAGGACTGACTTTCCGCTGTTTTCCTCATGAAGCTTCACTATGTCTTCTGCAGCAGCGACGGGCTTTGCCTTGTCCCCGTATACCCCAAGCCTCCACCTTCCTACATCTACCATGACGCCTCCGATAACAAATTCAAAAGATCTATCCTGCAACTTACATTCGTCTTTGAGAATATGTTTGCCATGTGGTTGTTGACCGTGTTTACGCTTATCCCGAGAGAGGATGCGATCTCCTTGTTCGTCAGCCCCTTCTTCACGAGCGCTATTATCTCCCTTTCGCGTTCTGTGATATGGTAGCTCTCATATATCCCCTCGGTTACCTTCTCTTCCTCCTCATCGCTCTTCTTCTCCCTTTTTTCCTTCATGGTCTCCCTGCTGTTTGCAGCAAAGAGGAACACGAGAAGCGTTATGAAATACGCACACGAGGAGGCGAGTATGACCAGCGTACGGATCGAAGCGATGAAAAGCGACAGAATGAAAAACGGCATGAGGGAAAAGGAGACGATCATCATCACCAGTGTCACAAGCCTTATCGTCCTGTCTTTTATCCGGGGAAAGGAACGCCCCATCAGTATCGAGACGTACAGAATCAACGAAAGCATCATCACCAGTGCCGTAGTCGGAAACCACGGCAACGGGAGGAATATGTTCAGCATCCCTATGCCAAGGAATACCGTTCCGAGGATCGGAAACACCACCTTCTCAGCCTTGCTCGTAGGACGGGCGATCAGAAAGTTGAAGAAGATCGGGGAGAAGACGAAAAGGAACGCACCTACCATCACGGCCAGGGCCATGCATACCCCCTCGAGTACCGAATATACGACCACCCCGGGGAAAAGGTTCAGAAAGGATGCGATGGAAAAGCAGAATATAAGGCCGAAGACGGTGGATGCGAACACCACCAAAGCCTTCGACCATTTGTAAGAGGCCCTCTCGCTCCATACGATCGCAAGCGCGAGATCCATGGATGAGAGGGTGAGTGCCAGAAGCGATAGAAGGAAGCTTGCTTCCTCCATCACTTGAAGACCTTCTGGTTGTGGGACATGTCAGCCTTGCCGCATATCTCGGTGATGTCATCGTCGAAGGAAGGCATGCTCGTCACTTCAAGCCCGAGGTTGTATTTCTCATTCTCGTTCATCTTCCTTGCAGCAAGATCTGCAAATGCATGGCGCGGGAATAGCATCAAATGGAGGTTGAGCCCCTTTGTGAGGAGGTACTCGTCGCTCATCTGGAAACCGGGAAGCGCCTTTCTTACGACATCCCTGACTTTCTCCGGATCGCTCTCGTATCCCATGTTGGAATTCAAATGGAGGGCGAACCAGATCTCGAAACACGGATTGAACCAGCAGAGGTTGACTTTCTTTCTCAGCGCATAATCCGATTTGAACTCATTCACTTCATCAACGTTCGTAGATACATCGTCGAAGCCGAAAAGAGCCCATACCGTCTGGTACCTTCCCCCGTGCCTGAGGTGTGCAGCCTTGTCAATGAGATCCTTAAGGCTCTTTGCCCCTGCGTTAACGACGGTGAGGTTCATGTACCTGCAATCCTTCCTCATCTGGGAGAAGTAGACTGCTTCCGCTTTTGTTGCAGTCACCAGAAGGATCGTTCCCTTTGCTTCTGTTATGTTCTTCTTGCGATTAGGCATTCTCTTCCTCCTTCTCCGTCTTTTCAGATACAGGCGTTCCATCGTGGACGAAATAGAAGTCGCTCGTCATCGGCAGTGCCCCGAACGCCCCCTGGAGGTACCTTGTGTAGTTGGATACCCTGCTCCTGCCCTTGAAATCCGAAAGCGAGAAATAAACAGTACTCGATTCGTTGTCCTTCTGGGCAAACCACACTGCATCCTTCCTCAAGAGTCCATCGCGTAGAAGCGACGGGTTGCAATCCACGACCAAGAGCTGGCTGTGTTTGTTGCAGCTCTCGAATATCTCCACGAGGTGGCATAGCACATCGGGATGCAACAGCTGCCCGAAGTCATCGATCACGAGAACCTTCTCGGATACGAAGCTTTCGAAGAATGCGATTCCGATCGCCACGAGGCGCCTGAGGGAGAGCGACTCTGCAAGGAATGTATTGGAGTACCCATCGACTTTCTTGTCGTTGACGTATACGTGGGTGAATACGACTTGGCTCGTGCCGTCATCCTTCTTCCTCACCCCGACGCGTCTGATGTCAGTGATATCGAGCGCCCATAGGTAGTTGACGAGCATGTCGCCCCAACCCGGATGCCTTGATAAGCTTTCTGCGACGAACTGCTCTGTCTGCGTGCCGACGCCCATCGGGAGGATCGATAGTGTATCAGTGAACCACGAATAAAGTTCGCTCGACGTCTCCCCTCCGTTCTCTGCACTTGCCTGGAGGAACGTACGGGTCTCGGGAAGATTCTTCGCAGCCCTCTTCTTCTCGCCTCTGTAGAGCTTTCCGAAGCGGTAGTCGTAACCCCCGTTCTCCTCATTGAGCTTTCTTTCGAACATGACTTTCCTCGAGCTGTTGACCGTGTAGTAGAGACTCTCTTCGTAGATCTTGTCCCTGCTTGCCTTCAAAGTGTACGTGGCGATAACGGTCGGGTTCTCATCATCCCCCACTATCCCTTTCTTCAGGATTACCCTGATCGAGATCGTCGCGGGCGTTGCCTTGTCTATCCCATATGCGAAAACGGTACCCGAAAGGGATGAAAGAAGTGGATTCTCCACATCCTTGGATGAGGTCACTATTCTTTTGAGAACTTCGAGGGCCCTTGTGAACGAACTCTTTCCAGCTCCATTCGGACCAATGATTGCACTGGTCTTGATCAAGTTCAGTTTTTCGTTGACAGATACGATCTTGTCCGGATCCAGCCTGTTGTCCTTGACTGCCTCGAAACTGATCGTCTGACTCGACTTCACTGACTTGAAGTTCGCGATCGTCATGCTTATGAGCATCGCCATCCTCCTATAGGTGTATGAATACAAAAGGGCCAAGATATGGTGCAGAAGCATCGGGCTTCCGTAGAGAGGGACCTGGCTAGTACAAGCACACGGGCACCATCAAAGACCCTTGGCAAAAGTATATGACGAAATCAAATCAAATACGAATTTTTTATTTATTTTGCAGTTTTCCCTTTTTTGATACCCCGTGGCAGGCAAAAGTTGATGAAAAAACGACAGAATATTATGCATTATTCCTACATTTTTAATACAAAAGTCTTAACAAGAAGATATCAAACAAGAAAATTTTTCAAAAATAGCCATATAAATATATGGTATTATTCGTCTTCGAGTATCACATCGAGTGCGCTTCCGTACTCCCCATCCCATTTCTCACCGATTCCTTCAAGCTGTTTACGCGCTTCCTCGTTGCTGTTTTTTATCTCAAGAAGGGTCGAGTAAAGGCCTGCTGCTTCTTCCGAGTAACATTCCTTGTTTACGTTCGAAAGGATCAGGAGGGCCCCGTCGAGGTCCCCGATGGCGGCAGTGATGAGGCTTGCGTTGTATCCCGAGGGAAGGTGGCCTGATACATTGAATATGCGCAGGAATTCGTTACGCGCATCTATGTAACGCCCTTCCTCGACCATGCTGTACGCAATCTCTGCGCCCTCAAGCTTCGGTTTGTTGCGCATCAGCGATATGTCCCTGTACGTCAGAGTCGGCACCAACTCCCTTTCCAGTCTTCCGCTTATCGACGAAATCATATCCCGGAACGTGTAATACGGGTCACTTGTGTACAAAAACGGGCCTATCAGGGTGGATTCGTGTCTATCGAGGGGGAATCGGACAGAGCCTATGAGCCTCTCGCTCGATGCATCGACTATGCTCACTGAAAGTACCAGGTAGCACGTTCTGTCGTAGTGGTACTCGACGTCCCTGACAATCCTCGGTTCTCCGGATGAATTGAATACGCTTCGGGAGGAGCTGTTTGAGTATATGAACTCCTGGACTGACATCGAATCGACTTTCGGAATCACGATCGCATCAACCCCGTACCATTCAAATAGATCGTTCCTGTTTTCCATCGAAAGGATCCGATCTGTATTGTCAGGGAGCATCACAGACTCGAAGTAATTGCTCTCAGAGAGCGTTTTGACCACGGTATCGGTCAAAGCTGACGCAACCCGCCTTGAAAGGGATGAGTCGTATGAGGAAGGGATATATCCATGGTTCTGCCTCGAAAGGTTGTCCCTTGTGGGGATGTAGCGATCAGGCGAGCGGAAATACCTGTACGGTATGCTCGAAGCGATAGCTATGTTCCTGTAACTTCCCATGTCGATCCTGCTCGGCTGCCTGTAGCGTATACGCATGGTGGTCGAGCAAGAGGAGATTAGAAGAACCAGTATGGATAGAAAAACAAAAACCTTCCTCATGAAAGCACCCTTACATCGTCTCGACTTTCTTCCAAAGCTTCTCGAGGTTGTAGAACTCCCTCATCTCGCTACTCATCAGATGAACGACGACATCCCCCAGATCGATCAGTTCCCAACCGTCCGTGCCGGGGTTCTTGTGCCTGTTCTCAACCTTCATCCCAAGTTCGTTGAAAAGATCCCAGATCTGATGCACCACACCCTTCAAGTGTCCCGTGGAAGTGACTGTTCCGATTACGAACGCATCCGTCCATGAGCACTCCGGAGTCAGGTCGATTATCTCGACATCAAGGCACCTGTGATCGGTAAGGTATCCTGCTATCTTCTCCGCTTTCTCTTTTATCTCTTCCCTCATCAAAATCTCCTTCGGGATTCTCACTCTCCCGTTTCTTCCGCCCTCTCAAGCCATAGGTGGATGTAAGAGACGGCATCATCATAAGAATATCCATCGGGGAACATTTCCCCGAGTTCGTAACTACCATAGTGTCGAAGGCCCTTGAACGCGTCAAGGATCTCCCCGTCCGGAAAATCGGGGGAAAGCTCGTCGAGCATGGAAAAGTAGATCGTATCAGCCAGATCCGTGCCGTACGCTACATACGCATCCACCATGCTCTCCTTCCCCGTTTCGCTCAAGAGAAGCTTCTCCAGCTTCAAAAACCTCTCGCCGTCGGCGCTCCCTTTCCCACCGCTTCCGAAGAAACTCTCAAGCACATCCTCCACGGAAAGTCCGGAGTCCTTTGAAAACTCAGAAAGAAGGGTTTCAGGCACTTTGATCTCAAGCCCTTTATCATCTGCAAGCACATACGCCCTCACTTCGCTTCCGAGATCAAGGTACCATACCCGATCCCCTTCAGAGCACGCTGGAAAAAGAATGGATATGGAAAGAAGCAATGCAAAAAACTTTCTCAAGAGAATTCACCTCCTGATTCGAGGAATGCCTCAAGCTCCACTGTGACTTCTGCGTTCTTTCTTCCTATCGAGAGAAAGTACTCGTCCTGCATCCTCAATACCTTGAGAACAGTCTCCTCCAAGGTCGACGAAGAAAGGATGTCGATGCGCATCTTGCCATCAAGGTGCGTTCTCAGTGGCTCAGCGTAGTCAGCTACGAACAAGACAGCCCCGAGCTTTCCCATATCCTTCGAGCCAAGCGTATGGAAGCGAACTGCATCCACGTAGCTTTCGGGTACATCCTCCCCTACGATTCTCCGCATGTTCCACGCAGCGATCGGAGCGTGGAGCAGCACTGGATTCTCCAATTCCTCGGGAAATACTGGAAACGTGATCTTCCCGCACCCAGCCAACGCTTCCTCGTCCGAGAGGTACCTGTAGTAGTCGTGGAAAAGCCCCGTGACATACCCCGAATTGGGTTCCAGCGAGTACTTGAGGACCAGGAGCTCCGCAGTCGATGCAACTGAAAGAGAGTGCATGAATCTCTTTTTGGGAAGTTTCTCTTCGACCAACGAAAGAAGGCTTTTCACGTCAAGCATCGTACAATCCCCTATCACTTACGTATTTCAAAACTCGTGGAGTAAGGAGTGAAAAATCACCATTTCTGACATCCGTGCTCGATGCATCTAATACTTCCGACCTGAAAAGGGTTGCATCAAGGCCTTCAGGGACATTCTTCAAACCGTTTCTTGAAAAAACTATGAAATGGACATGTTCTTTCAGGAACTGATAGTCATGCCACCTCTCTATCCCATCCAGAAGGTCATCGCCCATGATGAAAGAAATCCTACCCTCCCCACATTCCTTTGAGAGAAAATATCTGACGGTATCGGAAGTGTAGGAAATTCCACCACGCTTTTCCTCCACATCCGAAATCAAAAGTTCCGGGCCGTCCCCGTACTCATCCCTGTAGTCGAGGATTGCAAGTTCAAGCATTTTGTATCGATCTGGAAATGATGCATTCGCCCCGTTTCTCTTGAAGTTCGAAACGAAAGATGGAATGAATATGACGCGCTTTATCCCGGTAAGGACGAAAGCTTCGTGCACCAGGTGCATGTGGCCGCGGTGCACTGGATCAAACGATCCCCCGAAAAGCGCGGTATCACGCTTCATCCCTGTAGTAGGCATCGTTGTCGACCTTGGATGTGAAACCGCCATCCCCAGAGCCCTTTTCTTTTCCGGCAAGCCTGAAGAATTCCTTTTTTATCGGTTCCAGAAGCTCATCGTCGTATATCGACAAAGGAAGTACCGGGATACCCGACGGTTCGTACTTTTCCTTGATCTTTTCATAGCTTACAGGGCTGTTCTCCTCATCCATCTTCGTCACGATGATGATGCTTTCCTTTTCCGAAAGCTCCTTGCTGAAAGCTTCGAGTTCCCCTTTGAGTATGTCGAAACTCTCAAGCGCCCTCTCATCGCTTCCGTCGACAAGGTACGCAAGCCCCTTCGTACGTGAAATGTGCCTGAGGAATTTGATCCCCATCCCCAGTCCCTTGCTCGCGCCTTCGATTATTCCGGGGATATCTGCAAGGACGACATCCTCGTCATACATCCTCATCACCCCGAGCTGAGGGATCTTGGTGGTGAATGGATAGCCTGCGACCTTGCTTCTGGCGTTCGTCAGAAGATTCAGAAGGGATGATTTCCCAGCATTCGGAAATCCGACGAATCCGATGTCAGCGATTACCAGCAGTTCTACACCGACGCGCATCGAAACCCCTTCCTGACCCTTTTGGGCGTACTTGGGAGCCTGACGCACGCTGGATCGGAAGTGCCAGTTTCCAAGCCCCCCCTTTCCACCTTTCAAGAAGACGTACCGTGTCTCCCCCGTCAGGTCTTTTATCACATCCCCGGTCTCGGGATCCTTCAGCACAGTTCCGGGAGGAACGGGGATTTCGACATCCCGTCCGTTCCTTCCAAAACACCTTGCACCCTCTCCGGGGCGTCCGTTCTCGGCTTTGTACGACCTGGTCATCTTCAAATGTCCCAGCGTCCTCAGGTTGTCCCTGACGACGAAAACCACATCTCCGCCCTTTCCCCCGTCGCCGCCGTCCGGGCCGCCGTTGGGAACGAACTTCTCGCGGCGGAAGCTGACGGCACCGCTGCCGCCATTGCCGCTTCTTACATCGATATAGGTCTCATCGGAAAAGCCGAACATGAACTATTACTCTTCTGTCTTCTCTATGATCGTGCAGTACTTGCGGTTGTTCCTGTCGACAAACGCAACGTTTCCACTCACGAGGGCGAAGAGGGTGTAATCCTTTCCAAGTCCGCAGTTTGCACCCGGATGGATCTTCGTGCCCCTCTGCCTCACGATTATCTCACCAGCCTTTACGAACTGGCCTCCGAAACGCTTTACGCCAAGGCGCTGTGCGTTCGAATCCCTTCCGTTTCTTGAGGAACCACCACCTTTCTTATGTGCCATATCTTCCTCCTCAACCTTCGATCTTCCCGAATGTCAGTTCGGTATACTTTTCGCGGTGACCCTGTGTGCGCCTGTACCCTTTCCTTCTATGGAACTTGTAGACCTTCACCTTGTCGCCCTTCACCATCTCTCCGACAGTACCGGTCACCTTTGCTCCCTCGACGTACGGAGTTCCGAACTTTGCGTTCTCTCCGTCGACGATGGCAAGTACCTTCTCTGTCTCATAAGAGCTGCCTGCCTCGAGGTTGAGGTGATCGACGAGGATCTTCTCACCTTCGACAGCCTTGTACTGTTTGCCTAAAATCTCAACTAATGCGTACATCTTATCGATTTCCTTATAAGTTTTCCCAATCTAAATACCCCATCGATCGGAAAAGGAACAGTGGGATGGGATTGAAATTGCGAAAAGGAACGAAAAAATATATAAAAACTACCTACCGTTCGGTAGTTTTATGTTATATTTGAGGAATGAAGACGACGAAAGAGGAGATATTGGCAAAAGCGATGGAGATGATCGCCCGGGAAGGCCGCGGGGAACTAAGCATGGAGAAACTCGCAGAGAAGGTGGGGATCAGGAAAGCAAGCCTCTACCACCACATCAGAAGCAGGGAGGATGTGATCGCCGAAAGCTATGCATACCACCACAGGAAGATGATGAAGCACGGATTTTCGATAAACCTCAGGGATGGGAAGGAAAAAGCACTCATGCTTCTTTACGACAACTGGATGAACATAGCACGGGACGAGAAACTCGAATGCTTCCTGATCGCAATACTCTCCGAGAGGTACTTCTTCCCGGAGGCAAGGGAGGAACTGAGAGCCCTCGAGTTGATGCTCGAAGGCTCTGTTGGAATAATCGAAGGGGGAAAAAGCGAAGTGACCGATGTCATCAACGCAGTCTTCTTCTCTTCATTGGAGAAATATCTTCTCACGGGTGAGGACGAGGGAAGGGAGATAGTCTCCTTCCTCTCGACTCACATTATCTCAAGGTAAGGTATCCCAAGAAGCGAGAATGCATTCTTCATCACTTGCAATACGACCGAAGAGAGCGCAACGCGCGCATCGGTAAGCTTCTCATCGCCCTTTGAAAGGACCGTGTGGTCGTGGTAGTAGTGGCTGAAGGTCTTTGCAACTTCGTACAAGAACGATGCGATCAGAGACGGATCGTAGCCATCTGCAGCTTCCTTTACGACCGACGGATACGAGTCGACAAGCTTCATGAGGCTCTTCTCGTCATCAAGGGAGAGGAGCATCGAATCAAACACCTCCACGTTCTTCCCGTACTTACGCAATATCGAAGAGATACGCGCTCCCGTGTACTCCAGGTAGGGTCCTGTGTTCCCGAGGAACGATATCGACTTCTTCGGATCGAAGATCATGTCTTTCTGGGGGGAGACCGAGAGAAGGTAGTAGTTCAAGGCCCCGAGTGCGATGTCGTGGCTCGTCTTATCCACATCCCCGACGACAGTGGAGCGATCCTTTCCCTCGATTTCGCTTCTTGCAAGCTCTGAAAGCTCATTTACAAGGTCGTCTGCATCGACGACTGTCCCTTCCCTGCTCTTCATCTTTCCATCGGGTAGGTTCACCATCCCGTATGAAAGGTGATAAAGCTCATCGGCCCACTTGTATCCAAGCCGTGAGAGTATGTGGAAAAGAACCTTGAAGTGGTAAGCCTGTTCGGATGCAACTACGTAGATGAGGGAATCGAAAGGCCAGTCCTCGTGCCTTTTGATTGCAGTCCCGAGATCCTGCGTGATGTATATCGTAGTGCCGTCCTTTCTAAGGAGAACCTTCTTGTCCAATCCGATGTCGGCAAGGTCTATCTGCACGGAGCCATCCTCTGCGCGGAAGAAGATCCCCTTCTCAAGCCCTTTGAGGACCTCGTCCTTTCCATACTTGTACGTATCGCTCTCGTAATAGAATTTGTCGAAGGAGACGTTCGTCATCCTGTAAGTCTCCTCAAGACCTTCCATCGTCCAGGCGTTCATCCTCTTCCAAAGCTTTATTGTCTCCTCGTCCCCGCTTTCCCAGAGCCTGAGAAGTTCCTGGGCCCTCAGATCGGGATGGTTTTTCCCAAGCTCTTCTGCTTCAGCACTCCTACCCTCTTTCTTGAGCTCTTCAATCCTTGCGTTCGTCTCTTTCTCCCAGTTTGCAAAGCGCACGTAATACCTGCCGACGAAGTGGTCTCCCTTCTCGCCCGTTTCTTCCGGAGTCTCCCCGTTTCCGAATTCCTTGTACGCAAGCATGCTCTTGGAGATGTGGATCCCCCTGTTGTTTATCAGGTTCACCTTCATCACTTCAGCCCCGTTTGCCTTGAGTATGCGGGAAACCGCCTCCCCCAGGCTGTCGTTCCTCATGTGCCCCAAATGGAGAGGTTTGTTTGTGTTCGGGCACGAGAATTCGAGCATGACACGCCTGTTTTTCTGGCTATCGTTCTCCCCGTACCTCTCCTTTTCCCTTTCAACGATCGAAAAAAGCTCAGGGAAAGAGTGGCGCATGTCGATCTTTATATTGAAGTACCCGCCCGCCTGGGAATATTCGCCGTCGGGGTGTTCGTTTGTAGAGAAGTAATCACATAGCTCCTGAGCGATCTTCACAGGGCTTCTCTTGCCTATCTTTGCATACGGGAATAAAGGGAATGCGATATCCCCTAGTTTTTCCGAAGGGGGAAGGGTACGGGTAGGTTCGTCAACGGATGTACCGAGTACGCTCTCCAAAGCCGTCTTCAAAGAGGCTTTCCAATCATCACACATTTTCTCAAAGAACATATGACACCACCATTTCAGATTTTCAAAGACACTTCCCCGCTGGAGAGGTGCCTGATGCTTCCGTCAGGAAACATTACCACAAGATGAGCATCGTCATCTATCGAAATACACTTGGCCATCCCCAGGTCCTTCCCGTATGACAACACTCTGACATCCTGGGAAAGTATGAAGCATTTACGCCGGTACTCGTCAAGATAGCTTTTGTTCTGGATTCCGACAATCTCAGAGAGGATCATCTTCAGAATCGGAACGTATGGGAACGCCCTGCCGCTCTCGATCATGTAGCTCGTCACTTGATCCCTCAACTCCGGGGGGAACGAGGAAAGCGGCGTGTTCAGGTTCACCCCGACTCCGATCACCACGCTCTCAAGTCCCCCCATCTCCAAATTCACTATCCCCTCGGAAAGTATTCCCACAGCCTTCTTGCCGCCGATATATATGTCGTTGACCCACTTGATCCTGCTCTCGATCCCGCACTCCCTCTCCAACACGCGTGCAACTGCAAGGGATGTTGAGGTGGTTATGTGGTCGGGGGATGAGAATATCATGTCCTCGGGTAGCGCAAGGGAGAAGTACAGCCCTCCTGCCGGGGATGAGAAAAAGCGCCCCATCCTGCCCTTTCCCCCGCTTTGCGTCCTTGCAACTACGACAAACGGGGGCTTTACGCCGTCAAGCACGAGTTTCTTTGCAACCGTGTTGCTCGATCCGGACAGTTCGTTATGAAAATATACGGGGAACAAAGGGGAGATCGCCTCCTCGACCATCTCCCTTGTATACGAAAGGGATGGGGAATACCTGTACCCGACGCCTGTCTTGCTCTCGATGCAGTACCCTTCGGATGAGAGTGCTTTGACGCTGTTGCTGACGCTCATCCGGGACAAAGAGAGGCGCCTTGCCACCTCTTCCCCGGAGATATAACCATCGCTTTCGCTTAAAAGTGAAAGAATTACTTTCTTCTTGTCCATAGATATCAATTATGGCAGGTGGGCAAAGGGCTATTCAAGAAGAGCAGAGATGAAGAAGTCATCACCTCCGAAATTGCCCGATTTGAGCGCAAAAGCCACGCCGTCCGAGTACATCCACGATACGCCGGGAGAAATCTCGCGTCCGATTGAAAATGCGTTCAGCTTCGACGCCCTCACCACGGAACCCGAAGTCTCCCCTCCTCCGACTATGAACCTCGTAAAGCCGGACTCAAGGCACTTTACGGTCATCTTTGCAAAAAAACCTTCAGTTTCCCTTGCCACATCCACACCCGGGAAATTCTTGTCGTTTTCTTCCCTTTCCCGGGGAGTTTTTGATGCGCTTATCAAGAGGGGGAATCTTCCTTCGACGCTCTTTGCCTTTTCCAAAAGGGCATTGATGTATTCATCAGGGGATGAAAGGTATTTCTCAAGCGAGAACCTCTCTACCCTATGCGATGCGCTTTCATACACCTCAACTTGCTTCAAAGAGGATGACGAGCACGATCCGACGAACATGATCGCATGCTTTGCGTCCACTTCAACCACCCTCTCTCCATCGCTTTCTGCTCCTTTTTTTGCAAATAAGCCGGCATATGCTCCCACCAGCGCAGAGCCTCCGGTTGCAAACGGTATGTCTTCAAACTCTTTTGCAATTTCGTTTATATCCTCGTCGCTTGCCGCATCCAAAACTGCAAAGCCCGTCATCTTGTCGTAGAGTTTCCTCTTTTCCCCGCTACCCGCCTTGATCAGATACACGGGCCTTTCAGTCTGCCTCTGTAGTATCTCGGGAACGTAGCTGAGCGTCATTGGATTCAGAGGATGGTTCCTCATGTGCGAAGAAGCCAAAGGCACGCCATAGACATAGAGACGCCCGTCCTTTACAGTCCGCCCGTTCACCGGAAGGGAGGGAACAACTATAGTACCCCCAAGGTTCAAGCGATCGAGTATCTCATCCCCTATCGGTCCGATGTTGCCTTCGTCAGTGCTGTCGAAAGTCGAACAGTACTTGAAATAGACCATGCGGCATTTTGAAAGCGAAATTGCATCCAAAGCATCATCAACGAGCTTCAACGCGCTTTTTTTCTCCATGCTTCTGATTTGCAGCGCGATAACTATGGAAGAGTCGTCAGGGACACGGGATATATCCTCTTTCCCGGGAATGCCGCTGAAAAGAATGACATCCATCCCGTTTTTCTTCATGAAGCCTGCGGCATCCAAACCTCCGGTGAAATCATCTGCAATGACTGCTATCTGCATTACTCATCCTCCTTGCTGACTTTGTAAACGTCCAATATGTGTTCTCTCATTATCTTTCCAGCGCTCTTTCCATCGCCCGCTTTCACTGCATCTGCAATGCGCCTGTGATACGAGAGTGCCTTCATTATACGCGTCCCGGATCCCCTTTTCCCGCAATCTTCCGAAAGAGATGAGACTACGAGGCTTTTGAACAATGAAAGTATTGCGCACATCGAGTTTTCCAAGAGTGCATTATGTGATGCCTTGGCAATTGCCAGATGAAAGTCGGTATCATGCCGAGCTTCTTCCTCAACATCCCTCGCATCCTCCATCTTTTCCAGACACTGGTATATCGACTTGAGGTCTTCCCCGCTTCTACGGAGGGCGGCACACCTTGCAGTCTCTGACTCAAGCATGATCCTGAATTCCAGCAAGTCCGCATATTCTGCAGACCTGAGCTTTTCGTCAAACGAGGTGCGCCTTTCTATCTCCTCTCTGCCATTTACCTTCGTTCCGCGCTTCGTGCGCGTGATGTAGCCATCCGCTTCCAACATCTTGTATGCCTCCCTGAGCGTGCTTCTTCCTACGTTCAGAAGCGAACAGAACTCGACTTCGTTCGGGAAAACATACCCCGGGGGAAACTCGGATGAAGTTATCGCATCCCTGAGTTTCTCGTAAAGGACGTCTGAATGATTTCTTGCAGACGGGAACTTGAGAGCATCCGGAATCATCTGTTTCATAACTCAACCATCATATTCGAAAAACGACAAAGTCTGAACAAGAGAACATAATGCAAGACAAGAAAAGAAGGGCAGAACCTGCCCTCCTTCACTCATAACACCATCGACGCAAGGAACGTCAGCCATACCATGTTTATCGCGCCTCCGATCCTTGAACAGATCGTAAGGAAAGGAAGAAGTTCCATCCTCTTTGCCGCTGATAGTACCGCCACGTCGCCTGTTCCCCCCATGTCCGCCAGTCCAAGACCTGCCATGATGGCACCCTCGATGAAATAGAAACCGAACGCATAACACAAGAAGCCGGAAACTACCGTGGTAATCAACACGCAAAGGATCGAGAAGATCAGGAACGATGGATTTTCAAACAACCCGGTCAATTCGCCGATGTCAAGGACCCCAAGGGATATCGCACAAAGGGCACACGGCGTCATTATCTTCGACATGAATGAAGTCCATTTCCCCGATGCCTCGCACACGAAAGGAGGAAGCACATCTGTAAGCTTTAAGATGACAGCGATGATGATCATGTACAAGTAGAAGTGCAATCCACCCGGCATGTACTTTGCAATTATCTTTGATGCGATGAAAATACCGCATGTGAGTACAAAACCGGTCCTCAGCAAGCTGTACGAAGTGGCATCAGGATCCTTCACCACTTCCTTTTTCTGCTCCTCGGTTATCTTTATCTTCTCTTCACTTCTCAGAAGACGGCCGTTTGATCCTGCAAACCCCTTGAAGAACATGTTCGGATTCTTTCTTCCGAGGGCGGCAAGAATCGACCCGATGAGTATGGTAAGGACGTTTGCCACCATTACAGATGAAGTGAGTACTGTAAGTATGTCCGCTGGATTTTCCCCGGAATAGCCTGCGTATATCTCAGAAAGCGGGACTGCGGATGCACTTACACCGGAACCGAGGATCGGACCTGCGATGTAAAGCATCGTACGTGTCATGCCATACCCCATCAATGCCCCAACCAGCCCGGAGATAAGGGTTGCAAACAGTATCGTCAATATCATCGGAATGATGAACCTCGCGCCGGCGTTCACCAATACTTTCTTGTCCATCGCAAGAATCGAGCCTACAAGCAGTCCGGGAACCAGGAACGAAGTGAAATCATAGCCGCTGAAGAAGTTGTCTGCAATTTCAGATGCGCTCTCAGGGAGTATGCCCGCATATACCAGGACGGCAGGCACGATGACAGCGAGTATCGTTCCAAGGCCGTAATCAGAGAGAACCGGAACCTGATCACCTATCCACATCATGCCCATTCCCAAGATCAAACAAAGGGCGAATCCTCCTCCGAGGTTGTCAGGTATGACGCCGAGGATAGTTCCGACAACTACGATAACGAATACAAAAGCGAACACCGGGAAAGGTATACCATTGACTTCAAGTCTCTTCATCCTAAACCTCCTTTTCCCCGATCAAGCGATCGGTAATGCCCAAATCTTCAGCAAATCCATTGCTTTCCTCTACGATCTCCACCGGGTAGACGATACCTTCAGACAAAGCTTTCTTTCTTGCGTTGTATTCGATCTCCCCCGGTACGAAAATCTCGTCTACACCATCGGCCTTCTTCCCTCCTTTGATGAAATCCACTGCATCATCCATTCGCTTTTCAAACGCATCAACATCATCAAAACTATCGATATCGATGACTTGGAAAAGGTATCCGTTGTTCTGTATTTTCCCGGGCTCTTCATAGAAATCGACGATAGACGGCCCGAATGCCGAGTTGTTCAGAATCGCAGCAAGGCATGCATTCGTGAACGTCAGCCCATAGCCTTTGTATCCGCCGAATGGAAGGACGGTACCCCAATAGCCTTCTTCTGCATCCGTAGTCGGATTACCGTTCTTGTCCAAAGCCCAGCCTTCCGGAATCGGAGAATGCGTTTTCATCGCAACGACGATCTTTCCCCTGGCAACAACGCTCGTCGCCGAGTCCAGTATGACAGTCGGATGTCTTTTGCAGGGAATGGCTATTCCGAAAGGATTGTTGCCAAGCTGCCTTTCCGTACCGCCCCACGGAGCCATTATGTTTCCGCAGTTTATCGTCCACATCATCCCGATCATCCCCTGGTCTGCAGCCATTTGAACGTAATACGCGCAAGTTCCGAAATGGTTGGAACCAGTTACGGATACTGTTGATGTCCCATACTCTTTTGCAAGCGAAATCGCCTTCTCCATTGCAAACTTTCCAGTGACCATACCCATCGAATTTCCGCCATCGATCAGGCATGTCGCCTTCTTTTCCTTGATTATGCGCGAAACTCCCTTCGGATCCGTTCCACCTTCCCTGAAACGCTTGAGATATATACTGTTGCGCTGGATACCATGGGAATACACTCCCCTTGCATCTGCAGTGACAAGATGATCCGCAACTACCAGTGCATCCTCTTCCCTCATACCGGCTGCAACGTAAAGATTCTTTTCAAAATCAATTGCATCCTGTACTTTCACTACGACTTTTTCATGAAAAGTGTAATCCGACATGGTTCTCCCTCCTTTGGACATCTGGCTTATATTGTTGTAAGATGTCTGACAAGTATAGATTGAAATGGGATTTCCTCCTTGTCAAGAAAATTCGGTTCGAATGAATCCGGGCCCATCTCAAGACACAGAAAGTGATGCAAAGCCTTTTCTCTCAAAGCAAGGAATGGTATTCCAAGGAGCTACAGTATTATATTGCCTGCTGATTTTATGCATAACAACGCCTGTTCCAATCTGAAATCCCATGGCGTGAATGCCCTGACCGGGAACGCCGGCAAGATCAGGCCTCCGGAGGAAAACCTCTGTGGACGAACGTACGGCAATGCACTCAAGCATCGTTTCCGTGAACGAGGAAAGCACCGGGGAGACTCCCGGGAAGCCCATGAACTTGCCCGGCTGGTACAGTCACGTGGGAACACAGGCGATCATCTTTTCCAGAAATCGCGCGTGAATATCGAATAGACGGTAAAGAGTTCGAGCCTTCCGACGAGCATCAGAAACGAGAAGACCCACTGGGCCCAGTCAGGGAAGACTGCAAAAGTGAAATCAGTACCTATTCCGCCAAGCCCGATTCCTATGTTCCCCAAGGTAAGCAGAACCGAAGTGAGCGCGACCACCAGATCGACATCAGTCAAAGAGATTACGAGGGTGCCCACCAGTACGTTGGCGATATAAAATCCAACGAACCCGGCTATCGCCTCCCCTGTCGCCTCTGAAAAAGTGTTGTCTCCGAATTTGATCACAGTCGATGCATGCGGATGGATGCGGCGCGTCATAGAGTTTTTAAAAAGCCGCATCATCACTCCGATCCTCACGACTTTGATCCCCCCTCCTGCGCTTCCGGCACATCCTCCGATGAAGCAAAGGATCAACAAAACACTTTGGGAGAACATCGGCCATGATGAGTAGTTTACATTGGTAAAGCCCGTCGTAGTCAGGAAACTGACGACTTGGAACGCTGAATTCCTTACGCTCTCCTCAATTCCGTACACCCCTTTGAAAAAGAGGTTGAGCGCTATAAAAATGGTTGCAAAGAGGGTTATCTTGCAATAGAGTCTGAACTCTGCATCCTTTACAAGTTTTCTCAGCTGCCTTTGGAGCACCCTGTAGTAAAGTGCGAAATTCGCGCCCGAGAGGAACATGAAGATTATGCACACCCACTCCACGTACTTCGACTCGTAGAACGCTATCGAAGCATCGTGCGGGACGTACCCTGCGGCACCCATGGTGCCGAACATCACGGTAAGCGCATCGAACCAATCGAGTCCGCCAAGCATCAGTAGAACCACCTCTATGATTGAAAGGGCGAGGTATATCCCCCAGAGTACGATCGCAGTCTCCTTGATCTTCGGCCTCAGCTTGTCTTTCGTGGGTCCGACCGATTCTGCACCGTAAAGCGCCGTTCCCCTCACCCCGAGCGCTGGTAGGACTGCGACGAACAAAACCACTATGCCCATTCCTCCGAGCCAGTTGGTCATGTTACGCCAGAACAGGATACCCCTGGGCTTCACATCGATTCCCGTCATCGCCGTCGCACCGGTTGTCGTGAAACCTGACATTATCTCGAAATAGCACTGCGAGAAGTTCTCCAATACGCCCGTGATGTACAGCGGGATTGCACCGAAGAAAGTCAGGATGACCCACGAAAGGGTCACGAAGAGGTAGCTGTCCTTCACGCTTACCCTCAATTCCCGGTTGTTCCTCGTAAGGTACATCCCCAATGCAGACAAAAAAAGCATAGGCATTATCGTCGCTGAGAATGCAAGAACCGATTCGGATTCGCCGTAATAGAATGCCACTCCTGTCGGGACAAGAAGAATGCCCGCCATGAAAAGCGTGATGTAGCTTAAAAGCCTTCCTACAGACTTTGGATTCATCAAAGTCCTCCAAAAAGGCGTTTGACGTACTCGTAATCCTTATGGAGCGCTGCAACGAGTACAGTATCCCCTGACCTGAAGACGTAAGATCCGTCTGGGATGAAGTTCTCATTACCACGGCTCACCCCGCCGATGACCGCAGTTCCCTTGAAGTTTATCTCCTTCAAGCTCTTGTCGAGGTGCACGAACGTAGGTTTGATCACATACTCGTACACTTCGATCTTGCCATCAAATATCGAATGGAGCGTACGTACGCTCTCTCCGCGGAGTATCTTCATGATGGCATCGACGGTCGCCTCGGTAGTCGAGACCGTTGCATCTATCCCCATCGCCTTGGCAAGCGTTATGTAGTTGTTGTTCGTCTTTATCAAAGCGATCGTGCGCCTTGCACCCTGTGTCTTCGCATAGCTTGAGACGATGACATTGAGTTCATCGTTTTCGGTCATGCTGGCAAAGAGATCGGAGTCTGCAATGCTCTCCTCCTCCCAAAAGTTCTCGTCCGTGATGGCACCGTTGAGTATGAGGATATCGGGGAATATCTCGGCAAACTCCTTGCAGACGTCGCCGTCCTTCTCTACCAACGTGATGCTCTTATGCATCTCCCGCGGAAGCTTCAGCAAGAGGTATTTGCATATCCTCGTGCCTCCGACGAACACGATCCGTTTGAGGTTGAAATCAGTAAAGGATATCCCGAAATATGAGAAAACCTCAGCGCGCTCGTCATCGTCACATATCACTGCGATCTCATCCCCCTCCCGGATGACCGTGTTTCCCGTTGCAGTCGACACCTTGCCCTTGTGCTCCACTCCGGCAAGAAGATAGCGCCCGGGCATCTCCTGCTTGACCTGGATCAGGTTCTTGTTCACGAAAGCATCCCCTTTGAGCACTGTTTTCGTTGTGACTATGTAGTGCGCACCCGGGAAATACGCGACATCGCAGAAGAGGCCCGATGTGATTATGTCGTAGAGCCTTTGGCTTGCCTCCTGCTCCGGATTGACGATGTTGCTGATCCCCAGAAGGGAGACGGGGTTTCCGCTGTCGCTGAGGTACGTAAGGCCGCGTATCGTGGCTATCGTACGAACCGATGGAAACGATGCACTCACCAGTCCGCAACTGACGAGGTTCACTTCATCGCTGTCGGTAACCGAAACGACGATGCCTGCGTTCTCGCATCCCGCTTCCCTCAATTTCTCCATGTCAGTCGCCGATCCGGTGACAGCCATGCAGTCGAGCTTGCTTTGGGCAAGGGATGCCCTTGCCGGGCTTGAGTCGAGGAACGTAACCGACTTGCCCTCTTCAATCAAATGTCTTGCAAGGCGGAGCCCTCTCCGTCCTGCGCCAAAGATTACAGCGTCCACGTGCCATACTATATCAATTCGCATGAGAAAAAGCCAAGGGAAGATACGACAGATCGATCAAAACGTCGAAAGCGAGGGGAGATGGTACAAATGCCTTTGGAGTGCTATCATCCCATCCGATGTACTACGACGGAAAGGAATTTCTAAAGCCATTCATCGAGTCTTTCGACAGAATGGGAAGGGAGAATGTTGGTAAGCGCGGGCTTGTTCTTCCGAATATGGAAGACATGGTCAGGCTGGAAAATGAGATCATGGCGCTGTTCTTCCCCGGGCTCTCGGGAGGAGAGGACAGCGACGAGTTGATCAGCACGATACATTACCACTACGACAATGTGGCAAAGCTTCTCCAGGATGCGATATTCCTGGCTCTTACTTACGAAGACAAAGGAAAAAGCAACAAGGAGAGCATCGAGAAGATGACAAAGGATGCTTTGGACAAGCTCTTCAAAGCGCTCCCCTCGATAAGGTTTATGCTGAAACTCGATGCAAAAGCAGCCCTTGACGGAGACCCCGCTGCAAAAAACCTCCACGAAGTCATACTTTCATATCCTTCGATGAAAGCACTCTCGATCCATCGCGTATCGCACTTCCTGTACGCATCGGGAATCCCGCTTATTCCGAGAATGCTCAATGAGATAATGCACAGGGAGACGGGGATAGACATCCATCCCGGGGCAGAGATCGGGAAATCGTTCTTCATCGACCACGGAACGGGAACGGTAATCGGAGAGACGACGGTAATCGGGGACAACGTAAAACTCTACCAAGGGGTTACCCTAGGTGCGCTCTCTTTCCCCAAGAACAGCTGCGGCAACCTGATAAAAGGGGCAAAGAGGCACCCGACGCTCGAGGATGGGGTGACTGTCTATGCAAACGCTACGATACTCGGGGACGTGAGGATCGGTAAAAATTCGATAATCGGCTCATCCGCATGGATCAGCGAAGACATCCCGAGGGACTCGCTGGTGTACAACAAGCGCGCGGAAGTGAAGATCAGACCGATAAGACGAGAGGATTGAGTGACGTGAGGGTGCCTGAAACAAGCTCTCCCCTCTTCCTCTCATCCTTTGAGTCTATGACGACCTTCAAATAGTTTCCGCTCGTGCCGTACATAACGCCGTCGCCCTTTCTCTCAACTATCGCTTCAACGCTCTTTCCCAGCCACCTTGAAACGTACTTTTTGTAGTTCTCATCTGAAATCTTCCGAAGTATTCCAGCCCTTTCGTCCCGGACCCTCTCGGGTACCCTGTTCCTGTCGCCGTATAGCTTCGTGCCCTCCCTCGGGGAATACGGGAATACATGCAGTGTAGAAATGTCGTACTTCCTGACGAAATCGACAGTCTCGGCGAAATCTTCATCGCTCTCCCCCGGCAGTCCTGCAATCACATCGGAAGCGATGAAAGGGTCGCCTTTTATCCTTCTGAGTACGTCGATGACGTACCTCAGATGGTCCATCGAGTAGTTCCTTCCGACGTACGAAAGAACCTTCTGGCTTGCACTTTGAAGCGGCAGATGGAAATGCGGGAATATCCGCTCATCCCCGATCAGCGAAAGGAGGCGGTCGTCTATTCCATCCGCTTCAAGTGAAGAAAACCTTATGCGCATGGAAGATGAAAGGGCAGACAAAAGCGCTTCAAGCAGAGTTGACAGCCCGCCGCCCGAGTGATCATAGTTCGAGAGATTCACACCGGTGAGCACTATCTCGTGAAAACCCATATCCTCAAGTTCCAATGCTCTCTTCACAGCTTCATCCACTGGAAGGAATATGCTTTTTCCCCTTGCAATCGTCGTTTTACAATACCCGCACTCGTTGTCGCATCCGTCCTGGACTTTCAGGTACGCACGCGAATGGTAGGAAAACGTGTTCGAATCGAATGCAAAACGGGACGTGATGACCTTCGGGAAGGATCTTGCCTTTTCCAAAAGCTCCTCTTTACCGCACCCTTTAAGGAAGAGGGGGAGTGAAAGGATGTCACCTTTCTCATCAAGGGAGAATGAAACTATCTTGGAAGAAAGCCCATCCACCTCCTCTTCAGATACTTCGACATAGCACCCTGTAACTATGATCAGGGATGCACTCTTTTCAAGCTTTCTTACAACGCGCCTTGCCTTCTGCTCGGCTTTGCTTGTCACCGTACACGTATTCACGACAACGATATCCGATTCGTACAGTTCACCCTTTTCAAATCCATTCCTCAGGAACGAATCAAGGATCGATTCACTCTCGCTCTGGTTCAGGCGGCAACCCAGCGTATAGACAGCGACTTTCAATATTCCTCCTTGCTTCTAAGCCTGTTGAGAACCTTCTCTATCGCGACTTGGAGCGATAGCCTCATCTCCTTTGCATACGGATTGAACCTCTGGAGGTCGTAAAACAGCTCGAGTGAGTCGTTGCACGTCTCTTCGACGATCCTCATGAGCATCTTGTAGCCGTTTGTAGCAATCTCCGTCGGCTCCATGTGCATCTCTTCAAGCGTGCGTCCGACAAAGTGCGTCACACCCTGGGAGTATGCGGCTTCCTTGTCGTGGTCGTGCACCGACATCTCTATCGCCTTCAGCCCGAGCGATGATATGTACGATTTGATCTCCTCATACCTTTCGTCATCCTTCCCGTCGATCGGGGAAAACACAAACGGCAGTCCCTCGAGGCCTCCCCTTGCGCTGTCCGGGCCGAACATCGGGTGGGTTGCTATCTTGAAATTGTGGGGAAGGTTCTCCTTCATCCACTTGGCAGGGTATACCTTCACCGAGCAGGTATCGAGCACCACGGTATCCTTTCCTATCATCGGGGCAAGTGACCTCAAAACGCTTTCAAATGAGGATATGCTCACGGCAAAAAAGAGGTAATCTGCTGAAAGAACCTCCTCCAGAGGCCTTATCGACACCCCGTCCGGAGGAGTGTGAACGCTTCTTGACACTGCGATCACCTCAGCTTCCCCCCTGCTCAATACCGATGAGAAAAAAGATCCGAACCTACCTAGTCCATACACGCCTATTTTCATAGAAATCCATTATCCATGTTTTCATCCCTATGACAATAATTGGCCTTTAAAAAACATAGGTTGGAGACTATACTTTGAGAAAACTGGAAAAGGAGATACGTCAAATGAGTGTTTTCAGTGATAAAATGAAAGCCCTTGCAAAGAGCGCAGGCAAGACCCTGGTTCTTGCAGAAGGCATGGAAGAGAGGACTGTAAGGGCTGCACGCATGATAACCGACGAAGGGATTGCAAAAAAGGTGATCCTCGTCGGAAAGAAGGATGCTGTAGTCGAAAATGCGAAGAAATTCGGTGTTGATCTTGATGGAATTGAGATTTCAGACCCGACCGATTCATCACACTTCGAGGAATTCGCGAACGAATACTACAACCTCAGGAAGCACAAGGGTATGACGATCGAGCAGGCGAGAGTCGACATCGTCGACCAGCTCAGGTGGGGTGCAATGCTCGTGCACACCGGATATGCCGATGCGATGGTTGCTGGTGCAGAGAGCACTACCGCAAACGTTCTGAGGGCTGCATTCAACATCATCAAGTGCCGCCCCGGCATCAAGAGCGCTTCAAGCTGCTTTGTCATGGCAACAGACAAGACCGAGTACGGAGTAAACGGCTCGTTCATCTTCGCAGACTGCGCCACCATCCCGAACCCGACTGCAGAACAGCTTGCAGAGATCGCAGAAGCAAGTGCAGAAAGCTGCAGGACGTTCCTCGGCGCAGAGCCTGTAGTGGCACTCCTTTCGTATTCGACAAAGGGATCTGCAAAGGGAGAACTGGTCGACAAGGTCATAGAAGCTACGAAGCTCGTGAAGGAGAAGTGCCCGGATCTCAAGGTCGACGGAGAGTTGCAACTTGACGCATCGATAGTAGGAAAGGTAGCGGCACAGAAAGCTCCGGGCTCGGATGTCGCTGGAAAAGCGAACGTACTCGTATTCCCAGACCTTCAGGCTGGAAACATCGGATACAAGCTCGTACAGCGCCTTGCGGGGGCTGAAGCATACGGCCCGATCCTCCAAGGTTTTGCAAAGCCCGTTTCCGACCTCTCAAGGGGTTGTTCTGCCGAAGATATCGTAGTGACAAGCGCGATCACGCTCGCACAGTCGTCAATGACGAAATAAATCGTACTTCAAAGGCCTCCTTCGGGAGGCTTTTTTTCAAAAATGGAGATTTTTCGCCGGTGAGTGTAAGAGAAGAACTAGAGACATTGTTCGACAAGCGGAACAACCTTGACGAAGAGGGCAAGGACATCGTAGGGATCATGCTTGAAATCGATGAGATCGAAGACAAGATCCTCGACATAGTTATAAACGATACCGAAGTGGCGCTGAAGGTATTCAAGGACGCGAAAGATGGCGGGAACGAATATATAATCAGCGAAATGGTATGGCCCCTGGTGATGTGTGACAAAAGCGAAATCGACGCATTCCTCCTTGAAACGTTCTCCGGAAAGGAGGAGATGGAGGACATAAGGGAAGCTATAAAAGACCGGGAAGGGAGCAAGAGCTAACGCTCAAGTGCACCAAAGAGAGCAAGAAGCCTCTCAGTGGAAAGGCTTTCCCCCCTCTCCATCCCGCTGAGGGACAATAGGGAGAACGCATCGTCCAACTTCTCTTTGGAATAGCGTTTCGAGAGGTTGTTCCGTATCGTTTTCCTACGGGATGAAAAAACGGTGCGGACGAAAGAGAAGAACGACTTCCTTTTATCGTCAGCTATCCTCTTTTCCCCTCTTTTCCTCATCACTACGACCGCTGAATCCACGTTCGGCTCGGGATAGAACGAAGAACGGGGGATGTATAGCGCTTCCTTGTTCTCGTAATCGAGATTGACAAGGACTGTAAACGACGAATAATCCTTCGTCCCCTCTTTCCCGGTCATGCGGGATACCACCTCCCTTTGAAGTGTGAACACCATCAGCTCGGGAAGTATACCCTCCTCTATAAGGCGTGCAATCATTTCAGATCCGACATTGTACGGCAGGTTGCCGACTATCCTCTCTGGAATCTCACTCTCCTTGAACATCGTCTTCAGTGCATCACCCTCGATCAAGGAAAAACCCTCTTCATCGCCAAACGCATCATCTTTCAAAATGGAGGCAAAGCCATGGTCGATCTCAAAAGCCTTGACCCGTGCCTTCTCCGAGAGCATTATCGACGTAAGCGCGCCAAACCCCGGGCCGAGCTCCCATACGAAGCACCCTTTTCCGAGTTCCATCAGGTCCACGATCTTTTTCCTCGTTTGGAATGGCAACAGAAAGTTCTGCCCGAATCTCTTATTCATCGCATAACCGTATCTTGAAAGGGTTTCCTTCAGTTCATTCCTGTTTGAGTAATCCAGATTCCACATGGCCTGATGTTGACATACTCACCGGATCAGGTCTAGATGCCGGTCCGCTTTTTCCCTCCATGCACACGCAAAAACACCAAAGCGGGGAATATGAGCGCATCATACCATGCCATACCAGAAAGGAACGGGATGTCGGGAAGGGAGAGAAGATTGAAAATCAGATCGTAGAGGAAAGAAAGGATGGGAAGTAGGAATGGAAGGAACAAAGAGAATATCGAGAGCGTCATGAAAAGAGAAACAAGAGGGCTGATTATGATGGTGAACGGGATTGAAAGGAGCGTGTATGAAGAAAATACCAGTACCGAGTACAACGCAGTGAAGGAAAGCGCAGAAAGGGATGTAATGGCGCTTTTTAGCAATTTACCATCCACTCCCCTTACGCATGGGGAGAAATACATCATCCCTGCCAGCGCAAGGTAACTCAGTGCGCTGGACGCAGTCATGATCTCCAGTGGAAAGAAGGAGGTGTGGATAAGAAACGAAAGAAGCAGAAGAATCTCTCCCCGGATGTTGAAGAAAGAGAGAAGCGACATGATCATGGCCCTCGAGAGGGATGGCCTGAACCCCGAAGTGAATGTGAAGAAGAAAAGAAACGGAAGGGAAAGCGCCCTGCTTTTCCTCTCGCTGAGAAAGAGCGAGAGAGGTAATGTGATGATTGCCGAGATTATTACAAGGTGCATCCCGGAAAGGGCAAACACGTGGGAAACACCCTTCGCCCTCCCCTTTTCAAGTATTCCAGTTCCCGCAGAGTCGGCACTTCCGAGCAAAAGCATCATCGCAAGGTCCCTTTCATCCTCATCCAGCGACGAGAAACGGGTCCTCAGAAAATCCTTGCACTTTCTCCTCACGCCGTACCCTGCACTTTCCCCGGATAGTTCGATGTGGTTTGCAAGAAACACATCAGGGGAGATGAAACGGCCTTTTACCATGACATAAGTCCCCATTCCGAAAGCTACCCTTTCTGAAAGCACGTATACCACCCCGGAGGCACTCGAATACCCCGAATAGCTGTCGGTAACGTAATCAAGCGCGATATAAAATCCACTCCCCGCATCCCTTATCCTCGAGTCTTCGATCGCAACGCCGGAGATTGAGAAAACTTCATCGTACGGAAGCGTTATCGAGACTTCGCTTTTATCCAAAACGGAGGAGAACGCAAAAAGAAGTGCAACAAGCAAAAGCACTTTGACTTTCTTCCCTTCGGAAAGGAAAAAGGTCAGGACGAGTGCAATTGCAATCAGAAAAGGATGAAACGATATGTATTCATCGAAAAAGAGTGCGATGTAGTATAAGAAAGCGAAAATCAAAAGCATCCTGCACTAATAGTGCAGCAAAGCTTGTCATCGCATAGTCTTTTGCGATTTCATCTTCACCAGAAGGGCAAGGAACGACAGGTCGAATGCGCCTGTCGCGTATGCAGAGAGGATCCGCCGGGTCATATCAATCCCATCATAAGTGCCTTTCTCTATGAGCGAAAGAAATGCGTTCATCTCTTTTTCATTCCTCTTCACGTATGCAAAGAGAAGGTTTGAGAATTCAGAAAAGCGGTCGTCTTCATCGATATCCAAAACCCCGAGGTTTCCCGATGAAACGAGGGATGAAAGATCACGGGCGTTCATCTTCAAAAAGCTCTGATACTCCCTCTCGAGTTCAAGAAGGAACGGCAGTTCCACCGGGTCTGATGAATCTATCTTCCCGGCGATTTCCTTGTAGAGCATGCTGTCAAGTGCAGCATCCCCGTCCTTCGACTTCTGCCTGAAAAAGAAGAGAAGAGACACGAAAAGCGAGATTATTATCTCATCGACAAGCGGGATCGGGTCACGGATGACCAAAGAGAGGAAGAAATAGAGTGCAAGGAAAATGCCTGCAGAGAGAACGAGGCGGGGGATGTACCTCTTGTCCTCCGCCCTCTTTCTGAACGCTTTTGAAAGCAAATCCTTCATTTCCCCTTCAAGCATCTTCCCGGACTCCCAATCGACAAGGGTGGACGAATACAAGCACACCTCGTCCTTTCCCCTGTCGAACTCGTAATCCGATGCGTTTGTGAAAACGCGCCACTTGTCAAGGTTGATGAAATACCCCGAGAGTCTCAAAGAGCCTCCTGGAACTCGGATAAAAGCTTCGGAAGGTTCTCTTCAAGCTCCTTCCTGTTCCCTTTCTCTGCGGAGAAGAAGATGTAGTACTTGATCTTCGGCTCGGTGCCCGAAGGCCTTACTACAAGGCGCTCTGAAGATGTGAACGTGAAGATAAGCACGTCCGACTTCGGCAGACCCGTGTCATCATCGGAGAGCAAATCCCTCTTTTCGGAGATCTTACGTCCTGCAAGCTCGTCGCCTATAGAGAGTGATCTAAGCTTCGCCATGATCTGACGCATCTTCTCCTTTCCGCTCGAGCCTTCGTAATCGCGTGAGAAAACCCGCTCCGTGTAGTACCCGTACTCGTCGTAGATCTCTTCAAGGCGTTCGATAAGGCTCTTTCCAAGCCCTGCATAGTAAGCCATCATCTCGGTTGCCGCGACCAAGGATGAGACAGCATCCTTGTCATGCACTTCATTGACCGTCAGGAACCCGTAGCTTTCCTCGCATCCGAAGAGGAACTGATGCTCCTTGACTTTCTCTTCGTCTATGCTTTCCATAACTTCCGCAATGTACTTGAAGCCGGTGAGTACGTCTTTCGCTTCCGCCCCATTTTCTTCTGCAATCTTCTTGATGATGTCGGTTGTGACTATCGACTTCACGACAACAGCCTTCAAAGAGCCTTTGTAAAGCTCTTTCCTGGTGGAAAGAAGGTAATCTGCAAGAAGTGTCGCGATCTGGTTTCCTGTAAGAAGTACGTATTCGCTCTTATCCTTGTCCTTCGGAATGGCAAGACCGAGGCGGTCTGCGTCAGGATCCGTGCCGAACACTATGTCAGCCTTCACCGACTTTGCAAGCTCGATAACCTTCTCCATCGCTTCGTGGCTTTCAGGATTCGGAAGCTTCACCGTCGGGAAAGCCCCGTCAGGAGCCTCCTGCTCCTTCACCACCTCCACATCCACACCAAGCTCTTTCAAGATCGTACGCACAGGCACGTTTCCGCTTCCGTGAAGAGGTGTGTAGGCGACCTTTATCTTCGAGGAAGCGAATACCTCGGGCCTTCGCAAGGATGCCTTGACCATATCAAAGTATGCCCTGTCGACGCTTTCGGGAACGCTTTCAAGAATTCCCTTTGCCCTCGCTTCTTCCTCGCTTATATCCTTTATGTCCTTCCCTTCCACGCTGTTTGCAAGCTTTGCAATGCCCACGTCGTGCGGAGGCGTGACCTGCCCGCCGTCAGACCAGTAGACCTTGTATCCGTTGTATTTGCTCGGGTTGTGCGATGCAGTGACTACGATTCCGGCGGTACTCTTCAGATGGCGAACTGCAAAGGAGAGCATCGGAACCGGATGAAGCGTATCATACAGGTATGTCTTGATCCCGTTGGCTGCCAGTACAAGCGCTGCAGAGAGCGCAAACTCCTTCGAGTAGTGCCTCGAATCGTATGCGATCGTAACGGAAGGGGATTCGAACGACGAAAGGTACTGGCAGAGCCCCTGTGTGACCTTCCTGACCATGAACGTATTGATTCTGTTCGTGCCTCCCCCGATCACACCGCGCATTCCCGCAGTCCCGAACGAAAGGGATGTGTAGAACCTCTCGTAAAGCTCGTCGACGTCGTTCTTTTCAATCAAACCCTCGACTTCGCTTCGAAAAAAGTCGTCCTTCTCATCCTGAACGTATCTTCCAGCCTTTTCCAGGATCTCATCCTTCTCTTTTACACTGATATCCATAATCTCCCTTTATTCCTCCTTCAATACACAAATCATAGCCCGCGGAGGGCCAACAAACAAGAAGCAGGAAAGCCTTCCCCGATTTTTCTTCACTATTGATTGCGCTGTGGTACAATCATAACAGAATCTTAACGTTTTCTTAACAAAAAGGAGGAAAGCGATGAAATCAAAGGTAAAGGTACTGGCTATAATGCTGATCATTACAGCACTTGTTGTGCCTCTTTATGCAGGAGGTGCGACCGATTCGCCAAGGGCGAACGAGACATCCCCTGTCGAGGAGATCATCAAGCAGGCGGAGGGCATGAGCCTTGAGGAGCTTGCGAAGAAAGCGATCGAGGAATCGAACGGGAAGATGTTCTACGGCGTTGGCAACTCAAGCCGAGGAAAGACCGCACTACCCCTCTTCATCTCATATCTTCAGACGATAGATCCGAACTACACGCTCAACTACGAGTGGCAGCAGCCGAAGAACAACAAGATATTCGACCAGCTCACCGCAGATTCCCTGAAGAGCACCGGAACGTTTGCAATGACGCTGATCCAGGACGGAAACCAGATCGAGAGCAAGATGGTTAGAACTGGAATCCTCGACACGTTCATCCCCAAGGAATGGGCGGAAGCAAACGGAACGACAGCCGATGAGTACAAAGGCTTTTTACCTCTCCAGACTCTGAACAAGGTCTTCATGTACAACAACACCGGGGACAAGGAGTTTGACAACGTATGGGATTTCGTGGCCCCGGGCGAGCACGGACTATTCATGGACATCGACTCAGAGATAGTCGGAAAGAACTTCTTGTACATGCTCACATCCGATCAGTACTCGGCAGTACTCAAGGATGCCTTCGATGCACTCCCCGAGGAAGAGAAGGCGACGTTCCAAGCGACCATCGACCAGGTTGCAACCGATGCGGATGACCTCGGACTCGGCGAGAACGGGAAGTATGCGCTTGCATGGATCAAGCTCTGGGTTGAGAGCTACAACGCACAGACCGACGACGGCCCGATATGCAACACGCTGGTATCCCAGTCTGCAACCGATCAGTTCGGCCTCATAGTCTACTCGAAGCTCAGAAGCGTCGAAGAGTCTGCGACAGTCTCCAAGAAGTTCGTCGACATCGCAGCATACAACGACGGCTACAAGGGATTCGGTGGATTCGGCTATTGCCATTACCTCTTCGTGACTGACAACAGCCCGCTTCCGTGGACTGCATGCGCATTCATCGCATACATGGTAGAGACAGCCGACGGCTTCTCCGCATGGGGAAAGGATATCGGAGGATATTCAGCAAACCCCGTGGTAGCGGAAGAGACGGAAGCGATCTACAAGCACAAGACAGGCGGAATGGCTGAAGATGGAGTCACGGTAGTCTACCCTGCGCTCAACGACCGCGGAGGAGATTGGTGGCTTTCTGAGAACAGGCTGGTTCTCGAGGATCCTTCGTATTGCGCTTCAGTTTCCTTCACAGTAGGAAGCTGGATCGAGATGCTATCGAAGTACACTCCGAACTAAGTTTTGACAACGGTCCCTGTGAGATCCTCATGGGGGCCATTCTTTTCCAAGGGGCAAAATGACAAGCGAATTCACAACTACAAAAGCTAACAAAAGCAGGATCAGGAAGAACAAGATGAAGACGTTCTTCTCAAAGCCGGAGAATGCGATCCTCCTTTTGATGGGAATCGTACTGACGATCAGTACGGTCGCCCCGATATACGCAATCGTAAAGGATACGATATCGATACACCCCGGCACGATCGATGAGTTCATATCAAAAAGAAGCAGCGGCTACACCATCGCAAACTACATCGATCTATTCACGTCAAACCTGGCAAAAAGGAACCTTTGGGATCCGTTGGTCAATACGATCCTCTTGTCAGTCGGATCGTGCGTGATGGCAATACTCTACGGAGGAGTGTTCGCGTTCCTGATCACCCGGACCGACCTGAAGGCACGTAAATACCTCAGCGCGATATTCATATTCCCGTACATAATGCCACAGTGGACGCTTGCGGTCGTCTGGCAGCACATGTTCTCTTCAAACGCAGTGACCGGAACATCAAACGGACTTCTGGCATCGCTCGGGATTGTGATGCCTGCATGGTGGTGTGTCGGGCTCTTCCCGTCGATCGTGGTACTTGGCCTCCACTACGCTCCGTTTGCATACATACTCATCGGCGGAATATTCAGGAACATGGATGCCAACTTGGAGGAGGCTGCAACGATTCTGGACACTCCGAAGTGGAAGACGATGTTCAGGATCACGATTCCAATGATCAAGCCAGCGATCCTTTCAACGATCCTCCTGGTCTTCGGAGGAGCGATGGGAAGCTATCCCGTGCCGCACTACCTCAACCTGACTACGCTCTCCACGAAGTACGTGTCGATGAATGACAAGTACACAGGGGAAGCGAGCATACTTGCGATCATAATGATGCTCTTCGGAGTTGCGATAATGTTCGTCAACCAGCTGAGCCTCAAGAGCAGGAAGAACTACACGACTGTAACCGGCAAATCCGGGCAGATATCGAAAATAACACTTGGGAAGGTCGGCAGGGTCCTGATTGCAATCCTTCTCATAATACTCACGTTCTTCACTTCGATCTTCCCGATAATCTCGTTTGCATTCGAAACGTTCCTCCCGAACCCGGGCGACTACAGTTTCCTTTACACGGGGGATACGTCGAACCTCACGACGAAGTGGTGGGTCACGAGCGAGAACATCACGGAAAACGGAATGTACGGACAGATGGGGATACTCCACAACGACACGATATGGAAGGCCTACAGAGGCACGATCTGGGTCGCGGTATGCTGCTCGCTTTTCGCAGGCACGATCGGAACCATGATCGGCTATGCAGTCTCCAAGCACCGAAGGTCGAAAGCTGCAAGCTACGTCAACTCGATGGCGTTCCTACCCTATCTCATGCCGTCTATTGCAGTCGGGGCTGCGTTCTTCATCCTCTTTTCAAACCAGTACTTCAACTTATTCAACACATACACTCTTCTGATAATCGTCGGAACGATAAAATACATACCGTTTGCATCCCGAAGCGCGCTCAATTCGATGCTACAGCTCTCGGGGGAGATAGAGGAAGCTGCATTGATACAGAACGTGCCGTGGCATAAGAGGATGCTGAAGATCATTATCCCGATCCAGAAGACTTCGATATTAAGCGGGTACCTGTTGCCATTCATGACGTGCCTGAGGGAACTGAGCCTATTCATGCTCCTTTGCACGCAGGGCTTCATACTTGCGACAACCCTCGACTACTTCGACGAGATGGGGCTTTACGCATTCTCAAGCGGAATAAACCTGATACTCATCGTGACGATACTCATATGCAACACCGTCGTAAACAAAGTGACGGGAGCAAGCATAGACAGCGGAATAGGAGGCTGACAGATGCCGGAAATAAGACTGGAACACGTAACAAAACGCTGGGGGAGATTCTATGGAGTGGATGACCTCAGCATGGTTATAGAGAACAACGCATTCGTAACCCTTCTGGGGCCCTCGGGATGCGGAAAGACGACTACGCTCAGGATGATAGCGGGACTCGAGACGCCCACGGAAGGACGGATAACGATCGGGGACCAGGTGGTATTCGACAGCAAGGAGGGGATAAACGTAAGCGCGAACAAGAGAAAGGTCGGCTTTCTCTTCCAGAACTATGCGCTATGGCCGAACATGACAGTCTACCAGAACATCGCATTCGGGCTTTCGAACATCAAAGAGGAGATGAACGAATATAGCGACATGGCACGGACTTCGTCAAAGCTCTTGAAGATCATTGAATCACCTGAAAGTCTGCTTGAACTCACGAAAGGGGAATTCAAGAAAGAGGATGAGAAGAAGATGCTCATCTCCCTTACAGAGACCTACGGGATCTCTCTCTCGAGCGCAAAGAAGCTGTACGAGTTATCAAAAGAGATAGGAACAGCGAAGGAAAAACTTGAAAGCGCGATCGAAAGCGAGAGAAAGAAGGCAAGCGAGAAAGGGCTTTACCTCGACGATGAATTCAACTACGTCAAGGATGGCGTGATCCAGAAAAGCGTCAGGAAACTTACGAAAGAGGAGATAGACCTCTCCGTGAGGAAAGTTTCAAAACTCGTGAAGATCGGAATGTTCATGGACCGCTATCCTGCAGAGCTCTCGGGAGGGCAGCAGCAGAGGGTTGCCATCGCAAGGACGCTTGCCCCGGAGCCGTCGGTACTCTTCATGGACGAACCTCTTTCGAACCTCGATGCCAAACTAAGGCTCGACATGCGCTACGAACTCCAGCGCCTGCACCTCGAGACGGGTGGCACGTTCGTATACGTAACGCACGACCAGATGGAAGCAATGACGCTGGCAACGAAGATATGCCTCATGTCGAACGCAGTACTAAAGCAGTACGCGCCACCTTTGGAAGTCTACAAGAAGCCGAACAACCTCTTTGCAGCGGACTTCGTGGGAAATCCATCGATCAACTTCATCGATGCAAAAGGAAAGGAAAGCGATGGGAAACTTGAGTTGACGATCTTCGGAGGGACAAACGCGACGTTCACCTCCCCTACCGGACTCGACACCTCCTCTTGGAGGAAAGAGAGGGACGAAGAGGAGAGAAAAGAGATTGAAGCGCTCGAGGCGAAGAAAAAGAGCAAAGACTACGTCGAGAAGAGCAACAAGGATGAAGCGTTCAAATACCGCATCGACAGGGTCGACCAGATCGATGATTCGCTGGAGAGATCGAAAACACCGACTGACGACGACTACGTGATCGGAGTGCGCCCCGAAGGCGTTGTGATCGGAAACGAAGGAGAGATAGACGGCGAAATCTACGGTGCGATGCCCACTGGTATGGAATCGACGGTGAAAGTAAGGATCGGTTCGTTCCTTCTTACATCAGTCGTATTCGGAAGCACCTGGTTTGAAATCGGTAAAAAGGTGAAGGTATCATTCCCCGGAGACGGCATAATGCTATTTGACAGGAAGTCGGGGAAACTGATCACCCTAGGCTCCGTGAAGATGCACTGAAACTAAAAGGCCTTTCCAATTCCGGAAGGGCCTTTCTAATTAACCTATTTTAGTATTTAAAATTCAAAAATCGAAATAATCAGGGTTTTCATACTGTTCCTTTAAGTCTTCGATCTCATCCCTAATGACTTCATTGATTTCATCTACAGGGAAAAGTGTGAAATCGAATTCGTCTGTACCTAACCAATCTGAATATCTTTCATAATTCCCACCTTCCCCTTCTTCAAACGCAGCGATCAGATCGGATAGCCCCCAGACACCCCCTACGTCATCTATTATCCCGTAGTACTTGCCTTTGAGAACGCGAGGCAAATTATCCTCATCAACTTCCTCATCCGGAACTTTCTCCAGTTTTGTTGCAATTTTCCAACCATCGCCGAAGTCATATTCAAGGATGAGTGTCGTTCCTTCTTTCCCTTTCACCACCGTTTCAAGTGGTATACTGGTCGCATCGAGAACCGTGACAAAACCATCATCAAATGCTTCAGGATTTGAATACAGTACAGGCTGATACAATTCACCCTTCTTCGGAGGAAGTGAAACGGCATACAAATGGCTTCCGTTCATCCTGTACATCGCCATCAGGGTGTATGCGAACTCTGCAATGCTTGATTTCGGCGAGATCAGAAAGCGCCTCCACACCCTGGGTTTGAAACCCTTCAATTCCGAAACAAATTGATATACTTTCATCTCTATCTCTCCTTTATGTATGGAAACTTGTCACTCTCAAGTTTCTGTTTCTTCTCATCAACTGCCTTTGCAATATCTGTCATTGCCAAAGCAAACTCACCGGGATTTTCGGCTTTTACATCCGTTTCAGAAAATACCGGATATGACAATAAAGCATTATCGCCAATGCTTTTGGAAGCAAGAACGAAAGCATTCTGAATCAGATCTTCGGCTTCATTTCTTTCCTTACCTTCCGGATAAGCAAACAGATCGGAAAACCTTGAAACTGCATATGCGTCGTCAGGGTCGGCAGAGAGAATGAAACTTCCCGGGAAATATTCAAACGAATTCTTTTCTTCAAGTTTTTCAATAATCACTTCCTTGAACGCTACCCGCACTTTCGCCAGGCGTGCCTTCAACTCATCAAGCACCTCTTCATCATCTTCATCACCTTGCCAATCCGGGATGTCGACCCGTTCGTTATGCGAAACAAGTAGATATGAACATGAAGAGGTCACCTTTGTCTCATTCATATTGCAATTCAAAAGATCGTTTGTATATCCCATGTAACCGGGCACATCCCTCAGCTCTGCAATTTCCTCATCGATCGAGTCATTCAGGGAATGGAAGTCCCTCAAAGAGCCTTCGAAAGCGTTTGAAGAAATGAAAACGAAGGAAAGTTCGGAATTATTCTGAAATACGCTCCGTACCAAGCGTTTATACTCGCGAAGAAGGGAGAAATCGATTTCGTCATTTGCAACAAAGTCAACAAAATATATGCGAATACCCCCTTCGTCGTAATCACGGAAAAGAGCAAAATAGGCAGGAGAATGAATCCCCTTCCCGTAAACTTTCCCGTCAATCCCTTTTACAATCTCTTTTCGCATCTTGGACAGCTTCTCAAGGAATGCTTTCCCTTCCTGAGACTTCATATCATCGGGAACTATCACATCAGTTTTCAGTTTGCATACAGTACGTATCTCGGCAATCATACAAAGGATGATAGCACGAATAGTTTCCATATTCCTATCGCAAATCTTTTATAGATAATTCACGACAATAATCCATTATCGGTATAATTAGTGGTTATTTTATTTTAATAATCCATTGACTTAAGTTGCAGTACTGACATGATGTGGACCGCTCGTCGCCGGTTTTATCGCCGGTTTTATCGCCGGTTTTATCGCCGGTTTTATCGCCGGTTTTATCGCCGGTTTTATCGCCGGTTTTATCGCCGGTTTTATCGCCGGTTTTATCGCTTGTTTTATCGCTTGTTTTATCGCTTGTTTTATCGCTTGTTTTATCGCTTGTTTTATCGCTTGTTTTATCGCTTGTTTTATCGCTTGTTTTATCGCTTGTTTTATCGCTTGTTTTATCGCTTGATCGCCATTTGCCGCTTGACTCTCTGTAGATCGACATCACTGAGTCTTTAAAAAGCATGGCATGGATAGTAATCCAACTGCTTCTGAAGCATCAAACAGATAAATATCGTTTTTAGCCGCGATCAAGATGTTGTTATCGAGAAAAGCAAACTGATCATTCATTCCAACACCTCTGTCATCAGTCGATCAAATGTCTTCCCCCAACAGCCAGTCATTCTATACGCATCGGTATATCTTGTTTTCCCTTCATGTACACTTGCAAACAACAAGGATAAGAATTTGTGATCAAGCCTCGAAGATAAAGTGCTATAGAAATAGCCTCCGTTTTTACTCGCTTTCCTAACATTCTGACTGATCACATTGAGTTGCTTGGAACATTCATCCCTGGAAATAAGCCCTAACTTGTACGCTCGTAATGTTACAACCGAGATGGAACACTTGAAAACAGAAGAAGCGTTTACCAACTTCTCAAAGGGCTCTCCGTACTCATTCATCCAAAAGTCAGTGAAGTTGTTCGTTGGCACCATGATTTCAGCGGCGACAGAATTACAAAAACTTTCCTCTTCGATATAACCACCTTCCATGAGATCATTCTGACCAATTGCGATATGGACAATCTCATGCAAGAGAGAAAAAGACTTAGCTTGCATATGGTCGGATGCATTTATGAAGATCAAGGGTGCATAAGTGTCATATAAAGCAAATGCCCTGAATTCGTTAATATCGAGTGCTTTTTTCGTATTACTGCCAACAATTCCGCTTTCAAAAACGAAAACCTGATTTTCCCCAACCTTTTCGCGTAAGAAAGAGTATACCCTTGTCTTATTGATTTTACGATACCAATCCAAATCAATTTGAAGTAACGCTCTAAGCTTTTGGCTTGCAGATTGAATATCATCTTTCTCACTTAGAATTCCAGCGATAGGAGAAGCCAGGAATTCTTCATCTGCAATTTCATTTTTAAGCCACTCTTGAATTACTTCCATACTCTTAATGGTATCTCTCAAGTTGGTACTCATCTCTTTTCTTGCTTTATTTTCAAAAGTCCTGAAAGCAATAGAGTCATTGGAATCTTCATGCGGATTGGAAAGGAAGAAATACCCAAATGGTACATTCAAATCCCTACTCATTTTGCTGACTTGAGCCAACGTAGGTTTCGTGCCATTATTCCACTTCTCAAGCGTTGCTACGTAAGTACTTACTGCCATTGGGTCTGCAATACTACAAATCCATGGAACAATACCTTTGTGAATATTAACGACAGCACTCATAAAATCCCTCAATACAATATCGATAGAGTATTTTCTCAATCCTGTCCCCCTGGAAAAAACTACTTGTCGACATTTCTGATAAAGCCAAGTAGCCATCCAAAAGAATATGGATCAAGCAAGAAATCAGATATTAATCTTAGAATGCCATTATGGCTGAACGATAAGGCAAACGATGTTTTATTGCTTGTTTTGCCGCTTATTTCCATGTAGATCAACATTACTAAGTTCTTCAAAAGACTTACATGAAAATTTAATATAATTTCTACATCAAATCTGATCCAAATACTTCTATCCAAGAGATGCGTAGGACATAACGTCCAATAGATAAAAAAGTGTTATCTCATCAGCTGGAATGTCTTGACGATTTCGCTGACAGTGGAATAAAGATCCTTCAAGTGGGTCTCCATGAGGTGTTTTGCTTCATTATGATCCTTTCTAAGGACAGCCTCTCCCATCGCGATATGTTCCCCGATATTCTTCTCGAGTCTCCATTGCATCGCCATTATCCCCATTCGCCAGCGATTCCATTGCAGATTGTAGTTATCGACAAGATCCTTTATACGTTTGTTTCCGGAAAGGAAATAAAGATAATCATGAAAAGAAACGTTTATGCCCCTCCATTCCTCATAATGGTCTTTATCTGGAGCATTCTTGATTTTCTCTACGAGATCCCTCATTTTATCGATTATGATCTCAAGTCCCTTTGAAGTTTCCTCATTTATGACCATCGCTGCTTTCTCTGCGACGAACGATTCGAGCACTATCTTTATCTCAAATATCTGAGCCAAATCATCAAGGGTAAGGAATGCTACGTACTTTCTTCTTCGTTTACTTGTAAGAAGCCCCTCCTGTTCCAGAATACCCAAGGCTTCTCGTACAGGAGTCCGACTTACATTCAGTTCCTCAGATATCCTTACTTCAGAAAGACACTCTCCCGGAGCAAATTCCATATTGAGTATCTTCTTCTTGACGCCGTCATAAACTAATTCTGCAGAACTGATCTTCTTTCTATTGCTCATAATATCCAATATTTTTGTAATGTTAACAGAAAAAGAGACACAACAACATGGTATTTCTGACGTCGATTGTTTCAAACTCGAAAAAAACGGGCAACTGGATGCTGCCCGCTTTTAGATCACGATTATTTCAATATTTCAGATACTACCGCATCCCCGAATTCTGACGTGGATGCACTGCCTCCTACGTCGGATGTGCGGATGTTCTTCGAGAAGACATTGAATACTGCATCATCGATCATTTTCGCGCCTTCAAGAAGAGCTTGGTCATTGTGTTTCCTTCCCAGCCACTCAAGCATCATCTTTCCAGATAGGATAGTAGCTGTCGGGTTTACAATTCCTTTTCCCGCAATCGTAGGTGCTGTTCCATGGGAGGGCTGGAATAATCCATGATCGTATCCGATATCCCCGCTCGGGGCCATGCCCATTCCGCCTACATACGATGCAGCAAGGTCTGAGATGATATCACCATGCATGTTCTCAGCCACAACGACATCATATTTCTCCGGGCACTGCGTCATGAGGAGTGTAAGGGCATCGATCATAGTGGTTTCGGATGCAACTTCTCCTTCATACTCCTTTGCCACCTCGTTGAATATCCTCGTCATATATGCAAACGACCTGAATACATTGCCTTTATGGGTGCACGTCACAAGCTTCTTGCCGTCAAATGGGCGTCCATTCCTGCTCTTTGAAAGCTCAAAGCCGTAGCGGGATACGCGCTCTGTACCTTTACGCGTGATTATCTGCGTATCATAGGCGCATACATCGTTTACAACTCCACCTCCTCCGTACGAAGAGAACAGTCCTTCAGTACTCTCACGAAGAATTACAAGGTCGATCTTCCTGTCTTTGCCAGAGAGTGCGGACGGTACGTTCGGATAGGATTTTAAAGGTCGCACACCTGCAAAGAGATCCAGGTCAAAGCGAAGCTTGAACATCAAGTGTCCCGTCACTTCAGTACCTTTCTTGTCCGTTACAGGTTTCATTCCAGCCTTCGGCAATCCGATTGCACCCATCAAAATGGCATCGGCGGCCTTGCAATCCTGGAATGTAGACTCAGGAAGAACTTCCCCTAGTTCAAGATACCTTTGGTTTCCTACGTAATACTCCTGGTAATCGAAATCAAATCCACCATGTGCCTTGATAACAGCATCAAGTACTTTCTTCGCTTCCCTTACTACCTCGGGTCCGACTCCATCTCCTGGCAATAGCGCAATATTATACCTGCTCATCATATCCTCCTTCTACATGTTTCTGATGGCATTCACGTACTCGTCTCCATACTGGGCGATGTACTCGTCATAAATCGGTTCAACCCTTGCCTTGAAGGCATCCACATCGATCTCATCGTGATAGGTTATTTGCATCCCGTTGTCGGCAAGAGTCTGAAGCTGCTTGTCATAACGGGCCATGCATTCAGCCCTCTCGGCATCACGAGCGGCAAGTGCTGCATTTGTGAATATCTCCTTGTCCTCATCAGAGAGGGATGACCAGAACTGCTGTGAGAAAAGAAGCATCTTGTTGCCATAGAAATGCCAGCTCTCGGCAAAATAATCCTGGTATTCCCACATGCTGTTTGCCGTAATCGTATCGATGTTGTTATCCTGACCATCGATTACTCCCTGCTGCATTGCAGTAATGCTCTCTGAAAGGCTCATCGGTGTCGGGTCGGCTCCCCACAGTCTGAACGCCTCGAGATGGATGTTGCTTTGCATGCTACGCATCTTGAGGGCAAGCATGTCTTCAGGCTTGGAGATCGGGCGCACGTCGTTCGTAAAGCACCTGAATCCGTTTTCCCAATATGCAACAGGAACAAGGCCTGAAGCTTCCTGGAGAAGATTCCTGTAATAGTCTCCTATTTCCCCATCGAATACGGCATATGCCTGTTCTCGTGTTTCAAAGATGAAAGGAAGATCGAATACGCCAAGCTCTGGAACTATTGATGCCAGTACAGTAGTGTTGACCTCTCCGAAATCGGCTGTACCGATCTGCAGGCTCTGCATCAACTCCTGATCCCCGCCAAGTGTTTGGGGATAGATTTCGACAACATACCTTCCGTTGGTATTCTTTTCAACCTCTTCCTTGAATTTCTCCATACCTACCTGATACGTAGTACGGTCATTTCCAGTGTGTCCGGCTATAACGGTCCTGGGCTTGACTGGGTTTGCCGACGACGAAGAAGAGGCAGCACCTGATGAATTCCCTTCATTCTTGGAACAGGATGGAATGATAAGAAGCAATGCAAGAAGTGCAACCAACAAAACCAATAAACCTTTTTTCACTTTCATGGAAAACCTCCTTTTATCCATGTTTGCCATTCCCCGGGTTTACATGAAACTCGGAAGCAGCAGACTAATTTGTGGTATGAACGCGATGACCAGAAGATCAAGAAGCAACACGCCCCAGTAAGGAACAAGTTCCTTGAACATCTTCTCCATCTTTATCTCTCCGAGCTTGCATGCAACGAACAAATTGACACCCACAGGCGGTGTTACACATCCGATTGCCATGTTGACGATTATCACGACTCCGAAATGGATTGGATCAACGCCGAAGGAAATCGCTATCGGGGTAAGTATTCCGGCAAGGACTGTCACAGCTGAATTGGAATCGAAGAACATGCCTGTGATAGTCAGCAATACTATCGTCAACAAGAGGAATACGTACGAATTCGGCGCGATGTTTCCGAATGTCTCAGCTATCATCTGTGGAACGAGCTCCCTGGTGAGAAGGAACGAGAATGCATTTGCACATGCTATGACCATCATGATCATTCCAGATGTCTGTAAAGTATCGATGGCGGCCTTCTTGAACTTCTCCCAAGTGATTTCCTTATAGATGAAACATCCGACGATGATCGCATACACTACCGATACGCACGCTGATTCGGTTGCTGTGAAAATCCCGAGATATATTCCCCCGAGGACTATGACAGGCATCATCAGGGCAAGCCACGACTCCTTGAGTTTCACCACCCTCTCTTCCTTGGTCGCCTTGACGCTTCCCATGTACCCTTTCTTCCTGCAAAGGAAATATGAAACGATCATCAGAGATATTCCGATCATGATTCCAGGAAGGAACCCGGCCATGAACAGTTTGGCAATGGATGTTCCTGTCATGACTCCATATATGATCATGGAGATCGACGGCGGGATTATCATTCCAAGTTCAGCGGAAACTGCAGTGATGGAACCTGCAAATGCACGGTCATAATGATGTGCCATCATTGCAGGAATCAATATAGATCCGATCGCTGCCGTAGTTGCGCTCGAGGATCCTGAAAGGGCTGCAAAGATCATGCACGATATGATCGTAACGATCGCAACTCCTCCGGTCTTGTGTCCGACGCATGCCTGAACCACCCCGATAAGTCGTCTTGAGATTCCGCCCTGGCCCATCAAGTAACCTGAGAAGATGAAGAAAGGAAGGGGAAGAAGCGAATACTTCGCTATACCAAGCGTCAGTTTCTGGCTAAGTGCCATCAAGCTTATATCCGATAGTGAGAAACCAATTACGGAGACCAAGCCGAGTGAGAATGCTATAGGAACTGAAAGAACGAGAAAGACGACAAGACAAATTACAACTGTTGTAAGCATCATCAAGCCTCCTTTTCAAATACGAGGTCGAAAATATGTGCAAGCGTGTTCAGAAATACGATTACAAACCCTATAGGCATTGCGATGTATACCCAGAACAGACTCATGAATGGAATTGTTGCTGCATATTGGGTGCTCACGACCATCGCCATCTGATAGCCATATATGATCATGACTACGAAGAAACACATGCTTATCAGGTATGCAATAACGCGTAACGCCACTTCCACTCTCTTGGAAAAGTGCGACACGACGATCTCGATTGCAGTCATTCCACCCCTACGGGAAATGAGTCCGGCACCGAGAGCACAGATCCACGCCATTGCGAACGTTGCACTCTCTTCGATCCAGCTTAGGGAAATACCGGTGAAGAACCTGGAAATTATGGCAACAAAGACGACTGTCGTCATCGCTGTCAGGATCACTATGCCCGCATATTCGAATATGCGGTTGAGCCTGTCGATCACACCGACCACTTTAGTCACTACCGGACGAATGACAGATTTCATTTGCACCTCCTTTTGTATACATAATCCATATTTTATGTATCCATTTATGTATACAGTTTTGAATGCAAACTAAGAGTTGTCAAGAATAATTATTTCTAAGACAAAAATATATAAATTTCTTTGCAAGATCTAAATTCCATGCGATTCTATTTATTTAATCAAAGCATTTGGAACTTGTTTTCATTCATAGTTGACCTTTTCGAGCTTTTTCCATGATAATCCATCCACGGAAGCCTTCGCCCTACTGATGCAGTATTGCGTCGTCCTGCTATCCAAATCCAACACAGTAATAAGGAAAATCGGCTATGCCTGGAGATGGAAAGAAGGGCATCGGGGATTATATTGTCTCCGTACTCAATGGAATGGCTCAGGGACTATTTTCGTCCCTCATCATCGGCTTGATAATCAAACAGATCGGAACGTACGCAGGAATCGAATGGCTTTCGACATTCGGAAGTGTCGCGCAAGCCCTTACATGCCCTGCAATCGGAATCGGAGTTGCAAACGCACTTGGAGTAAAAGGGCTTGCCCTATTCGCATCGGCAACCGCCGGTGCAATCGGGGGTGGTGCGATAAAAATTGCAGAGAGCGTTACAATCTCTTCCGGCGAGCCTTTGGGTGCATGTATTGCAGCCTTGGCTGCAGCCATTGCCGGAAAGTTCGTTACAGGAAGGACAAAAGCGGACATCATAGTCGTTCCGTTTGTCACGATCATCTCTGGAGGAATAGTCGGCTTGCTGGTATCTCCGATAGTATCTACATTGATGACTGCATTGGGTGCGTTTATTAATCACCTTACTACGCTCTATCCTCTCCCGATGGGAATACTTGTGTCGGTTGTCGTAGGCATGGTGCTCACACTCCCGATAAGCTCCGCAGCAATATGCATTTCACTTGGGCTTTCGGGGCTCGCAGCCGGGGCTGCATGCGCCGGGTGTGCAGCCCAGATGATAGGCTTTGCTTTCATGAGCTACAAGGAAAACGGGGTCGGAGGCTTGATCAGCCAAGGACTTGGAACATCGATGCTCCAGATTCCAAATATATGGAGGAACTGGAAGATCTGGATTCCGCCGACCCTTGCATCGGCAATCACAGGTCCGATATCCACATGCATTTTCAAGATGACGAACAATGCAGCGGGAGCGGGCATGGGAACAAGCGGACTTGTGGGGCAATTCAATGCAGTTGCCACCATGGGAGCCGGATGCATCCCTGAATTACTTCTCGTCCATTTGATTCTCCCCGCAATCCTTACAATCCTCATAGCAATTCCGATGAGGAAAGCCGGATGGATAAAAGATGGAGATTTGACACTCCCTGTATGAAATCTGAACTGGCACTGGAGAGATCTGGTGCCGGTTTGTTTTCAAAGAGGCCCTTTCCTCCCTGTTATCATCGTAAGATGCCTTTTCTCTTTCATGGAGATATTCATAAATCCTGCTTTCTGAAACATTCCGAACAGCTCTTTACGAGAATAGATTCGCAATCCAGGAACGCGCTTACTCCATATCACGCCGACCTTGGGATCCGTTACTTCCAGTACGATTACCAGATGAGCGCCATCTTTCAGCACTCTCCTTATCTCTTTTAGTCCTTTTATCGGATAATTCCAGAAGTATATCGATTCGGATGAGAGTGCGATATCAAAAGAAGAATCAGGAATAGGAAGGGCTTCAACAGAAGATAGAACCGGAGTGAACCTACCACTGAACTTGGTGCATTTTCTCTCTGCAGTCTCAATGCTCCCTTTGCTTATGTCGACTGCGGTGACTTCTGCCTCATCGAAGGATGAAAGTATACGGCGAGCCATTCCACCGCCTCCGCATCCTACATCGAGTACTTTCATCCCCGGTTCGATTCCTGCATCCCTTAGAATCCACTTATGAAGCTTTTCATGACCGATATTCATAATGGATGCTACAAAGCGCCCGTATAAACCATCTTCAGGAAAGCCGCAGTTATTCAAAAACCTTGAGAACGGCATGTTGCTACAAGAAAAATCCCCTCCTCGAAAGAAGGGGAATAGAAGAACTGAAGCGGATCAATATGCAGAGTTGAGCCATTCAATTCCATCGATCCTCTCAACAAAGTACGGAGCGGACTGGAAGTATGACTCGTGGAATGCGCCGTCGAATACAGCTTCTTCGCTATCTGCTGTGAAATCACCGTCAGTGTCGAGTGCATATGCATGCTCAAGCGTTTCACCGTTGATCGTGAATGTGCTTGTATCAAATACCTGAAGCGTTCCATCGTGGATTGCCTTCTCGACTTCAGCGATCTTCTCCGCAGTTCCAGGTGCTGCAATCTCTTCATTAAGCACAGTCATCACTACTGCCCCGTAGTCCATGCCATGGCACCAGTCCTGAGGAATCTCTTCTCCGCTGACATATGCCTTGATCATCTCGTAAAGGTATACGCTCCAGTCGATCCTTGTAGAGATGAGGGATGCCTCGGGAGCAATTCCTGTCATGTCGTTGTTGTATCCTGTGTGATATACGCCACGGGACTGTGCAGCTGTTGCAGGAGTCGTGTTGTCCGAGTGCTGGCTGATCATGACAGCCCCGGCATCGATGAGAGCAAGCGCTGCATCGGATTCAGCAGTTGCATCGGACCAGGATCCGACGAACGAAACTTTCATCGTCACGGACGGACATACGCTCTTCGCACCAAGGTAGTATGCAGTAAAGCCTGAGATTACTTCTGCAAATGAATAAGCACCGACGTATCCGATCACCGCCTGATCTGCAGTGATCTGACCTTCATCGATCATCTGCTGGAGCTTCATACCTGCAACCACACCTGCGATGTACCTACCTTCGTAGATGTTTGCAAATACGTTGTGTGTGTTATCCCTACCGTCATTCCATGAACCGCAGTTTGTTGCACTGATGAACGTGATTTCCGGATAATCATCGACTACTTCAAGCATGAAAGGTTCAAAGCCATAGCTGTTGTTGAAGATGATCTGGCATCCTTCCTCTGCTGCCTCGATGTTTGCATCGATACAGGTCGAGTCTTCGCCGATGTTGAACTTGGTAACCCATTCGACGTTGATACCCTCTTGAGCGAGCATCTCTGTAGCCTTATCCCTTCCACGGATGAAGTTATAGGTATATCCTTGGTCGTTCTCGTCGCCAATACACAAGAAACCGATCTTGACTGTATTGGAATCTGCAGTTGTTGTTCCGGATGATGCGGCGGATTCATTGCTTCCGCCAGCAAACAAAAGGCCGGATACGAGCATGAGAGCAATTAATACAATAGCTGTTTTCCTCATAATTCCTCCATCTGAATTACAGTTCAACAAAGGTTGAATCCTTAATTCAATTCTAACAGAAGTTTTATATATGGAGAATAAGAATTGGAAATTTGCAACAAAGCGCAACATAAAAAGACATTTTGAGCCCATTTTTATCCTATTATTCTGTAAGCATTTATTTTCACTCGAACAGAATAAAATACCACAGAATCTGCGGAATGTAATTACGGTCAGTAATTTCAGGCCGCCGGTTTCCCCGCGGCCATGAGGAAATTCACCACCCCAGAGAGGAGGTTCTTGCCTTAATAAAGCGGGTATAGATACCGTTTTCAGCAAGGAGTCTTTCATGTGTGCCTTTTTCTGCAATCCGGCCATCTGATATCACAATTATCTGGTCAGCGCTCATGATTGTATTGAGACGGTGTGCGATTACGATGAGCGTCTTGCCCTTCACAAGTTCGCTGATCGCCTCCTGAATGTACCTTTCATTATCCAAATCAATGCTTGCGGTGGCCTCATCAAGTATTACAATCGGCGCATCCTTGAGAATACATCTGGCTATAGATATACGCTGTTTCTCCCCTCCGGAAAGGGAAGCTCCACCTTCACCTATAATCGTGTCAAAGCCATCAGGAAGAGACATTATGAAATCATAGCATCTGGCCTTTTGGCAGGCTTCGATCACCTCCTCTTTCGCGGCATCCGGCCTGCCCATCACAATATTGGCATAGACCGTGTCCTGAAAAAGATATACACGCTGGAAAACCATGCTGATCTGTTTCATGAGTTCAGACAAAGGCAGATCTCTTATGTCAACGCCTCTTACCATGATGCTGCCATTATTTATATCCCAGAAACGGGCAAGAAGGTTTGCAAGTGTAGTCTTACCTCCGCCGGAAGGTCCGACAAGAGCAGTCATGGTGTCTTTCAAAGCAGTAAAGCTTACATCATGGATGGTCTCCTTATACTCATAGGAAAATGAAACATGCCTGAACTCAATCTCAGGGCTTTCTGTCACGGCTTCTATATGTTTCCTGCCTTCATCTGGAAGAGTCCTCTCCTCAAAAAGGGCTTCAATCCTGTCAAGACAGCTGGCCATGACAGTAAGGCGCGAAGACTCTGCATAGAGTGTCTTGAGAGGCACAAATATGGAAAAAGCGAACAGCATGGCTCCGATAAGATATGGCAATGTTATCGTGCCTGAAGTAAAAAGGATGAATGCAAGCGCTATTTCACCAGTAATGCCTGCTGTATAAAGCGCATTATGCAATACCATCCACGGCACCTGCGATGATTCATATCTGAGAGCTGCCCTGCATGTCTCTTCGATATTTTTCGTCAGCTCTTTTGATTTCTCCCCTGTAAGATTGTAGCTCTTGATGATCCCGATTCCTTCTATATGGGATATGACGGCATCAGTAAGCTTTTCGTTCTGCTTCTGCCTTATTGCGGCATGCTTTAGGCTTGAAGTGTTCATGAAATGCGCTGAAATTACCACAAGGAGGCTCACAACAGACGTGAGCAGACCTTTTCTCCAGTCGATAAAGAACATGAAAAGATTGATTACGATGGCAGTGAAAGCATTGGAAAGCATTTCAGCTATTGACTGCATCACGTTCTCTTCCACAAAGACCATATCAGAGCTGAGGACAGAACTTATTCGTCCGATATTGCCAGCCGTAAAGAACCCCATGGGAAGCTTGCGCAGCTTTTCGCCCAGAACAATGCGCTTGTCGGCAAAAATCTTGTATCCCGCAGTACTCTGCATCTGATCTGAAAGCCTTGTCGCCGCAATATTGAGCAGTACTGTCATGACCATTGCAAAGAGATAACTCCAGCAGTTCCTGATTGTTATTGTCCCGTCATAAAATGAAGAGAACATCAGGAAGCCAAGAAAAAGCGGCATCATGACACATACACCTTTTATGAATGCAAAGACAGCGGCAGACAGCACCCTGTTCCTGTATGGACCGGAGAACTTCAATATTCTGATAAAGAACTTAGTCATCTTTC
>CALXOH010000007.1 GCA_944389975.1 uncultured Spirochaetaceae bacterium
CAGTATCCTCCCCAGCCGGTCTTCTTCTCCCGGGAAGGATATGAACCTCCTTCCGGTGACAGTACCGTCGGATCGGATGATCGAGCAGACGGCGGCATTGTTCACGCCGATATCCACCGCACATATCATATATTCATCTTTCTTCTCAGAAAGCTCGGACTCTGTTTCGAATGCGAATGAAAGGCTGAACCTGCGCCCATGCTTCCTCAGCACAGGGCATTTCGCTCCGTTGAGGCAGAACTCCTTCCCGATATTGCGGATGTCAGACTGCGACAGCCTGAACTCATGCCACTTCCAGTCGTTATCCTTCCAGAGCTTCAGCCGTGCCTTACAGGTCCCGTTATCTTCATCGAGGATGAACATGTTGCCGCGGTAGAATGCAGGCATGGCATTTCTTCGCCTGTTCAGCCTCGGCTTTTTCCTTGACTTATCCGATGCTTCCCAGTCCGCAAGGTTCTTTCTGTAGAGCGCTACAGCCGCGACCGCGTCGAAGATGGCGGAACGGCGGAGATAGGATGGGAGCTTCGGGAAGCGGATATCGAAGGATGGATAGGCAGCTTCTCTTCTTGACGTGGAATGTACAAGCCTTTCAATTGCAGTCTTCGCCTTCCGTGAGGCAAGACCGCGGATCTCGCTGTAATGCCCATCAGCCACATCGATGAGGAACGAGAGGGCTTCCTGATATATGCCGATGGTATCAAGGAAGGGCTCGTATGCATCTATGATCCTCGCTTCTCTTGATACCACTGTTCTCATAATATTATTCTACCGTGTTGAATTGTATCATACCATAGCCTCCGGCTATATCCGCTATCACATCTTTCAGAAGATGGAGTATGTGTGGATGAACTTATTGATCAAATTTTAGTGCTTTTCGATCTTTTCCATGCTATCTTAGGCGCATATGAAAAAGATATTGATAATCATTCTCATTATACTTGCCATCGTAGGTGTGTACTTTCTCAAGAACCGCCCTGTTGGAAGTGCCCCTCAGGCAGCGGGAATGGAAGCGATGGAATATACCGTCTGGAGCGACGGTATCTTATCTTCAGAGCTGCCTTTGCTCCTTGATTTCGGTTCTGCACAGTGCCCGCCTTGCAACGCGATGAAGGAGGACCTCGTAGCTTTCTATGAAGAGACATACGGGAAAGTAAGGGTGCTTTACGCGGACATCTGGAAAGACCCGTCACTCACCGGCGGCCTACCTGCGCAGGTCGTGCCCACCCAGTACTTCTTCCTTCCCGGGGGAAAACCATATCAGCCGGGGGAAGAGATTTCCAAGAAGATACTCTTCATGCAGTACATGTACTCGGATTCAGGGGAGCATGCCCTCACAGGGCACCAAGGGATGCTTACGAAAGAGGAGATGTACGAGATATTCAGAGATATGGGAGTTGACGTATGACGGGACTGGAGACGCTTCTTGAAGAGCACATGATACTCTCCCCCATTATCGCATTCTTTGCAGGAATGCTTACGAGCATCACCCCTTGCTCCCTTTCGGGGATACCTTTGATCATCAGTTACGTTTCAAGCGCGACGAAAGAGACGAAGAAGGCTCTGCTTTACTCCATTTTGTTTGCAATCGGAACTGCGATAACATTCTCGATCCTCGGAATAATTGCGATATCGCTAGGGGGAACGCTCCGCGGGGGTTCATCGTGGTGGTACATCGCCCTGGGCGTCTTAATGGTGGTACTTGCACTCCAAACCTGGGAAGTCATCTCGATAATCCCTTCGACGAACCTCGTCGGGAAGAACACGAAACGGGGTGCACTCGGGGCTTTGCTTGCAGGCTTTCTGATGGGGCTTTTCTCATCCCCTTGCGCAACGCCCGTTTTAATCAGCCTGTTTGCGTTCGTATCCGCTTCTGACAGCATTCCCTACGGTCTGATGCTCATATTCTTCTACTCGCTGGGGCATGGAGTACTTACAGTGCTTGCGGGAACATCGATAACGTTTTTAGGAAAGATAAGGGGATCAAAGGCATCAAGGTATGCAAAAGTGGTGCTTGGCTTCCTGATTCTCCTTCTCGGCCTTTACATGTTCTACCTCGGGTTCTGATCAAATCCCGAGGTTCAGGAAGAGAACGCCCAGCAATAACATGAGGTTTGCAGCGTAGTACGTCATCATGACCATCAACTCATCGTTATGGTCACCCCTTTTCTTCTGGATTATCAAGAGGCTGTCGGAGAAAGTGTAGGCGACAACGCCGAAGAACGCATAAATCTTGTGCATCTGGAATCCACTCTCACCGGATGCACCGACGGCTGATCCGAATAGTAGCAGCAATATTGCGTACGTGATGAGCATCCCATCCCCTTTGATCGGAACGAAGGATGAGAAATAGAAGAAGAACGACGAGAACCACAAAAGCGCCCATAGAACCCCGTCGGGAAGGGAAAACCCGTGCATCAGGAAATAAACGATGTACGAAACGTGCCCGAGGGCGAACGAGAGTGCGCCGAACTTGAATTTCCCCTTCAACTCCATCAAGAGATCGCCGAGAGTGTAAAATAGCAGTGCACACAACAGCGGTTCAACTCCTGAAAGGGTCAAACCTAGTGCACTTGACGTGAGAAAGAAAGAGAGGAACAGAGAGGGAATGATCATTATCTTCGAGATCGAATTGAGCATCGCCTGCTCTTTTTTGATCGAACATAGGTGTACCGATATCACTACGAGGGAGAGTAGATAAGAAAAGATCATTCAGAATCCTTCCGCTTGATCACGCTCTCTTCAAGGACGCTGAAAAGCGGCTGGTAATCCCCGTCGATCGATGCGATGTTCGCTTCAAGGTACTTGTCGACATCGACTGTGTTCCAAATGATGTCATACCCGGCGCGGCGCGCAAGATCGGAGAAGAAGAAACGCGTAGTACGTCCGTTGCCATCCTGGAATGGATGAAGCGCTTCGATCTCGCCCATGAAGTACGCAAGTTCGTTTATAAAGTCATCGAAATCATCGATCCCCGAAAGGAATTTCATCTGGGAAAGCTTTGAGAATATCTCCCCTGCCTGCGTCTCTATGTACTCGGCTTTGCAAAACTCGCTTTTCTTCTCGAGGCTTTTCTCCCTGATCATTCCTGCAGAGGGATAGAGATCCCCGAAGATGTGCTGATGGATTGCTTTCAGATATGAGAACGTAAATCCCATATCCAATGGCTTTGTGAAAAGCTCCGCGATCCTGATGCTCGAGAAGAGTATCTCGATCTGTTTGAGTTCATGCTTGTCCTTGATATTGAAATAGTTCACGAGACAACGCGTACCCGGATAGAATCCGAGTTCAGGGTACGAAGGATCATACGGGACGGAAAGCCCTTTCTCCTCGATATACGTTGCAATTACAGTGGAAGGGTCCTCATCCCCTTCAAGGATCTTCCTGAGGGTCTCCTCCGTACTGAGGGAGAAATCTATTCCGTCAAAATCATATCCGAACTTAAGGTAGCCCAATAAGCCATCCACAAGGGAACTTTTCATAAAGCTGCAGTTTTCCTCCGCGCCTCCCGGCGTATGTGAAAGTTTAGAGCATCAAAGGGGGGAAGGGCAACTATCTTGCCCCCTGTCTCCCCCTTCGAGTCTCATGTCGAAAAGAACCGAACCGGCAGATTGGAACAACTTCTTCACGGTACGGTACAATATCTTCTTCTCTTTCGCGGGCAGTTCGATGTATGCCCTTACGAATTCAGGCCCCTTTGTGAAAAGGTCGGCGGCCCCTATCCTGAATGTCTTTATCCCGGCATTTCCGAATATCGAGAAAAGCGCGTCGACGAACTCCTCCCGCTCTTTCTTGCCTATGCTTCGTATCCAACCCCTGAGTATCCTGTCGGAGATCAAAGAGTCCTTGTCCAAGCTCTCCTTGAACTTCAATCCCGGTGCGTCGAATACCCATGAGTACGGGTCGTGCTGGAATATACCGCTTGATGATGACTCGACGACCTTGTACTCGGGAAGGTGCTCCAAGAGCATCCCTATTATCGAAGATGATGGAACTATAGTGGTTATCTGTCCCTTGTACTCTTTCAGCTTCCCATACGTCGGGCTCTCTTCATTGAAGCCCGGGCCGTCGTTGTTGAATACTTTCCAGATCCTCCCCTGTATTTCCCCCGGAGCGTTCAACGCAGAGTAGATCGACAAGTTACCGCCCTTGCTATGCCCGGTAAGTACGATCTTCCCGTCGTATTTCCCTGCAATCATCGTCAGGTACGAAAGCGCATCAGCCTGGGCCGGGACGGTATCCTCGAAAGACATGTTGAAGTCTTCCTTCCACCCTGCAAGGGACATGTCAGTCCCCCTGTACGAAATTATCTTCGTGTCATCCGGAAGGTGGAATGTGATTGCGAAGAACTGCCTCTCCTCCCCTTCGCTGAAACGATTCACGGGATCAGAGATCAAAAGGTTCGAGTAGCGAGGCTGGAAAGCGGCGATGGACAGGAACTTGAAGTCATCCAAAGTCCTGTAGTCATCTTCCACATAGCCCGAGGAGATCATCCTCCTTGCGGCATCCGAGAGCGTGAGCGTCTCCCCTTCGTCCATGCACGATGAGAAGTTCACGTAAGAAAGGATTGCAAATACGAGCTGGTCTTCCTCAGACAAAGGGAGACCCGGCAATTCCAGATCTCCCCTCCATTTGACGAATGAAAATACGTTATCCACTTCAGAACGTGAAACCAAGCACTATGTCAGCACCCCAGTCCATGTTCTCATAGTTCGGGATCATCATCCTGTAGTACCCTTCGATACCAAGGCTGAAGAGATCGCCCATGTAGAACCTGACTCCGACAAGGGCTTCGGCAAATACGTTCCATGAGAGGTTGTAGTCGTTTATCGGAGTGTCCCAATAAGCGGTATTCGTGCTTCCCGAAGTCTGGTTGAGGAATGCTGTCGTTCCCGCGCCAAGGCCGAACTGGAGGTTCGCAACACCCGCCCTTGCATCCATCGTCAGAAGGATCGTACCGGTCACGTTCGAGTAGTAGAGGTCTGGATTGAAGAACTCCTTTCCTTCCCCGTACTGTGCAGTCGGATCGATCACGTAATCAAAATCGAACCTTAATCCGAATCCAAGGGCCTCGTCAGCTGTGATGATGTTTGCAAAGTCCAAGGAGATTCCGAGGTCGATGACTGGATCGACGAACTCATTCTCGACTGATGAATTGGCAACGCCGCCTATGCGATCCATATTCACTGGAGATGTTATTCCACCGCGGATCAAGAGTGAGAATGCAAAGCGCGAAGGATTGCCAATCTCGACCGGAGCAACCGGGGTGGGAAGATCTACGACAACCTCTTCCTCTTCTTCAACTGCAACCACCTCTACTGGTTCCTCTACGGGAACAACCTCTTCCTCAGGAATCGTAACGACCTCTACAGATTCCTCCACGACAGGCTCGGAAACCACTACTTCCTCTTCAGCGGTCAAAAGAGCTTCTGCCATGGCACTGGCTGTATCGGACCAGTTGACTCCGTCATATGAGCTTTCAACGTAAAGGGTATGGTCGACGTATGGGTCAAGGGAAGTGGCTTCAAACGAAGTCACGCTCTTGTCGACTACAGTCCAGCCGTCTTCTGCCGTTGCATCCAGCTGATAGCGGTAGAATGCAATTCCGTCATCCCCACCATCCCATTGCCAAGAGACATTCATGCTCTGGGACGCGAACAAAGTCAATGTGGATAAAAGCATGACAGCCAAAATAGAAAGTATTTTCTTCATAAGGAACATTCTCCTTCAATTGCCTATGATTTTATCTTATAGTATGCACTGCTAGCAAGAGAAATTGAAAAAACGACAGATTGAGATCAGCCTATGCTACGTGTTAGATTTTACTTGTGAAAGACGTTGAAGTAACAAGGAAAAAGAGTATTTGTACGTTTTCAGGCTCATCTTTCGGAAGAAAAGAGGAGTACGTGAAGGAAGCTGTGGAGCTTGGGCGCCTCATCGGGGAAAACGGGCTTTCCCTCGTATACGGAGGCGGTTCGCTCGGGCTGATGGGAGCTGTTGCAAGAAACGCACGGGAATCGGGAGCTGAAGTCATCGGAATACTACCGGAGGCGATGAACAAGGATTACGTCGTAGAGGGCAACGTAGAGACTACGCTCCTTGTGGTAAGAGACATGCACGAGAGAAAGAAGCTGATGTACGAGAAGAGCGATGCGTTCATCGCACTCCCCGGAGGAATCGGAACCTTGGAGGAGCTTTTCGAGATCTTCACCTGGAAACAGCTTGGGTATCATGTGAAACCGGTAGTGCTTCTGAATGTCAAAAACTACTTCGACCACATCATCTCGTTTTTAAAGCACTCTGTGGAGGAAGGTTTCCTTACAAAGGAAGTCTTCTCATCACTCCATGTTGCAGAAAATGCAAAAGATGCACTTGGTATGGCTCTTTCTGAAGAAGATGAGACGCTTCCGGAGAAGATATGAAGAACATCCGACGCATAATCTCCGACTACGCGATGATATTCCTGGGCTCGACGATAGTTGCATTCGGCCTCACTCTATTCACGAACCCCGCCAAGATCGCACCGGGAGGGGTATCGGGAATCGCGACCATACTCTACCACATCTTCTCCTGGGATCTCTCGATGCTCATACTCATCCAGAACATACCGCTATTCATCCTGGGGGTTGCTGTCTTCGGCAAAAGGTACGGCGCACGGACGCTCACCGGGATATTCGTGCTCTCGATCGCAACGAAAGTGTTTTCAAGCATATTCGGCTTCGAGGGGATCCTCGACTACTCGGAAGATATGAGCTACTGGCTCTCATGCCTATACGGAGGCGTGATCTCAGGACTGGGAATGGGGATTGTGATGAAATCAGGATCAAACACGGGAGGGACTGACATCCTTGCGCAGGTTATTGCGAAGTACACGCACATCTCGCTTGGAACGTGCCTTTTTTTCGTCGATGCCGTGATCATCGCGTTCTCTGCGCTCACTTTCGGGATCCAGAGCGCACTCTATGCAGTCATCGTAGCCTACATTACAAACATAGTGGTAGACAAAGTGATGCTCCTGATGGGAACCACAAAGGGAATAACGCTCTTCATAATCACCGGGAGGATCGAAGAGATAAGGGGTTACATACTGGATGTGCTTCAAAAGAGCGGCACGCTCATAGAAGCAAAAGGACTTTACTCGCTTGAGAGAAAGCCCATGCTGATGGTTGTGGTCGCGCCCGATCAGATAAACAAGATCTACAGGGCTGTACACGAGATCGACAAGGATGCGTTCGTGATAATCAACGAGACATACAACGTCCTCGGGGAAGGGTTCGGATCGCTTGAGAGCGCATCACTTGATAGCGATGTGACCAAAAGCTAATCGACTACGATGCTTGTCGAAACTTCGCTCCACTCCTTTCCCAAGAATACAGGCGTTATCGTGACGATGCCGGGTTCGGGGAGTGTGAACGATGAAGTGACGTTTGATACGCTGCCCTTTCCACCTGAGAAAAGCGACCAGTCGACTCTGAATGAAAGCCCGTTCCCGACTTCGGCCTTGATGCTGTTTCCACCGTCATCGAGGTACGCATAAGTAAAGAGCGTGAGATCTATCGGAGTGGATGCATGAAACGGCCCTGGGGGAATGGAGCCCTGCAAAAGCTTTCCGCTTCCGTTCCCGCTTGAAGAGACCGACTCATTCAACAGGTACGTCGGATCGTAGGCAAGCGTTCTTCTCTCCACGGGGCGATCAACGTAGATGACATCGGGTGTGTTGATGCTGTTCACTACGGCCGCGGTGAGTGCAACGTCAGTGACGAAGTCAAAGACTTCAAATGCCGGATTGAAATGCCTCGGCGGAGGTGGAGGTACCGGCCTTCCATGGTGCGGCGGCCCCGGGTGATGTGGATATGCAAAAACGGAAGGCAGCGCCAGAAGCAATACAAGCATGAATACCAATACTTTTCTCATACCTCGATTCTAACACTCCTTCCCGTCTTTGAAAGTGTATCTTTCTTGTTTTCAGTCTGTAAGAAGCCCCTCGTCAGAGGTGAAATCCTTGTTCCTGAGACTTCTGAACTTCTCGATAAGTGCCTGGACAGTGAGGTTCTTCTTCTCCTCTCCCTTTATGTCGAGGATGATCCGTCCCTCGTCCATCATTATCAAGCGGTTGCCGTAATCGATTGCAAATTGCATGTTGTGGGTAACCATCATTGCAGTCAGCTTGTCCCTCTCGATGTACTCCTTCGTGAGGTCCATGACTATCTCTGCGTTGTTCGGATCCAAGGCAGCGGTATGCTCATCGAGAAGCAGCAGGGATGGATGGGAGAGCGTACTCATCAAAAGGGTCAATGCCTGTCGCTGTCCGCCTGAAAGGAGGCCGACGTTATCCTCCAGCCTGTCTTCAAGCCCTATCTGCTTCAAAAGTTCCCGGAAGAGCTCTTTCTTCTTCTGCGTCAGGCTGAAGCGTATTCCCTTCATACCTTTGGTGAAGGCAAGCGTCATGTTGTCCTGGATCGACATATTTGCGCTTGTGCCCTTCGTAGGATCCTGGAAGATCCTTCCGATCTTGAACGCCCTCTTGTACTCTGCATCGTGGGTGATGTCTTTTCCGTCGAGCACGATCTTACCGCTGGTTACAGGGAACGTTCCCGCGATCATATTGAAAAGCGTGGATTTCCCCGATCCGTTCGAACCGATCACGCATATGACATCCCCGGTCTCGACATGCAGGTTTATATCAGTCAGGGCGACTTTCTCGTTGATCGTTCCCGGAAAGAAGACTTTGGTTACGTGTTCTATGTCAAGCATTACCTTCCCCCCTGGCCACCTTCGTAAGTGCTTTCTTCTTCGCCCCTGCATCTGCAGCCTTGCTTCTTGTCATCGCGACAGCAAGGGAAACGATCACCAGCACGCCGGTGAGAAGCTTGAAGTCGTTGGTGGTTATTCCTACAAGGTACCCGTATTTCCTTCCGAAGAACATCAATGCCTTGTATATTATTCCCCCGAAGATAGCACGAAGGGTTATGAGGCTTATCCTGTTTGAAGAGAACAAGAACTCGCCGATCATAACGGCGGCAAGCCCTTGGACGACCATGCCTTGACCGAGGTTCACGTCTGCAAATCCCTGGTATTGCGCCAAAAGCCCGCCGGAGAGAGCTATGAGGCCGTTTGAGAGTCCAAGCCCGATCAGCTTGAGCGTTGCAGGGTTCATGCCGAGGCTGATTACAACCTGTTCATTTCCACCGAGCGCGCCGATCGATATCCCCAGATCGGATCGGAAGAAGAGATCCATCAGGACCTTTACAAAAAGAACTATCAAAAGCGTTCCCAAAAGGGATGCGAGGGCACTTGAAGACAAGAACGCAAATACGTCGGGGAAGCTCCTGTAAAGCGTTGGCTTTCCCATCAGAGGAAGGTTTGCCTTGTTTCCAAGGATCCTCAAGTTGACCGAGTAAAGCATCGTCATTGTAAGGATACTGGCCAGCAGCCCGGGAATTCTCAGTTTATTGTGGATTGTCGCAGTCACAAAACCGCAAAGAAGACCTACGAGGAATGCAAGAACCAGCGAAAGCCCTGTGGAGACACCTGAGTAGATTGAGATTGCAACTACCGCAGCCCCGGTTGCGAACGAGCTGTCGCATGTAAGATCCGCCAGATCGAGTATCCTGTAGCTTATCAATACACCGAGGACCATTATCGAAAAGATAAGGCCCTCTACGAATATTCCTTCTATCATCGTTATTTCCTGACCATCTCGCCGTTTTCAACAACCACGGCAGCGCTCTCAAGCATCTCTTCCGGAATAGTGATGCCAAGCTTCTTTGCATTGTCGAGGTTGAACCAAAGCTCGAAGTCCGCAGGATCTGTGAGGAACACAGTTCCGATCTCCCCTGATGGAGTACCGTTTATAATCTTCTCGATCGCTTTTCCGAGTTCTATGCCGATCGAATGGTAGTCAAAACCCCATGCGATCAGGAATTCCAATCCGAATACTCCGGACGGGTCTGCCGCAAAAAGTGGTTTCCCTGCATCGTCTGCAACATCTGCAACAGCGCTCAAAGCCGAGATCACGGTGTTGTCAGTAGCGATGTACACTGCATCGACGCGGTCGATGATCGACTGGGTGGCCATCATTACTTCAGCTGTGTTTGCAACGGAAGCGGAGACGAACTCGCCGCCGAGTTTCTCAACAGCAGCCTTGGCCTGGTTCATCAATGTAACTCCGTTCGCCTCCCCTGATGCGTAGATGTTTCCGATGACTTTCGCACCGGTGATGTCCATGAGCATCTTGATCTGGGACTCGACCGGATTCATGTCGGACACACCAGCTACGTTCGTATCCGAGCTTGGTTCATATGTGGAGACAAGCCCTGCATCCACCGGGTCTGTTACAGCAGCGAACAGAACTGGCCTGTCCTGGAAGACGTTGACAAGGGCCTGGGCAGTCGGGGTTGCAATACCTACTACGATATCATCCCCGTCATCCTTGAATTTCTGTGCGATCGATGCACTTGTAGAGATGTCGCCTTGTGCGTTCTGGAAGTCATAGCTCACGGAAAGACCTGTGGAGTCCAGGTACTCGACCATCCCCTCCTCAACTGCATCCAAAGCTGCATGGGCCATGAGCTTCGACACGCCGATCTTTATGCTTCCGTCATCCGTATCGGAAGCGCCACCCGCGAAAACAATACCAAGGGGTAAAACAAAAAGCAGAGCAAGAGCTATAAGCTTCCTCATTCTTCCCACCTCCAATGAAAATATTGTTTAGATGATATTACATCACATTGATGTGATCAATATTCAGAAAATGCATAATTATGCAAAACCCCGCCTTTTGCAGACGGGGCGGATGATCCTATCGATCAATATTTCCAAAGCTGTTCGGGGTAATAGCCCGACTCGATCTTCTCCTTGAGGCTGTCCATTACGATCTTCTTGTCCTCAGGATAGGTCATGCCGAACCATCTGTCGGAACTTGTGAAGACCTTGATGGAGCCCTTTTTCCCGGTCACGAGCTCCGATGCACCGTTCGGAAGGAGGCATTCCTTCTTCTCCTCCTTGATCGAATTTCTCTTGAAATCCTCCCAGTACTCCTCAAACGGTTCGATCGCACTTGGCGTAAAGCCGAAGAAGTTCATGCTCACGGGCTCTTTCCCGGTAAGCATCCTGTCCCCGTCATCCATGTGCGACACGATTCCCCCGTCCGGTGTATACTCAATCTTCGTGTTCTCTTCCATCGAAACGAGGTTGCCGTCCTTCACTTTGCAAATTCCACGGGAGACCGAGCCGGAGCGGCTCATCGTGTTCTCAAGCACGAAACCGACCATCGCATGCGTCGTATCGGTATTGTTCAATCCCGAAAGGTAGCTGCCGAGGATATTGTACGCACTTCGTCCGTAGTAATCGTCCGAATTGACGACTGTAAACGGGGCATCGAGCTTCTCTTTCGCACACAAAAGCGCATGGATCGTACCCCAAGGTTTCTTTCTTCCCCTGCTCAAGGCAATCTCCTCCGGAGTAAGGAGGCTGTCCATGCTTTGGAAAACGTATTCAGCATCGATGTTGCGTGCAATCCTATCGAAAAGGCGCTCCCTGAAGTCCTTCTCTATATCCTTTCTGATTATAAAGACGACCTTGCCATAGCCCGAGGAGGCTGCATCATATACGCCATAGTCAAGAAGCGTTTCCCCGTGGAGTCCCACTGCATCTATCTGTTTGACGCCGCCGTAACGGGAACCCATGCCTGCTGCCAGTACCAAAAGAATAGGTTTCATAAAAATCCCCTTTGGGAATTGAATCAATGCCCAAGGGAAATTTTATTGCAGATAGTGTGGAAAAGCAAACAAGTTCAAGCCTTCCCGGAGAGTTCCTCCCTGACGCGCATCAAAACCTTTCCCAGTACGTTCTCCCCGCTTCCATCGCCTCCGTCGCCCCAGAAGTGGTCGTTTGCAGTGTGCTCTGCAAGATAAGCATCCCCGGTGGAGAGCAACAGCCTGCGGATGTCATCGTGCTGTTTGAATTTCTCAAGCACTATGTCGTGCATGAGGCTGACCCTTACGTCCATCCAATCCTTCCTGTAGGAAGGGCTCGATTCATCGCGGCCGAGAGCAATCGCCTCCTGGCACGTCTTTGCATTTCTCACCCTCTCCCTGTACTCAGGATCGGAGTGCTTCTGTGCCTGGTAGCAATGCTCGCTTGTAGGCCAGAGAAGTCCGTCATAGAAGACATTGTACTCCGAGAGGTTGCATAGATATCCGTTCTCATCCCAAGGTTCGTAGAAAAATACTTTACCGCTCATCCTTCAAGCAATCTCCTTGCTATCTCGTTTGCTTTTCCTGCAAGTTCATTTTCGTCTATTCCCACGACCTTGCCGTCGTCGACAGTGACCTTGCCGTTTATTATCGTGTATTTCGCTTCGTGGCTGATGCCCGTGAATATCAGGGATGCTACAGGATCGGCCTGCGCTCCGGCATACGGAATACCCGATACGTCGAAGCACGCAATATCCGCACCCCAGCCCTCCTTGATTCTACCAATCTTTTCATAGCCGAGCATCTTTGCTCCGTTCTCGCTTGCCATCTTGAAGACTTCCCTCGTAGAGAGGCTGTCCGAGCCGAACTTCACCCTTTGCAAAAGGAGCGCCATCCTCATCTCGCCAAGCATATCCGAGCTGTCGTTGGATGCAGAGCCGTCCACTCCGAGGCCGACCGTGATCCCCAGGTCGAGCATCTCTCGTACGCGGCATATGCCGCTTCCAAGCCTCATGTTGCTCGACGGGCAGTGCGCAATCTGGCTTCCAGTCTCCTTGAGAACCTTCAACTCAGCGTCGTTGAAGTGTATCCCGTGGGCATAGAAGACGTCGTTTCCGATGAGTCCGGATTCCGCCATCAACTCCAACGGCCGTACTCCATACATCTTCATGCACGTATCTTCCTCGTCGATGGTCTCGCAAAGGTGGGTGTGGAGGCGCACCGAGTATTTCCGTGCAAGCTTCGCGCTCTCAGTCATCAGGCTTTTCGTGACGCTGAACGGTGAACATGGTGCGAGCACAACCTTGCGCATCGACAAATCCGACGGGTCGTGGAACTTCTTTATCACACGTTCGCTGTCAGAGAGTATCTCATCTTCAGTCTGCACGACCGAATCAGGGGGAAGTCCCCCGTCCTTCTTCGAAAGGCTCATCGAGCCCCTCGTGGGAGAAAAGCGCATTCCGAGTTTCTCTGCTGCATCGAATTGCAATTGCATCGCATCGCCGGAGAACCCCTTCGGGTAGACGTAGTGGTGGTCGGTGGTACATGTGCACCCCGTCTTCATCAACTCAGACATCGCAAGAAGCGATGAAACCGAGACAGCCTCCTCGTCGATCCTCTTCCATATCTCATACAGGTATGTAAGCCATACGAAGAGTTTCGAGTTCTGCACCTCCGGGAGTGCCCTCGTAAGCGTTTGATAGAAGTGATGGTGGGTGTTTACGAACCCGGGTACCACCACCAGATTCGATGCATCGATCGTCCTATCCGCACGCTCGTTGATATCATTCCCGATCTTAAAGACAACGTTGTCTTTGATGAGCACATCGACACCATGCTGGTCCTTTTCTTCAGATGATGTCATCAACGTGTAGATGTTCTTAAGTAGCAAACTAGACATCATTAACCTCCAAAAACAATCAGATATCGTGCCAAGACCCACCTTGGCCGCCATAGCTCAAGGCAGATATTGATGCACACTTCGAAGCAAATGCCAGCGCTTCATCAATAGGATACAACAAATCCACAAATGCATGGATGAAACCTGCAGAAAATGCATCCCCGCACCCTGTTGTGTCCAAAGCTTTCACCATCAAGGCATCGGCGTGGTGCAGCTTCCCCTCTGCAATGCACGATGCGCCATCCCTTCCGAGCGTTGCGATAAGCAAAGTGGATGGGAATTTCTTTGAAAGCACTTCAAGCCCATCCCGTCCGTCATCCCCTATGCATCCGGAAAGCGACAAAAGCCCCTGCTTATTTAAAAATACGATGTCAGCGTCTTCCAAAACGGAAGAGAAACGCTCCAGTCCTCCGTTTGCCGAATCGATATCCAAGGAGACAGGGATATTCCTTTTCTTGCATTCCCTTGCGATCCACCCGATTTTCTCCGGATTCATACCTATCATGTGGACGTGATCGAATGAATCGAGCTTTCCTTCGAGTTTCGATGCATACTCCTCACCTGGATAGATATCATCAGAGGGGATCACTATCAAAGCCTTCTCCCCGCTTCCGTCGAGCATCATTATGCAAAGCGTCGTCTCCTTTCCGTTCTCTACGACGAGAGACAAGTCGACGTTCTCCTTTTTGAGCTTTGAAAGCGCGACCTCCCCCCTCTTGTCGTTCCCGACGACGGCAAAGAGGGACGTGTCGGATCCCAGGGATGAAAGAACGTATGCAGAGTTTCCAGCCTTTCCTCCGGGAAGGGAGAAACTTTCATGCGCAAGGATTCCCTCGTCATGTGCCGGAATGTGGTCAAGAAGAGCATAGAAATCCTCATCCACGTCGCCTGCGACAAGAAACTTCTTCCCAGCCATCACCTGATCCTCTTTCCACTTGAGTCGAAGAGATAGCACGATCCGCTTCGGAAGGCAACGGCAACGTCATTCCCTTCTGAATACTCGACAGAGCCCGAGCTGACGCGCATCACGCATCCGCTTCCCAAGAGTTCCATGTGGACGTTCGTATCCGCGCCGGAGATCTCGACGTGTTCGATCTTCCCTTTGATTCCATCATCCGCCGGGGCGATGTACTCAGGCCTGACGCCCAGATAGAACGTGCCGTCGGGGATTGCTCTCTCGTCAAGCCCGGTCCACTTGGATAGCATTTCCTTTCCGACATTTATTCCGTTCATGCACCCCGATTCCACTTTGAGAACGTTAATCTTCGGAGATCCCAGGAACTCTGCGACAAAGAGGTTGTCAGGGTCGAAATATATGTCTTTTGGCCTCCCCTCCTGGGAGATTTTTCCTTCGTTCATTAAAACAACCTTATCCCCCATCGTCATAGCTTCCACCTGGTCATGGGTCACCATGATCGCAGTTATCCCGAGCTTTTTCAGAATCCTTACGATGTTGACACGTACCGATGTACGGAGTTTTGCGTCGAGATTCGACAAAGGCTCGTCCAAAAGCATCAACTTCGGTTTGATTATCAAGGCACGCGCAAGGGCAACCCGCTGTTGCTGCCCGCCCGAGAGCTCGGAGACCTTCCTCTTTTCATACCCCTTGAGCTCCACAAGTTCCAGTACGTCGTCAAGACGCTTTTTGATCTCATCCTTCCCGACTTTCCTCACTTTCAAACCGAAAGTTATGTTCTCTTCGACGTTCATGTGGGGAAAGAGCGCGTATTTCTGGAATACGAATCCTATCCCGCGATCCTCTACTGGAACTTCCAGAAGGTTTTTCCCATCGAGCGTCATACTTCCCGAATCGGGATCCAAAAGCCCTGCGATGATTCTCAAAAGGGTCGTCTTACCGCACCCAGAAGGCCCGAGGAGAACCAGTATGTCCTTCTCCTCCACATCCAAATCCAAACCTTGGAGGACTTTGGTATCATCAAAGTCCTTGACTATACCCCTGATTTCCAGAAATGACATCTCACTTCACCTCCGGGACCCAGTATTCAAGCCCCTTTTCCTTCTTCCAGTCATCCATTCTCTTCAGCTTGACAACCGCTTCAAGTGCAATTCTGATCGCACTCTCGTGTCCGCCGCCAGCTTTGAAACCCTCTTTGTTCACGACCGCATCCCCTACAGAGCAGATCGATCCACCGCGCATTCCAAAGAGCGTGGTGAGCGTAAATATCGCCGAAGTCTCCCTGTCGGTGTTCAACACCCCGGCCCTGTGATAGTAGTCGATTATCTCAAGATTCTCTTTCTGGATGTACCCGCCGAACGAGGGTTTCCCCCATCCGCAATACTCGCTGTCGCCGGAACGGGTTATGCCCACGTGGAACTTATGCCCGTTCTCGCTTGCTGCAGAGATCAAAGCCGAGAGAACTTCGTAGTTTGCAAGTGCAGGATACTGCTTCACTACATAGCTTGAAGTCATCCCTTCATCCCTGACGGCGCCGGAAGAGATCACGACGTCCCCGGGATGTACTTTCTCACTCCACGAGCCGGAGCCCCCGACGCGGATGAATGTGCGTGCATTCGAGTGGATCATGAATTCGTTCAGTACCAACTCCGCCTCAGGTGCACCGCTTCCCCCGCTTACGACCGAGATCTCCGCCCCTTTGTACATTCCCGTGTATGTTACGAACATTCCGGTTCTTGCAACTTCCTTCGCATCATCCATAAGCGATGCGATCTCCTTTGCAGAGTCGTCGTTATATCCACACAGGGGATCGCGTACAGTCATCAATACATACGGCGCTATCTTCGAGCCGTCTATACCGGTCAGAGACGGACGACCGTCCGGAAGCTGGAACTTCGGCAGATAATCCAGATGTTTGTAATTCTCCAGTAATTCCTTGAAACAATCCCTCATTTGAAACCTCCGATTACAGGTATTTCGACCAAGACCAGAACTTCTCGGCCAGAAGCGCGATGACGATGGTGAACGCCATGATCACCGCACTCACTGCTACAGCCAACGGATCAAGCCCCTCCGTGCGTAGCTCCACGTACATTCTCACAGGGTATGTCAGGTTCTTCGTACCTGCGATGAACGTACTTATCGTTACATCGTTGAACGATACCATGAAGCCGAATATCGCACTGATTATCACACCGGGTTTTATCGCTGGTAGAACTATCTTTAAAAATGCCTTCCCGCTGGTTGCGCCAAGTGTACGCGCTGCGTTCACAGTGTCGAAATCCAGATACGACAGACTGGATAGCACAAGCCTTATGACGTACGGGAGTATCAGTATTATGTGGGCTGCAACCAACCCGGCCGTCGTTCCGGTCAAATTCACGATCGAATAGTACTGGATGAGCCCGATCGCCCATACAATCCCGGGAAGCATCAGCGGGGAAAGAAAGAGCGAAGAGAGCACTTTGGAAACAGGGCTCTTCCACCTGTATATGCCATAGGATGCGGGAATGCCCAACAACAGTGCCACCAGGACAGACAAGGTTGCAATCTTCAAACTTACAGCTATTGCGGTCTTGTATTCCCTGTTTTCCAAGAAGCGCTCATACCATTTGAGCGTGAAACCCTCGGGAGGGAACGAGAAGAACTGGCTTGAGTTGAAGCTGTTTACGAATATGACGATTATGGGAACCAGCATGAAAAGAAGCACGAGAAGTGCAACAACAGCATTGATGTTCCCCCATAACTTTTTCTCTTTCATCTACCCCTCCTTTCAGCACACTTTCTGCAAACAACGCTCACAATCAAGGAAGCAAGCGCTATGAGGATTATGAAGAAGATCGAGAAACTGGAAGAAAGCGGCCAGTTCATCACTTGCATCGCCTGCTGGTATGCGTACGTGCCGAAGACTTGTATCTTTCCCTGCCCCAGAGACGACGGGGTGACAAAGCCTGTGAGACACGCCATGAAGACCAAAACAGAACCTGCCGCCACCCCGGGCAGCGTCAACGGGAACGTTATTTTGGAAAACACCGTAAACCGCCCCGCGCCAAGCGTTCTTGCAGCATCGACCACATCCCTGTCGATCTGCAACAAACTTGATGTGAGGGGATAGACCATCATGGGCAGGAATGCCTGCACGAGCCCTATCTCGACACCCAGTTCGGTTCCGAGGAATGTGATCGGCTCGGAAATCAATCCGATTGCGAGCAATACCGAATTGAGAAAGCCATAGCGCATCAGCGTTGCAAACCATCCCATCGTCTGGATCATCGCACCCCCTATCATCGGGAGGATCACAAGGGTGAGGAAGAATCCCCTGGTACGGGCCTTCCTTTTCGAGATGAACACCGACAAAGGATATGAAAGGACGAGGATCACCAACGTCGAAACGAAGGAAATCCTCAGCGTCCTGAGATACACGGACCAGTAATAAGGATCGCTGACAAGGTTGATGTAGTTCTCCAAGGTAAAGCCTGGTGGAGAGACAAGCGTTCCGGGAACATATGCTTGAAAGCTCTTTGCAACAAGGAAGAAAAGCGGAATTACAAAGATCAGAACAAGCATACATAGCGCAGGAAGCATCAGATAGAATGCGTGACGGGACTTCAATGTATGCCTCCAAACGGCCTGGCCGAAGCCAGACCGACGAAAAAAAAAGATCAGAACTTGTACTTTGCAGGAGCCATCGGGAAGAAGAGGTGCTCTGTTATGGTCTCGAACCTCGCCTCTTTTCCGTTTATCAGGCAATAGCGGCTTGTAGGCCTGCTGTCGTGCCCGCGGAATCCTGCAATCTCTCCATCCACTATCGTCAAAGATGCACCGAACGGGTCACCCGCTTCGATCGCTTCAAGGGCATCCCTGCCAACCGATGAAGGTGGATTGTCGATTATGCATATGTCAGCTTCCCTGCCGACTTCGATCTTGCCTGTGTTGAGGCCGTACAGATCTGCAGTGTTTCCTGTACCCATTGCGATCGCCTGATGAGCGGGGATTCCATTGAGGCACGATGCCTTTACGATAGCAAGGTTGATCGCCGCCTGCAGCGCCGACTGTCCTGTGGGCGCATCGCTTCCGAACGTCACGCGATCCAATTCATCGCGCTCGGCAAGCTGCCTCAGGATCTTGTTGAAGTTCACGAAGTTGCCGTTTACAACGAGTTCAAGCCCTGCGTCACTTTCTTTGATCAAGCGGTCGATGTGGTCGTACGAAACGCCGGTGGATCCACCGTTGAAGTGTGCAATCTTGTCAGGCTTGATCTTGAGTATGTCATCGCTCGTTACCCACGAAGATCCGGGAATCGACGGAGGTGCGAGGTGGCATGATACGAAGAAGCCGTACTTACGGGCCCACTTGACCATCGGGATGACCTTCTCAGGCTTGGATAGCCCGCCCCCTCCGATCTCCGCGATAAGCCATACTCCGGCTTCGCTCATCTCCTTGAAGTCCTCTTCCGTGAGTCCGTCGACAAGGACGACAGCCCCTCCGTGCATCTTCAATGCCCCGCCCGGCCTGTACTTCTGGAATACGCGCGCTGCCATTATTGCAGTTGCCTTCACTCCGATCGGGTCGTTGTAGAACCTTGGATAGCCCGGGCCTTGCTCCCCTTCGCTTATCATCGTAGTCGTTCCATACAAGAGAGCGTCGGTGTAGCATCCGACGGCGCCGCGCTGCGGAGCATAGTCGTCGAGCGTGTTGTGCAGGTGCCCGTCGATGAGGCCGGGGATTGCAACCTGCCCGTTTGCGTCTACAACGAGGTTGATGTCGGAAAAGTCCACTTCACTCTCTTTTCCAATCTGTGCGATCTTGCCTTTGCGGCAGACGATCGTGTCCGCCCCTTCGATGATTCCCTTATGGAAATCGCCGCTGACAATCTTCGCGATGTTCTTGATAACGATGTCTCCGTTATCTGGTTTCTCAAAATAGTTTTGCATGCTATTCTCCTCTTCTCTTTCCGACTATCTCCTTGAATGCGGAAAGTAAATAACCGACTATTCCGGCTATAAGGCGTTCTCCGGCTTCCTTGCTTGCCATCCCGGGATTGCCGATGAAACCTTTTTCCGATATGTCTTCCGTCATCCAGCCGTAGCTGACAGGGCCGAGGGATTGGAAGAAATCATATCCCTTGCTCTTTAATACGCCGGGGTTCTTCTCCAGATTTCTGGAAAAGCGTCCGTCATCGTAAGCCATGATGATGGACGTCTCGGCATACCCTGCATGCATGCTCCATGGAAGCCCTCCGTGTTCATCCAAAAGCGGATAGATCTTTCCAAGGTGGAATGCATAACACTCGATCTTCTTCTCATACCTTATGTCGTAGAGAAGGGAATCTATCGCACCGATGTTCCCGCCGTGCCCGTTTATTATGAAAAGGCGATTCACTTTGTGTGCGGCAAGGGATGATGCGATGTCGGTGATGATCGAGCAAAGAGTCTGCATCGAGAGCGTTACAGTCCCGGGAAATGACATGTGCTCGGTGCTTTTTCCATACGGGATCGGAGGAAGGACGTAGTAATCCTCCTCCGTATCCTCTTTGACCAAAGACGAAAGAACTGCATAAAGAAGGTAGGAATCGGTTCCCACAGGCATGTGAGGTCCATGCTGCTCAAGCGCACCTATGGGAAGTATTACGTTCCCTACATCCTTCAGATCTTCAGTACTCGCTTCTGCCCAAAGTCTTATCATCTTCAATTCCCGTCGTACTCAAGGATGTCCTGGTTGTACCTGTGCGTCCAATCCGCCCTGTTCTCGATGATGTACATCCAGTCGAGGTCCACGAGCTGATCCACCCTCTCTCCGTATACAACCCTGTCTGCAACCTCTCCCTCGAGGACTACCTCGCTGTTCGTAGGTCCGAAGTAGATTCTCTCTGCATATGCCTTCTGCGTGCGGGGACAGATTGCAAGCTGTGCCCATGCATCGCTGAGTTCTGGGTGCTTGTTGTTCTTTACGATCGTCATCGTATCCATCGTCTTTACGCATCCGATGTCAGTAGGCCATGAGAATGCGATGTTCATTCCCCTGTCGATGTACGTCCATGCATACCCTGAGATGACTGGAGCGGCTACGATGTCGCCCTTGTCCATCAGCATGAATAGTTCGTCGAGGTTCGTGTATACAAGTGGAACCGGGCAAAGCTCACGAAGCTTCTCAAAGCCCTTATCCATGTCGTGTTCGTCCGTTCCCGCCACGCGCGCTGCGATTGCAAGGAATGCATCTCCCTCAGATCCCGGATAGTTCGGGAATGCGATCTTTCCCTTGTACTCAGGCTTCCAAAGATCGTTCCAGTTCGGTGGGGCATCGAAATAATCGGGGTTGTATGCGATTCCCAATCCCATTACAGACACGCCGTAGGAAGCAATCTGCGCCCATGGGTAAAGGTCGTCGTATGCGGGGATCTTGGCAGACGGCTCCTCAGTGATCCCGTCGCGCATCGACATCTGGCATTCGTACATGTTCAGGTAGCAGATGTCCATCGTGGGATTGTCCTTCTCCATGTAGATCTTGCTGAACCTGTCGCCAGTGCCTCCGAGCAGAAGCTCGATCGTAGCACCCCTGGCCTCGAGAGGAGGAATAACGTACTCCCTGAGGATATCCTCGATTACGCCACCCCAAACTCCGACGACAAGCGTCTGGCCGGTAAAATCCTTGCCATCAAGAAAAGCCAACGTCTCTTCATCCAAGCCTTCGTCGGCTTTCGCGATCATAGCTGCCCTCTCCTCCTCGGAAACCTCGGAAGATCCTCCTGCAAAAAGCGGGGAAAGCGCAAGCAGCACCATCATCAGGACAAGAAAAAACTTCTTCATCGTATTCCTCCTAACCACTTATGGTTGTAGTTTGATAGTCACTATGCCGTACGGCCCGTACACATCAGTGTTGTACGAGTTGTTGCAATACTCGAAGGGGAACGAATACCCTTCTGCGAACGTTCTTCGATGTACCGATAGCACTGGAGAGCAGCCGACCATTCCAAGTAGGGAAGCACTCTCATCGTCGGCCTTCTCTGCCCACATCTTCTCTTCCGCCTTCGTCATCTTCACCCCTTTCGTGCTCAAAAGGGCATAGAGCGATTCGTTGTCTTTGAGTGTCAGGATAGCTTCCGTAATCCCCGGAATAATCCTATAGAAAGTATGCTCGTAGCAGGCAGGTACGGAATCAATGTACCTTATCCTTTTGAGTTCGATGACGCTGTCTCCATCTTTGAGCATGAGGGAAGAAAGCACATCCCCGGATGCTTTCACGATCTTTGCCGAGACAACTTTGGTCGATGCGGAAAATCCATGTTTCTGGACTTGCATCGAAAACCCTTCCTCGACGTATGAATCCACACCGATTTCGCTTTTGAGGACAAGCGAACCTTTCCCCTGATGAGATCTGAGGATCCCTTTCTCGGTGAGGAATCTGATTGCATTGATGATAGTTATCCTCGAGACCCCGTAATAGGAGGAAAGGTCGCTCTGCGAAGGCAGAAAGCTACCAACGGTGAATTCGCCATCTTTGATGCGACGGCACAACCCGTATGCCACTTGGGAATAAAGAGGGAGTGCGCCTTCGGAGAAGTCAAGTTCTGCCATTGCAACCTCCACTTATCATAAAAATATAACAAGTGATAATTCTACGATAAGCCATGCCATTGCGAACCGTCAACTTATTTTTTGGATTGATGTCTGTATGCAATTTTCCCGGAGTCATGGCCTTGCGCCTTTCTTTCTGCATTCCAAGGCCACCCATCGTCAGAATCCCCTTCTGATAAGCTTGTGATCGATTTCAATCTTCCCGATGGGAAATACGGATGTGGGAAGGCTCGGGCTTTCGAAGCCCTTAAAGTGGATGTAACTGTTTCTTAATCCCTTCCCTTTCATATGTGGATAGTACTCCAGAACCTTTTTGTTGTTCAATCCGTAAAAGCGAAAAGATGAAAAATCATCAGGCATCATCTTTCCCGTCGGATTACCCCGGGGTGAAAGAGAAGCATCTCCACCGAAAATATTTTTCCTTTGCCTATCACATAATCCAATGTACAATTAAAACATGAAAGAACTAATACTGTATAAGAAATTAAGATCAGCTCTCTCCCTACTGGGGGGGGGTAGCTCTAATTATTTTTCTCACTTCCTGTCCAGGTAGTCCAAATATATCTGCTGAAGCACTTGCAGGGCAATGGATGGCAACTATTGATGACTTGAAAATCATAATAGATATCCAATATACGAAACCGGGATATTGGATCATGGGAGAGTTGGATGAGACATCAAGCACTATTGTAGAAACAACGCCTGCCATCGAATCCAACAGAACCCAAGAGGAAGATGGCTGGTTTGTCGTATCTTACTTGGTTCCTGAAGAAGGGAAAATAGAGATAAGGTACAGATTCAAAGATGGTGATCCGAATATCTTGGAAGCCGTCGTCGTCTATTCGACTGGAAAGCAATATCCTCTTACGTTGACGCGCGTCACTAATCCGTTTGAATTCGCAAACGAGAACCTGCGATATTCCATCTGAAAGACTCTATGGATTTGGTTCGGATGATTCAAATCAGTCAAAACCTCCATGTGAACAATCCATTCGCTTGCATGGATGGGGTAGTTTGTAACGATATGCCTTCTGCATAACTATGCTATAAGGTTCGTTTCCTTGTGAAAATAATAGTAGTTGTATACGCTTAGTCCCATGTGAATGTCTGTTTTCGTTCCATATCTCCAGGCAATGAACATGATTGCTTAATTTCCCGTGATTATTCAAATGAAATGACAAGCCGTTTTCCAAGTCCGTTCGCAAGCTTCTGCAATGTTGAAACAGAAGGATTGGCCTTCCCATGTTCAAGCTTGCTGATATTCGCCTGATTTATTCCGGATTTCCTGGAGAGCTCTTCCTGGG
>CALXOH010000008.1 GCA_944389975.1 uncultured Spirochaetaceae bacterium
CCTGCAAGAAGCAGCGTTTTCGCACTCTTTACATCACGATCCCCGGTATACCCGCACGCCGGGCATGCAAACACCCTGTCAGAGAGAGTGATGTCTTCATTCACGTACCCGCAGATACACATCTTCGTCGAAGGGAAGAAGCGGTCAATGACCATGACCTTGGGATTTGCCATCAGCTTCCTTTTCAGCGTACCCAGCGCGGAGTTCTGCACCTCTCTGCCGAAGAGTCCCTTGTACCATCCCTTGATGTTCTCATCCTGCATGACCACAAGATCCCTTCCCGTGACGATATCGTGGTATACCTGATTGGCCTTCGCCCGCCTCTTGTTGGCGAGTCCCTCATACTCCCTCCGGATCCGATGCTTCGTGTCATGCCAGCCCCTGGAGCCCTTCTCCTGCCTTGCAAGCTTCTTCTGCAGGCCCTTGAGGCGCTCCGGTTCTCGGACCGTTATGTCGAACTTCTCTCCTTCCGAGGTCGTTATGGTAGTCTTGATACCGAAATCGATGCCGATATCAGGTTTGTTCCCGGTGTCTTTCTTTCCTTCACTCTTCGGCACATAGCACGTCAGCATCAGGTATATGCCCGACGGCTTCTTCACAAGCTTGGCGTTGGCGTATTCGGCTCCGGCCGGGATCTGATCCATCCCGGACACGCGTATCGGTCTCCTTATGCCCGCGATATGAACCGTATTCTTGTATTTTCCCTTGGCGTTCCCTTCCGGGCCGAAACATATCCAGTGGGTATCCTTGTACTGGTTGAGCTCGATGGAGTCGTATGATGAGCGGAACTTCAGCTTCCCGTTCCTCTTTCCCGTCTTGTTTCTCTTTGCGGCAAGTGCCTTCATATCCTGTTTCATAGAGGAATATACAGCCTGTATGAACTTGGCGGGCATCGTCAGCCGGCGTTCGACTACATTGCCATCCTTGTCCAGCGATGTGATTGACCTCGTGCTGGTATCGAATGAACGGAAAGCATCCGCATCAAGGAAAAGGAGGTGGTTGCATAGCCATCTGCATTCGACGAAGAAGAGGAAGATCTTACTGCGTTCTGCGTTGCCCAGGCACTTCAGATCGAGCTTGAGCTCGATGACGACAGGGAGCATGGAAGCATGGCGGAGACGTGTCTCCATGCCCTTTTCCCTGATGGTCCTGTTCTTTGCTCTTCTTGCCTCGTCGTCCATACCTAATTATATCATTCATATGGCTTTATACCAAGCGGATGCGGCAATTCATCTCCACACTGTAGAGGATGGAGTCCTCTTGCCGATTCTCAGATAGAACAGCGGATGCTTATGTGCAGACAGTTCCATTGCAGCAAACGTTTCATACAAAGATCCAAGATTTATGGATCTTACATCACCTGAAACAGCATTTATGTTTGTTCCGAAGAGAACTGCAGAAAGAAGCCCTACATCGTTCAAATACAGCTTGATAAGATTCTTTGAAGAAATCTCAAGCAAAGGAAACACGGGATTTGATACAGCATGAACACCCAGCGCCACGCCCGATGCGGTAAGATAGTCGAATTCCTCCATATATCTATCAGACCGGGCACTCTTGGGATTGATATTCTTGTAAATCACCCTTTTCTTTTTCTGTTCCATGAAGGATGGAAGCAGATTATATACCCTCATTATCTGCAGCCGATGCTCACTATCATATTTGGCACAGTCAGAAGCATAGAATCCCCTTATCTCAGATTGGAGGGCACGTATTGATGCAATATCCATACCTTCGATATATGAACGTACAACTTCCGGTAGCCCACCTATGACAAGGTACATCCTCAATTGCTTCATTATAGCTTCGTGAACATTACCATCCACGCTACTCTTTTCCTCATGGCATTTCCTGAGAAATGAAATTATATCCTCACCCACACCATTTGCCCAAAGAAATTCCTCAAAATCAAGCGGATAAAGCCTTTCGATCATTATCGATCCCATGGGAATGGAACTTGTTCTTGACAATTCCACGTCAAGAGCAGATCCGGAACCAATATATCGGTATTTTCCTTTCATATTGATGAATTTGAGAAGAGGAAGCAGGTTTGGATATTCTTGTATCTCGTCAAGGAATATCATCGTATTTTCCTTGCCAGCCATGGTCAAAGGACCCGAAACAAGGCTGATGGCAATATCGAATTTCTCTACGGTATCGACATCAGCGAAAATGCGAGTTCCAAGCCTGTCTTCAAAAAGGTTGATCTCCACGAAATTCTTAAAATTCCTACCAGCGGTTTCTCTTATGATGAATGATTTTCCCGTTTGCCTTGCCCCATCCAGAAGCATTATCTTTCCCGGATCATTCATATAATAGTCTTCAAGAACAGTTTCAACCTTTCTTTTCAGTCTGATGCTCATGATTTCATGGTATTGCATTTCAAAATATTGAAAAGTGTTAAATTTATTCATTTTTCAATATTGCAAAGTGTTATTCAAATACAGTTTTCAATAAAATATCCCATACATTAGAGTTTTACATCGGTTTGACGTTTACGAAATCTTCAGCATTCTCATTGTGAAATCTTACATTCATTGTATAGATACTCAGGATCGATATCTGTGTCATCCGGCCAGACAACGGAAGAATATAGCGCTTTTGCCTGCATGAAGAAAGCAATATCTTTTTGTCTCCTATATACAGGGTATTGGAGGTTAGGCTTAAAGTCGTATACTCCTTTTTTTCCATCTGCAAAAGTAAGTAAAAGAGTATAGTCTTCCCTTGGAATGACTTCAATTACACGCCATCTAGGTACTTTGTCCATACAATCTCCCTATTCATTAGCGAAGAGGCTCGATATTGAAAAGTTGTTCATGCTCTTCAACAAGACGCCAATTTGCTTCCAATTCATCTTTATGAAGTTCTGCCCATGCAGTAATGAGCCTTAATTGCCTTTTGGGCATATCTCCTTCAAAGAGATTTCCATCAAGATCGAATAATGCCTCATAATCCTGATAACAAGCATGGAAATGAGGGGGATTATGCTCATTTGTATTAAACATTCTTATCAATATCCCGTAAAACATCGAAATCGTAGGCATCTATATCATCTCCACAAACATTGTATTATCATCAATATCAAACAGCAATAAACTTAATAAATACTCCACACCAATGTGCTGAAACTATTTGAAACATCTCAACTTATCATTACCATGAGCTTTGTAACGTGTTCGCTCTCATCCTTCGTTATGATCGGGGAAATCGAAAGTTCCTCGTACACATCCCCGAGCGGCTTCAGCCCTTTATCGTGAATGTCTTCAAAGAATGCTTTGTAGAAAGATGTCAAATTATCCAGGGAACCTTGGAAGTACATCGATGCATACTCCCCTTTCGGAATGTGCTCATCGCTCTTTTGATGAACCTGAACATATACTTCCCTGAAGACTGCACCCAATAGCTTCTCAGCCTCATCGAGGCGCAGTACGCTTCCGACGCTTATTATCGATTTGCAGTCGGAGGTTGCCATCAGATCCGAATACGCATCCTGCCAGTCATCATCGCCCGGGATATTCCCGTCTTTCACTTTCACACTACGCTTCACTATCGGAAGCTCTTCAACTTTCTCGATGTACATCCTCCCTTTTTCCCTCAAGCGGGCTTCATTTATGTTGTTCTTGATCTTCCGGACTATCGAAAGCGTCTTCCTGCACTCCGACATCTTCTCCTGGATGCTCTCCTCTTCCTTGGAAAGAAGTTCCAGGAACGAAGGTGTATCCAATCTCCCCACCACTTCCTTGATCGCATTGATCGAAAGCCCCAGATCGCGCATCGTAAGGATCGAATCAAGTTCGTTGAGCTTTGCCGCAGTGTAGTACCTGTAACCGTTCTTGTTCCTCACGTCGGGGGAGAAAAGCCCGATCCTGTCGTAGTAAAGGAGAGTGTCCTTCTTTATTGAGAAAAAGGATGCAAGTTGCTGTGGCGTGTAGTAAATCTGATCGATCTTCATGGATAAATCATAGCACTTGACTATGGAGTACGCTCAATAGTTTTTAATAACTTGTATGACAAGCGCACATTCATTTTTTCTAAAGACACCACCTTTGAAGCTCTTCTTCAAAGCGGCAATCCCGGGTACTGTCGGAATGATCGCATCCAATATATATTTCTCACTTGAGATGCTCCTTGTGGGGCGCTTTCTCGGGCAGACTGCATTTGCAGGGGGAAATCTCGCAATGCCTCTGCTACTCATTGCGTACGCAGTCGCCGACATGATCGCAGTAGGCTCTTCGATCGCAATTGCAATCAAGCTCGGGGAAGGAAGGAAAGAGGAAGCGGACAGGTTGTTCACTACTGCGGTGATCACAGCATCGCTTGCCAGTACGCTTACATCTCTGGCGATAACCCTTTCAGGTCCTTGGCTTTTCTCACTGATGGGAGCGGGAGATGCGCTTACAAAGGAAGCGATGACGTACCTATGGGTATATACCCTCTTCATCCCGCTTACATCATTGGTATTCGTGTTCGACAACTACCTGAGGATCTCCGGCTGGGTTCGCTTTTCGATGGTGATGAACATCGTAATGGCATTCATGTGCCTTTCATTCGAGTTTTTGTTCCTTTATGTCCTCAAGCGCGGAATCGGGTACGCGGCGCTCGGAACGAGCCTTGGAATGTCAATAACGTGCATAATCTCGATGCTTCCATTCATAAAGGGAAGGATGCCGCTGAAGTTCGTTCATCCGGGGAAAGTAACGGCAACGCTTGGCGAAATAATCAAACAAGGTTTTCCAAGCTTTTTGAACAACACTTCCGGAAGGATCACATCCATACTGATGAATACATTCATCCTCCGATTAGGCGGTGAAGTTGCCGTGTCAATATACGGGGTATTCATGAATATAGACTCCATCATCGTTCCCGGAATGTACGGCGTGTTCGATTCGCTCCAGCCCGCAATCGGGTACAACTGGGGTGCGGAGAGAAAAGACCGGGCGAAGAGGATTGCACTATGCTGTGCGATCGCACTTTGCATAATGTGCCTCTTCTGCACGTTCCTGATCGTTTCGTTTCCAGAGTCGATATTCTCCATGTTTTTGAAAGTGGATGCAAATTCGCTCTCTTTGGCGGTTCATGCGATAACAATAATGGGACTGACGTACATCGTGCGCTGGATAAGCTACTCAGGACAGGCATATGCGTCTGCAATCGGAAGAAACAAGGAAGCGACAGAGATATCGATATATAGTGCACTTCTATTTCCAATATTGATGATGCTCGTACTTTTTCCGCTCGGCCTTGAAGGGCTATGGTGGGTCACCCCCTCATCCGCTCTTCTGACAGCGATGGCTGCAACGCTCATATTCCTCGTGAAGTTAAGAAAGTGACTTTTCTCCGGCAGAGAGTTTATCCAGCTTCCTCATGAACGCTTTATAGAAGAAGATGCTTATGAAGAATGTGAGCACATCTGCAACGGGCTGGGCAAGTTCAAGCCCGAAAATCCCCAAGAACCTCGGAAGCGCCAATACAAGGGGTATGAAGAAAATACCCTGACGCGAAAGGGCCAGGAATGTTGCGGCAATCGATTGTCCCGTGCACTGGAGTGCCATGTTCGTCGCTGTAGTAAGACCTGAAAGGAACAAAGCCGAGCACTGGAAACGTAGTGCGGCCGTTCCTATCGCAATCACCTCCAAGTCGTCTTTGCGGAATGAGCGAACGATATCCGGGGCAAAGACAAAACAGATGACAGATACGACTGCCATGAGAATCGTTCCCGCCCTGCTTGTGAACTTCGTTGCTTCCTTCACCCTCTCAAAACGTTTTGCGCCGTAGTTGAATGCAGCGACAGGCTGGAAACCCTGACCCAGTCCGATCATGAAGGAAAAGAGGAAGAATCCGATTCGTCCTGCAATCGACATAGCGGCAATCGCGGCATCCCCGTATATCGAGGCAGTGACATTAAGCGCTATCGTGGCAAGGGAGGCAAAGCCCTGGCGGGCGAGAGTGGGAAGACCCGTAAGAACGATATTCCTGTACTTCTTCACGTCAAACGCGATGTACCTGATTGAAATGACAAGGTTGCTCTTCCTCCTGAGGAACATGGAAAGGAGGATCAGGAATGAGATAAGCTGGGAAAGGGCGGTTGCAATCGCTGCTCCTGCAGTTCCAAGCCCGAGCGCGAAGATGAATATCGGGTCGAGGATTATATTCAGCACTCCCCCTGTCGTGATTCCAAGCATGCCGTAGAGTGCCTTCCCCTCCGCCCTGAAATAGTTGTTCATGATAAAAGAGAGGCACATCACAGGGGATGCAAGGAGAATATAGCGCGCATACGACCTTGCGTACGGGAGGATCGTATCGGTCGCGCCGAGTGCAACCATCAATTCATCCAAAAAGAGTGAGCCGAAGACGCATAGTATGAGAGACAGGAATAGTCCGAAGAAAAAGCCGGTTGATGCATACCTGTTCGCCTCATCATCCTCTTTCGCCCCGAGGCGTCTGGATGCAAGGTTCCCCGCTCCCATTCCGATTGTAAATCCGATCGCCTGGATTATCGCCATTATCGAGAACGTGATCCCGACAGCCCCCGCTGCCGCAGTCCCGATCTGTGATACGAAGAACGTATCCGCCATGTTGTAGATGCTTGAGACGAGCATCGACACTATAGTCGGACACGCAAGCTTGATTATCAAGGACGGAACGGGAGTGTTCGTCATCTTCAGATAGTGCTCTTCCCTACTCTCCATCAAGTGCCCCCTACCTTTCCAGTTGACACCTTTTCCGTCCTTTTGTCCAACGAAAACTACTCGAAGATCGAATCGATCTCCTTCTTGTAGAGTTTGGCAATCTCAAAGCGCTTCAGTTCCTGCTTCAACGAAAGCTCCTTTCCCACTTCGAACGGTTTTTCAAGGATCGCGAATCGTGATATCCGCTCGAACGTCTTGAAGCCGTTCTTAAGCGACAGCAGGGAATGAAGCTCTGATGCAATGAGGCTCTTGACTTCGTCCATCTCGGATAGCGCGGATCTATCAAGATACGATATACCGTTCTCTTTGAGATATCTTTCGACACTCTTCTTGTCGATGACTATCAAGGCACCGAGGAACTTCTCATCCTGCCCTACCACTACTGCAGTATCTATGTACTCGCTCTCCTTGAGTTTGTTCTCGATCGGTACGGGTTCGATGTTCTCCCCTCCGGAGAGTACGATCGTATCCTTGCTCCTTCCCACTATCTTGAAGTCCCCGCTACGGGTCATTATCGCAAGGTCCCCGGTATTCAGCCATCCCTCGGAATCAATTATCCGACGTGTCAGTTCCTCATTCTTGTAATACCCTTTCATCACCTGAGGTCCGCGGACGAATAGAACGCCCTTCTCGCCGCTTCCTGCAGCCGATCCATCCTCTTTGACCACCTTTATCTCAGTTCCCTTGAACGGGGTGAGGACATCGCGCATCTGATGGCGGTAGTGCTGTATTCCTATAACAGGGCTTGTCTCAGTCATCCCGTAGCCATCGATGATCTTCATCCCGATTGCAGAGAAGAAGGACTGGACGTCCTTCGAGACGCTTCCCCCTCCTGAGATACCTGCGATGAAGTTCCTTCCGAACTTCTTCGTTATCTCGGAGAATACGAAACGACGCGCAAACCAAACAAGAGGATACAGAAGAGTGAACGGAACTATACCGGACAAGATATCAAAAATCCTGATACGCACCCTGTAGTCTGGAAGTCGGCCCTCGACACGCTCTGATGAACGGAACCAAGTTTTCGAGACCAAAAGAAGGAAATTGAAGATCTTTCTCTCTACAGGCTTCTTGTTCTTCAACGCCTGATTCACTCCCTGCTTGACCGTCTCCCAGATTCTAGGAACCGAGCACATCACATCGGGCTCTGTCATAAGAATGTCTATAAGCATTATCTTCCCGATCGGCTTGGAGTAACATATCGTGTGCTGGTAATAGATCGAAATGTACTGGACAAGTCGTTCGAAGGCATGCCACACGGGAAGAACCGCAAGCCATCTCATCCCGGGAGGAAGATCCTTTTTGACTTCAGTGATGCACCCCAACTGATAGAGGATGTTTCCATGGGTTATCATAACGCCCTTGGGCTTGCCGGTAGTGCCGCTTGTGAATATGATCGTTGCAGTGTCATCACGATTTATACGTGCAACCCACTTACCGATCTCACATCTTTTATCAGGGAGCATCTTTTCCCCATCTTCAATCAAAGCTGAATGCTTGAGGATCCTGACGCCATACTTCTCCTCATAAGTTGAAATTTCCTCTACAGACGGCATCTTCCTCTCATCCATCACGATGATCGTTTCCAATAAAGGTAGTTCACCCTTGAGATTCAAAAGACGCAGAAGTATGTCCTTGTTCTCTGCAAATGCAACCTTTGCCTCCGTCTCGCTTATGATGTACGATATCTCGTAATCCATCGCATCACGCCCGCGCGGGGTATCCGATGCGCCAAGCGTAAGGATTGCAAGGTCAGCCTCGAGCCACTCCGTCCTGTTGTCGGCTATCAAGGCAACGATATCCCCTTTCTTCACTCCCATCGAATCAAGGGAAAGCGCAAGTGAGAAAACACGTTCTTGCAACTTCTCATACGATATGGGATAAAACTGTCCCTTCTCATCTTTCGTCATCTGCGCAGCAAACCCAGGCCCCTTTGCAACGCGATCCAAGAACATCTCTGGTATTGACTGGAACAAAACACCCCTCCATTCAATTTATTCTTACACTATTCTGAATTTTGTCAAAATAATACCGAATTAGTCAATCCACAAAGAAATGTTAACCCCTGAAGGGACAAAAAAAACAGCGCACACCGGATAGCGTACGCTGTCTGTAAAGTCCATTCAGACTTGTTATTTGTTCATTGCTTCTGCAACTGCAACGGCAACTGCAACGGAAGCGCCGACCATCGGGTTGTTGCCCATTCCGATGAGGCCCATCATCTCGACGTGTGCCGGAACCGAGGAAGATCCAGCGAACTGGGCGTCAGAGTGCATCCTTCCCATCGTATCCGTCATACCGTAGGAAGCAGGACCTGCTGCCATGTTGTCCGGATGGAGCGTGCGTCCCGTACCACCGCCGGATGCAACGGAGAAGTACTTCTTGCCTTTCTCCCAGCACTCCTTCTTGTAAGTTCCTGCAACAGGATGCTGGAACCTGGTCGGGTTGGTGGAGTTACCTGTGATGGATACGTCTACTCCCTCGCGGTGCATTACTGCAACACCTTCGCGTACGTCGTCAACGCCATAGCAGAGAACCTGCGCCCTCTCGCCCTTGGAGTATGCAGTCCTGGAGATCTCCTTGAGTTCGCCGGTGAAGTAGTTGAACTCAGTCTCAACGTGTGTAAAGCCGTTGATTCTGCTGATGATCTTTGCAGCATCCTTTCCAAGTCCGTTCAGGATGACGCGGAGAGGCTCTTTGCGTGCCTTGTTTGCGTTCCTTGCGATTCCGATTGCGCCCTCAGCGGCAGCGAAAGACTCGTGGCCTGCGAGGAAGCAGAAACACTTGGTCTCGTCGGAAAGAAGCATTGCAGCGAGGTTTCCATGACCGAGTCCCACCTTCCTGTCTTCCGCAACAGAACCAGGAATGCAGAATGCCTGGAGTCCTTCGCCGATGCTCTTTGCAACATCGTAAGCTGTCTTGTCGCCCTTCTTGATTGCGATTGCAGCGCCGGTGATATATGCCCAGCAAGCGTTCTCAAAACAAATCGGCTGTACGCCCTTGACGATCGAGTATACGTCAACGCCCTTCTCGTCACAGAGCTTCTTCGCTTCCTCGATTGAGGAAATACCATAAGAATTCAAAACTTTGTTGATCTTGTCGATCCTGCGTTCGTAGCCTTCAAACAATGCCATTTTGCGTTCCTCCCTCAATCACTCTTTCCTGGGATCAATGAACTTGACCCCTTCGCTGAAGCGACCATAGGTCTTCTTTGCATCCTCAAGAGCCTTTGCAGGATCAACACCCTTCTTTACAGCATCCATGAAGACACCCATGTTCACATACTCGTAACCGATGATCTCGTTGTTCTCATCAAGTGCCTGGCGAAGGATATAACCTTCAGCAAGGTTGAGATACCTTGGTCCCTTGAGCTTTGTGGAATAGCATGTTCCGACCTGCGAGCATGTTCCCTTTCCGAGGTCCTCGAGTCCAGCGCCGATTACAAGGCCGTCCTCGCTGAACGCGCTCTGGCTACGACCATATACGATCTGGAGGAAAAGCTCCCTCATTGCCGTGTTGATTGCATCACAGACCAAGTCGGTGTTCACTGCCTCGAGAACAGTCCTTCCTACGATTGCTTCGCTTGCCATTGCCGCCGAGTGCGTCATTCCCGAACATCCAAGTGTCTCGATGAGAGCCTCTTCGATGATTCCGTTCTTGATGTTGAGCGTGAGCTTGCATGCTCCCTGCTGCGGAGCGCACCAGCCTACGCCATGAGTAAGACCGGAAATATCCTTGATTTCCTTGGCATAAACCCACTTTCCTTCCTCGGGAATAGGAGCGCAGCCGTGATGGGCACCACATGTGACCTTGCACATGTTCTCAACTTCTTTTGAGTAGTTCATACACTTTCTCCCTCACTACGAATTTTATAAGACATTCTTATCTTCTTCTTTCAAGAGTGCTTCAAACCAATATTATTACATTTAACTGGTTTCGGTATAGTACGAAAAATGCAATATTCCATCAGCCGTTCTGAGCTTTGAACGCGGCAACAGCATCCTCCGCCCTCTTTCGGAGGCCTTCGCCCGAGACTGCCGGGGAGAAAATGCAAAGTGCGCGCAATACCCCTCTCCCTGTGTTTCTTATCTGATGCATCTCCCCCGGAAGTGCACATATCATAGAATCGGGTACGAAATCATACCAGACTCCGTTTATCGAGGCTTTGCCGCTTCCGGAAAGGCAATACATCGCTTCAGTTGCATCGTCGTGCTTATGCTCATCGACCTCGGCACCCTCTTCCCACTCCGTCATGTGGATTGAGAAATCTATAGGCCTTTTCTCGATATCCGTAGTCATTATCGGGGTCATCGTCCTGTTGAAAGGGGATGGCACCTTGATTGCATTCTTCTCATCGTACTTGAGATACATATTCTTGTTTCTCCTTTTTTCTTTTCCCCGATTCTACTACAAAGTAGAAGATTTTTCGATCGGGAGGAATTGCGATACATCGATCACCTGTGCACTCGTTATTCCAAAGGCTTCGATGACTTTGTCCAGAAATGCCTTTCTCACCGAAAGCGTCAGCTTCACATCCCTTTTCAAAAGCACTTTCAAGGAAGGGGAAAAGCCCGAGCCCGAAACTTCCATCATCCCGACTTCATCTATGAATACGTCGCCCGAACGAATCTTCTCCAACTCCCCGTTCGCCCACTCAAGTGCATCGGGATTGCAATACCACTCCTTGAACTTCTTGTCAAAGACAGGTTCGGATGAAAGGAAAAGCCTCTCTTCCCCAGTTTCGACGTTCTTCAGGTAATACCCATCACTCCGATGGATGCTCAAAAATCCCCCCGCGCAATCTGAAAGCGCCATCAAAGTCGAGATGTACGTCGACTTTCCCCCTCCCTTTTCCCCCGTGACTATTACAATATCCATATGAATACCAACTCTACACCCGCTATCTTATTCTTCTCTGGATGAACGGGAAACCACCATCGCAAAGAAAAACCCGGTTGCCGTCAAAAGCAACCGGGGAGAGGGGAAATCAATCCAGAAGTCCCTTGAAATATTCCATTTTCCCGGGGACGTCTCCAAACAATTCCTTGTCTGTCGGAACCGTATAGTTCTTTATTTCCCTGGCTACCCACGTGGTATTGATGTAGTTCTTCCACGTGATGTTCTCGGAAGTGATGTTTCCACCCCAGGTACCGCATCCAAGATTTATCGTGAACGGCATTCCGTTGTTCCAGTTGCCGGCATTGGATAATCCGACTGTCATATTCACCGCGACCCTGCTCGTATGAGTCGAAAGAGCGTATTTCAATATATGGTCGTCGTTCTTACTATGGATTCCGCACGAGTGACCTGCACCGCTATAGTTTTGTATGCCATTCACCAAGGCAATGGCATCGTCAAACGTATCATATTTGTATGCAGTAACGACAACGGAAAGCTTCTCCCCTGAAAATGGATAATCGATCCCGTATCCGGTTTCTTCGACGATTATCCACGTTCTATCGTCGGGAATCGAGAAACCTGCACGCCTTGCCATCTCTGGTGCGGGAAGGCAGATCGCATCAGGATTAAGCTTCCTCGGCCCCTTCCATAAAAATGCCTGCAGCCTTGCTTTCTCCTCCGCGTTGCATATGTATGCACCGGTTTCAACCGACGCTTTCAACATATCGTCATATATATCTTTCTGGATGACCATGGCATTTTCCGTCGAGCATCCGATTGCATAATCATTAAGCTGTGCAGTCATGATCTTTTCAGCGGCGTCCTTCAAATCCGCTGTTTCATCGATGACGACGACAACATTCCCGGCTCCCACTCCGAATGCAGGGGTACCGGATGAATATGCGGCCTTGACCATGGGAGCTCCGCCGGTGGCGACAATGAGGTCCGCTTCTTCCATCAGGGCAGTCGTCTTCTCCATGGAAGGCTCTTCGATGCAGATCACGAGATCCTCAGGGTAACCCATGTTTTTCAAAAGGTGCCTGATGTCTTCCGCACACTGCCATGTACAATGTTTCGCCCTCGGGTGTGGAGAGAATACAGTAGCGTTTTTCCCCATTATGGCGTTCATAGCTCCAATGAACACGACTCCCATTGGAACTGTTGTCGGTACAAGGGATGCGACAACCCCTACAGGTTTTGCAATCTTCACGAGTTGTTTCTCTTCATCCACGTCGACCACGCCTACAGTCCTTGCATTGTTGTGATCCCTGGAAATCCCCCTGGCCCTTGCCTTGGTTCGTGCGATCTTGCTTTCCAATCTCCCCATCTTCGTCTCTTCGTAATTGATTTCCGCCCATTCCTCCGCTTTGTTTACGGCAAGCCATCCAATTGCCTTCGAAATGGTTCGAACATCGTCCTGGGTAAGATCCTTTATCGCATCCATTGCAACCTTTCCCCGTTCCACCAAGCCTTTCACATAGGCACGCGTATCTTCGCTTACTTCTCTTGAAACTGCCATTCTTACTCCTCCTTTCATAAATTTCCAATGGCTTTGTAACGCTCGAGCAATCCCCTTGCCCGTTCAGCTACAGGGGAATCAACCATCTTGCCTTTATAGCTGAATGCCCCTTTCCCATCTTTCCTCGCCAGATCGAAAAGTTTCAAAAGTTCTTCAGCTTCCTCCGCATCTTCCTTTCCGGGCGAGAAAACCTCATTGATCACGTCTATGTGGGATGGATGTATGCAGACTTTGCCTGTAAAGCCAAGGCTTTTTGCCAACCGGGCATCGCGTCTCAACCCATCGATGTCTTTGACCGACGTGTATGGGGTATCCAAGACATCGACTTTCATGGCTTTTGCTGCAAAGACCAACATTTCCCGTGCATAAAGTATTTCATTGCCGTCTCCGGTACGCTTTACTTCCATCTCTCTTGTCAGATCCTCAGCTCCGAGCTGTACTCCATCAATGAACCCGGAGAGCCCCAGAATTTCATATGCATCCACAATGGACGCCGGAGTCTCTATCAAAGGAATCATCCTTACTCCACCAGGAGAAAGAGCATGCATGAGTGTGGAGAGTGCGGAAACCGAAACCCTGTCCGCCTTTGGAAGGATTATCGCATCTGGAGAAAGAGGAAGGATTTTTATCATATCCTCCACCCCCCAAGGTGTATCCGGGCTGTTTATCCGGACAATCACTTCTTTTTTCCCATAGGCTTTCCCTTTCAGCCGTTCCTCCACATTCTTTCTTGCTTTTTCCTTCTCCTCGGGACTTACTGAATCCTCAAGATCGAAGATCACTGCATCCGCGTCCACCGCGATCGCCTTGTCAAGCATCTTCTCCGAGCTGGAGGGAACGTACAAGAGCGAACGTCGCAAAAACCTGTCACTCATGGCAACCTCCTAGCCGAACACAAGGTTCGGAAGCCATGTAACCGTTGCCGGCACGAATGAAACGATGAAAAGCGAGATGATCAGGGCCATCAGATACGGGAATATCCTCTTGACGATCGTTGCGAAAGTAAGGGATGTGATCGACTGCAGGATATACAGGCATATGCCTACAGGCGGCGTTATAAGACCGATCATCAGGTTGAGAACCATTATGATTCCAAAGTGCACGGGATCGACACCGAAGGATGTCATGATCGGCAAAAGCACGGGAACGAGGATTATCAACGCCGCACCTGCCTCCATGAAGCATCCGACGATCAGAAGGAAGATGTTGACTACGATCAGGGCCGCCCACTTGGAATGTATGAACGTCTCGAAGAACGTCAGCACCAACTGCGGGATCTGTTCGTTTGCCATGATCCATCCGAACACCTGGGCTGCACAAAGTATGGACATCGTTGGAATCGTCGTACGTACAGTCTCGATCAGTACTTCCTTGAACTGCCTTATCGTCATCTGTTTGTAGATGAACGCGAGTGCAAGGGAATAAAGGATTGCGATCACTGCCGACTCTGTCGGTGTCACGAAACCCGTAAAGGTTCCGAAAAGTATGATAACAGGGGGTCAGAAGTGACAGGAACGACCTTCCAAGCGTCTTGAAAAGTACCCTGAAACCTTCCCATTTCTCCCTGGGATATCCATTTCTCAACGCTTCGATGGTGACCATTACCGCAAGGCACACAGCCATTATCACCCCGGGAATCGCCCCGCCGAGGAATAGCTGTCCGATCGATACGGATGCTGCCACGCCATATAGCACGCAGGGAATCGAAGGAGGGATAATCGGGCCTATTATCGAGCTTGCGCCGGTGATGGCTGCTGCAAACCCCTCGTCATAGCCGGCATCCTTCATGGCCTTTATCTCTATCTTTCCCAATCCGGCACAGTCTGCTACGGCAGATCCGGACATGCCGGCAAAGATTACCGATGCCAGTATGTTCGCGTGTCCCAGACCACCCGGGATATGACCTACCGCCTTGTTTGCGAAATTGAATATCCTGTCGGTGACTCCACCATAGTTCATGATGTTGCTTGCAAGTATGAAGAAAGGGATCGCAAGAAGCACGAACTGGTTCGCACCTGCCACCAGACGTTGTGCGACGAGCATGAACGAAAGTCCTTCCACAAGGAAATATATCCCTGAGCAGAACAACATCGAGAATGCAACCGATCCATTCAGGAGAAGAACGGCAAGAAATATAATGAAGAAAAGTCCCATGTTCATTTGTCACTCCTCCTTTCCCTTCAAAAGGACCAGAAAATTGTAGAATAGATGGATCACTATCAATACGGAGGCGATCAGCACCCCGCTGTAGACATATGAAAACGGCAGATGAAGCGCTGTAGAGCGTATCCTGTCCTGGGCGATCATGAATTTGAACGAGTACGGAATCAGGTACAGGAAGAACGCAAGCGTCATCACGGAAAGAATAATGTCTATCACCCTGTGGACTTTCTCAGGCATCATGTTGACGAACATTTCAACCCTTACGTGGTCATGCTTGGTGACGCAGTACCCTACCGCGAAGCTTATCATCCATATGAATACGAACCTTGCAAGCTCTTCCGTCCATACTATCGGGGAATGGAAGAAATAACGCGAGATTATCCCCAGTGATGTGACAACGATGAGTACCATCAGGAGCGACAGAGTGATCCACTCCTCGATCTTGCATAGGATATCGATTAATTTCTTGTATTTCCTCATTTACAAAACCTTTCACTTTATCTCGGGGTCCGGATGATCTCCGGCCCCGGTCGGAACTCTCAGACTTCGACGCTTTCAATCACATCCACAATCCCCGGCATCCAGCGTGGGCTGAACTCGTCTATGACGTTTTGCGCGTTGGCCCTGAAGGAATCGATATCCGGTGTGACCACCTTCATGCCATAGCCCTGGAGCTCTTCAAGCATGCTTTCTTCGCTGTCGCTGATCGCATTCGATGCTGCGACCACCGCATTGTCGACTGCAGTCTGCACGATATCTTTGATATCATCAGGAAGTGCCTGCCACTTTGACTCAGGCATTGCAAAACACACGACCGCAGTAACGTGTCCGGTGAGCACAAGCCTGTTCTGGACTTCGTAGAACTTCATGGCGATGATGTTTGCAAGGGGGTTCTCCTGTCCGTCGACAACACCCTGCTGCAATCCAAGATACAACTCTCCGTATGCAAGCGGCGTCGGGCTTGCCCCAAGTGCGCGCCCGGTGGCAATCGAGATCTCGCTGTCGATGACGCGGAGCTTGAATCCGTTTAAATCCCCAGGCGTCATGACATCGATGTTGTTGCATGTGAGGTGGCGGGTACCGAAATAGTAGGTTCCGAGAACACGGATATTTGTCTCTTCAGCCATCTTGTTCCACATCTCTTCAGAAGCAGGTCCGTTTGCGAAAGCCAATGCATGCTCGGGACTTCTGAAGATGTATGGCGCATCAAACAGCCCGAGCGTAGGGAAATAGATTGCAAGAGCACTCGGCCCGGGAGAGCCAAGGATGTCGTTCATGTCGTTCGCGATCATGTCGACCATCTCCTTCTCGTTTCCAAGCTGTTCTGAAAAATATGCCGTCGCCTTTATCCTTCCCCCGCCTTTTTCGTTCAACTCATCAACAAGGCCCTGATATGCCGGTCCTACAACGTGCGACGCGGGCTGGTTTGTCGCGAAATTGATCGTATAGACTTCGCTGTCGGATCCACCGCCTGCGAATGCCACGAATGCACCGAATGACAAAAATGCCAAAACCAATAGAACTTTCCTGAACATGATCACTGTCCTCCTTTTTTTCTGATACCCGAACGGATGACCTCCACCATCCCGTCCGAATCGATTCCATATTTATGCATCATGTAGTCAAGTGTCGCAGTCTCTCCGAAATGATCCTGGAAACCAAGCCTCGTAACCTTTCCCGGAACAGTTTCTGCAGCTACTGCGCACACTGCCATTCCAAGCCCGTTTATCACCGAATGGTTTTCGGCCGTCACTATCCACCCCGTTTTTTCCATCGCCATCTGGATTGCAGCCTTGTCAATCGGCTTTATCGTCGGCATATGAAGGTGCAGTACGCTTATTCCATCCTTCCTCAATCTCTCGACAGCCAATATCCCCTGGTATGTAGTCAAACCGGTCGTTATGAGTGCGACATCACTGCCGGATGAGAGAATCTCGGCTTTGTTGAAAGTGAAAGTGTAATCCGATGAATGAAATACAGGGAACTTTCCTTTGTTTGCCCTTATGTATACAGGCCCTTCGTGTCCGGCCGCAAACTCAAGTATTTTTTCATATTCGACAGCATCTCCCGGATCGAATACAAGCATACGTGGAATCGCCCTCATCGCAGCTATGTCGAGCACGGAAATATGCGTTCCCCCGTTCTTCTCACTCGTTATTCCCGCATATGTTCCGATCAGTTTCACATTCTCATTGTTGTATCCGACGGAATTCACGACCTGATCAAGCGCACGCTGGGACATGAAGCTTGCGAATGTGGATGCAAAAGGTATCTTGCCTACTGCAGCCATGCCGGAAGCAAAACCGACCATGTTCTGCTCAGCCACTCCGAAATTGTAGTATCGCTCAGGATATTTCTCCTTGAAGGGCACGCTTCCTGACGCCTTTCCCAGATCGGCTTCCAATACAACCAACTCAGGATACTTCTCCGCAAGCCTCAAGAGAGTCTTTCCATATGTTTCATTCGTATCACGTGTTTCCATCTTCAAACTCCTTCAAGATCTTTCAATCCTGTCATGTATTGCTCTTCTGAAAGCTTTCCGCTATGCCACCTGTAATTTCCTTCCATGAAACTGACACCCTTTCCCTTGACGGTATTTGCAATGAGTACGGAAGGTCTGCCGTTCTTCAGCGCGACCAGTCCGGAGATAGCTTCAAGAACCGCATCAACATCATTTCCATCACATTCACTGACGTTCCAGCCGAAAGCCCTCCATTTATCGGGAAAATCCCCGAGGTCCATTACATCCTTCGTCTCGCTATCAACCTGGCAATTGTTCTTGTCGACTACGGCGATGAAATTATCGAGGTTGAAGTTCGCTGCAGCCATTGCAGTTTCCCAAACCTGCCCTTCATCGCATTCCCCGTCACCAAGGATGGCATAAACGGATGCTTTTGAATTCCTGCTTTTCAAGGCCAAAGCCATTCCGCCGGCTGCAGAAAACCCCTGCCCCAACGGACCGGTGGAGAATTCGACGCCGGGAACCTTGAGCCTGTCTATATGCTTCGGAAGACGCCCTCCGTTCTTATCAAGTTCCCCCAACCTCTCCTTTTCGAAAAAGCCCAGATCAGCAAGAGCCACATACAATGCGGGGCCGGCATGTCCCTTTGAAAGGATCATCCTGTCCCGATCCGGATCAGACAAGGAAGACGGAGAGAAATCCATGACCCCGTACAAGATGGCCGTCAGTATCTCGATTACGGAAAGGCAACCTCCGAAATGTCCTCCTCCGGATGCATACATCGCCTTGAAAGTATCTTTTCTAAGCTCATTAGACTTTTCCTGCAAATTCATGTTTCCTCCCGAAAATCAACTACAACGTTGTAGTAGATTTTGTAATTTTATGATCCCATGGAATTTTAAAGTTGTCAAATTTTTATTTTTGTAATTGAAATTACTGCGATTTTTAAATTACAATATTCGTGTAAAAGTACTAAATCGTTTTAGTATTTGAGGTAACAATGGGTAAGATAAAAACGGTAAGGTTACTTGATATCGCCACAAAGGCAGGAGTCTCGGTTTCCGCTGTCTCAAAGACCATGAACGGCAGTGATGAAATACCAGAAGCAACAAGGGAGAAGATACTTTCAATTGCACGGGAAATGGATTATCATCCCAACTTCTCCGCACGTAGCCTGCGCCTTGGACGCTCCCGGATCATAGGCGTGATAATTCCGAATAATGACTTTTCATACAACCATGTTCTTTCCGGCATTTCGAAAGCATTGGAAGAAACGGACTACACCCCGATTTTCATATCCACCAAAGATGATCCGAAATATGAGAAGTCCGCAATCAAAAAGCTTTTGTCAATTCCCGTGGATGGGATTTTATCTGTTCCTGTTTCAATGGACAGTTACAAGAATGTATTTGTTCCAGTAGTATTCATGTCGCGCTATCCCTACCGCAACCCCCGTACGGGAGAACCGGTAAGGACAAATGACAACTATGTCGTGACTGATGATTATGAAGGACAAAGGATCGCGACAACCGAATTGATAAAAGAATGCGGTGGCAATGTTTATATTTTCCTCGGATCGGAAAATACAAGGACAGTTGCAGGCATAAAGGAACACATACGCCTCTCGGGATACAAGAAGGCGCTGGAAGAGCATGACATACCATTTGATGAAGGGCATGTGTACTGGAATACGACATCGCTGGAGAAGGCATGTGAGAATACACAGATGCTGCTCAAGCATGTGGAAAAGTCATTTGGACTAATGGTTGCAAACGATTATTTTTCGATAGGGGTGATCAGCACGCTGCAGAAGAATGGATACTCAATCCCGGACGATGTTAAAATCATTGGGTTTGACGACTTGGAAATGGCTTCCTACATCTCACCTTCTCTTACTACCATACACTGCGCGAGATATCGCCTTGGAAGCTGTGCGACACAGCATCTGGTATCCATCATCCAAAGCAAGAACACGGGAGAAGCGATCCAAACCATCTTCCAGCCGAAATTCGTCAAACGTTCATCCATGTAGATGGCCGCCGCCGTTAGGCGACGACCAAAACAAAGAGAGGGTTTATGATACAGTTCTCACTTGATGGGAACAATGTGTACCTTCATCGGAGTCTTCGCAAGCTGATAAGCTTTTTCCTTTCCGACGGCAATCGGGTATTCCAGTCTTAATCCACCTACTCCGGGCTTATAAAGATGAGCTCCAAATGCAAAAGTCATTCCGGGTTGAAATCTTTCCTTGTTATTCAAATTCAAAGAAGGCGCAGTACGGACGCAAACCCCAAGCCCGTGACCAAATCTTGGAAGACAATATTCATAAAGTCCGTGTTTCTTATAAACATCAATTCCCTTGGCAACAGCATCGGAAACTACTACTCCGGGCACCATCGAATCAAAAACCGTCTCGACAGCTTCTTCCCAACAATCTATCAGAGCCTGTTGTTCCTCATTTGGTTTTCCAAGGAACACAGGCACGCTGAAATCGCAAAGATACAAGTCATAACAAGGATGGAAATCAACAATGACAAACTCATTTCCAAATAACTTATGTTCCGAGGCAATCTGTGTAACTCCATGAGAAAAAGCAGAACGTTCTCCTGCACCAACTTCCGTTCCCGCCGTTACCGACCATGCCCAGTAGCTTCCCTTATCCCTTATTGCATGTTCGATTATTCCGGCGACCTGGTTTTCAGTCATACCGGGACGAATCGAGGAAAGAACTGATGAAAAGCCGTAATCGGCTATGCTTGCAGCTCTTTCCAACCTTTCAAGCTCGGCTTCATCCTTGATGTACAGCAGATCGTCAAGACATTTCGTTCCATTGACTATCTCGAATTCCCTGTGCTTGCTCAGTTCAATGTATTCCGAGGCTGTCAGCATACCCGGGGCAGGTTGGGCTGTCCCTTTCAACGAAAGGTCTACGGCAAGCTTGCCTCCAGTGATGCCATAAGAGTGAAGAGCATCAAAGATCTTATCAAAAAGGTCATTGTCGTCATATTCAACAAGTCCATCAAGGTGATTTCCTTCCAGTCTCACGCGAGAGGCATCTCCCGACCAGTAAAACAAGGTGAATGCAGCGTGCTTTGTTACAAGGACCACTCCACGCCATGGCATGAATACACCACAAAGATAATGCAAGCCGCCTTGCCTTGTTACCAAGTACGCTTCGAATCCCGCTTTTCCAACTTCTTCAGCCAGCGCTTTCCTTCTTTTTTCGTAATCGATTGCTTTCATTTCAAATCTCCCCGTCGTGATCCATGACTAGCATGAAAACGAGATCCTGTATGCTTATGTTGTGGATTGCCCAGATTCCATTTCCTGTCTGCCAAAGTGTTTTGGACGAATCGTGCGTGCGGACGGTGTTGTTATAGTCGACTCCGGAAGCTTTCATTTCAGAAAGCGAATACCCGTCGACCATTCCTCCGGCAAGACAATCGCATCCGACCTCTGTTGCATCCGGTGAAAAATCTCCCCCCGGACCATCCGTCCCGTCCGTATCGACGGAAACGCTTACTATCCTTTTGCTTCCGGAAATAATCTTGGCCGCACCAAGTGCAAACTCCTGGTTTCTTCCGCCTATTCCGTTCTGGCCATCGACTGCAACGACCATTTCCCCCGTAAGGAGCAACAGGCACGGGGCTTTGAATGGCTCCCCTTCGTTCTCAACATTGATTGCAATACGGGAAATCAACTCACCCGTTGTCAATGCATCCACGAATGTCCTTCTCATCAGGAAATGCGGTTCATAACCAACGGACCTGGAATAATCCATTACTGCCTTGATGAAGTTGCATGAATCCGGCATCAATCCGAATATCCGGTTGTCATATGATTCGAATTCCTCCGGAGAAAGAACATCGTGACCGGCAGGCGGATGCTGAAGATAAGATCGGATCGATTCATCCACCTGATCCCATGAATCGCTTTCCTTGAGAACAGCAATCGCCTTTTCCGCAGTGCTGATGTCAGGAAGGGAATGAAGCCAGAAATTATGGTGTACATGGCCATGGTATCCGCAGGCGTTATACGCATTCGGCTCATTAAGGTCTATCGGGAAAAGATGTACGAGCTTTGCTTTGGCAAGATAACGCGTAATCCTTCCGCCTTTCAGCCTGTCCAATTGGTTACGTACGATATTGAGTTTCGGCGTAGTTAATCCTTTTTCAATCTGCAGGATCCTCGTGACATCGGCAACCGCATTCAAATCAAGTCCGTCCCAAGGATATGTCATCATCGAAGAAGCACCATTTCCAATAACAGTGAATACCAAATCCCTTTCTGTCAGTTTTGCTTCCCCTATCCTCTCCACAAGACGCTTGGAGGCATCCAGGCACGTCTCATCCGGAACGGGGTGGCTTGCATACACGACCTCCACTCTCTTCAGCGAATGCCTGTCATGATGCTTGACGATTATCATTCCTCCCGAGAGATAGTTTCCAAGCTCATCCTCCAATGCCTGCACGATACGCTGTATGCCCTTGCCTGCACCAAAGACGAAAATCCTGTCAAGATCGCGGCCAAGCACATATTCATCAATTCCTGTCCGTGGCGATCCTTTTGGAACGAACTCATCGTTGCCGACTTTAAGGACACCTTCTTCAACCTTTACGACTTTCCTCGTATTCTCGTATGGATCTGCAGCGGCAAGTCCCTTTTCGAGGATATCTACGGCGATCCTTCGTCCTTCCTTATTACCGTGCGAAACAAGACGTTCTTTATTTATTACTCTCATATGCCACCTTGAGATCCCTGGAGCTGGAAACGATTTCCCCTAATGCCGCTGGAAGCGAAGAACCTTGCCCTTCTCCCCAATTCGCTTTCAATCTGCAGAAGCCTGTTCCCGGAATAACACATCCCGTATTCATGGGCACTTCCCGCATTCAGTCCGACTGCGTAATCACAACTGGCAAGGCCTTCACCCCTTTCACCACAAGGGACAATCCCAAAATTATTTTCTTCAGCTTCAAGTGCCAAACGGGTTATCTCGGAAAACGTTCCAACCTGACTGGTAACCAATCTAAGGGCATTGCCAGCCTTCATCCTTATTGCCGTCTTCAACCTATTGATATCCGAAGCAATCAAATCATCACACGTAATCTGTATGTCCGTACGTGCCGTAATCTCTGCAAATCCTTCAAAATCATCATCCATCAAAGGATCCTCAATGATCACAAAAGGATAATCGGAAGCCATACTCACGATCATTTCAATCTGTTCCTGCCTCGTTCTCTCTCCCCTCTCAAACAACCCGGAATAGACCATTTTCTCCCTGTCATAGAAGCAGTTTGCAGCAAGATCCACCTGCAGCCCAACCTTACCTGTATAGCCGGAGATATCGATGGCCTGCTTAAGCAAATCCCACAAGAGATAATCATTTTCAATCTTATGCTGGGGAATTGCCATACCCGCAATAGGCTGCATCTTGATCTTAAGCTTTTCAACCATCAGATCGTACCATGCCATATACACTTCCCAAAGGGCCTTTGAGGCATCAGTGTATGTATTGAAATCATATGCTACGAAACAATATGTCGGCTTATATCCACATTGAACGGGATTTTCATACCGGTTGGATCCACTTGCCGCCAAAGCGGCAGGAACCGGCAAAGTGAAGGCGCGTACCCCTCCTATATGTTCATAAAGGGGAACACCCGTCGAATTGGCTCCTGCAAACAGAACAGCCGTGGAGACTGCAGCAACTGCGTTCGTTCCCATTTTTTCCTTTCCACAAGAAAGAATCACCTCGTCGCACTCAAACTGGTTTGCCGAATCAAGGCCGACAAGCTTCGGGGCAATGACCTCGTTGATATTCCTTACAGCATTCAGTACCCCTTTACCGCCGAATCTCTTTCCTCCGTCGTAAAGAGGCTTTCCTTCATGGCTTCCAACGGACAGTCCGGGAGAAATCAACGCTTTTCCGATTTTACCGTTTCCTGTCTCGACAATCACCTCGATTGCAGCCTGCATCCTGTCGGAATACGCTTCGAATGCCTTGACGGAAATTATTCTGGTATCGTTCCTCATAGCTTTTCCCCCTGGAATCTTCTTCCTTTCAAACCATGTATCCCTGCATAACGGGCAAGGCTTCCCAATTCCCTTTCTATCTCAAGGAACCTGGTTCCGGGAGTCCCCAGTGATGTCTCCCTTATGCTCCCTGCATTTATGCCGACGCTGTAGTCACAGATGTCCAGCCCCTCTCCCCTGCTTGAACAAGGCATTACCGAATATCCATTCTCATGCGCAAGCTGTATCATCTCCAGCGATTCCGTAATAGAACCTATCTGATTGACCTTCAAAAGAACGGTATTGCAAGCACCCTTTTCTATTCCGGTTCTCACTCTTTCAATATTTGTTGTGAAAAGATCATCCCCTACGATTTGTATTCCTGATTTTTCCGTTATGACGGCGAATCCGTCAAAATCGTCCTCCATCAATGGGTCTTCGATGATTACGAAAGGATATTCCTTCGCCATCCAAAGTATGAACTCTATTTGCTCGTCCCTTGTCCTTGCATCAGAATTGAAAAGCCCTTGATAGACCTTCCTTTCCCTGTCGTAATAACAATCCGCAGCAAGATCACCCTGGAGGCCTATCCTGCCTTCATAACCGCACTTTACGATAGTTTCAGTCAGCTCGTTCCAAAGCACCATGTCTGATTCAACTATCCCCTTTGGAATACTGAAGAAACCACAGCATGTATAATACGGAGACGGTTCCTGGGAACGCAGTCCATACTCTGCATTCATCCGCTCTTCCCATTTGGTAAAAACTTCAAAAAGGGCATATGATGCCTCGGAAAAAGTATCAAAACCATATCCTATGAAGGAATAAGTTGGTTTGCTTCCGCTTTTCTTGCCATCGCTATACCTTATACCACCACTTATACAGCCATAGGAAGCACAGGGCAGCGTCACCGCCCTCTCCCCTCCGATATGCCTGTACAATGGAATGCCAAGGGATTCTGCTCCGGCTTTCAACACTGCGGCAGATACTGCGGCAACTGCATTGCCGCCAAGTCTTGATTTGGCATCAGGTCCACCGATATTCAATATGACATCGTCAACTTCAATCTGGCGGGTGGCATCCATCCCGATTATCGCAGGAGCAATGATATCTGTAATGCCATGTACTGCGTTTCCTACGCCCCTGCCTCGCCATTCGTTATTCCCATCAAACTTGAATGCCACTTCATGCGAACCTATCGACAGTCCGGATACTACCTGGACGGTACCGGATGCCCCGTTTTCAGTAACGACAGTAGCCTCAATGGCGGGTTCACCCCGCCCTGAGAATACCTGCCTGGCATATACTGATTTTATCTCCGTACCTTTCATTTCAAAAACTCCTAAGCGACCGCAGGCGGCATCTTGCGGTTCTTTATCTCCACCAGGATCTGCGGAACAATGATTATCACTACGATTACCAGCCCTACGATATCCGTAAGGGTACCTGAATCGATCAGGCCGATTGCAGCGATGAAAAGAAGAATGCGCTCGAAAATCCTTTGCTTCCTATAGAAGAATCCTTCAGCGGCAATACCCAGGAGAGTAATTCCGATACAGGATGTGATGATTGCCTGAATGAGTTTTGCAACGCTTTCAAAATCGAAAAGCAGAACAGGATTGTAGACGAAGAGGAAAGGAACCATGTAGCTCGCAATTCCCAGCATGAACGCCTTGTATCCGGTCTTTATCGGACTTGCTCCAGAGAGGCCAGCTGCAGTATATGCTGCAAGAGCAACAGGTGGAGTAATTGCAGATACGTTTGCAAAATAGAATGCAAAAAGGTGTGCTGCCATCGTAGATACTCCGAAATCCTTGATCGTAGGAACCAAAAGTGTTGCAACGATTATGTATGCAGGTGTCGTTGGAAGCCCCATTCCAAGGATAAGGGAGGCAACAGCGGTAAGGATCAATGCAAGAAGAAGGCTGTTTCCAGCAACGGCAGCGATCATGGAGCTAAGCCTTGTTCCAAGTCCTGTATAGTTGACGATTCCGACAACGATGCCGGCGCAGGCACAGGCAAGTGCAACAGTCACACATTCCTTTGCTCCGCTGACAAGGCAGTTGAGTATCCTTCTCAGTCCAAGCCTGGTTTCCTTCTTGAAAAGTGAAACGATGAAGATAGCGACCAATGCCCTTAATACCGCATATGTTGCTGAATATCCCATGATGAGGAAGACAACCAGCACTACCAGAGGAATGAACAGGTAAACATCCTTTATCAATGCCCTGAAAGTCAATGACGGGTCCTTGCTCTTGTCAGGAAGGAGGCCGAGTTTCTTTGCCTCAAAGTGAACCATCACGAAGACAGCAAGATAGTAGAGGATGCCGGGGATCATTGCAGCGACAATGATCTGACCGTAAGGAATTCCAGTATATTCAGCCATGACGAATGCAGCTGCACCCATTACAGGCGGCATGATCTGACCACCTGTAGAAGCAACAGCTTCAACAGCTCCGGCAAAGACGCTGGAATAACCGGTTTTCTTCATCAATGGAATCGTAATCTGTCCGGTTGTGGCAACGTTTGCAATCGTACTTCCGGAGATGGAGCCAAAAAGACAGGAAGAGATGACTGCGGCCTTTGCCGGTCCTCCCGTTGAATTCTTAGTCAATGTTCGGGCAACCCTGATGAAGTACTCGCCTACTCCTGAATATTCCAGGAACGAACCGAATATGACGAAGAGAACGACATATGTTGCAGATGCCCCAAGTGCTATTCCGAAGGGACCCTCCGTCGTCAGGTAAATTGTGTCGACGAAAGCAATGAGGGAAAATCCACCATTCCCCAAAAAGCCTGGCAGATACCGTCCGAACAACATGTACACGATCGCAACAATCGCAATGATGGGAAGAGCAATACCCATTTTCCTGCGCGTGCCTTCCAATATCGCAATGACAAGCATGGCACAGAAGAGGTATTCATACCATTCGAGAGCTTCGATGTAATAGAATCTGTTGATTATCAGATCTTCGTTGATGAGGATATACAAAACAGGGATGACAGCGCATAAGGAAAGGAAGACATCCCATATCTTCAATGGCGTCTTGAATTTGTCATTTGATATCCTGGAGGGACAAAGCCAGAACACCAGGAAACCTGCAAATGCAAAGTGTATCGACCTCTGATACAAAGCCAATAGAGAACCTGTTGCTGCCGTATATATGTGGAAAACCGCAAATGCGAGTGCTACGGCCCAGACAATCCAATCGTTGATGTTGGTCGGGAACTGTTCCCTTTTGTCTATTGCAGGTTTTGCCTTCACTTCTTCTGTCGAGTTGATGATTTTCTCTTCACTCATATCTTTGTTACCTTTTTTTTCAAAAGAGGGGTTAAATCATGGGGGAAACAAATCCCCCATGAAGTCTTTATGATCACATGGCTCCGATTTCCTTGTAGTACCTTTCAGCACCCGGATGCATCGGAATGCCAAGATCCTGAGCCATCATCTCCGGCGTGAGATTCGCATATACGACGTGTCCTGCACCAATGGTCGGAAGTTCCTCGACAATGGCCTTCGTCATCTGATATACGAATTCCTCATCCAGCTGCTTGTTGACGATCATGTGCTGGGCATTACCCATCGTGTAGCAATCGGTATCAACACCCTGGTATGTTCCTGCAGGAATTATCTGGCGAAGATATGCCGGGGAGATTTCCTGCATTGCGGCAAGTTTATCGTCAGGAATGTCGATCAGACGGATATCGCGACTTGATACGATATCAAGTACAACGGACACAGGCAGTGCCGATGCAAAGCAGAGACAATCCGTAAGGCCGTCCTTGAACTGTTCCGCCATATCATTCAAGTTGGAGAAAGTAATGCTTCCCAAATCGTCATACGTCATGTCATAGACGGAAAGCAAATCGCGGAAAATGACTTCTGCTGTATTACCTTTTGCAAATGTGGTACATCTCTTTCCCTTCAGATCCGCAATGCTGTGGATATCAGAATCCGCATTTACGATGATATGGGTGTGCTCATCGTACAGGAATCCCATATTCACCACATTGTCCGTAGGTGCCTTGAACGGGGCTTTTGCCGCATAGCCGTCGAATGTCGTCGGAAGCTTGGAGATTGCAAGCGTTATCTGTCCGTCGTTTACCCCCTGGACATTGGAAAATGCAGCTCCGGGGGAAACCGTTGTACGGATTCCCTCGATATGCCTCGGCAGGAACTCTCCTACGACAGTAGTGAAGATGTTCCACGAACCACCTGTAGTTCCTCCGTAGATGATGACTTCAGACGGTTTGGGATTGATCTGTGGAGCAGATGAATCGCTACCACCTCCAGCGAAAATGATTGCGCAAGAGACAACCAATATCATGACCACCATTAATAACCTTTTCCCCATATTTTCCTCCTTTTTATGGGCTCAGTTAACTGAGGTATTGTTTTAGAAAGGGATTACATCCCCCATGATCCCAATGCCAGAATATTGGGAATAATTCATTATTTATTAAGCAATAATAGAATTTAGTTTATTAATTTATTTACCTATGTGATTCCTTAAGCTCCCTATTTTCGGAATTGTCACCGTAACTAGTTGTCCTTCCTTAAGGAAACGAGGCGGATCAAATTGCAAGGCAGTCCCTGCCGGAGTTCCTGAAAGAATGACATCCCCTGGTTCCAAAGTCATGAAAGAAGAGAAGAACGCGATTATCTGGGCTACGTTGAAAACCATTTGATTTGTATTCGACTCCTGCCTCACTTCGCCATCGACCATCGTCTTTATTTCAAGATCTTGGGGATCTGGTATTTCGTCACTGGATACAAAATACGGACCGAGCGCAACGAATCCATCAAAGTTCTTGCCTCTGAAGAGCTGTACGTCAGCCTTTGTCAGATCATTTGCAGTGAAATCATTAACGCATGTGTATCCAGCAACATAAGAAAGAGCTTCCTCTTCTGAAATATTCTTTCCTCTTTTGCCAATGATTACCCCCAATTCTCCTTCATAAGTGACGTTTCGTCCCATGATCGATACGCAACCATCCGGGTTATTTATTGCATTTCTGTATTTTCCGAACACCTTGAGACTTGTTGGCAAAGGCAAATTACCCCTCGCGCAAAAATCTTTGTAGTTCAATGCAACACCCAGGATCTTCTGCGGGTTTTGCAAAGGAGATGCCAATGCCACATCATCAAGCGAAATCGAAGAGATGTTGCATTCCCTGGCTTTCTGCGCCAATTCCTTCAAGTTATCAATACCGTTTTCGGACGACAATGCTTCTTCAAGGGAAGAATAGCCGGAAAAGCCTCCAATTTCTGCAGCCGCGGATTCTACATCATATACCTTGTCGTCGACAAGCAAAGCAAAACGCTTCTTACCATTTTCAACATATGTTGCAGTCTTCATCACTCTCCTCCTTTTCAGAAAACAGGTCCCAGAAAGTACGGTTCGATCAAATCCTGGTATTTTACAGTCTCTCCACGTGCAAGCTCCCCTGACGCTACACTGACGATTTTCTCCAACAATTCCTTTCCTGCCTTCTCCAGACTCTTCTTGCCCAAAAGAACATCTCCGGAAGAGAAATCGATACTCTTCTTTGCCTTTTCAGCCGTAATGTAATTTCCTGTCACATACATCAGTGGAGCAATTACTGCCGTATTTGTTCCAAGCATCGGGGGATCATTCGGCAAATCCCCTCCACCCAACTGATAAAGCGTTACAGCACATCCTGCCGCTGCAAGACTGGCAGGAAGAGAAAATGCAGAAGCCCATCCATTCATGAAGAACAATCCATGGGTGGTTGGCTGCTCGCAATATTCCAATACCCCCTCTATTGGTTTTGATCCCGCTTTCCTGACAGCACCCAAGGATTTCTCTTCCAGCGTCGTAATTCCCGCTGCAATATTTGCAGGGATGGGATTTATCGTCCGGATGTCTTCCCCTGTTGCTTTTGCTGCGTTTTCAACTTCTTCTACCATCTCCAAAAGTCGTTCAGAATCCTTTTGGTGCACACACCGCTTGCTTACGAACTCCTCTGCTCCTATGAGCTCTGTAGTTTCAGAAAATAGTACGGTTCCTCCTGCTTCAACCAACAAATCTGCCGCTACTCCGAATGTAGGGTTCCCGCTTATTCCGCTTGTCGCATCGGACCAGCCACACTTCACACCTATCTGAAGCATTGAAAGAGGTAATCTTTTCCTTTTCTCCATCGAGGCAAGACGAACAAATTCCCTTGCTTCCGATATACCCTTTTCCACCAAGCGATCCTGTCCGCCTTCTGCGTCCATATAGAGGATTATTGATGGCTTCCCGGACTCATCGATCCTCCTCTTTAGATTCTCCGCCCTCATTTCCGGATAACCGTTGTCTTTCTTCAACGCCAGAATGATTGATCCAAAGACATTGGGATTCTTCGCCAAACCTACATATAAATCAGATAGCCGTTTTCTATCCTTGCCATGTCGGCAAACTTCCCCTGTCGTCATTATTGCCTTTACACCGACAACATAATCTTCGATTCTTTTTGCTACAATGTTGCATACCCTGCAAGAAGGTATTATCAAAACGTAATTTCTGACGCCTGCTTTCCCATCAGGGCGAAGATATCCTTCAAAATAATTTTTCATTTCACAAATCTCCCCGACCCCTGAGGCCTTTCATATTGTTTTCCCTGACTAATACACCTCTTTGTATATCTTCCGTTGCATACCCTATCGGACAACCGTACTTGATTATCTGTTCTCCTTTTCGGATGTCGGAAAGAGCACATTTATGTCCGAATGGTATGTCTGAAAGCAATACGATATGATCTTTTCCGCATTTTACGTTCTCCCCTTTGCGTCCATCTTGAAGCACAACGGCAACATTGTCTTTTTCATCCAACCTCATCATCATTGTCGTTTTTCCTCCTTTCTTTTTTTCCAAGCCTCCGACTTGTAGACATCAGGATTCGCAACCTTCATCCATTCATTCCCATGCAATACTGCCATTACCCCTTCAATTGCCTTTACAGCACACCTAGCGGCACTCTCCCTGGTAAGAGCGGCCATATGGGGAGTAGCGATGAAGTTCCCGAGGCTCAATAATGGACTATCAACATCAAAGGGCTCTTTCTGCATCATATCTTCAGCTGCTGCATATAATTTGCCACTCTGAAGAGCTTCCAATAATGCAACCTCGTCAACCAAATCACCTCTTGCGCAATTTATGAGGATTGACCCGTCCTGCATCATTGAAAATGCCTTTGCCGAGAACATTCCCCTTGTCTCTTTTGTAGAGGCAACATGCAAAGTCACTACCTTTGCGATAGAAAGTAATGTTGCCAGATCGTCAACATGAACATACCCTGAGTTGACCATTTTTTCCTTGTCGACGTAAGGATCATAGACATATACGTCCATTCCCAGAGACTTTGCAATTTCCGCAACAATTCTTCCAATGTGACCGAAACCCACTACTCCGATGCTTTTCCCATATAATTCAAAAGCCGCGTATTTATTCCTTATCCCGTAATTTCCCTTTATCGTTTCATCCCTGCTTTCAAACAGATTTTTTGATATGGAGAACAACAAGGCAAATACATGTTCTGCTACCGAACGTGCATTTTCTCCAGGAGTTATCACAACTGGAATTCCGTGGCTTTGGGCGTATCCGACATCGATAGTATCAAAACCTACTCCAGGACGTGCAATTACCTTCAATTTGCTACACGCTTCCATCATGGAAGCTGTCATCTTACCTATCCGTATGATAAATGCATCTGCATCAAGTAGATACGTAAGCATTTTATCCGGATCTGATTCGTTGGCTATCACAATTGAAACGTCATCTTGAGACTGGAGTAACCTCATCCCCTCTTCGCAGAGGGAATGGGAAAGAACGATTTTATACATGTCTTCTACCTTTTTATTTGACCCTGTACTTGTTGATTATTTCCTCATTGATCGTGAATCCCAACCCAGGGCCGGAAGGAATCTTCACCACACCGTTTTCCCTTCGAACAGGCTCGTTTACCAACTTTTCACGGAATGGACTCTCCGTTTGTTCATACTCCATCCACACCGGGGCAGGCTTCCAGGAATGAGGTGCCGGGGGCAAGGCTGCCATTACGTTCAGAGCCGCGAACAACCCGACGGCAGATCCCCAGACATGCATCATCAACGTAGTACCTGAAACCTCTGCCAAGGCGGAAATCCTCATCACTTCGGTAATTCCTCCACAACAACACAAATCCGGCTGGATGATATCCATTGCCCTTTTTTCGATTATGTCCTTGAAAGCATAGCGCGTGAAATTGTTTTCACCACCGGCAAGAGGTATTGATGTCTTTGTCCTCAGGTCTGCATATCCGTTCAGATCATGCGCTGATATCGGCTCTTCAAACCAGCTGATATCCAACGGTTCGAACTTTCTAGCCAAGTATTGCGCATCGTATAAACTATACCCATGGTTGGCATCCACCATGATCTCCACATCATTTCCAACAGCATCCCTTACTGCTTTCACCCTCTCAAATTCATCTTTACGGTTGAGGGCAATTTTCATTTTGATGCCCTTGAAACCAAGTTCCTTGTATTTTACGGCTTCTTCCACTGCAGGCGTGATGAAATCCCCCTCTTCAAAAGTAAAATACAACCCTGTGGCATATGGGGTCACTTCACTCCTGAATGCACCTCCCAAAAGCTTGTAAACAGGAACACCAAACTTCTTACCCTTGATATCCCATAAGGCAATATCGATGGCACTGATTGCTGCAACGCCAAAACCTTGGGGAGCATAATCTTCTATCCTTTGGTACATCTTTTCCCAAATAACATCGGTGTCCATCGGGTCCTGCCCGATTACAAGTGGTGACAGAAGACTATCGACAACAGCCTTCGTACACTCTGCCGGCCCGTATGCTTCCCCCCATCCGTCAATTCCCTCGTCAGTCTCGACATGAACCAACATTGCATTTTTCGTCTTGTACCACCATCCCCTGGCGGAAGTAAACGGCGTAGTGACATTTGTCCTCAAGATCATTGCAGTAACGGCTGTAACTTTCATTTTCAAAAACCTCCATCAGCACACTTTGTATTTCTCTATGAAATCTGCCTTTAATTCATTTCCCATTCCCGGGACATCCGGCAACAAAATCTGTCCATCCACCATCTTCAAGGGATATCTGAGCATTTCGTTGTCCCGTTTTATTCCCTCACATTCCAAATAGATCACATTATCCAGTGCACACATCACATTCACATTGCCCGATCCACCCAGATGGCTGGCAACCTTGAGACCGGAAACTTCAGCTATTGCACCTATCTCCATCCATTCGGTAACTCCGCCAGCTCTTCTGTTGTCCGGCTGTACGATATCTACACAACCTTCGCGGATCGCATCGTAGAATTGATACTTTGTGTAGAAATTCTCCCCTATCGCAATTGGAATGCGTAACTTTTCCCTTAACCTTCTGTGTCCTTCCTTATAAAATGGTTGCAATGGTTCTTCAAACCAATAAACTCCCAAATCCTGGTATGCATTTCCCCTACGTAGCGCTTCCATCTCATCGAAAGCACAATTTGCATCGACCATTATCCTGAAAGAAGTACCAAGTTCGGATTGTATTGCCTTTATCCTATTCAAATCATCTTCAAGACTTCCTCTTCCAACCTTGATCTTTACTGCGGAAAACCCCTCTTCTGCAGCATTGACACAACTCTCAACAAGACCCTTCAAGCCATCCTGGAAATACCAGCCAACCATGGCATAAGCAGGCACTGACTTGCGGCTGGCCCCAAGGACCATGGCAGTCGGCACTCCGGCAGCTTTTCCCACAAGATCCCAAAGACATATATCCAAAGCCGAGATTGCCATTGTTGCAACCCCCGTAATCCCGTAGTACTCGATACGGGAATACATTTTCCTCCGAAGAAAGCGCACAAAATGAGGATCCTCTCCTACGAGGACTGACGAAAGCTCTTCATCGATTATCTTCCTGACTGTCGCCATTCCGGATTCGATCAATCCGAAATATGTCGTTGCACATCCGATGTTGCCATCATCTGCATATACCTGTGTCAGAAGATATCCACCTACGTCGTAATTGTACTTTGATCCCCCGAACTTCTTTTCCACGGGTCTCTTCAAAATCGTAGTACAGATCCTCTCTATCTTCATATCATTCTCCCAGTCTTTCTCCAAACACATCCTGCAGTCTCACTATGTAATGATCCCTGGTTGTTATCGTATGCAACTTGATTAGTTCTTCCGAAAGGTCTGCATCTTTCCTTCGCAATGCCTTTAATATCTTCTCATGCCCATCCAACGACTCGATGATCTCCTCTTTGCTTGTAAAATACGTCGGATATCTTGATGAGAAATCATAAAGTTCAGCGATCAGCCTTACCTGGATTTTATTTTCACATGCTTCATATATTCTGAAATGCCATTTACGGTTATGCTTCCAATATCCCAAATAATCCTCAGTATCTTCATACAGCTTGCTTTCTTTCCATAGGTCTTCAATGGCAATCAGATCATCAGGTGAAAAGTGCATCACGGCATCACGGATAGCCTTCCCTTCGAGGTTGATGCGTACTGCAAATATATCCATAACTTCTTTCAATGATATTTGGCTGATATAGAATCCATTATTTGGTTTGGAGGTTAGAACACCTTCTTGTGTTAATGTACGGAAAGCTTCCCGTACTGGAATCTCACTTATTCCGTATTGTTCCGCAACAGAGGCTATAAGAAGACGTTCGCCGGGAGAATACTCGCCTTTAAAGATGGAATCCCTGACTTTGTGATATATCATATCACTCTTTGTCTTATATTCTTTATTATTCATTTCAACCTCATAAATATATTTTCTAGTGGCGTATTCCGCATTGTCAAATAAAATATATTAAAATTAGATTCTGCTTATTATATCTTACTATATATAGAATTAATTTAAATAAACAACTAAGTTTGATCTAATATACAACCAATATTATGGAATATATTTCTCTTCTAAAATATATTTTACCCCACCGTACTCACGATATTCATTATTTTGAAATCAGTAATTCATGAGGAAGACCTGAAATCTTTGGTATACGCATGGTAGTCATGAGATCGGTATACTATCCTGTACTTTCTTGGCTTAACGACATGTAGAAAACCCCTGCATCAAAACCTCAGATTAGTTAATCGGAAACTTAATCCAATGGTGGCGGAAATGGAATGGGTTCTCTTTAACAATTCGATTACTTCGCGTTTTGCCATCGTTTGGAAAATTGCTTTCTGGAAGCCTTTTCATTGAAGGGCGGTTCAACAGAAAAAAGATTGCATCTTCCATACTTGAGCAAGACCCCGGCGAAAAATGGAAATGCAATAATTTCCTTTGCCCAATACCTTGGGAACACATTGATCTCAACCTCTCCAATTGGCTACACTCCTTTCGATGTCAAGAAACCTCGACTTGGGAAAAGACAATATATGGAAGCTCGTACTTGGACTGGCAATCCCCACAGCCCTTGCCCAAGCTGTCACCGTGCTATACGCGATCGTCGACAGGATGTTCATCGGTCACATGCCGCTTTATGGGGACATGGCACTCGCAGGCGTAGGTGTGGCAAGCCCGATTACGACGTTCATATCATCATTTGCAACGCTTATCGGGATGGGGGCATCCCCGATAATGGCCATGAAGGAGGGGCACGGGGAGAGGAAAGAGGCGGAGAGGATAATCACGACAGGGTTCTACCTCCTACTTGCCGTATCTGCAATCCTTCTTCCTTTGTTCTTCTTTCTTCGCAATCCGATTCTCCTTGCATTCGGTGCCTCGAGCGAGACGCTGCCTTATGCATCAGAGTATTTTGCATTTTACGTACTCGGCACCCCGTTTTCGCTTCTTGCAACGGGACTCAACAGCTTTCTGATAAACCAAGGGTATTCGAAAAGAGGAATGATATCAGTACTTTCCGGAGCGCTATTGAACATAGCACTCGATCCGGTGTTCATATTCACCCTCGGCATGGGCGTCAAAGGAGCTGCGATCGCAACAGTCCTTTCCCAGATACTCTCCTCATTGATAGTCATATCATTCCTACGAAGCAGGAACACATCGGTAAGGCTTCACATGTCGGGTTTTTCAAAGCGCCTCATACTCCCGATACTCAAATACGGGGTTTCTTCCTTCATAATAATCTCGACGGACAGCATCCTCTTGATAATCCTCAATTCCGTATTGCAAAGATACGGGGGAGAGGAGACGGGTGATCTCTTGATAACTGCCGCGACTATAGTACAGAGCTACCACATACTGGTCACATATCCGATGGGTGGCATGACCGCAGGGTGCCAGGGGCTTGCAAGCTACAACTTCGGAGCAGGACTCACCAAGAGGGTTGGGAAAACGATAAACAACCTCCAGATCTTCATAACAGCCTACTCCGTAGCGATGTTCTTCTTCACCCTTTCCGGCTCGCATCTATTTGCGTCCCTTTTCACAAGCGATGAGGAGATGATAGCGCTTTCTTCCCGTTACATGTTCGTATTCGAATGCATGGTCATCCCGCTTTCATTCCAATACGTGAACGTAGACATGATGACAGCACTCGGGGAGATAAGGATCGCATTACCCTTGTCACTGACGAGGAAGATCTCATTCTTGATTGCGACTGTAACGCTTCCCGTGTTCCTACCCGCATCATCGGCATTCCTTGCAGAGGGCATCTCCGACCTCCTTTCCGGCTTGATCGGTACTCTGATCATGAGGAAAAACCTTCCAGGGATCCTTCAAAGAAGAGCAAAAGGGGACCTGCGGATCTGATCAGAAGAGCGAGAATATCTTTTCGCGTAGCTCCGAAACGCTGTCAGATAGGTTTTCGATCCCGAACTTCTCCAGCGCCCTACGTTCCCTGAAGCCGTAGGTGACTATCAAGGATTTCGATGAGTAGTTGTTTGCAGCGATGTAATCGACCTCGCTATCCCCGACGAAAAGCGCCTCCCCCTCTTTTATCCCGAACGGTTTGAGAGTATCTGAAAGAAGTTCGTAGTCGGGTTTCAGCTTTCCTCCCTTTCTCTTTCCCCGTACGAAGAGAAACGGATGGGATGGAAAGAAATGCGGGATTATCATCTTCGCCAGATCGTCATCCTTGTTCGATAAAACCCCGTAAGGAACGCCGCTTTTGTCCAAAAGCGACAAAAGCATCGGAATGCCGTCGTACGGCTTTGTCTTTTCAATCGGATGCTTGTGGTAATAGTTCTCCATAATGGAGAACATCAGGTTCTGATCGTTTTCATCCACGCTTTTCACAGCTTTCTTTGCGATTGCACGGGCCAACGCCATCTTCAGTCCGTTTCCGACGAACGACTTCACTTCGTCTTCAGTGCATGGTGGTATGTCATAGCACTTGAGTGCATAGTTCATGCTGTTCGCTATGTCCCCTATCGTATCAAGGAGGGTTCCATCCAGATCGAATACTACTGCTTTCATACATGCCAAAGATACATGGCACGAACCTTTTGGACAATACGTGCCCTCTTTGGGAATGGAGTCTTCCCGATATTTCCGATAAAATAAACCACGTGTACAGGATCACGATAAACAAAGGCAAGGAAAAGCAGCTCGAACGCCACCACCCTTGGGTGTTCACCGGAGCGATCGGGAAAGTGGAAGGGGATGAGAAGAGTGCCTCATGGGCATTGGTATCCAGATACGACGGAGCTTTTCTCGCAAAGGGTTGGTATGACGAGAAAAGCCACATAATACTCCACCTCCTTTCATGGGACTACAAGGAAAACCTTGACGAGAAGTGGATAGAGCGCAAAGTCAGGGAGAGCATCGAACGGCGAAGGGATTTCTTCCTCCCGTCATCTCCGGCCAATGCGTTCAGAGTCATACACGGGGAGGCTGATTTCCTTCCCGGGATCGTTGCAGACATATATGCACGCACTGTACGCGTAGTAATCTCATCCCGTTTCGGAAACACTTTCGCCGAAGTGATCGCAAAAACGCTCTGCGATGCGCTCCACCCCGATTACATCGCTCTATATGCAGACCCGAACTACGCAAAAAGCGAAGGAATAAAGGAGAAGGAAAGGATATTCGTCGGAGGAAAGGAAGTTTTTGATTTCGTGGAGAAGAACGTGACGATCAAGGAAAACGGCATCTGGTACGAGATTGAAGGGGGGAAGGGGCAGAAATCCGGCTTCTACCTCGATCAAAGGGACAACAGGTGCGTAGTCGAGGAATTCTCATACAAGGCAAAGGCTCTTGATGTCTGTTCATTCACGGGCTCCTTTACAATGCACATGCTCAAAGGAGGCGCTTCAAGTGTAAAAGCGATAGACTCATCGGAGAGTGCGCTGAGGCATTTGATCTACCAGGTGCATCTGAACGAGAACAAGGGAACGCTCCCCCCGGGATCAAGGGAGAAAGTCGAAATACTCCCAGGTGATGCATTCGACCTTCTGAGGAAGGAAAACGACAACAGCTACGACATGGTGGTACTCGATCCGCCGAAGCTGGCGAAGACCAAAGGGCAGCTTCAGAACGCAATCAAAGCATACAAGGACATAAACTTGAATGCGATGAGGAAAGTCAGGAAAGGCGGGATACTCGTCACCTTCAGCTGCTCAGGTTCGCTTTCGAGGGAGGACTTCAAGATGATACTCTCCTGGTGTGCAAAAGACCTTGGGTATGAAGTCCAGATATTAAAGACGCTATCGCAGGGGGAGGACCACCCGGTAAGGCTCTCCTTCCCCGAATCCGAATACCTCAAAGGGTTTGTATTGAGGATCCTCAAATGAGATACAGCTACCAGAAAGCAAAGCCATGCCGCTTGGAATCGATATGCGGGGGATGCTCGTACTCCTCCCTTCCTTACGAAATCGAACTGGAAAAGAAGATGGGACGGGAGATCGCGCTCTTCTCCCGTTATGCATACGTCTACCCTATAATCCCTTCAAAGAGGGAGAACTACAGGGACAAGGTGCAGGCTGTGATCGGGAAGGACAGGAAAGGGAATGTGATATCCGGGCTCTACGCGAAAGGCTCGCACCATCTTGTGAACGTAAAAGCGTGCCAGCTTGAATTCGAGGGGGCATCGAAAATACTCTCCACAGTCAGGAAGTTCACAAAAAGCCTTGGGATAGAGCCTTATGACGAGGATATGAAAAACGGCCTGATAAGGCACGTGCTCTTACGTAGAGGGCACGAGAGCGGGGAGATACTGGTGGCTCTTGTCTTTGGAAACGACAACGTTGGAAAAGCAAAGGAACTTGCAAATGCGCTGAAGAGGGAGCATGAAGAGATAACGACGATAGTATACCAGGTCAACGGGGAAGAGACGTCGATGGTGCTTTCCCGAATGCCATTCAAGACGCTCTACGGGAAAGGCTATATAAACGACACTCTGATGGGGCTTTCCTTCACAATACACCCCGCTTCATTCTATCAGATAAACAATGCACAGACCGGGATGCTCTACAAAGTTGCACTCAAGATGGCGGGGCTGACAGGAAGGGAACGGGTGATCGATGCGTACTCCGGAACCGGCACGATCGCACTTGCTGCGTCAAGAATGGCACGGGAAGTGGTTGCAGTCGAGATAAACAAGGACGCGGTTGAGAGCGGAAAGGAGAGCGCGAGGGAAAACGGAATAGACAACGTCGAGTTCGTCCTTGACGATGCGTCAGAGTATTTGAAGGGCCTTTCAAAGAGGAAAGAGGAGTTCGACGTGGTATTCCTCGACCCACCGAGAAGGGGTTCTGACGAAAGGTTCCTTTCATCGCTTATCAAACTGAAGCCGAGGACGATAATATACATCAGTTGCAATCCCGAGACGCTTGAAAGGGACATGAGGTATATTCTCAGATTCGGACCGTATGAAGTATTGGGGGTCCAGCCGGTGGACATGTTCCCGTGCACGGACCAGATCGAGTCCGTCGCGCTGTTCGAGAGGAAAAGAGAGGAAGTTTCATGACATTTGAGTTCGATGATGCATTTGATGAATTTGAAGACGACATACAAGCGGTGGTCGACCACATAAGGTTATTGAACAACGACAACAAGATCGACGAAGTCATAAGCTACATACTCTCCCTTCCCGACAGCGTAAGGAACAACAACGTAGTACTCGGATGCCTGAGCTCATCGTACCTCATCAAAGGGGAGTATGAGAAAGCGGAGAAGGCGTTGCTCCAGATCGATATGAACGATCCTGACTTCAACAAGGGAGGGATCTATTCCTACACGCTTGCCTCAATAAAGGCAGGAGAGGGAAAATACGCTGAAGCGCTCAGGGAAGGAAAGCGCGCTCTGATGCAGAACCCGGCCAGCGAAGGGCTTATAGAACGCATTTTCTCTTTGATCGCCGACATCTCCGAAAAGCTCGTCGAGGCCGGGAAAAAAGGCCTCCCCTTCCATAAGAAGTACGCATACGAGAACATCGACTACATCAGGGAGGATCTCTACGACTACTTCGGCTTGGATAAGTCTGACAGAAGGCACCATTTCATATCCGTCCACGGAATCGATGACGTGGAGTTGCATTTCGTGGAGAACGAAAGCAGGTACGGAGTGAACTACATGTTCACCGTCGGTCTTTCGAAATATGCGGTGGATACGAGTACATTCATCCGGAAAGCGGGGTTCGAGAGGGTCGAACTGATGCTTGAAATCCCTTCGGAATGGAATTCCAAGACGAAAAACAGGAAAGCGTCAGCCCTCTTCAAGGACATGAAAACGCTCATCGAGGTATTCGTGCATCTGGTCGCAAAGCGCAGGATGCTCTTCTGGTCATCATACTTTTCAGACATCGGGATGTTCACGAACCCGGATCTTTTCCAAGGGGCATGCGCGGTATTCCCTGTCGAGATGTTCGAGTGCACGACTCTCGAAGGGGATGACGTTAACCTCTACCAGCTCTATGCGCTCAGAAAGGAGGATGTGGATTTCATCAAGGATCACTCCATACAGACGTTCATCGCGGAAGTGAACAAGCTTGAAGACCTCGTTATAGACGGAAGGGACCACTACTTCGACATCTCCTCAAACATTGCCCCACCCGAGCGTCCGCAAGTGCTCGAATGGAACGAGATCGACAACGTCAAAGTACACTTGAATCTCCTTGAAAGGGAAAATCTTCCGCCGGAGAGCACATACACGCACATGGCGATATACCTCAGGTGGATGGACGAGCATGACCTCGTAGCCGAAGGATTCAAGGAAGTGATGACGAAATACGGGGACGACTACGTCAGGTACATGAAGGAGGAGCAGAACGGGGTACTCCCATACTGGATATTCACAAAGCGCGGTGCGGATTTCTCCGAATACTTCTATGAGTTCTACAAGATCGGATACACATACCCGTACCTACTGGTATGTTACACGGAGGAGTACTTCGGAAAGGACAAGGAGGACAAGACGTACCTCGACATCCCGTACAGCGAGGATTACTACGCCTGGATGAGCGAAAAGATCGACGTCGCATGGAAAAAGTTCAAGGAGTTTGAGGAGCGCGTCGAGGGCTTCAAGCCCATCGACATCCCGGAACGCAACAAGGATGCATACATAAACGAGGAGATCCTCCTCAATGACGGGAATATAACATTCGCATACAAGGAAAAGCCGGTTGATGCAGCAGACTCGGGATGGAGGTTCAACAACGAAGACAAGGAACTGGACAAGGCGCATGCAGTATCGATAAGGATTTCAGATGCGATGGAGATGAACAGGGACCTCGACAGGATACTCAACGCGAAGGAAGGAAAAGCATTCTTTGCCAGAAAGCGCAAGTTCTCTCCGTTCTCATGGCCCGGGAAGAGTACTGAACCCGAGTTCGGTTTCCCCACAGATGAAGTTGAAGTCGACGACGTGCATAGGATGATGCTCTCCGATGAAAGCCTTGTATTCTTCCAGAAGAGATCGTCGCTTGTACTTGACGGCACGCTCGGCAGAAAGCCATACGACGAACTCGCGGTATCCAAGATGATCGCGAAAGCGAAGAAGGAAGCGCTTTACGACGGCTTTGACTGGGACGAGGATATAGTCGGCGAAATCGAAGGGGAGGAGGACCACACGATGCAAGCAGAGATATTCCCCCCTCTCTTGATGGCAAAAACCGAGGGTAACACCACGATCCTTGATTACGTATCGCCGGTGAAGGATGAAAACGGGTATTCCAAGCTGTACAACACTTCCACATACCTTTCGAGGAAGTTCGGACTGGTGGGAAAGATCGCGTTATACGACAGGTTGATATTCGTAGAGACGCGCCGGCTTACCGAACCTGAAGCGCTTGAAGCTGCGACTGTGATATACGCTTACGCACCGGAAAAGAGGAAGGATACGATCGGAGAGATTGCATCGAGGCTTTTAAAGTGCCACGTGGCATCAATTATCGTCTAACTCCATCTTCTTCCTCTTTCTTGCCAGATATTTGCGTTCATCAGGAGTCTTGGGATCCTTCCTGTCGCTTCTGCTGTTTGCCTTGAGTATCGCCTTGTTCCTCCTGTCTGAAATAAGATAGGAGCCGACAAGGGCAACCAGTATGCACATGGCGGTCAGGAACACCCATGCGTACGGGCTGTCGGATCCGGGGATGATGACGTTCATGCCGAAAAAGCCGGTGATGAACGTCGGGAACATCAGGGAAAGGGAGATCATCGTCAAACGCTTCATTATGACGTTCATGTTGTTGCCTATTACGGAAGCGAACGCATCCATCGTACCGGTGAGGATGTCCGAATAGGTATTGGCCATCTGGATCGCCTGCCTGTTGTCCGTTATCGCATCCTCCAGGAACTCCTGCTCGTCTTCGCTGTTTATCTTGAAGTACGGAGTCTTCTGAAGCTTCTCCAACAACATCTCGTTGTCATTGAGGCTCGTAGTGTAATAGACAAGCGTCTTCTGGATCTGCAAGAGTTGGATAAGTTCGTAGTTCATGATGGACTTGTGAAGCTGCTCTTCAACGATGTCCTTCTGCCTGTTCATGTATTTGAGCATCCTGATGTACACAAGCGCAGCGCGCCCGAGGATCGAAATAACGAGGCCTTCCTTGGTGTCAACTGGGCATGAGCGTACCCTCCGCTTTGCAAGTTCATCCACGACGACGTTGTCTTCCTTGCATATTGTTATGATCTTGTCGGGATATAATATTATGCCCAATGGAATGCATGTGCGTACCAGCGGATCCTCTTCATCGTCGTCATCCGAAGGCAGGCGGCATATTATGACAGTATAGTTGTCTTCCTTCTCGATCCTCGCCTGCTCGTCCGAGTCCATTATATCGGCGATTATCTCTGATTCGATCATGTATTCATCGGTAAGGATCGCGATATCGTCCTGATTGATATCCCTCGCATCGATCCAAGTGTAGTTCTGGTTCCCGGTCAAATCGTTTCTTTTTACAATCATCATCCACGTCCTTCCCGTCAGGAAGGCGTGAGTGTCAGAAAGGCCTTCCGGACGGCATCATCTCAGAGTGTTCGGTTTCAGGTAAAGGTTTACTGCCGTCGTCCATAGAAAACTCCTTTCCAAGGTATAAGGCCCCACGAGGCCTTAATGATGGTAACACACAACAGAACGGGAAAACAATCGCCCTATGAACAATCCGTGTCAATGTTGCGTTAAGAGATGAAGAAAAAACCATCTCAAAATCGAGATGGTCGATTGGATTCACTCGCTCACAAGTTGATAGCCCGCGCTTGCAAGCTTCTCCTTTATCTTCCCGATGTGTTCGAAATCCCTTGTCTCCATCGACAGGCGGAGAGTGCAATTGGTGAGGTTCTTCTCGTGCCCCGTCTTGTCATGGAACACGCCTACTACGTTCGCACCCGATGATGCGACTATCGAAGAGACATCCATCAGCTGTCCGGGCTTGTCCACGAGTTCGACTGTGATGTCGGCAAGCCGCCCTTCCTTGATAAGCGCACGATTGATGACGCGCGAGAGGATCGTCACATCGATGTTTCCTCCGGAGACAAGGCACACAGTCTTTCCTTTCAACGGAACTTTCCTTGAGAGGGCTGCTGCAACTGCAACGGCCCCCGCGCCTTCCGATACAAGCTTCTGCTTCTCCATCAGATCAAGAATCGCGACTGCCGTCTCGTCATCGGAAACGGTGAACATGTCGTCAACGTACTTCTGGCATAGATCGAAGGTAAGATCCCCCGGACACTTGACTGCAATTCCATCCGAGATCGTGGATACGGAGGAAAGCTCTTCGATCTTCCTGTCTTTCAGCGAATTGACCATCGAAGGGGCCCCTTGGGATTGCACGCCGTATACCTTCACTTCGGGCTTGAGCATCTTCACTGTAAAGGCAACGCCCGAGATCAGTCCGCCACCCCCGACGGGAACTACTATCGAGCCGACATCCGGAAGCTGCTGGAGGATCTCAAGGCCTATGGTACCTTGACCGGCAATGACTTCAGGGCTGTTGAACGGATGGATCATGGTACGTCCCGTCTCCTCCATTATCTCCAACGCCCTTTTATAAGCGTCATCATACACCCCTTTCACCAACTCCACCTTCGCACCGTAGCTTCTCGTAGCCTCTACCTTGGATATCGGAGCGCCTTCGGGAATGCATATTATGGCATCAATACCTTGCCGGGATGCAGCGAGCGCAACACCTTGGGCATGGTTGCCCGCAGAACATGCGATTACCCCCTTTTTCTTCTGTTCGGGAGTAAGCTTTGCAATCCTGTAGTATGCGCCGCGTACTTTAAAAGATCCCGTGGTCTGCAGGTTTTCAGTCTTCAAATACACTTCGTCAGATGGGAACATACGCGGTGCGCGTATGAGATCCGTAACCCTTGCAACCTCCTTCAGTGCGAAGGATGCTTGATAAACCGTATCTAGAGTGAGCATGTGGTCATGATACTCTTTCGTCTCGATCGTCACAATTGGAGAACTTGAAAAAACCCACCCGGCGGGGCATGCCGGATGGGTAAGGAAAAATGAAAAATGGTTATACGAACCTTTTTCCGTTGTGCATTACGAAAACCGGGTCGGAAAGTGCCGAAGCATCCTCGACCGGGTCTCCGGAAACGCCGATAATATCAGCGACGTACCCGCTCTCCAAGGAACCTACGTGGTTGCCGTAAAGTTCCCCTGGATAGACTGTGACGCCCTTGAGGGATTCGAGGTTGTCCATTCCAAGCTGCCGCATGTACATCACCTCACGCCATAGCATCGCATGGTATGCATCGCTTCCGATTATGAACTTCGGGTGGGCTTGAACGAGTTTCGACATCCTTCTGAAGGACTCTTCCCTTGTTGCACGCACCTTCACGTTCTGCGCCTCGGGGCACATCGGTTCCCGCCCCGGATCCAGCATTATGCCGGATGTGAATGAAACGATCTTGTCGTGCTTGATTATCAGGTCGATGTCCTCGTCCGTAACCCAATAGCAATGCTCGATCGTATCGATCCCCTCTTCCGCGACATACCTCAGGCCCGTGCCTCCGATGCAGTGCGCTGTAGTCAGTATCCCCTGGCTCTTCGCTTCATCGGTGACGGCACGCACCTCTTCCCTTGTCATGTACCAAGGGGTCATCGCGCCGCCGGTGGGCGGGGTTCCCGGGGTGATGAATATCTTCAGCCAGTTGACTTTGCGATAGATGTTCTCCCTCGCCTGTCTTCTGAATTCCTCGGCTCCGGAGAAACTCATTCCGACATACCCGTGCCCGTGGATACCTTTCATGCCTATTCCCGACACGCTCATCCAAGGAAAATCGGGTGCTCCGAAATCCCTCATCTCCACGTCGATGTAGTACTTGTCGCCAAGGCACCTCAGACCTGTGATTCCCGCCTTGATATCATCCTTGACGTTTCTCACTGCCCTTATCGTCTGCCTTGCCTCCGGGTCGTTCATCTTCATCAGATGCCCTTCGGTCCTTGCGTCCATCGCAAGGTGTGCGTGGCTGTCGATCATGCCGGGCATGAGCGTCAGATCCTTCAGGTCGATATGCTCGCCTGATGAGATGTAACTTCCACCCTTCCGGCTATCTGACGGAACGATATCGACAATCTTGCCACCATCGACTACAATCGCGGGGTTTGGAAAGTACTCCAGATTCTTGCCTGTCAGTGCTCCTTTTGCAGTCAATACGATCATTGTTCAGCCTCCGCTCTCTTCTTGACTCTCTTGATGAACACAGGCCACAGGAACGAGATCAGGATCAGGAATACGAACACGTCGACTATCGGGCGTGTGAAGATCATGAAATAGTTGTTGCGGAACATCGTACCTGTCTGCATGATTGCTTCCTCGAGCATTGGTCCCAAAAGAAGACCGAGGGCGATCGGGGAAAGCGGGAAGTCATACTTGTCGAGGAAGTATCCGAAGATACCCGCAATGTACATTACGATGACGTCCGTGATGTTCTGGCTGATTGCAAAAGCACCGACCGTGCAAAGGCCCATGATGAGTGTTGCCAGAATCTGCTTTGGAATCTTGAGGATCTTTCCTGCAAAGCGGCAGAAGATCCAGCCGACGAAGAAGAGAAGCACGTTGATGATCGCAAAACCGATCAAGAGCGTATATGTCGTCTCCGCGTGGACTGTAAAGAGCTGCGGACCCGGCCTGAGGCCATGGATGATCATTGCGCCCAGAAAGATCGCTGCCGGTGCAGATCCAGGAATGCTCAATGTAAGAAGAGGAATGAGCGAGCCGCCGGTAACGCCGTTGTTCGCCGCCTCGCTTGCGATGATGCCTTCGATCGAGCCGTTGCCGAACTCTTCCTTGTGCTTGCTCACCTTTCTTGCCTCGTTGTAGGAAAGGAACGCCGCGATATCCGGTCCGGCTGCCGGGATTACGCCGATTATGATTCCTATGATCGTCGAACGGATGTAGTTCCCGATGTGGCCGGTGAAGTCCTTGAGGTCGACGCGCATATTCGCGATCTTGGAAACTTCATCCTTGTCATCGAGGTTCTTGATCATCTTGAAGACTTCAGGAATCGAGAATAGTCCGATGAGTACCGAAACGACCTCGAAACCTCCCAAAAGTTCGTGTTGACCGAACGTGAAGCGCGGGAAGCCGAGTACGGGATCCTGTCCGACAGATGCGATTACAAGCGTGATACAGCCGACGAAAAGTCCCTTGAGCATGTTTCCTTCGCTGAGCATACACACGACTGAAAGGCCGAAGATTGCGATCATCATCGTCTCCGGCGGTCCGACACGAAGTGCGATCAAAGCGAGAAGAGGCGAGAAGAAGAGAAGGGAGACGGAAGACCAGAAACCGCCGAATGCGGAAGCAAACGTAACGATTCCAAGTGCGTGTCCGCCCTCGCCTTTCCTTACGAGCGCGCGTCCCTCAAATGCCGTGGGCACCGATGCGCTCGTTCCCGGTATTCCTATCAATACCGCGGGGATCGATCCTCCGTATACTCCTCCGCAATATATACCAGAGAGGAAGAGGAGTGCCGCTCCCGGTTCCATCACGTACGAGAATGGAACGAATACCGCAACACCCATCGTGGCGGAAAATCCGGGGAGTGCGCCGAATATTATACCGATTACAAGGCCTGCAACCATGTACAGCAGGTTCATCACAGTACATGCGCCTTGGATTCCAAGAAGAATGTTTTCCAACATCTTTACAACCTCCTTTTAGAACCATGAACCGCGCGGAAGGATGACCGAGAGGCCATAGGTGAATACGAAATACATGAATGCAGTCAGTATTGCAGGGAAAAGCCAGAATACCGGCTTCTTGTAGTTGAAGTGCAATATGAATTCAGCTGCATAGAGATAGATCAGAGTGGACGGAACGTATCCGAGCCTTGACATCAGCATCAAATACAAGAAGGTTGCCGCAGCAAATATTATGATGAGTACTGATGAATGGTCGAACTCCTGCTGATCTTTCTCCTTTCCCTTGAACATTATCAAAACCGACAGGATCAAACTGGCGATGATGAAGATCAAAGGATATGTCCTGGATTCGACGGGAATAGATGGGACTTGTGACAGGAATGCCAGCAAAGCGACATCCATTATGAGCAAAAACCCCTTTTGCCCAGATAATTTCTTTGTCATTTCATTTCTCCTTTTGATTACGGTAAAAAGGTACTTGCCCTCTGAAGCCTCAGAGAGCAAGGATTACTCAATTGCCACTATTCATTGCATCGATCATGGCGCTGTATTCCTCATGATTCGTCCAATAGAAATCCTTGAACTCCTCATACGGCATATAGCTTACGTTCATGCCTGAAGCCTCAGCCTCGGCAAGGTAATCGGAATTTGCCGACGCTCTTCCGATTGCATCGCTTACAGTCTTGATGACATCTTCAGGAAGGCCCGCGGGTCCGTTGATCGATCTCCACATCTCGTGCACTACGTCGATGCCACATTCCTTCAACGTCGGAACATCCGGGAATAGAGGTGACCTTTCCTCGCTGGAGATTGCGATTGGAATGATGTTTCCAGCTTCGATCTGGGCAACAGCTTCGGATACGAACGGAACACCTACGTCACAGTTTCCACCTGCGACTGCAGTCACTGCAGCGGTTCCTGTCTGGAATACCATCCTCAGGAATTCAGTTCCGGTGGCATCCTCGAACTTCTGGCGGAGAAAGTCATGGCTTGACCAAGCTCCACCGATTCCGAACGTCACATTACCTGGATTTGCCTTGAGTTTCTCAAGAAGCTGATCCATGCTCTCGATTCCGCTGTCCTTTCCAACTACGATGATGTGCGGATCGGATGCGTACATTGCAATCGGGGTGAACGAATCTGCGTTGTAGACGACGCCTTGGAACAGTTTGTTGTCGTTCGAGTTCGTAGATGCAAAGTAACCAAGGGTGTATCCATCGGGATCCGCTTCTGAAAGCGAAGTAAGCCCGATAGTCAGGGATCCTCCCGTGATGTTCTGAACGACGATGTTCTGTCCGAGTTCTCCCTCAAGGTACTTGCAAAGAAGCCTTGTCGAGATGTCCGCGCCACCTCCTGCAGCGTTCGGAACGATCATAGTCAGCATCTTTGACGGATACGCACCATCTGAACTCTCCGAGCTTCCGCCGGCCATGACTGGTGTCAAAGCTGTGATGAAAACCATCAGCAGAATAAGAAACCTTCTCATTTTCCCTCCTATTGTTTTTCTTTTGTTTGTTTTATTTCATCTCTTCCTGGAGAGCCCTGAGCTTCCAGAGAGTAGAATCCACCGGTTCCTCGACCATCGAATAGGTGATCACCTCCCCCTTCTTTACATCGCATTTGAGTTTCCGTCCGTTAAGCATGTGGGCAGGTATTGCACTCGAAGGGGCCTTCCTCGTGGCCTTCACCATAAGGGTGTGAAGCCTCTCGTCATGGTCATTGCCCATGACATCCCCTTTCTTCAAGTCGACGGCAGCCTCCTGTACGATGTCGTAATCCTGACTGTATCTTTCACTTCCCGTGATCATTCCCGAAAGTCCGGCAGCCATCAGAGTCGTTCCGGCCTCCACACCGCAAAGGTGGTACGGCTTGTACACCAAAGCGACCGTCCCCTCCGGATTGGAGATGCAACCTTTCGTGTTGAGGATCATCTGGGAATAAGGGTTTTCGGCATGCACGACGACAAACACTCCTCCGCCGAGCCCAGCCTCGTTCACCTCATGTATGTTCGTAACGACTTCGATCACACCGCGCGATGAGAGTATCCCCCCCTCGTCTTTTACGCATAGCGCACTCGGAATTTCGGATGTCTTCAGAATCGCATCGTGCAAAGCGGGTACATCGGGCTTCAAGCCGGTCGAGTTCGCAGCTATCACCATCTCGCATAGGTCAAAGCCTCCCCTCTCATCGAGTGAGGACAGAATCTTCTTTCTCAAAGAAAGCGTCTTCTCCACGTCATTTCCAAGCTCTTCCATCAGTGCGCATTCATCATCGGAAAGCTTTACTTCCTTGGTCTCCTTGATCGTTATGCCTCCATCCGAGTAGAGGATCACCTTCTTGTTCTTCCTGTCATAGATGAACTCCGCGTCCCTGCTCTTTCCGGCGGCAACGACCTCCAGTCCTATCAATCGTGCCCACTCGACAAGCTGCATCAGGGCACCGTGCTGATCACCGTCCACGGGGGTGCATACCACACCCTTCCGGTCGGCAAGATACCTCAGGTACGGGCCGACGACTGAATCAGTCTCCTTGCTTACCATCACGATGTTCTTTCCGCTTTCGATCGCTTTGAGGGCATGGCGCGCGCCCGCTTCCGGATTTCCCGTGCCTTCCACGATCGTATCAATGTCGAGGGAGAACAAGATGTCAGGATCGGTCAAAGCGACCTTCCTGCCCTCGCTTATCGCATCTTTTGCTTCCTGGACTGAATTTGCGTATACCAACGCATCTGATCCGAATCCCGACTTTTCCGCCGCATTCCTGATTGCATCGATGTTCTTGTCGGCAATCGCGACGATGTCGAGCTCGGGGGTAACCAAAGACTGTGCGATGACGGCAATACCAAAGTGCCCCGTACCGATCAATGCAGCAGTCGTTTTCTTCTTCTCCACCATTTTGAAAATTTCCCTGAACATTTCATACCTCACATTTGAGTTCACTTTATAAAAGCAAAAGAAATGCCAAGAATTTGAAGTGGAATTTTTTAAATAATCATTTGTTGTTTTTCAAAGAAATTATCAAGACGATATTAAAATAGTGTGCTTCTTTGGTTACATTGCAATTGCAATACTTTGCGTTGCAGCTGCAATTTCACTGGATATTGTACTTCTTCATCTTCCGCCATAGCGTCGATATATCCATGCCCAGCTCCTCCGCACTCTCTTTCCTTCGTCCGCCGTTTCTGGCAAGTACCCTTGAAATCCTCTCAGCTTCGTCATCCGGAGTGTTTTCTTCAAACGAAGGAAGCACCGAGAGGCAGTCTTCGAGCGTTGCAACCTGGTTGTTCGACATGAAGGAAAGCCGCTTTGAAAAGTTCTCAAGCTCCCTTACGTTGCCTTCCCATCTGAGGCTTTTGATGTACTCTTCAGCATCCTCGGAGAGCATTCCTGCCTTTCCCCCTGTCTTTGACAGGAATTCGCTTACCAGGAGAGGAATGTCGTCAACCCTGTCCCTGAGGGGAGGTATCACGATGTTGAACACCGAGATCCTGTAGAGCAAATCCGACCTGAACGTGCCTTTCCTCACCTCTTCCTTCAAATTCCTGTTCGTTGCCGCGACCACGCGGAAATCGATATCCTTTACCGAGTCATCCCCCAGGCGCATTATCTGCTTCTCCTGCAGTACCCTGAGAAGCCTTGCCTGCAGGAAAGATGGAAGCTCACCTATCTCATCCAGGAAGATCGTTCCTCCGTGAGCCATCTCGAAAAGCCCCATCTTCCCCCCTTTCCTTGCCCCGGTGAAAGCACCATCTGCATACCCGAAAAGTTCAGATTCCAAAAGATTCGGAGGGAGTGCTGCGAGGTTTACAGCGACAAACGGACCGGATGATCGCGCGCTTTTGGTGTGTATGCTTTGGGCGAAAAGCTCCTTTCCGGTTCCCGTCTCCCCCTCGATCAATATGTTCTCATCGCTTTCCGCGTAGCGTTCTGCAAGCTTGATCGCATTCTTCATCCTCATGCTTTTCGTGACGATCGATGAGAAATCGTGCTTTGCGACGAATCCTCCCTTGTTGAGCTTTTTCTTTATACGCCCTTCGATCTCCCTGAGTTTTTCGGCAATCTGGAATGAAACAAGAACCTCGTTCACCTTCCCATGATTGTCCTTGATTGAGAGAACCTTCATGCTCAGTATCCTTCCCTTATCCACGGAAACAACGCTCTTTTCATCCATACGTCCGGAGAGGACCGAAGAGATGTCGATGTCCGGATAGAAGGAAGTAAACCTGTTGCCGATGATATCCTCGTCGATATAACGTCTTGCATAGTCGTTCATCGATTTGCAGATGCCATCTCTGTCGAGCGTTATCACACCCTCCTCAACCGTTTTCAGAACAGCCCCGAGCCTGTCGCTTTTCGCCTTCTCCTCCCTGTATATTCCTACAGTCCTTACCGCTTCATCCACTGTCCGGGATACCGATTCCTTTCCGCTTTCAAGAAGGATGGCTGGAAGTGAAAGCTCTTCTGCGACTTCCATTGATGCCTTACCTCCGATCACGACTTCGCAAAGCCCCATATCCCGGGCATCCCTGACCCTTTCATATAGACGTTCAGAACTTACTATCGTATACGTAGTCAATTCAACATCGGGAAAGATATCCGTAATGTCTTCAGAGCGGAAGGTCATCGATCCTGTACCGACGAAGAGGATCTTTTTCTTTCCGTATCTTGAGACAGCCTTCTTCACAGCGGAAAGAACGTCATACCCCGATATCTTCAATTCGATGTTCAAAAGGTTGCTCCTCTTTCTCTTCATCATCTCATACATCAGGCCTCGGGAGATGTATGCGTCATAGTCGGGAGAGAGAGGATAATCGGGCAAGCTGCCGGTGGAAGTAAGGATGATGTCATACAGAATCTCATCATCGCCTTTCATCGATGAGAAAACTTCTTCGATAACTGATCTTAATTCCGGATATGGAAGAAGGAATGCGATTTTAATCATGCTAGGTATTATAGAGGAAATTCCCAAAATAATAATGTTGTCTTTTCAACCCGGCCCACCTATGAAAAAAAACTGAAAATCCTTATGGACTTTTGACTCTTTGGAGGCGCATACTTTTTCCCAAGGAGAGATTACATGAAAAAGATCATCATTGCACTCTTTGTTTTCGCTTTGGCAATTACTCCTGTCTTCGCATCGGATCCTGACGTAAGCCTCATGGGAGGGATCGGAGGAAGCATCGGGTCACAAGGCAATGCAATGCCGACTACGGGAGCACAGAATGAGTTCGGCATCACGATTTCAAAGTCAACCCAGGTAAGACTCAACCTCACAGCAGAGTCAGACGTCTTCTTTGACAAAAACAACGGACTATACGTGAATGCAGGTTTCTATCTTGCAGGAAGCCAGGTTTCCGGAAAGCTTGGAGCAGGTTATGCACTGCGCTGTCCGATCTCGAATTCCTCCGTTGATTTCATCTTCACAGTCGGCCCATACCTCTCGTTTGCAAGAATCTGCAGCTTCGGAGCTTATCTTGCAACCGATTTCCAGTGGAACTTCCACCAGTCATGGTTCCTTCGCTTCGGAATGGGCATGACCATGGACATCTTCCAGTTCGGCGGGAACATCAACGGTGTATCCACAGAACAATTCTATGTGGACTTCGCAATCCCGCACCTTGCAGTCGGATACGAGTTCTGATAGTTCCATTCTATGGCCGCACGAATCAGTGTGGCCATATTTTTGTCTCTATTCCCCTAGAAAAATGCTGTATATAGCGGATTATTCCCCTAGAAAAATGCTGTATCTAACTGATTATTCCCCTAGATTTTTACGCTGCTTTAATACTAATATTCTATATACAAAGGAAATAGAGAATGAAACGATTTCTGATGGATGAACTTATCAAATGGAAAAACAACAGACAAAGGAAACCTTTGATACTGCAAGGAGGCAGGCAAGTAGGCAAAACTTGGCTTTTGAAAGAGTTTGCCAGAAATGAATACAAGAATTCTTGTTACCTTCTATTCGATCAAAACAAGCAACTTGCCAAGATATTCAGCAACCCGTCAGACGTGTCATTCATCATCAGATCATTGGCTGCAATATATGGGAACATAGGTAAGCCCGATGAAACGTTGTTTATCTTCGATGAGATACAAGCCTGCCCGGAAGCGATGACTAGCTTGAAATACTTTCACGAACTTGCACCCGAATACAACATAGTGGCAGCTGGTTCGCTGTTAGGGATATCGGAACATAGCGATTATGCATTCCCTGTCGGGAAAGTAGACTTCTTCACGCTATACCCTCTCACCTTCATGGAATTCCTTCTCGCAATGGGAAAGGATGGCATTGCAAAAGCAATATCGGAAGAGGATCACGAATTACTTGAAGTATTCAGACAAGAAATGGATTTACTTCTGAACCAATACATCTATGTGGGAGGAATGCCGGAAGTCGTCCAAGCATTTGCAGATAGCAAAGGATTGGATTACAAAACTGCAAGAAAGATACAAGACAGCATTCTGAAATCATATGACTTGGATTTCTCGAAACATATCAAGAGCGAAATTGACAGGAAACGGACGGAAGCCGTATGGAATGCAATCCCGAGGCAGCTTGCAAAAGAGAACAAGAAATTCATATTCTCCGCCATCAAGGGAAGTCGTAGAGCTTCCGACTACGAAAATGCATTGCAATGGCTGAAAAACGCAGGATTGATATATCAAATACCTTTGCTCAGAACTCAAAAGATTCCAACTTCCGTGTATGAAGAAAAGTCGATCTTCAAGATCTATATGATAGATATCGGACTGCTTGGTGCAAAAGCAGGATTGAATCACAATGCAATAATTTCCGGATCCACGCTGTTCGTGGAATTCAAAGGGGCTTTGGCAGAACAATACACTTGTCAGGAACTTGTAGCGGAGGGAGAATTTGGAATTCATTATTATGCAAATGAGAACAGCTCGAACGAAGTGGAGTTCTTGATCGACAACGGCCTTGAGATTATCCCAGTGGAAATCAAATCAGGGATAAACGTAAAAGCCAAGAGTCTCAAAGCCTATATGGAAAAATTCCATCCGAAGCTTTCGTTCCGTGTATCCCGGAAAGGATACGAAGAACAAGACAACCTCATCAATTTGCCCTTAGCTGAAATATCAAATATTGGCAACATCGTGAAAAGAAAGGTAAAAATCTAGGATTGTGCCATTTTAAAGCATTTAAAAATCTAGGATTGTGTTATTTTAATAGTGAAATAAACCGGAATGACCTATTTCCTTTAAGCACGCCAAACAAAGCTTTCAAATGGATACTCGCCCTTCAACGACTCAAATACCCTCTTTACTTCATCCTCATCGGGTAGATATATATCGCATTCTGAGAGGGAGAAGATCCTCGCTATGTTTCTTCCGTAGAGATCTTTCAGCCGTTCTTCGGAGGCGCCGTTTTTTCTCAGCACGTGCAACAGCAAAAGCATTCCGGACAGCCCTGGTATCCCGCTTGCCCCTTTTTCCTTGTCAGAGAGCGTATGGGGTGCATGATCGCTTTCAACATCATCGATCACCCCGTCAAGAAGGGATGAGAAGATGTATGCCCTGTCGCTTTCATCCCTCAGCGGAGGGTTCATCTTGAGGTATCTCGAACGCTCTTTTGCATCTGCAACGTTATATAGCGAGTGATGAGGAGTTGCCCCCATCGAAATAGAAAGGCCTTTATCCTTTGCGCTCTTCACGAGTTCTACAGCACCTTTTGTGGAGATGTGGGCTATGTGCAAGTGCCCTCCAAATCCGACTTCATCGACGAGAGTGATGATGTCACGTACGCTCTCGATCTCACTCCCGCCCGGGCGGGCAAGGGAGTGCGTGGAGAAATCATTTATATCAAATCGAGAACTGTCGTTGAGGCTCTCTTTCTCCGCGTGGACTACGAGAACGCCTTTATAGCCGCATTCTGAAAGGATCCTTATTACGCGTCTCTGATCATCGATAGTGGTTATCCCCATGTTCCCGGTGCTGTTTGAGAGAAAGAGTTTCAATCCGATTATGCGAGGGAAAAGCTTATTTTGAAGCTTTACCATCGCTTCAATCTGGTTCTCATCCGATGTAAGCCCTGCGTAGACAGAATACCTGATGCCATATGCCTTACCTATACCCTCCCCCTCTTCAAGACGCTTGAGTATGCACTCTTCGCTTGTAAGTGGAGGATTTGTGTTCGGCATGTCAAACACCCAGGAAAACCCGGCCCTTTTGTAAAGTGAAAGGCCGTGCCCGATCGTCTCTTTATCTTTCTGGTTCCAGTCTCTCAAATGGACATGGGGATCTATCATCAGAAGTCCACCTTGTTCTTTGCTATGTACTCCCACGTAAGGAACGTGCCTTGCCTGCACGGAAGGTGTGATCCGACTACGCACTCCCCGCACATTCCTATTCCGCACATCGTCATCGTCTCGACAGAGATATTGATCTCTTCAGCTTTAGCTCCCAATGAAAGGAGTTTCTCAGCACCCTTCTTCATCATCACTGTCGGGCCTACGATATAGTACGCATTATCCGGGGAGATATCGGACGGGCTGATCGTGTCGAGAACCCTTCCCGGCTTCCCGTCATCCAGTACGACCTCGTATTTGCCGTACTTTTCAAGTTCATCCTGCATCAAGCCTTTCCCGGAGGAGCCCAGCTCCTGCATTCCGATCCTGAATTCCATCTCCGTGCCGTTCTTCTTCAGTTCCTCTGCAAGAAGATTCAATACTACAGTTCCCGTTCCCCCTGCGATCAAGAGTGCTTTCTTTGCTTTCTTCACGGATAGAGGAGACCCGGAGAGCCCTCTGATGTATATCTCATCTCCCTGCTTGATGTTCTTCACACCTTCTGTAAAAGGTCCCTTGACCCTGATTATGAATGACAAGGGATCGTTCTTTGCAACCGAGAACGGCCTTTCGCCGAGCCCCGGGATGAAAAGAAACACGAACTCACCCGCTTTGCACGTGCCTTTCCCGTCGAGCGTAAGTACAACGATGTCATCAGAGTACATGATTTTCCCTTTGACGGTGTGCTTCTCATACTCGAGGTTCTTGTGGGACAAAGTGAAATACTTTCCAACGTCCCCGCCGTTTTTGAGTGCCGTGAAGTAAGCATCCCAATTCTCCGGGGCGATCCTTGAGAGCGCCGATCCGATTCCTACGCTGTCTGCGCCCAGATCGATCATCTTCCTCACATCTTCCGCCCGGCTCATTCCTCCCATCGAGAGGATTATCGGCTCGTCTCCGATCCTTTCCCTTATATCCCTGATCGCATCAAACGCTATATCCTTGACCCACTCGCCGGATGCCCCGCCCTTTCCTCCGAGGGCATTGTGGAGTATCTCATGGCCATCAAGGTAGTACTCCCTTGGGCCGACAGTGTTGATAGCTGCAACGCCATCAGCGCCACTTGAGATTGCAACCTCTGCCATCCTTGCAATCGAAGGAACGTTCGGAGAGAGTTTCACGATCAAAAGGCTTTTTCTTTCAGGATATGCTTTGTTTATGCTCTCAACATACTCCCTGATCAGATTCTCATCGCTTCCGATCGATGCCCCGAACCCTTTTGCAGCGTGAGGGCATGAGAAGTTCAACTCGAGCATGTCTGCAATGGGATCGAACTTCTTGACAAGTGTAATGAAGTCATCGACATTCGACGCAGCAAGCGATATGTTGAGGATCTTTGAAAAACCTTCGTTTCTAAGCTTCCCAAGGTACTTGAACGCATAATCCATCCCAGGGTTTCTCAGTCCGACCGAGTTGCCGTAATCCCCCTCTTCCGGGCTTACGACCACGGGTGGCGTGTTTCCCGTGGTAGGCACCACCTGGAATGATTTTGTAGTGATTATGTCGACGTCCTTTACAGATCTGTCAAAGAGCCTTACAAGCTCCTCTTTGGTCGTAGCGACACCGGACACGGTGGAAAGGATCACGTTCTTTCTGAGGTGGTTTCCCTTCAGAATGCGATATGCCTTGTTATTCTCTCTATCAACCATCGATAGTACACTCCGAGATCAATTTCGAGATGTTGTCCAAAGAAAGATCAAGCCAGTTCTCCGGAGCTTCCTTTGCTTTCTTTTTCCAAGGATGCGTGAGACCTGATGAGGAGTTAATGCGGCATAGGCGCGCATCGTAGCCTGCCTTTTTCAAGGAAGAGAGCACATCGGGTGCGCTTCCGCCCTGGCTTCCGACCCCGGGAACGAGGATAGGTACATCGTTTCCGGCAAAGTACGAGACTATATCCTCAAGCTCCTTCATGTGCGTGGCCCCTACTACTGCGCCCACCGATCCCGAGCCTTCGTTCCATCCGACTATCTTCTCGGCGACAGCCATGTATACAGGCTTCCCGTTTTCAAGAACCTGGTTCTGCAAGTCGGCTCCTCCCGGGTTGCTTGTGCGGCAAAGGACGTAGAACCCCTTTCCTTCCTTCTTGAACGGATTTATCGAATCCGCACCCATGTACGGGCTTACGGTCACGCTGTCAGCCTTCCAGGAAGAGAACGCTTCATCGGCATAGTTCTGGCTGCTTCTTGCGATATCACCACGCTTTGAGTCGAGTATGATCAAACTCGAAGGGAAGAGCATCCTTATCATCACTATGATCTCGGAAAGTGCCTTCGATCCGCCGTAATCGCCTTCGAAAGGGACGTCAAGCGACGAGTAGTACCCGATGTTCGGTTTGAACGCAGAAGGGATAAGCCCCTTTTCGGCCATTTTTGAAAAGAGTGTTGAGAAGAATTTCACTATCCTCTCGCTCTTGCCAAGCTCGGGGAACGGCAAGCACTCAAGGTCAGGATCCAGTCCCATGCATACGATGTTTCCAGTCTCTTCAAACGAACTTAGAAGCCTTGTGTGGTAATTGATCATTTCTCCTCCTTTGGAAAGCCGTGTCTCTCTCCCCATCCGAACGGGTCATCCCTCCACTCTTTGAGCGCATCCCCGTCAGCTTCGGTAATGTAGCCTACTTCCTTCGCAACTTCGATCATCAGGTCGTAGGAAAGGATGGTATGGTACATCGCGCTTGGTTCAAGGTGAGTGAACGCATCAAGTGCTGCGGAAAGGCCGTAAGAGAATATTCCAAGGCACGTGTCGCATAGTCCGTCCTGCCTCCTGATCGCTTCCAACGCCTTAACGGAGGATGAACCTGTGCTGATCAGATCTTCGATCAAGAGGATGCGTGCCCCGTGGTATGAGCCGTCGCTCCCAAGCCCTTCGATCTGATGGCCAAGTCCGTGGTCCTTGCTTGATGAACGAACGTAGGAAAGAGGCTTGTTGAGCCTGTCGGCAAGGCTCGTTGCATGCGGAATACCGGCAGTAGCCGTTCCAGCAATCCCGTCACACTGAAGCGAAAGCGATTCGATCATATCGGAGAACGCATCGCAGATAAGCGCCCTGTAAGACGCTTTTGCAAGAAACTGCCTGTTGTCGTTGTAGATCGGCATGTAGTAGCCGCTTGCCCATCTGAAAGGTTCAGACGGGCTGAGCCTGATTGCTCCGAGTTCAAAGGCACCTTTTGCAAGCTGCCTTCCGTAATAGTCTGTGATTTCCCTCAACGTCTTCACTTTCAAAACCTCTCCTTCTTCAGTTCTTCTTCCAGATTTCCTTGAACGTATGAACCCTGCCGCAATATGCGCACTCGAACTTCCCGTCGTGCGTCCTATGGAAAGTAGCGGGTACTCCCTCGCCGTTCACCGGATGCGATATGCACGCTTCGTTCGAGCAGCACAGGTCTGAGAAATTGTAGATGCGCGGTGGTGTATGCGTCCTGTACTTCTTCTCCACCCTGCCGTCCTTGATCAGATTCAGCGTGCAATAAGGAGCAAGGGCTGCAAGCCTCTTCAGATCCTTTCTGGAAAACTCGTACGAACCCGGACGGAAAATTATTCCCTTGAACTTGTCGTCCGAGCCCTTGCTTACCCACTCTCCTCCCTTTCCATCGTCGAGGCCCAGGACCGAAGAGATGAGCCTCATGTGATTCCTTATCGCCTTTGGCTCATCCCCTTTGCATATGTGGTCTATTACGATCCCATCGCGTATCGGTCGGACACCTTCCGAATAGTTTTTGTTCTTTCCGTCCTTCTCCTTTCTTTCCTTTACTTCGATTATATACTCTTCGCTCTCGAAATCGGGATCCTTTTTCCTCTCACCTACGTAATCATCCCCGATTTTTCCTCCGATGAGGGAAAGAAGCACGATCCTGCAATACATTCCGTTTATAGCCTGGCGCTCCCATGCGTTGAAACTCGTCTTATCGAGGAATGTCGGGATAGTCGGATGTTCCTTGTGCCTGGGAAGCGGATGATAGAACTTCGACCTCGGATCGATTAAAGGCATGAACTCCTTTCTGAATGTGATCGCTTCGCGGAGGATCGCCTCTTTTTGCAATATCCTCTCGCCCATCCTCTCCAGCTGAGGGCGTGTAAAATACCACATGAGCGCAACATCCCCGCTCTTGATATACTCCTCGATCGAGGGGAAGATACGGACTTCAAATCCGTTCTCCTTCATCTTGTCGATGTAACTATCGGGCATCATCAACTCTTCGGGAGCAACCAGGTCGACCTTGACCGAATCGAATATCTTCAATCCATCCGCCTTCGAATGCACTGTGCGCCCGTGATAGAGATCACCGACGAGTGCAAGGTGGATGTGAGAGAAATCCATCCCGTTGTCTTCAAGGAACGAGAACTCATCCAAGAGCTCCTGGGTCGGATGCTCGTGCTTTCCATCACCTGCGTTGATGAATGCGGGACGGTACGCCAGTCCGTTCCTTTTTGCGTATTCCCCGGTCTCCTCGGTAAGCCACTTGGTCAGCCCTTCGACCCTGCTTCTGACGATGAATATGGTGTTGTGGTATCCGGAGAGCATGTTGAATGTGTCTGCATAGCTCTCACCTTTGTTTATGCTTGATGAGGAAGTGAGAAGTTCCGAGACCTTCGCGTGGTGGAATTTCGCTGCGTTTCTGAAAGATTCCTTCGTTCTGGTGCTGTCCTCAAGGAATACTTCGTAGATTCCGAAATCTGGATCGTTGATCCTGAACTCATCCATCTTCTTCTCATCATTTGCCAATATGGCATCCTTAAGTTCCTTTGTCTTCCTGAAGAAATACCTTCGCTCTTCGATCGAAAAATCCTCAATGACGTTGAGGCTTCGTGACTTGAAAACTTCAGACATCAGCTCCTCCAAAAAAAATCGGTCCCATGGGAGAATGGAAACCGATGAAATCTGAATTCATATGTCGGAAAACATGAATGCCCAAGCACTTGCATATCAATAGAGGATGCAAAACCTTGAAGCCTTTTTCCATTTCTCCGCCTTAGATTTGAGAATACCAGTTAAGAGTGTGATTTGTCCATAGAAAGAAAGACAAGCAAAGGTCAGCAAACAATTACTCACCCGCTACATTTGCCGTTCTTCTCCAGCCATTCCACATTGCCATGCCCTCCATTTCCATGAGTCAGAAATCCCTTCTTTGGAATTCTTTTCCTGTGACAAGCTCCCTATCAGAAAGGATTTTCCATTTCATTTCATCCAAATTCATCCCGATACCTCTATATTTGATCATTTAAAATTATCAAATAAGTGAGTATTTGATTATGCGGCATTATCAAATGTTGTCGATAATCGATATAAGATCTTGTGGAACATGAGCGCACGGCTCGGGAGGGCCCGAGGGGAATCCGAATCCCCAGCTGACTGCGACAAAGCGTGCCTCAGCCGAATATGCACCTTTCTCATCGCTCTCGCTGTCTCCTACGAGGACCGTCTCCGAAGGTAATACTCCAAGTTCCCTTATAGAGCACTCGAGTATCTCCTTCTTTCCCATCGATATCCCTTGGTCACTTCCGTGCACGAGGTCGAAAAGCGATGCAAACGGCAAAGATGAGATCAAAGAACGCGCAGCCCTCTCATCCTTCAGAGTCGATACAGTCAGCATGTACCCTTTATCCTTCAAAGCATGAAGGGTCTCCTCAAGCCCTGGATAGAAGGAGTACATGAATATGCCTTCTTCCTTGTATATCTTCCTGTATAAGTCTACAGCGTCGTTCCTTTTCTCTCCCTCAAGGCCGTAGACGATCCTGAAGCCCTCTTTGAGCGGTGGCCCGACGAATCGGAATTTCTCTTCCTTCGTAAGTTCTCTGGAAAAGCCCATGATCGAAGCGGTCTTCTCCATCGTATGCCAGATTCCTTTGCTCGTGTCGAGCAAAGTTCCGTCAAGGTCAAACGAGACAAGTCTGATGCCCGATCTTCCCATATATGCCCTCTACGCTCTCTTTCGAGCCCGCTATTATCGATTTCACGTGGTGCCCGTCCATCCGGATGTCGACGACTCCACCTGCTTCCCTTACCAAAAGAACACCTGCTGCGACATCGTACTCTTCAAGCATCGTCTCATAGTATGCGGCAACGCGCCCCGAAGCGACGTACGAAAGTGAGATTGCAGCGCTTCCAAGGCTGCGCTGATCTGAAAAGAGCGAATAAAGGGAATACATCTTCTCGAAATACGACGATAAAAGTTCAGGATGCCTATGCGGAGGAACCATGATCGCTATGCTTTTTCTCAGAGCGAGCCCGCTTCTTACACGGATCCTCTCTCCGTTGAGGTACGCGCCCTTCCCCTTCTCCGCCCAGAAGTACTCCCCTTGCCTTGGCACTGCAACGATGCCGAACTCGGTCTCGCCGTTCTCCTGGTATGCGATACTAACCGTATAGCACGGGAATGAGTTCATGAAATCCACAGTTCCGTCTATCGGATCGATTATCCACCTATTTGGGGATCCTGAGATCTCCCCGCTCTCCTCTCCGAGGATCGAGTCCTGTGGGAAATGTTCGCGGATCGTAGAGATTATCAACTCCTCGGTGGCCTTGTCCGCCTCGGTCACGTAGTCGTTCTCCGCCTTTTCCTTCACACTTCTTGCCATCGCTTCGTGCGAAAGAAGGAATTCAGATGCCTTGCGCGCGGCATCCATCGCGACTTCAAAACGGCTTTTCACCTTCCCCTCCGAATGAGTTCCTCTCCGATCACGGTTACTATCTTCCAGTCGGTTGATGAGAAACTTTCCTTGTCAAAGTGCTTCAAGTATGCGTACTCGAGTGAGAAACCGCCATCGAAATGGAGCACGAGAACGTTCCATTCCCCCTTCCCCTTTGAGTACATCACCGCACCGGCGTTGTTCATCAGCTCCCTTAGCCTCAGTTCATCGTAGATCTTGTTCTTTGAAAGTATCACGGAAAGATCGTAGTCGAACATGCTGAACATCTTGTCCTTGCCATCGGTCTTCTGCTTCTCAAAGCGTTCCCTGACCACCCTCTCGAAGTACTCGATCACAGGGCGTTCCTCTTTCTCAAGGAATGTCTTGAAAACGCCCTTCTCATCCCCGAGTTTCTCTACTATCGCCTTTATGAACGGGGAATATTTGGGGCTCGCGACATCTATCGTCCCCCCTTTGGCTTCCTTCTCATCGGAAAGGGAGAACACGGTCTTTTCACCTGTAGCTTTATCCCTGATCACATCGGATGCAGAGAGTACGAAGACTTTTCCACCCTTCTCATCGTACTCGGCCTTCTCTTCCTTCCTCTCCTCCTCTTTCTCCCCTTCAGCAAATTCAAGGACTATCCCCTCGGGAGGAGTTTCAACAGTTTCAACTTTCCCTTCTTCTTTCTCTTCTTGAATAACGGGAGGCTCTTCCTCTTTTACTTCCCCTTCGGTTTCCGCATCCTCTTCTTCAGCTTCCGCAGGCTCTTCCACGACCTCGTCTTCCTCTACGAACTCAAGTTCCGATACATCGTGCCCTTCCTCTTCCAAGCTGAAAGTCTCGCCGCCCCCGTCTATTATCAAAGGGGTAGATGCGTTCTCATCGCTTTCCCTGACGCTCTGGTCGTACTCTTCGCTCTCATCCTCATCAACATCTTCACCTTCAGCGACCTCTTCCTCGTCAACCTCTTCGTAAAGGCCCTCCTCCGCCTTCTCAAACGGAGTGTCTTCCTTTATCTCGCTTTCACTTACAAGCCCTTTGGTTCCTTCGTCAAAGTCATCGTCATCGAAAAGGTAGAGCTGACCCTCGTCATCTCCATCGAGGTCCTCTTTCTCTTCCTCATCCGCGGGCAGTATCTCATCCTCGTCGAACGCTTCCTCGATCATGTGATCCTCGTCTTCCGCCTTATCCTCTTCCTTTGTAAGGCTTTCGATCACAGAACGGTTCTCTTCGTATTTCTTCCTGTTTTCCTCTATTTCTTCATCCGGAAGTGAGAAACGGGACGGAAGTTCCTCTTCTTCAACCTCCTCCTTCTCCTCTTTCTCTTCCTGGAAGTCATCGTCGCTTTCCAGTACGAGCTTCACTTCCTCGGACGGGATTGAATCATCCTCTTCCGATTTCTCCTCATCCTCGTCCAACAAATCATCGTAGATCGGGTTTTCATCCATCTTTATCTTTCCGAAGATCGTCGAGAGGAATGTTCGCCTCTTTTCCGAGTCATCCCTGATCAGCAGGAGTTCGTATAGGCTTATGTAGAATCGCCCGTCGCCGAGTTCCTTCATCTTCTCATCCGACTCGGTATCGATCACCAGAAGCTTGTGTCCCAGCTTCGGAGTGGATGAAAGCTCCTCTCTTCTTCTTTCAAGGCGGAGGTGGAAAAGCTCAGGATTTACAAGCGGATTGATCTCTTCAAGGCTTGAAAGTAGTACTACGTCGATCTTGTTGCCGTCGAATACATATACCCCGTAGTCATCGTCTTTGAAAAAGAACGACAATATCGCATTCTCGCTTGATGCCTCCATTCTTCCCGAAAGGTTCATCGTCTTGGAGAAGAAACGCTCAGCACATGCGAGAAGGTATTTCCCGATGAAGGAGAAATACATCCCCCCGATCTTCACAAACGGGTATGCCGCGGAAGGCCATATGCCGTTCTCGAGGAGGCTTTTCTTGAAATCCAAGGTTCCTGGCTCTGCTGAAAGGACATCCAGCGTCTCTGCATTTATATTTGATGAGAACTCGGGGCGGAACATGTCAAAGTCATCCCTCAGACCTTGGAGGCGGAGGCTCTCCTGATAAACCTTCGGATCCAGGAATACTTTTCTCCTCAACTCTTCGTCATCCCCGCTCTCACCGTCCTTTTTCAGCTTTTCGATCCTCTCTTCCACTTCCGCCTTGAACTTCGAGCTGTCCGAACTCAGATCATCGATTGCGTGGCTCGAGTAATATGCGAACGAATATAGCGCCAACGACAGGTTCTTCGGATCCTGATGGAACGTTTCGCGTACCTTCTCCGTCTCGTTTTCTATGAATGAATACGCCCTCTCACGCTCAAAAAGCAGCTGTTCCTCGCTCTTCTCCTCAGGAAAGAATTCGGAGAAAAGGCTTTTCCTGTACGATTCAAGGTCATTCTCAGTGAGGCTTCCCTTCCTGACTTCCAGAACAGCCTTGTTGTCGATGAAACGCAGAAGGCGTCTCGTCATGTCCTCGCCAAGAGATATCACCCGCTCCCAGTCTTTATTCCTTACTTCGCGGTTTCTCCCAAGGCTTTTCGTCAGCGTGGATGAAATCATCGATTGCAACAGGAACGGCAACATCCGACCCGAGATCGATGCGATGTTCCCACACCCGTCCCTCGAGACCTTGCGTTCGTACCAGAACGCCATCTTCAGTATTTCCAAGGGGTGGTATGAAGAGATTATCCTTGAAAGGTTTCCAAGGTCGTTGTCAATGTATTGAAGTGCTTCTGAAATATTCTTCTCGCACTTTTCTTTCGAAATCTGCAAAAGCTCCAGGACACTGGGACTTGAATAACTCATCAGGATAGCTCCTCACCCTACCATTATCTTACAAAAAACTAATGTTTCCTACTTTTATATGCTTCAAGCCCTTTCTCAAGGCAAAGCGCTGCTTTCTCCAGCTCCTCTTTGCAAAGGACGTAGGCAAGCCTTATCTGGTTTCTTCCAAGCCCTTTCGTGACGTAGAAATCCTCTGCCGGAGCGAACATCAGGGTAGCACCCTCGTAAGAGAACTCCTTGAGCATGAAGACTGCAAAGTCCTCGGCATCCTCTATCGGGAGTTCAGCGACGAAGTAGAACGCCCCTTTCGGAAGGGAACACTTCACACCTTCTATCCTTGAAACCTTGTCGAAGAAGAAGTTCCGCCTCTCCTCGTATTCGCGCTTTACCCCTTGGATGTACTCGTCGGGGGCGGAAAGGGCGGCAGTCGCAGCCTCCTCCTCGACTGCAGGGGGGCAGAGGCGGGCCTGGGCAAGCTTGAGCGCATTCGAAACGACTTCCTTGTTCCTGGATACAAGCGCACCTATTCTTGCGCCGCACATGCTGAAACGCTTTGAAAACGAATCAACGCATATGACCCTGTCCTGGAATTCGGGGAACGTAAGGATGCTTACGAAATCCTGTCCGTCATAGCAGAACTCCCTGTAGACTTCGTCGACTATCAAAAAGATATCCTTCTCCTTGCAAAGCGTCAGAAGCGCCACCAGCTCCTTGCGCGAATAAACGTGCCCCGTCGGATTGTTCGGGGAACAAAGGAGTATGCCTCTCGTCTTCGGCCCGATCTTCTCGGCAAATGAAGCGATCGGGGGAAGGGAGAAGCCATCGTCGATCGAACTCGTAACAGGGACGAGATTGACCATCGCGATGTTCGAGAATGTTCCTACGTTCGTATAGTACGGCTCGGGTATTATTATCTCGTCGCCCGGATCGCATAGCGTGAGTATGGAGAACTGGATCGCTTCAGATCCACCTGTCGTGATCAATATGTCGCTTTCGCCAAGTCCGTAAACACCGTATTTCAGGTAGTAATTCACCAACGCCTTTCTCAGCGGGAACTCACCCTCTGAAAGGCCGTATGCTATGGTCTCAGGCTCGAATGAATGAATGGCAGCCAAAGCTTCATTCGGCGTCTTTATATCCGGTTGCCCGATGTTCAGGTGTATTACATGGATTCCTTTCGCCTCCGCTTCCCTCGAGAATGGCACGAGGCGCCTTATCGGGGAGCATTGGAACGAGGAAATCCTCTTTGACATGCGCATCTTTATCCTCCGATATACTCAGTCCGAGAATGTCTCGCTGTCGTTTGCGACAGGCGCGCCCGGATTGGCTTGGGACGAATCTATGAGGCGCTGTATGAACTTCTTGTTGTCCAACAGAGGGGAGATCGGACGGCCATGGTGGAGGCGCATTATGATCCTTGCGAAGAGTTCTGTGACGTCGGCTTGGATGAACCACTCCTTCTCCAGAAGATCCTTGCCCTGGAATACCGCGTTCGTTCCGATTATGCGCCAGAACACGCCCTCTTTATATGCCTGGTCGAAGTTCTCGATCGCATTCCCGTTGAAGAATGGAAGCGAGACTATGCATATGATTTTCTTTGCACCACGTTTCATCAGTTCGCGCATCGCGATGATAAGCGTGCCGCCGGTTGCAATCATGTCGTCAGCCATCAATACGGTCTTGCCCTCAACATCACCAAGGAGGTTTATCGACTTGATGTTCGAATGCTTTGCATCCTTGCTTACGACCGAGTAATCCCTCTCCTTGTAGAGAACTGCAAGTGGCTTGTGCAAAGCCTGTGCGTAGAACTTGTTCCTGTTGACGGCACCCGTGTCCGGGGAAACGACTACGATATCCGGATCCGAAAAGTCCAGAATACGCCTGAGAGCCATCAATACCTGGAACGAACCATGGAGGTTCTCCAAGTGGCACGTGCTGAAAGAGTTTTCGATCTCACGGGAGTGTATGTCGAGCGTTATTATCCTCAATACCCCGAGCTCTTCGCAAAAACGGGCAAAAAGACTTGCGGTCAACGCTTCCCTACCGCTCTTTTTATGCTGTCTTGCGTATGGATATGTCGGAAGCACGAGCGTGATCGAGAGCGCCCCTGCCAGGCGGGCGGCATCGATTGTCGTGAAAAGGAACATCAAATGGTCGTTTATCGAGAACGGCCTCGGATCCTCTTGCCCTGCGACTTTTATCGGGAAGCTGTTGGAGACATCGTAGACGATATATACGTTCAACCCGCGGATCGGATCGATGATCTCCGCTTTCACTTCCCCGTTTGCAAACCTCGTGTACTTGACGTTGATCGTCACGTCGGGGCAATGGAACTGACTCGGAAGCTTTCCGGTAGGAATGCGTCTGGAGTCGAGGTCGTCAAGAAGCGTGACCTCCTTCAAGAGCTCCTCTTCACTCATCCCATGGCGCTTTGTAAGCGCTTCACTCACCTTGTGGTAGCGATCGATGTAAAGCCTTCTGAGGTGTCGGACTACCCTACCTGTAAAATACTCGGAGCCCGGACCTGCAATGATGCCGAGCTTATGCGGCTTGATAATGCTCATGATGTATTAAAGCATAGCTGATTAACCACTCTTTAGACAATAGAACAGCATGGCGCTGAGTCAAAGCCCGAAGAAAGAGAATCACCCTCTGCCTTTCTCCTCCTCACTTTCCCTGATGTTTTCAGAAGCCATTCTGAATGCGTCGTAACAACCTATCCCCTTCGGCCATCCGTCGGGGAATGCCCTGTTCATTTTCTCAATCCCCTCATCTCCGATTATGCTCATTGCACGCACGGTCGAGTACGAAAATTTATAGAAATACAAATATTCGTTGAGCCTGATCCTCAGGGACCTGTTCCCTGATATCCTTGACATGAATGTGGAAAATAAGTCATCGATCTCGTCATCGCTCGAGTTTTCCATGATCCTGTAGCGCATTTCCGCAGTCAGATCCGCACCTTGTGGTATCCCGTGCTTCTCCAACAGCTCGGGCAGACTGGATAAGAAGTACGGCTCCATGAGCCATGAACCAAGTTCATCCCCGCTTTCTTCTTCAAACGGAATGAACTCTCCTTCATCTTCCCCCATGGCAAAAAGTGTACTGAGAAAGAGAATTGCCGTAAAAAGCAACAAGAGCTTCCTCTTCATCAGAACCTCCCTTCCCCTTTGCCACTTGAATTATACCACGATTTTCAGAAACAAAAGAGGCCGGAGAGGGTATCTCCGGCCAAAGAAGAATTGTAGGAGGGTTGTCACTCAACCTTTTATCGCAAGCCCTGCTATCTTCTCGTAATAGCGGGCAAGAGCGCTGTGGTCTTCCTTCTCGAA
>CALXOH010000009.1 GCA_944389975.1 uncultured Spirochaetaceae bacterium
TGCACTCTTGCTCTTGAAAACAAGGCGGAGGCATATGTCTGCCAATCCTGTGGACATGTATTTGCCGATTATAAGATCAGATGATCATTGCCGCCTTCATCCGGCAGGACAAGCCTTGTCGGTTTTCCGGCGGCTAACTTTATAAAGTTTTGGAGTCTTCACTTCCTGACTGGTTCTCGAGGAATACCACGGCTTGAGAAAGTATATCAGGTGTGATGATTCGAGAAGTGAAAGCCAATCATTGATTGTTTTTGTAGTCACTCCTATGTCGTTTGCGAGTGACGAAACATTCACCAGTTGACCCACTCGGGATGCAAGGAGGAAAAGCATCTTCTCGAAGAGTCTCATATTGTGCACCTGGCTTTGCATTGCAATGTCTTTCTCAAGATATGTCTCCATGTAGCTTTTGTAGTATTCGGAAGGTGCGATTCCATCGTTTGCGTACATGTAGGGCATGTTGCCTGAAAGTAGCTGTACATCCCTTTCGATTCGTATTCCTTCGTCCGCAAGTTCCTTCAGCGACAGGGGAAGCATTTCGAGTATCGTGGTTCTTCCAGCAAGCGATTGGGCTATCGACTCACGCAATTTGATCTGTTGGCTTTCAATAAGAATATATTGTCCCTTCTTATGATTCTGATCTATCCGAACCTGTACCATCGAAAGTAATTCCGGGACTCTTTGGATCTTATCGATGATCACAGGTTCTGGAAAACGAGTGAAGAACCCTTCCGGATCATCATGCGCAAGCCTGCGGGTATTGAGATCCTCAAGATTGGCGTAAGAGAAATCGGGAAAGAGAGATCTTGCTGTTGTAGTCTTTCCAACTTGTCTTGGCCCGAAAATTGTCACTGAAGGAAAATCCTTCATCGAAGATAATATCTGTTTCTCGATTTTTCGTCTGAACATGAAATAATAATATATGTACGGAGATTGCTACCTTGACTGATCGATCTCCGTACATATTTGTCTTTCAAAATACTTCAACTTCCGCTGATCTGGGATAGGAAGTCCTCGTATCCAGTCTTTCCGTACGCGCCCTCGTACTCCGAGATCGGATAGTTGGATGTCACGAAGTCTATGTCCTTGTCGCCCCTGCCAGATAGGTTGACGAGTATGTTCTTTCCTTTCCCGAGAATCGAAGCAAGCTTTACCGCATACGCAACTGCATGCGAGCTCTCAAGTGCCGGGATTATGCCTTCAAGGCGTGAAAGTGCGTAGAACGCTTCCACAGCTTCCCTGTCGTTTGCCGTCTCATACGAAACGCGACCTACATCGTGCAACAGGCAGTGCTGGGGGCCGACTCCCGGGTAGTCCAGTCCCGATGCGATCGAGTATACAGGTAGTGGCTGTCCGTCTTCATCCTGGAGGAAATAACACTTGAAGCCGTGAAGTATACCTTTCTTTCCTTTCGTGATCGATGCTGCATGGTATGGTGTCTCCAGTCCGCGCCCTGCCGGCTCAACCCCGTAAAGCTTTACGCTCTCGTCATCGAGGAAGCCCGAGAAGATTCCCATTGCGTTCGAACCTCCGCCGACGCACGCAACTACAGCATCAGGAAGCTTCCCTTCAGATGAAAGGAACTGCTCCCTTGCCTCCCTTCCGACGATCGACTGGAAATCCCTTACCATCGACGGGAACGGATGAGGCCCGACTACCGAACCGATGCAGTAGATCTGGTTCACCGGATCGTTCAAGTATGCTTTGAATGCAGCATCCACCGCATCTTTGAGCGTTCTCGTGCCGTCAGTTACTGAAATTACCCTCGCACCAAGGATTTTCATCCTCAATACGTTCGGAGCTTCCTTTCTCACATCTATTTCTCCCATGTAGATGTCACATTTGAGCCCCAACAGTGCTGCAGCCGTTGCAAGTGCAACTCCGTGTTGTCCCGCGCCCGTTTCTGCGATAACCTTCTTCTTTCCAAGGTGCTTTGCAAGAAGTACTTCCCCAAGCGCGTGGTTGATCTTATGAGCTCCGGTATGGTTGAGATCTTCTCTTTTTAGGAATATCTCAGCTCCACCTGCTGCCATTGAAAGCCTTTCTGCGTGATATACAGGCGATGGCCGCCCGGTGTAAGTCCTGTTCAGTTCATCAAGTTCGGCTATGAATTTCTCATCCTTTCTGAGTTCTTCGTACTTATCTGCAATGACTTTTAGTTCCTTCTCCAGTGCCTCTGGAACGAACGATCCGCCATACTCTCCGAAAAAGCCATTCCTGTCTGCATTCCTTATATCCATATAATTCTCCTTATGTTTCTTTTTATAGAATCATGTTACTTGTAATAGAAACATTCGTCAATATCCATTTTGTTGTTTCTTTATTTCATTTTATTGTTCAGCAACTTATGGAAAAGTACGTCATGTTATTATTGTCTCAGGGGAGTGTCATATGCTTCAATGACGATTTGGTTCTGACTGTTGAGAAAATATGGAAAAATGATTGGAAAGATTTCCGTGGAACCAAGACATGAGATTGCATATGCGATATCATCAGCAAGAGAAGAACGTGGATTGAGTCAAAGGCAGCTTTCAGAGCTTTCTGGGATCACGCAATGCAACATCTCGAGAATCTAAGGCGCCATGATTGAGTCTCTAAGCAAATTATGCAAAGTACTTAAGCTCGAACTGAACATAACCAAACAATTGCCTGATGACGAAAATGCCTTGCATAAAGCGCATAGACATAAAAGGATGTGGTTCAAGGCCGATTACAAGTAATCGATTTTCTGATCGGAGTAACGTCAGAGAAGCCATATCCTTGCAATAATGCAAAGGAAACACTTCAGAACCGCCAAATATCCAGTGCCTGTGGGAAAAGGGTGAATCAATGCAAAATTATCTTTGACTGGATTCTTCCCTTCAAGGTCCTGTTCTATGAATATTTTCATCTCCAACTGCCAGGGGATGGTGCGAAAGGAATACAGGGAAAAGGAAAGCACTTTGCGTGAAGAGTTTCATTTAATGTATTAAAATCAGATATAATATACCGAAAATAGAATTATATATCTGCTAATAATTCGTTGAAGATCGTCTATTATCTTCTTTTGGAGCGTTTAAAATGGCATCATCTCAACAATTCATTAATTTAAGCATCGTAATATAAAACTGTATAAATATTTCAAATATAATTAAATAATTGAATATTTAAAGTATTTCGATCTCACGTTTAGCTGTTATTCATCTACGATTTCCATGGAATTTTGTCTATTGATCTTCCAATTGGTGCTTTCAAACTCTGATTTGTTCTTTCGGTTGCGATTTTTCCTACAAAAGTAGGTTTTGTTGTTGCTTTCATACATGTGGTATCCTTGATGTATGGACAGGAAGAGAATCGTAATAATCGGAAATGGTATTGCTGCAGAGAAAGCATGTGCGGAAGCGCTTAAGGAAGGAAAGGATGCTGTATCCATAACAGTCATCGGAAAAGAGGAGTACGGGCCTTACCCGAGGCCGCGCCTTCCCGAGTTCTTGTCCGGTAAAATCGGGAAAGATGTTTTCACTTCAAAGAAGTTTTCAGATAGAAAGGATATTACATACATCCCGGGAGGAGCCGAGGATGTGGATTTCCAGGCAAAGTCGGTATTGCTTCCTGGTGGAAAGAGCATAGGATACGACTCGCTCGTGCTTTGTACTGGAAGCGTTCCAAACAGGTTGAAGATCGATGGATCGGATTTTGATTCGATATACTCGCTCAGAACCATAGATGACGCTGAAGAGATTATCTCAAACCTTTCATCTACATCTTCTATTGTCGTAATCGGCGCAGGACTTCTGGGGCTGGAAGCGGCGTTAGCCTTAAAGAAGCGAACGGGGATTGCAGTGACTGTAGTTGAGAGCGCAAAGAGCCTTCTTCCGAGGGAACTAGATGAAGAGAGTGCATCTTTTCTTGAGAACATGCTCATAGGAAAGGGGCTTTCATTTAAAAAGGGTGCGAGTGCATCCTCCTACATCTCGAAAGATGGAAAGAGCGTCTCCGGCGTTCTTTTCTCAGATGGAAGCGCAGTCGAAGCTTCCATAGTCATAGAAGCGATCGGCGTACATCCGGTGTTTCCGTTTCAAGTTGATGGCAAGATAAAGATCGGACGGGGCATTGTCATAAACGAATGCGCAGAGACGAGTATCGAGGGCGTATATGCAGCGGGAGATGCCGCTGAGTATGACTCGCGGTGCCCGGGCCTTGTCTCGTTTGCCCTCCAAAGTGCGCGGGTTGCCGGGATAAACGCAGCAGGAGGGAATCAGAAATTGATTCTTCCTCCTTCCTCGACGTTCATGAAGGTTGATGACATTTCGATATATTCGCTTGGAAAGATAAAGGGAGGAAATGTAGTCGAGAAAAGAAGCGAAGGAAATTTGGAGAGGTTCTTTATTACGGAAGACGGGAAAGTCGAAGGCGCGATCGGGGTTGGAAAGAGCGTTGACATGATGAAGTCGCTTTCATTTCTGGGCAAACCTTTCTCTCCTGAAGGCTGATTAAATAGTTGACTTACATCGATTCTCTTTCAAAAATTAATTCGTGATGCGCATTGTTCTTTGTGACGATCAGGTTGGACACTTGAAAAGGATGCGATCCTTGACTGACGAGTATTTTACTATCCGTCAGCTTCCCGAGGGAGTTGAAGTAAAAGAGTTTCCATCCTCCCAAGAACTATTGGGGGAGATAGGGAATGGTATGCCGTTTGACATTGCAATCCTCGATGTGTGCATGCCTGAGACAAGCGGGTTGGAGATAGCGCGTAAGATCCGGATCGCCAATGAAAAATGCCAGATAATATTCATCTCATCATCCCGGGAATATGCAGTCGATGCGTTCACTTTGAATGCAGTCCACTATCTTGTGAAACCCTACAGCCAGGATGAATTCCGGGTTGCGATGGACCGGGCGATAGGGCAGATGGAGAGAAGCGAAGGGCATAGGATCGTGATACATCTTCCGAGCGGGGCTGTCACAAGCGTAGATGTAAGCCAGATACAATACATAGAGAGCATCGGGTACAAGCGGTTTGTGCACGCACTTGACGGGGTTTTCGAGGAGACGAAGACAACGCTCTCGAAGTTCTTTGATATCCTTGAAAACCTCTCCCCCGGGCTTTTCATCCAGCCGTACAGGGGCTACATAGTAAACCTTGATGCGATAAGAACTGTAAATCCGGACAAGATAATAATGTCGGACGGCTTCGAGATCATCATAAAGCGCGGTGATTTCAGGAAGATCAGGGATGTCTACTTCTCCTGGGCGTTCGGAAAGAAGGGCGGGGACCTGTGAACCAATTTGATCTCTTCCGCCTGACGCAGATCCATGCAGCCCATTGAATCACGCTGATGTTGCTTTCCAAGTGGAAGAAAGGGAGAAGGAAGACCATATTCGTATGGCTCTCTATTGCGTGAGTTCTTTCTCTTTCCCAACTATTTATCGTTCTTAATGCTTTCGGTGGCGGTTGCAAACTACATCTATTGCCAGTACTACGGGAGGATTGGATAGTTGGAAAGAATCTTCGGTTGATCATTACGCTTGCACTCGTAGTGTTCATGATCCTGAAAGGTCGCGATTTCCCTTTGATCTTCCTTTTTCATCGTACGAGAGTGACGATTCGCCGTGTTTTTTCTGATTTACCCTCATTCTTGCTGTTTTACATAGGGTGACAGCAGGGAGGTAATGAGTTTTTCCGCAATTTTGCCTTACGTGGTTCTGATGAGTCCTGTAGTTATATTTTTATGCATAAAAATGCAAAAATGATACATGAAAGAGCGCTTCGGAAGGCCGGAATATGCGGTAAAAAAAAATGGCCTTTAAATATTTAAATGTAAAGAGTTATCGTGTTAACAGGGTCTTGCATTATCGTTAAATGTATACTATCATCTTTTTTGAAAAGGGTTTTGTGCTGGTTGTACTTATAGTTATATATAAAATGGGAAGTAATCAGGTAAGGAGTGAAAGTGATTAAGAAAAAGATCCTTCTCTTCGCCGTAATGGGTTTGATCTCCATATGTTCCCTGGGGGCCTATCAACTATCGCCATTGAATGTTACATACGACTCTCGTGGCGCGGATTCGGCGAAGGTATATACGATTGTAAACGATTCGGATTCTCCGATTGCAATTGAGATTGTATCTCAGAAAAGAAACGTTGATCTTGATGGAAACGAGTACACGGAGGAAGCTCCGGAGTATTTCTCGATCCAGCCTGCGAAAATGATAATCAAGCCCGATTCGACGCAGCTTGTGCGCGTGCAATACCGCGGGCCCGCGGCACTTCCCAAAGAGCTTGCATTCAGGATCGTAAGCGAGCAGATCCCTTATTCGCGTGGTGCGCAGAGTCAGGAGACGGGACAGATGATTTCGTTCCTTTTCGTCTACTCCACAAGCGCTTACGTGCGCCCGGAAAGGGTGATCGAGAGCGTGGAGGCGACTGCAGCGCTCAATGAAGAAGGAAGAATCGAGATCAGGATAACAAATACGGGTACAGTCCATCAGATGCTCACCGACCTATCAGTCACACTCCGTGGAGACAACGGCGGGGTGTATGAGCTTTCCGATGATGACATGGGTGTTATAAAGGGGCAGAATCTGCTGACGGATTCTACGCTCAGGATCGTTTTGGATGTTCCGCCTGAACTAGCAGGCTCTACGGAATTCACACCTGAGATCTCATACAACTACAGTTATTCATCTTGAGTTGATGTTGGCGAGATAGCCGGCAAAGGGATTGGTTTTGAAGATGAAAAAGAGGATTTTGCCAGAGATGGCAAATATGGTCTTGCTGACATTTTCCATCACGGTATTCGTGGTACTTATCAGCAAGTCCTCATATGCTCTTTTTGCAACATTACTACTTGAACTTGGCATCGTTTCGTTCCTTGCCCTTATTTTCATACTGCTGGGAAGGAATGGAGTGCTGGAGGGAAATGCAATGGAAAGGTGTGCAAGGAGCATTTTCGCCCTCCTTGCATCATCCATGTATTTCTCCTCGATTGCCATCTTCGCGGAAAGCCAGGGAATGGAAGATGAGGTGAGTGTGTTCCTCATGGGCGCGCTTTCACTCCTATTCGCCCTTGCCTTCCTCTTGAAAATGGGTGATGGACGGGGCAGGTCCTTACTTTTTGTCTCAACGATCATCCTGGTATCCTACCCGGTCATATCGTTGACGCTTTACCTGTTTGAAAAGATAGATCTTGCATCATTCATCGTAGGTGCGTTCATAAGCGGAGTTGCGTACACTTCATTGTACCAGCTCGTAAGTTTTGCACTAATTATCGAGGACACTCTTCTTTTCCCTGTAAGGCTGCTGGTTCTGACACTTCTGATTGCACTTCTTTCTGCCCTTCTCCTGTTTTCGATACTGTTTGCTAAAAGTGAAGAAGAGAACACTTCTTCAGTTTCTGCAAATGATTCTTCCATGGTCCTTGCCATTGAGGAAAGCGATGGAACGCCCTTGGGAATACTGGTTGACGAAGGAAATGAAAAGGAGGATGATGCCTCGCTTTCCTTCCCTTTACATATAGAAGATGATGCATCCACTGAGGAAGATGTAGAACCTTTCCCGAGTGATGAGAAAATCAGTGATGACGGGAAAAACGTAATGGATGCCGAGGAGGATGTTCCAAGTGCATTTGATAACGTGCCTTCCGATGAGGCCCGTGCCCGACTCATGACTGAAGCGTCCCCTTCAGTTGAGGAAGTTACCGTGCCTCTTTCTGATAAGGAGAGGAAGATAGAGGAATATATAAAAGCTGATGAAAAAGAAGTTCCGACTGAGGTATCCCTTTCTGAAGATCCCGTCAATGTGACAGAGGATGATTCTGATGCAAGTGAAGAAGCTTTCATGGAGGAAGTAGGAAAAGATGGGGAAGGCACCGTGCATGTTCCTCAAGTTCCTTCCCGTCCCATGATAAGCGTGACATCATCCATTTCCGAGGTTTTCCCAATCAATGATGAGACCTTGCCGTCCGAAAGTGCTGAAAATGTCATTGAAGATGCATCTTCCATTGCTGAGGATGGCCATGATACGGAAGATGAAGTCGAGTATTATCACGATGCAATCTATGACGATGACTACTTTGCCGACTTCTTCGTTCAGGGAGAAGATAGCTTCACGTTATATGATGGCCTGTACTTCATGGCACTCGTGATCAACAGCGATGCTGTAGGCCAGATAAGCGTTGAGATAAGGGAAGGGGAGGCATATCTTTCTTCCCAGGAACTCAAAGAGTACCTCGATGGGAACATCACTGATGAGGCTTACGACAGGATATTCCTCGGCAAAGGGGATGAGATAGCGCTTTCGCCGCTTAACGACATCGGAATCGAGACCTCCTACGATAGCTCGCTATACGAAGTCTACATGAACTTCTCCACAGAAGACATGCCGGTGAGGATGCTCTCACTACGCGGATCGTCGGGGATATCGCGACGCCCGATCATGGGGGCAGTCGAACTGGAGCCTGCGACATTCACGCTTGCAACGAGGTTCAACCTCTCATCCTATGCCTCTGTAAACGATTGGGATACATTCAAAGACACGCTTCGCTTTACGCTCTCAGCGTACAACAACGTAAGAATCGGAAAAGTGAAGGGCAACTTCAGCTGGTACATGGACTGGGATCTCGACAGCTTCGATTTCCGCCTCGGCTCATACGAGTTCTATACCGATTTTGAAGACGAGATGATACGCCTCAGCTGGGGTAACGTCGACACCGAGCTGCTTTCTCCTTCCGGAACCCCGTTCGGCATCCGCTTTGACAAGGCACTTGAATATGCGGCCCCAGGAGTGAGGGGCAAAAGCCATCTTGAACGCGTCATCTCGATAGAAAAGCAATCCGATGTGACGATCTACAACGAAGGAAGGGAGATATTCAGGCGTACCCTCGATCCGGGTAACTACCGTCTATCTGACTTCATCCTCTACACCGGAGCAAACAGGATCAGGATTGAAATCAGGCCGCTTGACGGCACTGAGATGGATATCATCGAATTCGATGTCAACTACTCCTCATCCCTCCTTGCCCCGGGGGAGATCTATTTTGGAGCGTCCCTTACCACGGGAAGAAAGAGGGTATCGTCGGCTTCCGATATGGTCCCCGGCGCGTTCCGCATCCCGCTTTGGTACGGGCGTTCGTGGGAGTACGACTTCAGGAACTTGGTGCTCTCTGGGTACGTGACAGCTGGTATCACGGAAGACTTTACGATGGATGTATCTGCTGCAGTGCAGAACGAAGTCGAGAGTTCTGATGTACTATTCAATCCGAGTGCGGTTCTTGCATTCGAGTTCACGCATGCAAATGCAATCGGAACAACCCGTTACAACCTCAGGGTAACCGAGCACGGAAATGCCGGGGCATTCACACTCCCTGAGATCTATGCACGAATCGGGCACCAGGTCTACACATCATGGACTCCGATATCTTCATTTACGATTGCAGCAACATACGACGGCGACTTTGTCCGCCATAGCCTTTCTCTTTCTACTTCCCTCTCGGGAAGTTTCAATATTTTAGGATGGGGCCTGAGTGGATACGTCGGATCGTACCTCGATGACCTCGATTCGTTCTATTACAACATCTCCAATACGTACAGCCTTGCACTTGGGCGTTACATGTATCTCTCTGCATCTATCGATCTCAATGGAGATGCATATGGTGCTCCTGAAGTTTCCGGCCGTGTATATGCAACATTCAGGTTCGGAAATGGAAACGCCGGACTCAGTTACTCCTCAAGTGGCTACTCGTATGCCGAGGTTGGCTATCATGACAGTAGAAACGGATTGTCAGTCAGGCTCGACAACCCGAATGAGTTTGCAAACATCAACAGCTACGGTCTCTCCGCTAATTACACGTACTCAGGAAAGTATGCGAACGCATCTGTCGGCATGGACGCTTCGGATGTATTTAACAGAACCACGATGAACGCATCCATCTCCACATCGACCTTGTTTGCAGACGGCCTCTTTACGATGGCATCAAGCATTCCTTCCAACTTCATCCTGGTAGAACAGAAGGGTGCCTTGAAAGGGAATTATCTGTCAGTAGGTCGGGCGGGAAGTTCCTCGTCGGATACAATCCCGTCAGTTTTCGGCTCACACCTCTATACAGGTCTTCCTGTGGGTTCCACTGGGTATGTATCGCTCTACAGCACTGAAAAAGATGGTTTCAGCATGGGATCATCATATGATATCGCAATCCCTGCAAGCCACATCACAGGGTATGTCCTACGCCTCGACAAGGAAGAGACATACTCACTTTCCGGAGTTGTGGAAATCGATGGAGAACTTTGGATAAACGGATCATCTCCTCTATATCGGGCTATAGGGAAAGATGATGGGAGACTTGTACTTGAAGAGACGGACAACTACATCTTCTCAGATCGCGACGGCCGCTTCATCGTAAGCGATCTTGAGTCAGACGATTACGCATTTGACGTCCGTATCGGATCTGATTGGTACCTTGTCAGGTTTACAGTGCCCGAGATTGAGGATTATGCAGATGGAATAATAATCCTTTCAACCCTCGCTATGGATAACTCAAGCGATATTGAAAGCCCGTACTCTGCATATTTGGTTTACGAAGATATGACATGTATCTCGAACGATGCGTTCTGGAACATGCTCTACCCGGAATTGGAGATTGGCGCATGAAAAGGTTTGTATCATTCCTAATACTTTCTCTTATTTTCTTGCCTTATCTTGCATTTTCTGCCGCTGGTGATGTGTTGAATTCAGCAGAATTTGATATTTCTGCATTCAAGGTAGGACTAGAGCAATATCTCAAGTTGATAATCACCGATGCAATCAACGAATCATTGGGTGTAGTGGGAGAGGAAGCAACGCCTGAAGATGAAACAGAAGATATATACAAGTCTATCGATCTGAGCAGGCATACCGATACCTTGATTGGTGAGCCGACAGTGATATTCTCGTATCGTGTCGTAGGAAATACTGTGGGCAGATATACGGTGGAAGCGGAGATAAACCCATTCTACCTGTCGACAGGTAGCGGGATAGACAAGACCAAGATAGTCAATGCGACATATTCTCCCGACTATATAACTGTTGTTTTCCCGGAGACTTCCACTACGACTGCTTCGGATGCCCAGATCAAGACGGAAAGTACGACAGAAGGCTCATTCACCATCGACCAGGCGGATGAGGTTGCAAGACTATCAAGCACGTGGAGTGTATCATCTTCCAGTTCTGAGGATACCGTGGCAGAGTGGATCTCCAGAGGTGCGATGAAAATGCAATTGGACAAGGTGTCGTATGACAGCGCTGGAATCGGAACGTATGTTGCTGATGTAAAAGTTACCTTGAGGGATGGAAACTGATATGAAGAGAATAGCTTTGTTTTTGATTCTTGCATCTTTAGCTCTTTCCCTTGCTGCTTCTACTACGCATAAGGATATCAATGTGTACAAGCCGATCAATCTCCAGGCTGCGTACGGGAAGGTAAGCAATATTTCAGTTACCCGTATCCCCGCCCAGAGTACCGAATACATGACAGGCATGCCTTTCAATATCGAGGACAACTTCGTGCAATACAGGAAGACGGAGAACGGAAGGGAGATCGCAAAGTGGTCGATACTCAGCAACACGAACTACAAGCTCAGAATACATGCGGAAGAACTTCATCACGTAACTGATGTCAATCCCGAAATGCTTTCGTATATCTTGGTATTCACTTATCAAATGGGATACGTCGATGCCGGAGGAAATCGCGTTGAGTTTGGAAACAACCAGTTTGCACTTCGAAACGGAGATAATCCGACGGCGCAGAACGGGAATGTCGTCAATGATGAAGATGGGAATGCATTTGAATTTTACATCGTTCCGACGGATCTTACGGGTGAAGAGTATTCAGGTAGTGTCGAAGGAAGCATTTTCTTCATGTTCACTCAGGAAAGTACAAACACTATAGAAGCTGACAAGAATGTCTCTGATACAAGTCTGCAGGTCTTGCCATCAGGAAACTATACGGCGCATGTGAAGATTGAGATGATTGCGGAGGGTGCATGATGAAGAGAATATCTTTTACTTTGATCTTGTTGAATTTGTTGATGATCCTCTCTGCTGCAAACCTTGAGCTTGCTCCATACAACGGTGCATCCGGAATCAATATTGCGAATCCGAATTACAAAAATGAAGGAACCATATGGAAAAACCCCGCAAATGGTGCGCCTATCGCAGATGGTTACAACAACACTGAAATGCTCGGAGTCGGTGGAATATACAATATCAACACACTCAATAACAAAACAGATCTGGAAGAACCAATTATCGTCACGGTTACATGTCCATACGGTTTCTACCTTGTCAGCCAGAGCAATCCGAATTATAAACGCCCGTTCAGGATAGTGATGGGGCAAGGACAGAGACGGAATGATACGAACAATTACGAATACGAGGCTGATATAATCTTCGAGGAAGGAAGGCCCCAACAGCAGGACGTGAATCTAAGAACAGAAGAAGATGCTGCTGCTGTTTTTTCCATGAATACCCTTCTTTCCGGAGATTATCAGGTGGGATTCTGGTTCAATATCGTGCTTGACTTGCCTGGAGAAATAGATCCTGTTACGAATGTCCTTACATACAATAACTATTCATATCCTCTGGTCGAGGCTGATGATTACACCGCGCTTGTCACAATCACGCTTTTATGGAAAGGGGAGGAAAGGTCGGTGACGATTCCTTTCTCCGGGTATTACAATGGCGTACCTTCAGATTATGATGCGAATGAAGGGCTTGCTTCCTTATATGTGGATCCGTATGCATCAGCTGCCCATCTTTCGATCGAGCGTGACAGAGGCACGTGGGTTCCGGTTGCAAAATTGGATTTCCTCCTCCAGCAGTCAACCGGATACAAAAACCCCTTGATATTCCTCTCGTCAAGCAGCAATCCGGCAGATCCATCGCCCGGTGAGTTCAAGCTTGTTCATCAGAATGTCACCTATGACACCCCCCTTACAAACACGAACAGCATTGGTTTTGAAGGAAGAATCCGCACTATCAAGGGTAGTTCCACTCCGGTAAGGAGTTTCGACGGGACGATGAACATCATCAACGTGGATGCAAATAATTCGATCAACCCCTCCGAGGATAAGGCTTATGAGAGCGGAAATACGATGGAGCATGGTGCGCCCCAGACATTTTATACATATTCAGGTGAGATTGACGTCATGCTCGATGCGGGTTCGAACGTGATGATTGATGGAATATATACGGGAACGATGTATGTGCATGTGGTTGCAGAGGTAGGTGCATCATGAGAAACAAACTGATTTCATTCATACTGTTGTCTTTTCTTGTCATCCTTCCATTGCCTTCGGTTGTCGAAGAGAAACTGGAGGTCACGACTTCTGTCCCTGAGGATTTCGGAATAGTATTCCCTTCTGATGCGCTTCACATCGACAGACTCTATTTTGCATTCAAGTCAAGCGATGGTTATTCATACCTTACGGAGAACATGCCGCTGATTATCAATTCAATGGAAGCGAACTCATTGCATCTCGTGATGCTTTATTACGGTAACCAAGCGGAAACGTATAACGTCCGCATGGAGTTTGATGTGGGACAGGGATGGGTGTCAAATGAGATAGCAGGTCCGGTTGTCCCGATAACAATCGATTTGGACAAGTCCGACGGTCCGCAGGACGTGATGGTAGAGAATGTTGATTACGGGGTTGTCAACCTCTCTGTCCCCCCTGCCGGGCCAAGGCGTGGCGAGAGCATATTGGATGTTGACCTCGGATGGGATGGGTACTACGACTTGGAACCAGGTATGTATGAAACAGATTTGAATATAAGGATGACGACGATATAGGAGGATGAGATGAAAAGGTGTATCGTAATTTTACTTTCCCTTCTCTTGATTATCCCCGGACTGTTTGCCGTAGGCACAGGGGTGGGTGAGAACGAGAGTCAGGGAACTATTGATGGCGTTCAGGCTACAACTGAAGTAACACTGAATGTCGGAGGTGGTGAGGCATCATCGAACAAAGTGAAGGTAGGCTTTACTACCGATGCCCTCAGTGGCAGTTTCTCAAATAAGACTGAAGTCGATCCTGCGACTACCTTCACTCTCAGCTTGAATGAGCAAGGTCAAGGCGTGCATTCAGAGACTACGCCGAATCTCTATGCGTTCTGGCAGATCACGTCTGGCTCTCCCTTGGAGATAAAGCTCTATGCAAACGATAAGATGCAGATATCTGGTGCTGATGCAGATAATGAGAAACTCGACTGGCAGGCAACATGGACAAGCGAGGTTGCAGGAGGTACTGGAGAGAGCCAGGTTATAGGAAGTCTTGAGTCAGGACATACATACGGCGATACTGATTCCAAAATTGTTTTTGACAGAAGTTCTGTGACTACAGTAGGGGACGCTGGCTATGTTCCTATTACCCTGACGACTGCAAGTGTTTTTGACAAGGCTCCGGGTGCGTACTCAGGAACCCTTACGCTTGTGGTAAACGCAAAAGATACACAATCCACATGATGAGGAGATGAATATGAGAAAAGGGATTGTATTTGTAATCATTACTGCACTGGTGTTGCAAGGTTTGTTTGCAGAAACTATTAGTAGTTTGGATGGAGAGACTACAACTGAAGTGACTTTAAATCTGAAGGATGGGGAAGGTGGCCTTAATCACATCAAGATCGATTTCACCGAAGTTGATCCTACATCTTATATCAATAATTTTGCCCAGACTAACTTGACTTCATCAGATGGTATTACGCTGACTCTTGATCCGACATCGACATTTGGCGATATGGCTGAAGATCAGAATCTTTATGTCTATTGGCAGATTGTCTCAGGATCTCCTTTGAAAATCGAACTTTCAGGAGAAAAGATGACGGGAACAACTCCAACCAATACGCTTGACTGGAAAACTTCTTGGACGAGTAAGACATCTTCAGGCGATGGAGGGGAAAAGGTTCTCGGCGAAAGTGGAAATTCGCCATCTGGTGCTGACTATGCGGCTGAACTTGTTTATGAAAAGAGTGCAACCGATGCCGTCAGACAGTCCGGATACGTGACTCTTGACATCGAGACAGCACACATTACCCAAGTTGCTCCTGATACATACTCAGCGACACTTACGCTTACTGTGACGGACACATCCACAACGTGATTTTGGAGAAGCCATGATGGGAAAGCGGATGATCTTCATCGCTACATTCTTCTTGTTTCTGTCTTCTTCCCGACTTCTTGCCGATACCCAGGTGTTTGGGAATCAGTTTGATGAAGTTAAAGGGAAGAATGCGGAAATGACATTCGAGGTTGATTTCTCAGATCTCTTCGTGCTTGAAGCGGGAATTGCGGAGGAAGAACCAATTGAAGGTAATATAGAAGATGCCAAACCCGTTACCGGGATATCGTTGGACACAAACGTCGAAAATGGAGTAATTACTGCGTCAAAAACCATTTATCCATTTTGGCGGATAAAATCCAATGACTCTTATACTCTTTATCTAAGTAGTCATACCGATACTGGCGGGGCGTTGAAAGGTGATGTACATGGAGAGAATATTGATTGGCATGCATTATGGCAAGGTGAATATTCAGGTGATCTTGGAAAAGGTGGAAATTATTTTGGCAGCGTGATACATTCCCATGCCATTTCCACATTAATGGATGAGGACTACGCGACAGTTGAAATCACTGTTCCTGCCGAGTCGGATGCAAGTTCCAAACAACCTGATATGTATAGAACGACAATAATCTTGAGTATTGTCCCTGATGGAGGAAATTTATGAAGAGAGCATTTCTGATATTGATTGCACTATGTGTTCCGGCTTTGATTTTTGGAGCTGCAGAGGTTACGGATGCAACAACACTTGAGTCAGCGGGGAATGCGGAAACTGAAGTAACTTGGAATCTTACGACTAAAGATGAGGATTTTCCAAATAAGTTCTCATTCGGGTTTTATAAAAGTGCGGAAGACTTTGCAAGTGGGACAGAAACCGAAACCGTCGATCTTACTACAAATGTAGATAATAATGGTGCTGTCAAAGGAACCGGTTCTGTCGTCGTAGGATGGAAGATTACGTCTCCGACGCCTGTAAAGCTTTCAATCTATGCACAAGAAGCTCTTGGTGGCTCAATCGATTGGTCTGGTACATTCGATACTGATAAATCATTCGGTGGAAACGGGAAATATGGAGATTCTCACGTTCAGACGATTTACTCTGATGAGGAAGGTTTCGAACTCACACGATCTTCCAATAAGACTGTGAATATAGAGACTGTTGATGCTCAGAGTAAAACACCTGGAGCTTATCAGGGGACGATGGTCTTGAAAATAGAACCAAGGGATGCTGCCGGCTCTGGATTATGATGGAGAAAGGGAAGTGAAAAGATATCTGGCTCTTTTGGTGCTATTCATCGTTACTGCAACTGCTATTTTTGGGGATTATCATAGGACATGGACCTATAATTGGGGAGATTGGCAGGATCAGACTCAAAGCTCTGTTGTACCAACGTTGGATTTTGACAATGCATCATACTATGAGTTCGGATTTTCCTCCGGACCTGTGGATGTCAACAACAATGTAACTCCAATTACCAACGGAGTAGTTGAACTACACTATACGGAGTCAGAAGACGGAGAGTCGATTACCATTCCTTCGGACGAGTTTTATATCTACTGGAAGATGATAGCGCGCGAGAGCGTGACACTTTCTCTTGAAGTGGATGGGAAATTGCGTACAGAGGATGGCCTTTTGGATATAGATTGGAGTTTATCCTGGAAAGACGATGATTTGAATTCTTTCGGGACAATCGGGGGAGTAAATGGCGATTACTTGAATGCAAAGGATGTTGTCACAATTAGTGCTCGGACAAGTTATGAAGCAAATGATGTCCAGTACATTTCCAGTATTCCCATAACGTATAGTTTCAATGATGGGAATCCTATATCAATCGCATCTTTGGCACCTGAAGTGTATTCGGCAAAAATAACATTAGGGATTAGAAGCGGAGAATAGGTATGAAGAGAAAAACTATCATTCTTATTTTGCTGTTTGTTTATACTCTTGCACTTAATGCAAATGTCAAGGAGACTTTATTCGAACCTGCTTCCATTACTTTTTCTCCTGAGGGCAAGGTATTTGCGGGCTTTACAACTCAGCTTGTGACAAACTTGATGCCAGTTGATGAATCAATCAAGTATGGAGAAAATGCCGTCATAGATTTTGAGTATGATGACGCTTCCAAGTCTTTCATGACCGAACCATTTTATTATTATGCTCAGATATTTACTGCCGATCCGGTTAGAGTCACTGTTTCTTTTGGTAATAATTTCAATCTGATAGGAGACGTAAATCCAGAAAAAGCAATAGGTTTTAATGTCATATCCTCAAGCATTGGTGAAAATGTAACGATAAGCAATGTAGTAACAGAAGAAGAACGTCCGGAAATAAATATAAGAGAAGAGGACGGATGGTTCGGGTCGTGGGATGAGCCTGATCATATTACACCTTCTCCTGTCATTGCGAATTCGGTAGCTCGTTTGGTCAGAGGGGATATACGGTTACAAGTTCCCCTAGAAAATGTTGATGATATGACTCAATCATACTCCACAACATGTACCATCATAATACAGGCAACAGAAGGAGCATGGACATATGAAGATAATTGGGAAATTTTATAACATACTTCCCTTGTTGATTTTGTTGCTGTGCTGTTCGCCTTTATGTAAAGCAACTGAAATTGATGATGTGGAGTTCCAACTTAAGCTGGCAAAGCCAGGTGTGACGTCTTTCTATTTCTATGATAACAATATTAATACTCCGGAATCTGACTTTGCCTTTGACCTTCCCTCTACAACGTCCATCTCCAGGAGTCTTGGTGTGTTCTATCAAATATATCCTGACGATGGCGCAGATACAGGCATGATCAATTTTGATATCTATTTCATTCCGTATACCGCCATATCCGAGAACTGGGATACGGGAGATGCTTTCATGCTGGAAGGGAAAAGCGAAAGCGTTACGGAAGCATTCGGATTGAACATGGATTACTCATATTCCGGGGATCCAAATGTACAAAACACATCGAAGTCTTTCGACGGCAATAGGAATGTTTTGATTCCCATCGCAGATAGAACGCTTTCCGTGTATTCAAATAAGGAAATCTCCAAGGAGGGTTTGCATTCAGGAGATAATGCAAAACTGAAGTTGACAGTCAAAACCCCAAATGAAGAATCTGCTTTCCAAGAAGGTGTTTATTCTGGTTATGCAATGATGGTTCTTGAGATACTGAACTGATTACTTCCCGAGTATTTCCGTCACCTCATCCAATAGCATCCTGATATGCCCGTACCCTTCCTCTTCGGATAAGGTGATGGAGTATCTCACGGTACGGCTTTCCCCAGTTGCATTCAGTAGTTTCTTCTCAACCAGGGTTTTCAATGTCTTTTTGATTTTGTATTCGCTGTACTTCTTCCAAGGATTGATTGGAAATCACCTTTTGAAAGGGTAGGTGTCTGAATGATATCCTTTTTCTCCGAGCTGGGATCTGGAATTAATTCCCTGATGTCTACCAGCCAAATGGTGAATGTTGTCTTTTCCAGGGAAGTTTTGATTTCAGGGCTTCTATACATATTGTTCTTGGTGCTTCTGAATGTCTGATAGCCACCATATCCCTGACGCTCAGAGATGGCGATTCATACCTAAAAATTGAATGTAATGATGATTATTCGTGCCTAAAATTTGCATTTGAGTGTAATTATTCGTGCCTAAAATTTGCAATTACTTGTATTGCATGATAATATTCGAGTATGCTCAGACGAAAGATCGAGAAACTTCTTGAGGGATGGAAGAAAAAGAAAGATAAGCTACCTTTGGTAGTGGAAGGAATGCGTCAGGTGGGAAAGACGACTTCCATCCGGATGTTTGCCCAAAAGCATTATCAGACCATATATGAGATCAATTTTTTCGAGCATCCGGAATTGAAAGCGATTTTCGATGGCGCACTCGACTTGGACACGATACTTAAGAATCTCTCATTTGCCTTTCCTTCGATCAGATTCTCCGAGGGAAGTACGTTGCTGTTCTTGGATGAAATCCAAGATGCGCCAAAGGCACGGACAAGCTTGAAGTTCCTTGCAAGGGACAGGCGCTTTGATGTAATTGCTTCCGGCTCTCTATTGGGCATCAATTATTCCGAAGTTCCTTCTTTCCCTGTCGGTTACACTGAAAGCATTAACATGACCGGTTTGGATTTCGAAGAGTACTTATGGGCCATTGGAATAGGCGAGGAACTCATAGACGTACTTAGGGCGTCGTTTGACCATTTCTCTCCCGTTGATCCTTTCATCCATGACCGAATGCTAATGCTCTTCTCTGAATATATTGTAGTCGGAGGTATGCCTGCCGTAGTTGCTTCGTATGCCGAACACAGGGATTATAATCGCGTGCTTTCCATTCAGCGTTCGATAGTTTCCAATTTCCGCCGGGATATTGCAAAGTATGCAGATCCCGATGAGAAGAACAAGATTGCAAGTATCTTCTCCTCTCTTCCAAGGCAGCTTGCCAAGGATTATAAGAAGTTCCAGTATTCCGCAGTGGAAAAAGGTTCAGGTGCAAGAAAGTATGGCGGTGCGCTCTTTTGGCTCAGGGATGCGGGAATTGTAAGTTTCTGTAACAATCTTTCGAGGCTTGAATTGCCATTGTCCGGTTTCAAGATTGAGAATGAATTCAAGGTATACCTCAATGATACTGGATTGCTCGTTTCCATGTATGAAGATGGCACTGCAGCCAGGATTATCACCGGAGAGCTTGGAATATTCAAAGGTGCCATTTATGAGAACATCATCGCAGAGACATTGATGAAGAATGGCTTTCCTTTGTTTTATTTTTCACCTTCCTCTCATCTTGAGATAGATTTCATAATTTCCTACTCTGATGCCCTGACTCTTCTTGAAGTGAAAAGTGGAGAGAATACAAAGTCAAAATCCCTGAAAAGCACTCTGGGAAATCCGAAGTATCAAATTGAACGGGCAATCAGATTCTCCAGACGCAATGTCGGAAAGGAAGAGGGGATAGTCTCATACCCCCTCTATATGGCGTTCATGCTTGAAAGCAAAGCTTCTGAGTCCCTTCCTTCTCTCTTCGGTGATGTCGTATCCCAGCTACGTGCATACATGAAAGAAAACGATGGCAAGTGAATATTGTGTAGAAGTTTCAAAGTTCCTGTGAGAACTCCGAGAGTGCCTTCAGCCCTTCCTCGAGTGATTTTTTATCGCATGCGTATCCGATCCTGAACGCGGTTTCCTCTCCGAACGCATCACCCGGGGTGACGAGCGCACCGGTCTTCTCAAGTAGTTTCCTGCAGAACTCATATGAAGGGATATCGAAAGAGTAGTGCACCAGCGCTGTCGTTCCCGCTTTCGGCTTTACATAATTAAAGCCTTCTGTACTCTTGATCCACTTGTCGAGGATCTCTAGGTTGGTGCGGACGATCTTGAGGCTCCTTTCAAGTACCTTTTCCTTATGCCTGAGCGCAAGGGATGCAACCTCGTCGTCAAACATTCCGGAACTGATGAGGTTGTAGTCACGCTCAGAGAGCATCTCTTTCTTTGCCTCTTCATTTTTTGTTGCAATCCACCCCATGCGGATCCCTGCTAGGGAGAACACTTTAGACATGCTTCCCGTGGATACTCCCTTTTCATACATGTCGGCTATGGATTTCGAGTATCCGTCTTCCTGGGTAAGGTGGCGGTAGACTTCATCAGAGAGGATGTACGAATCGTTTTTCCGTGCAATTTCGATGATCTTCCCAAGCATATCCTCATCCATCAGCGCGCCAGTCGGATTATTCGGGTTGTTGATTGCTATCACCTTGGTTTTTTCGCTTACAAGGCTCTCCAGTTCATTCAAATCGGGTAGATATCCGTTCTCCTTTCTCAAGCGGAGTATCTTCACCTTCGCCCCCAGTGCCTCTGGAATTGAATAAAGCTGCTGGTATGTAGGCATTACGCTCACAACCTCATCCCCGGGGGATACCAGGGATAGGAATGCATGGTAGTTCGCTCCCGCTGCACCGTGCGTGGTGATTACATCACTTTCGTTCATGCCCTCGTATAGCGATGCGATCCCTGAAAGTAGTTCATGGCTGCCTTTTATGTGTCCATAAGTAAGGCGCCTTGAGGAAAATGATGAGAAGAACTTCTCCTTGTCCTCTCCTGTGATCACAAAGAGTTCGTCAAGAGAAACTGAATCAACGCATGTCTCTGCGATGTTGTACTTTGCCTTCTCCTCTTCGCTATTCATCCACTCTTCGACTTGAAACGGTCTTATTTCCATCATTCTCCTCCCGATATCTGAATATAGGTCAGCTCCGCCCTTCTTTGTCAATCGTAATTTTTGTTTCATCTTTCGTCTTTGGAAAGAGTGGAGGGGCGTACTTTCCAATTTGGCATTCCCCGGATCGACGCTTGGATGAAAGTGGAAATTTCATGCGTTCTTGTTTTTCTCCATGGAATAGAAAATGAAAGTTTAAATATTTAAAATCCCCTTTACTTTTTCCGTTTCCGGTTGTAATTTCCTGTCATCGAAAAACTTGGAAAGATAGGAGGGAAACTACATATCCAAAGCCGATTACTTTGAATGTTCGCTTCAGAAGATATGTTGAGGAAATTCATTGTAGGCATATTGATAGCCATTCTTTGCTTTTCATGCGTTGATGGGAAGGAGATCGCAAGTGCACGCATCCACCTCGTGCTCCTCGTGCCACCCGATCCGATCACTACGGATACAAGCGAAGGGGATTACGGAGAATACCAGGTCCAAAGAGACGGGAACGTGATGTACGTGATGGCAAAGTAGTGAAAGAAAATGGGGCTGTTGCATAAATCGGTTTTGAGAATCGGCAGCGCCTCTCAATCAACTACAGAGCAGGACTTCGGTCCTGCTTTGTGCTTTAAAACGGTGGGCAAGGGGCAGAATCCGGGCATCCGGGACAGAATATCCCCTTGGCAGGAGTGGAATATTCATCTGAGGATCAGCTGGCCTGTTGTTCTATCCTGAACCAGAAAGGAGTGCCGGCCCGGCAGTTTGCAAGCCTTATGGAATACCTGAGGGCGTTCCCGGCCATGCATAGGATCATCCATTCGGTTTCGATGTTCTTAATCCCATGTGTACGGAATCTGCGGTAGCCGAATGCAGCCTTGAGAAGGGAAAAAGAGCCTTCGGCCTGTATGCTCCTGTTTATCCTTATCTCTATCCCCTCATCGCTGGTTATCAACCCCTCGCTCTTCCTTCTGTATTTCTCGGCTTCAATATCTATCGTAAGCCGCTTGTAATCATGCTTTGCAGCCTGGGAGAGCATGCACTGTTTCCTCAAAGGACAGCTCTTGCATCCTCTCCTTGCCTCATACACCTGACCATTGGCTGTATCATACACATGGTAGAGCTTATGCCCTTTCATACAGGTGAAGGTGTCAGCATTCTCATCATACTCATAATTGCATTTCAATGAAGGATTCCGCTTGTTCTTCCTCTTCTTGTTCTCATCATGGTACTGAGGTTTGATGTACGCTTTCTTCCCATGCTCCTCAAGCCACCTGTAGTTCTCCTTTATGTCATAGCCTGAATCCGCGCAGTATGAATCATAGGAGAATCCTTCCTCCTCGATCTTCTCGAGCATCGGTATCATCGTGCGGTAGTCAGTGCGGTCCATGAATGCCCCGCAGGCAATCACATAGCCGTTCTGGACAAGGTTCTGCATATTGTATGCCGCCTTGAGCTGTCCGTTT
>CALXOH010000010.1 GCA_944389975.1 uncultured Spirochaetaceae bacterium
TCATGCAATCCGGGCAGGCTGCAGTCAATCAGCCGTATGGATGGAGTGCCACAGGTAAACCGGAAACGGAGCCTGTGGATAAAACGCTCACGTCCAAGCCTTCAGGCTTGTCCTGAAGGTCGTTGACTGTAATAGGAGAAAAATTGGCTGGGAGAAGTGCAGGCGATTAGTTTTGGTATGTGTGTATAATATTACGAAAGTCAGGGATACGAGATCAGAAGGTGATGAAAATGCCAGAAAGTCAGAATACGGAATGGAAGAGCAAATGGAAGGATGAATATTTGGAATGGATCTGTGGTTACGCCAACGCGCAAGGTGGGAAAATCTATATAGGTTGTGATGATGAAGGAAATGTCGTAGGGGTATCTAACGCCCGCAAGCTGATGGAAGATATACCAAATAAAATCCGGGATGCAATGGGCATTATCGTAGGCGTCAACTTATTTGGTGAGAACGAAAAAGAGTATATCGAAATCGACGTGCCCGCATATCCCATAGGTATCTCGTGCAAGGGTGTTTACTACTATCGCAGTGGAAGTACACGGCAAATTTTATCCGGCCCGGCTCTGGAAGCATTCCTGATGCGTAAACGTGGTGCCACTTGGGATAATTTGCCGCTTCCTGCCTTTTCGATGAAAGATGTTGATGATGAGATCCTTTCTCATTTCAGGGAAATGGCATTCAGAAAGGGACGGGTTGATAAAAGCGTGCTTACTGAGCAAAAAGATGTTTTGATGGAAAAGCTGCATCTGATGAATGGTCCGTATCTGACCAATGCCGCCATGCTTCTCTTTTGTAAAGATCCGGAAAAATGGCAACTGGGTGCATATGTGAAAATAGGTTACTTTGAGACAGACTCAGACCTTTTGTATCAAGATGAAATTCATGGCTCAATTCTGGAACAGATCGATAAGATCGTGGAGCTAGTGTATCTCAAATACATGAGAGCAAAAATCACCTACGAAGGAATGCAGCGGATAGAACGTTATTTTGTACCGGAGGAAGCTCTGAGGGAAGCATTGTTGAACGCACTATGCCACAAGCGGTATCAATCCGGTGTGCCGATCCAGATCAGTGTGTATGAAGATAAACTGTACATTGCCAATTGTGGGTGTTTGCCTGAAAACTGGACTGTCGAGAATTTGATGAGCAAACATGCATCAATTCCGTACAACCCAAATATTGCACATGTGTTCTATTTGGCAGGGTTTATTGAGAGCTGGGGACGGGGAATTGAGAAAATATGTTCCACTTGTGAAAAGGATGGTGTATCGAAGCCTGAATACAGGGTTACTCCTGGTGATGTCATGATAAAATTTACTGCGCCTGCTTCCAGAGTCGTCAGGGTGACTGATAAGGTGACTGATAAGGTGACTGATAAGGTGACTGATAAGGTGACTGATAAAAGCCAGGAAATCCTGGCGGTGCTGGAAGAAGAACCGGAATATACACTGGTACAGCTTGCCAAACGATTGAACGTCAGCAGAAAGACGATTGCTGTTCGAATGAAAAAACTAAAGGATGCAGGGTTGATTGAGCGAATTGGTTCTGATCGTAAAGGATACTGGAAATTGCTGAAATAGTTGGCGATTGTCTGTAGGATAATAGCTGTTGTTTTTTACGCTAGAGAATGGAATGAAACTAGAATGTGTACGATGCACCGATCGTGATCTGAAAATCAGTAGTGCTTGGGTTTTCCTTGATGTTATCCGGGTTTACCACATTGATCAAGGATACGGATGCGCTGATGTCCAGCGATTTGAATAGGGTATAGCCACCGCGGAGTGTTGTTATGACGGTGTGTTCTATCGCATTCATAGCTTCGCAGTCCGCTCCATATAGGTAGCTTCCTGTAGAAGGATGTTTCGTAGAAAGCCCTTTCGGGTCGTCGTATGAACCTTTCACGATGTTGCCGGGCCTTGTGTATAGGTTGATGGTTCCGTGTGCTATGTAGGTAAGGGAACCTTCCATGAACCACTTCCCGTATTTCTTGTAGCCCGCTCTTATGTCAAAGACTGCAGCATCTCCCCCGTACTTGTATCCGAGGTAGTTCAGGTCGTAGTTCGCATATCCGTTCTTGTTTACCCATTCAGGCATGGCGATGATGAAGCTGTTACCGTACTTGTTGCCGTTTCTTTCTCCGCTGTCCCTGAGATAGAACCATGGATCTGTATAAACGCCCTCTATAGAGCCGTAGATCACGCCATCTTCATACGGGAAACTGACTTTCGAACCCAGCATGTATGCAAGTGCAGACGGGGGCTCTGCTTCTCCTTTTGTCGCTTCTCCCGGCATGCTTATGTCGTCAAGTGCGAACTGCGCATATATATTCCAGTGTTTTAGTGGAGTATAGTCGACTTCCAATGTAAGGAGTGAATTCGCATTTCCACGGATATAGAAGTTGTGAAAGATCGTAGTAGGGCTGATCACAAGAGGATCCACCATCCCGCTTTCGTTTTGGTACATCACTGCTTCCGTGAGTACTATGTTCGCTTTGTCGAGGATTCTCCACTCAAGGCGGTGTGCCATGAACATCTGCACGCCGTTCCGGCTTGCATCCTGGTCGTATGTAGCGTCGAAATAGTATATGCCTTCTCCGTTGTCCTTGAAGTAATTCATCGGATGAACGAAAAACGATGCACTGAACGTGTATTTGAAACTATCAGTGAAAGCAGTGAATCTTGCGTTGTTGTGGTATGGGATGTGGTCGCCTATGGCGAAGTTACCGGTCACTCCGGGGCCCCAGCTCATCCTGTCTCTTCCTAGTGTGATGTTCCACCAGTCATCACCAAGGGATGCGAATGCCCTGAATGGGAAATTGAGATCGAAATCCGAAAATCCGTCAGCAGGGGTAAGAAAGAGAACGTTGGTGAACACCGGAACCCAGCTGTCGTAGTTTATATACGAAACCGATGTGCCGTTTCCTATGTCATGGCTTTCCGTAGACATCATGTTTATCAAGGAGCGGCTGTTTGCCAATGCAAGGTCTATGTATCCATATACGTTATTTCCGATCCAAGTCTCGAACGGAACTTCCACGAAAGGATCGGGGGGATTGTACACGTCGCGATCCCCCCAGTCGTCGGGATTGTTGAAATCGAGCTTGTTTGTATGCGCCATTATCTTAAGGTTGATCTTTCCTTCCAATCCGAAGCCAAGGATGTCATTCGGATTCAATCGTGCCTTTTCTTTGATTTGGCTGTATGCATAGTCATAGAGTGCCCGTTCATCTTTACCGAGCGCGTCAGGGTTTATCCTGGAGAGCATCAGATCGAGTTCCTTTGCACTCCATGGCCCTGTCGTCGACGGAAGTGCCATACCCTCCATGATATATAGCTGGGTGATCGCATCGTATGCGGATGATCCAACGGGAAATATCTTCTGCCTGTTCTCTTTTGTCACATGCGCATGCACTGACGTCAGAGAAAGTAGCATCAATATAATCAGAGAGAGTAAAAAGGGTGATCTTCTGTTCTTCATCGCTTCATCCGTTGGAAACTCTATCAAAAAACAGAGACAGGGAAAAGGCTTTCGCTTTTACGTAGGTGACAGTGGAGTGAACAATATGTGCGCCGATCCCCCGCATGCCATCCCAAGCGATGAGCCTGCCTCCATCTCGTATTCTTTGATACATGCATTCCCTTTCCCGGATGCAAGCATTTCCCTTGCATCAAGAATCGCGTTCCGTTCGATGTTACCGCCTCCGATTGTAAAGTCCTCCCCATCTTCCCTGACGATCATCATTGCACCTTTGTTCCTCGGTCCGGAGCCTGTTTTTTCAATTATCGTAAGAAGGATCGCTCTCTCTTTGAGGGTTTTCAGTTCTTCGATGATCTTCTTTTCCAGAAATATCGTCTTCTTCTCTTTCCTGTATGTCTTTATGATTTCGGCAAGTATTGATATCGCGATCTCTTCCGGGGTTTCTGCGTTGATTGACAATCCGATGGGGGCGTGGATCCTCATGAAATCCTTCTCGGAAAACCCTTTTCTTGAGAGGTTCTGGTAAGTAAGTTCTATTTTCTTTTTCGATCCGATCATCCCGATGTAGTCCGATCTTTCCGTCAGTACGCGCTCAAGCACCATCTCGTCATACACGTGCCCGTGGGTGAAGATGATGTAGTAGGGGTTGTCGAATTCCAGTTTGGCTTTCAGAATGTCTCCAAATCCATTGTGTGTGGTCCGGGCATCTTTGAATTTCGAGAGAAGCTCATCCCTGTCGTCGAACACGACGATATCCAGTCCGAGTATCTTTGCTTCCTTGTATAAAGCGTATGCAACGTGCCCTGCACCGAAGAATACCAGCGTCGGCGGGTACGATATAGTATCTGTAATCGATTCAGCGTCTTCATCAAATCCTTTGCTTGAGAATAGGAACGTGCCATCGGATGCGTATATCCCCTCTTCCCCGAGGGCACTTCCGGATACATTCACTTTTCTGAGAAGTGAACCTTTTTTAAGCTCTTTATCGAGTCTTTCGTAATGCTTCATGCTTTCAAGTTTAGCATTTGCATTGCTTTTAGAGATGAAAATCCGTAGATTATAGTGGATTTGCAATTTATTTGGATACCTTGCATCGATTCAAGGTATGATAAGTAAAAAGGTGGAGTTATGAAAAAGTTTGTATTCCCTCGTTTCAAGTTTGCTTCGATCCTGCTTGTGCTTCTTCTGGCACTTTCTGCATCAATATATGCCGAAGATCTTCCTGTAGGATCCGTCAACCATTTCAAGCCGATGATCGACGACCAGTATTACGGGGCGCTCTTGAAACATGTTTTCGACGGGGGTGATCTGAATGAAGCTGTAAACCTCTACGGTCAGTTCGTCGGATCTCTTCCATCTTCCGGATATGAACTATGGATGCAGGAATTGAGCATGGCCCGCGCGTGCCTGATACTCGCGCGCTATTCGATAGACACTGGAAAGGAATACAAGGCATGGGCGGAGACGTTCATGAATGAAGCTGACAAGCTTATCAGAAGTGCAGAGGAGCATGAAGCGCCAAAGTCGGCGATCATGGTACTCGATGCACTTTCGAATTCGTTCTGGTATCTTGTGAACGGCTCGCTTTCAAAGGCAATGAAGTTCCCTGACATGGCGGATGAGGCGTATGAAAGTAATCCAGAGGATTTCCATGCCCTTTTGCTCGATGCCGACAGATATCTCTATTCCCCGGGAATCGTAGGGGGAAACAAGAAGAAAGGGCTTTCTTTGTTCCAGGAAGCCGAGAAGGCTGCAAACCTTTACGGAGCTGCCGAGTGGGATCTTTTCAGCATCTACAGCGGGCTTGCTTCCGGGTATGATAAGAACGGGGATCATGGAAAGGCGGTTGAATACGCAACTTTGGCCAAGGAAATTTATTCTGCGGATGAGACGGTCAACTCTATTCTTTCCAAATAAAAGGGGGAAGTTATGAAGGTACTTTTGGTCCTTGATGTATTTGACATCACGATGAATGGCATATCCACTTCGGCGCAGCGCTTGAAGGGGGAGCTGGAGAAGAGGGGGCATGAGGTACGCGTAGCAGCGCGTGGGAATGAAATGCCCGGCAAATACCTTTTCAAGGATTTCAAATTCCCTATTTTTGACAAACTTGTGCGTTCCCAGGGCTTTGTCTTCGGAATCCCGGATGACAAGGTGATGGATGAAGCGGTACGTTGGGCCGATATAGTGCATACGATGATGCCTTTCCCTTTGGAGCGATGTGCGATATTTTCGGCAAAGCGGAATGGCGTTCCATACACGAGTTCATTTCACGTACAGCCCGAAAACATCTGGTATTCGGTACATCTTGGCAATTTCAAGCCGCTTATCAATTTGACATATTGGGTTGCGAAAAAATACTTGTTTGATCATTGCAGGCTGGTCCAGTGTCCGAGCGCGATGATAGCCGGCCAGTTGAAGAAACACCACTACAAGAACGAGATGAAGGTTATTTCAAACGGCATAGATCCGATGTTCCATTACAAGAAGAGGGAGAAGGATGAGGAGTTCCGCGGGAAGTTTCTAATAGTCATGTCCGGGCGGCTTTCCGGGGAAAAGAGGCAGGATGTATTGATTGAAGCTGTCAGAAAGTCAAAGTACAGCAAAGACATCCAGCTTCTCCTTGCAGGAGACGGCCCGATGAAGGACTCTTATGTAAAACGCGGATCAAGCCTGCCCAATCCGATAAAAACCAAGTTCTTCAAACATAGCGACCTACTCGATCTTTTTGCCCAGAGCGACCTATATGTACATACATCAGATGCAGAAATAGAAGGTATGGGATGCATGGAAGCTTTTGCATCCGGGCTCGTTCCGGTGATTGCAGACAGCGACAGGAGTGCAACTCCCCAGTTCGCCCTTGATGAGAGAAGCCTTTTCAAAGCTGGAAACAGTACCGATCTTGCGAACAAGATCGACTACTGGATCGAACACGAAGAAGAGAGAAAGCAGATGGAAGTCGAGTATGCGAAGTTTGCAAATGAGAAATACAGCATCGATGCAGTAATAACCCAGATGGAGAAGATGTTCCTTGATGAAATTGCACTCTTCAAGGAAAAGAGTGCAACCTGAATCATACGTTGATGTTCTGAGTGTTCTCCTTACGCATCAGATAGCCTTCCTTCACGGGGAGGCTTGTTTTTATGTATGAGATCTTCCCGTGGTCGACTTTCTCAACTTCGTTCATATCGCTGTCGTACAACTTGAAGCCATCGTCTTTGATCATGTGCACGTCAGGTGCGATGTACTCGATCGGGCTTGATGAACGTATCTGGTTCTTTACATCCAGTTCGTACAATCCTTCTTCTACTTTCCTGCCGATCTTTCCGAGGTAGAGATAGCTTCGTTCGTAACCGTAACTGGTCGGAGTGGATACGCTGTCATCCTCGGGGAAGAAGAAACCGGTTGTGAATTCCCTGTGCGAAACATCATAAAGATCCCTTCTGTACTCATCCTTGTCACGGGCATTGTCCAGTGCTTTCCGATATGCGCGCGTTACGAGAGCAACGTAGTATTCCGATTTCATCCTTCCTTCGATCTTGAAGCTCGAGATTCCTGCATCCTTGAGTTTTCCAAGGTGATCAAACATCATGAGGTCCTTGGAGCTGAGGATCGTGGTGAATCCATCATGCTCTTCGATCGGGAAGTACACGCCGGGCCTTTCCTCCTCTTCCAAAGCGTAATTGATCCTGTAGTTCCATCTGCACGTGTGACTGCAATCCCCTTGGTTTGCGCTTCGTCCTGTAAGGGCCTTGGAGAGCATGCACCTGCCTGAGTATGCCATGCACATTGCGCCGTGCACGAAGCATTCGAGGTCCAGGGATGGAACGTAATCCTTGATCGCCTTGATCTCGTCTATACCCACCTCCCTTCCGAGAATCACGCGTGAAAACCCCATCTCGTAATACATTCTTGCACTCTCTTTGTTCATGCACGATGCCTGGGTTGAGAGATGGAGTTCGCTTGACGGGAAGTTCTTCTTTAGAAAATCGACCAAACCGATGTCGCTTATGATGAATGCATCAAAAGGCCATGCGGAAAGCTCGTCTTTCATCCTTTCAAGTTCATCAAGATCCCTTTGATGGAATATGATGTTCAACGCAAGGTATAGGCGCTTCCCGCTCTCTTTTTTGACTTTTATCACTTCTTCAAGGTCTCCGGAGGTGAAGTTGTCGGCATTCGCCCTCAATGAAAACCTATCAAGTCCCATGTAGCATGCATCTGCTCCATAGTTCAATGCCGTCTTGAGTTTCTCCAGGTTGCCGGCAGGGGAGAGTAGTTCAGTCATGCTTTTTGCCCTCCATGTTCCTGAGCCATTCCTTCTCCTTCTCTTCCAATTCATCTCCATCGAGGATCTTCGTGTGCTCCTCGGGGAATGCGATTGCTATGACCTCTTCGATATCCGAAACGAGGTGGAAGACGACATCCCCCTTGACGTCGCTTTCGAGGAGCTCCAGATCCCTTTCGTTCCTCTTCGGAATGATTATCTCCTTTATCCCGTTTCTTCTGGCAGCGAGAATCTTCTCCTTCAGTCCTCCGATCGGCATGACTTTCCCTGTAAGCGTCAGTTCGCCCGTCATCGCAAGGTTGCTTTTTTCCTTCATGTGCCTGATCATCGACCAAAGGGCTACGAATAGCGTTATTCCCGCGCTAGGCCCGTCCTTCGGCGTTGCACCTTCCGGGATGTGGATGTGTATCGAATGGCATTTGAACCACTCGGGATCAAAACCCCTTCTGAGGTACTCTTTCTTCAGCGTCGAGAGTGCGATGTTGCATGACTCCTTCATCACATCCCCAAGCTGTCCCGTGATCTTTATCTCCTCGTGTCCGAAAAGTGCCTCCGCTTCGATAAGCAGTGTGTCTCCGCCCATGCTTGTCCATGCTAGTCCGATCGCCGTTCCCGGGGTGTCCGCCCTTACTATGTCGTCCATGTCGAAAATCGGCTTTCCGAGGTCTTTCTGAACCATCTCCTTGTCTACGACGATCTTCTCTTCGCTCTTGCCTTCCACGACTGAAAGCGAAATCTTCCTCATGATCTTGTCGAGGTTCTTCTCATAGTTCCTGACACCGGCTTCCCTTGCGTACTCCTCGGCGATTGAAAGGAGTGCATCGTCTTCGAACTCGACATCCTTTCCCTCAAGACCGTTTGTCTTTAAAAGCCTTGGTATGAGGTATTGTTTTGCGATCTTCAGTTTCTCGTTCGGCGTATAACCGGAAAGTTCGATTATCTCCATCCTGTCCAAGAGGGCGTATGGAATCGTCTCGAGCGTGTTTGCTGTGACGATGAAGAGAACTTTCGACAGGTCGTACGGGATATCCACGTAAAGGTCCTGGAAGTGGCTGTTCTGCTCCGGATCGAGCGCCTCGAGAAGCGCTGATGCAGGGTCGCCTTTGTAGTCCGTGCCGATCTTGTCGATCTCATCTATCAAGAAGAGCGGGTCTGTCTCTCCGGTCTCGATCATCCCTTTGATCAATTTCCCGGGGAGTGCTCCAACGTACGTTCTTCTATGTCCCTTTATCTCCGCCTCATCGTGCATGCCGCCTACGCTGAAGCGGTAGTATTTCCTTCCGAGTGCCTCTGCAATAGATTTTCCTACGCTCGTCTTGCCGACTCCGGGAGGGCCTACGAGGCAGATTATCGCACCTTGGGTAGAGTTTGAAAGGGCACGTGATGCCAGGAATTCAACGATCCTGTCCTTCACGTCCTTCATTCCGTAGTGGTCCCTCTCCAGTATCTCCCTTACGTGGGTGATGTCGTACTTGGGCTTTTCATCCCCCTTTGCAAAAGGCAGGGAGAGGAGAGTTTCAAGGTAGCTTCTGATCAAAAGGTACTCGGGGCTCATCTGATCCGTGAATCCAAGCCTTTTCAATTCCTTTTCGAATGCTTCCCGGTATTCTCTCGGGAAGTTTTTCTCATTCCCTTTCTTCCTTATCTCCCCGATGTCAGCTTCCTTTCCGCTTGCATATGTTGCGTTCCCCCCCTGGAGCCCGTCGAGCCTGTCCTGGAGGAGTTTTATCTGCTGCCTTATCACCTGTTCCTGGTTTCGTTTGTTTATCGACTCCATCAGCTCTGACCTGATCTGGTTTTCACTTTGGAGAACCTCTTTTTCGTTTGCAAGGAAAAGCAATATCTTCTTGTATTTCTCGACGATGTCGAACGTCTCAAGTACTTCCTGCAGGAATTCCCGGGGTGCTGAGATCGATGACGCGACATAATTCAATAGAAGCATAGGATCCTTGATGTTTGCTATGTTCACATCCGCAGCGAATGAGAACACCGGGGATTGCGGAACGAGCTCTGAAAGCTCTTTTCTCAAATACCTGTCGTATGGCGCTATGAACCTTTCAGAGAGCTGTTCGTCTTTGATTATGCTTGCATTTGCGATCAAAAACTCGGTATCCGTATACATCTGGTCGATGTGTATCACTTCAAGCGTTTCTACAAATACGTGTATGCTCTTGTTCGGCAGACGTACAAACCGCTTTACCCGGGCGAGGGTACCGTACTCATACGTGTATGGCACCATCCTGTTCTGTTCTTCTATCCGATCGCGCAGGGAGCGGGAGCTTGAATCACTTCTCTTCAGCACTACGCCGAAAAGCGAAGTGTCCCTGCTTGCATCCTCTATCGTGTTTATCTCTTCCTGCCTCTGGACGACCAAGGTAGTCATTCCCCCTGGAAAAAGGGGTTTCTGGTCGACTACAAGCATCCTGAGGCCTGTTATTTTTCCATCTTCCATCGTTGTCATGGCTTAAAAATAATACTGCAGGCAAACTGAGACAAGTGACAGGCCGACGCATTTTCCCGTCGTTGTTGCATTCCATTCGCGCTGTGCTATCATTTTTCTATGAGTTCCAAACTGATCGTCATCGCAATCGGGGGAAATTCCCTGATAGAAGACAAGAATCATGTGACGGTTGCAGCCCAGTACGAGGCTGCGAGGAAGACTGCACATGAGATAGCGAAAGTAGTCAAGATGGGGCACCGTGTCGTGGTAGTCCATGGAAACGGTCCCCAGGTCGGATATATACTCCTCAGGGCCGAGTATGCAAGAAAGATCCTTCATGCAGTCCCCCTTGATTCGTGCGTTGCAGATACGCAAGGCGCGATCGGGTACCAGCTTCAAAGGGCGTTTGACAACGAATTCATGGCGCTCGGTGTGGATAAGTCGGTCGTTACGCTTGTCAGCCAGGTCGTAGTGGATCCAAACGATCCGTCGTTTTGCGACCCGTCAAAGCCGATCGGGTCGTTCATGAGCGAGGAGGATGCCCTATACCATAAGAAAGAGAACGGATGGAACGTCAGGGAGGATGCCGGACGTGGTTGGCGGAGGGTGGTGCCGTCGCCAAGGCCGAAGGAGATAGTGGAACTCGAGAGCATTGAGAAGTTGTTGTCACTCGGGGAGGTCGTTATAGCACTCGGAGGGGGTGGAATACCGGTCGTCAAAAGAGCTGACGGATCATATGACGGGGTTGAAGCCGTGATAGACAAGGATCTTGCATCATCCCTTCTTGCAAGGAAACTCAAGGCAGACCTTTTCCTAATAAGCACTGCAGTTGAGAAAGTATGCCTCAACTGGGGAAAAAGCGATATGAAGGCACTCGATTCGATTTCCCTTGATGATGCAAAGCGCTATATGGCGGAAGGGCATTTTGCGAAGGGGTCGATGCTTGAGAAGATCGAAGCGATTACGGAGTACCTCGAGGATGGTGGAAAGCTGGGGATAATCACAGATCCCGAGCACATCGTCGCTTCTTTGGACGGGAAGGCGGGTACTTCGATCCATCCTTGAGTGACAAAAGAAAATAGGGTAGGGCGAAAGCTGTTGCGGTCAATATGATCGGGATGTTGTCCTCGATATATACATCGGGCATCGTCCCCTTGAGCGCGATGAAGATGAAGGAAAGCATAAGGATTGCTTTTGAAAGCTTTATCCGCTTTTCCACGTTTTTCCCTTTCAGCCCTTCGACTACATATACCAGATAGAGTGGATTGACCAGAAGTATGCTTGAATTGAAGTAAGTCACGTCGTGGTTTGTGAAAAGCATCATGAAAAGAAGCACAAGGCTTGCTATGGTGAATAAAACAGCCAGAAGGGACGAGATGATATCTGAAATCCTCATCAAGAACCTCTTCCCGGATAGGTAGAGTGCCGAGATCAAAATTGTGTAGAAAGAAGATGCAATCAGCGTTTGGAGTGCTATGCCGGTACTTTTCTCTTCTTCCATTCCCCCGGTGTGATATATCTCCTCGCTCTCGTTTCCTTGGTATGTTGCAATTGCGTGTTCGAGTACTTCAGGAAGATATGATTCCTCGTAGAGATCGATCGGAACGTCGACTTCTCTCCCTTCGAGGTAGTTTATCAGAAGTGACATCGGAAAGTTCCTGTCAAGGTATCGTCCGGCGCTTTTTCTATACGTCGTGTTGCGTTTTATCCCCGATGCCCACCTTTCGAATTCCCCTCCTGTCGCCATGTTGTATATGTCCCTTATCCTCGTTGCGCAGTTGTCTTTGTAGTAATGGTACATATACGTTCTGTTTTCAGGTTGCATGTTGTACGAGAGGAATGATGCGATCCCCTCGATTGCTCCCTGACCAAGCTTCAAAGGGAGTATCGTGATCGTCCTGTCGCTGTTTTCAAAGTGTGAAAGCCGCCACTTTGCCGGGGCTCTTCCCGCGCTGTAATATAGAAGTCCGAACAGGAAGTTTCGGTAAAAGCCGTCCGAGAACGAGAAATTCCCCCAGTCGTAGAACGTGCCTTCCCCGTCTTCTTCGATTATTATCCCGGAGTGTCCGAAATACGAGTACACTTCGCTTCCACCGTCGACTGTGACAAGGTATGCGTTCTTCCATCCCGCTGTCGGGGTGGACGTAAAATCGAATTTGAGAAGGTTCTCCTCGCTTGGGAACGGGTTTTCCACTTCCCCACCTGTTATCGAGATTGCAAATATGCATGGAGGAATAAGGAGAATCAAGCTGATGACCAAGAGCCTTTTGATGGACACGAACACACCTCTATTGTATCTTCAGCTACATGGATAGGGACGTCAAGGGGCTTGGCCTCGTGCTAAAAAAGAGAGAAGCGGGGGAACGGGATGTTGTTCTGACGATCTTTTCACCATCCCTTTCCCTTTTGGAAGCCAGGGAATATGGCACCCGGAAAGGTGGAAAAGGTCCGAAGGTACCGCTTTATGCGGAAGGAACGTTCAGTTTGTATTCCCGGGGGGACGGAAAGGGTTATTCGTTGAAGGATGTCGATATTCTTTCGCTTCATGAGGAGATACTCTCTTCGTATGAATTGACGACATACGCAGCTCTTGTCTCCGAGATGACGATAAGGGGAAAGGACTACTCCCCCGAGGTCTATTCCCTTGTTTCAGCATCTTTGGACAGGATGAGTGCCTACCCGGATCCGAGGAGGGTGCTGATCTATTTTCTTGTCCGTTACCTTGACATTTTCGGTACTTTGGGTGATTTTTCTTCATGCCCGATCTGCCATAGAATGTATGCATCTGACGAGGTTGCGTATTTCAATTTCTCTGAACGCATTGCCACGTGCAAGGCTTGCAGCGACAGGGACGGCATGCTTCTTCCCCCGTCAGCGAGGGCCTTCTTGAAACGGACGCTTGAAGTGGGGATCGACAAAGGGCTTTCCTTCGGACTGAGTGACGTGATGCGCGACAGGATACTCTCTTATCTTTTACGTACCCTCTCGCTTTCATGGCCCGGTAGATTGGAGGTGCTTGAAGGTGGATTCTTTGATGATTGGTTGTGATTATGGAATATGAGTTGAAGGAAAGCTCTCCGGAGCTTGTTACCTCCCTGATGGAGAAGTTCGGACTGGACAGCCTCTCTGCGACGATACTGGCAAGGCGTGGAGCTGAAGAGAAGGATATGGTTTGGTTTTTCGAAGAGGATATCGTGTTCCAGCACTCTCCATTTCTCTTTCTGGACTCTTTGGATGCTGTCGAGAGGATAGAGGAGGCGATAGAGGGGGGTGAGAATATCGCTGTCTACGGAGATAGGGATTGCGACGGGATCACGTCGACTGCAATTCTGGTGAAGGAACTCAAGAGGATGGGGGCCGGGAATCTCACATACCGCCTTCCCCTGGGGGACGAACCGTACGGTCTTACAGATGAACTTGTAGATGAATTCATAAAAAATGGCATCACTCTCCTCATTACGGTCGACAACGGAATTTCAGCTCTGAACCAGATAAGGGCGCTGAGGAACAACGGAATAGATACGATAGTCTTGGATCATCACCTCCCCGGGGATGAGTTTCCTCCTGCGTATGCAATCCTTGATCCGAAGGTGGAGGGCTCTGGATATCCGTTTTCAGATCCTGCAGCGTGCCTTGTCGCATTCAAGACGATGTACGCGCTCCGATTCCTCCGTAGCCCGCTTTACGGGAGCGAGTGCATACTTTTGCATGCAAGCCCGGAGAACGAGAGCGTAAGGATAGATGCGTACAGGATTGAGAACCTCGAAGTCACTTCCCGCATCAGCGAAGTGATATCGCTTTCAAGCGGATACGACATCTCAAGAAGTTCCCTTCTGAAGTTCCTCTCGTGCTCGCTACCTGTGATAGTCCTCGATAGGGATGTCGAGTTGAAACTTCTGAGGAAAGCGTTCGGGAACAAAGTCGATATAGTCCTCGAGGAGCTCAGGCCCCGGATCGAGAAGCTCATTCCCCGGATCAAGGGGAAAAGCCTTTACGACCTTTCGCTTGTATCCCGGGTCGTACGCTACAGCGATGGCAACAGCGAGATGGAGACTCTTTTGTCCCTTTTCCGTTCCTATTCCCTTTATGGGACGAAAGGGTTGATGGACGGGCTTGATGAACTTGTACAGCTTGTGGCCATCGGCACGATCGCGGACATGATGAAGCTTGAGAACGAGAACAGGCTGTTTGTGAAGATGGGATTGAAAAGGATGTCGCAAAAGCCTCTGAAATCCCTATCATACATTCTTTCAAAGCTCGGCCTTTTCGGAAGGAACATACACGCAAGGGATATTTCATACAACCTTTCCCCGCTTATCAATTCATCGGGGAGAATGGGGAAACCCGACGTTGCCCTCTCTCTCCTTCTTTCAGATGATGAGGGGGATATAGAGCGCATATCCGAGGAGTTGATCGCCCTCAACAAGGAGAGGCAGAGGAGTACCGACGAGTCGATTTCTCTTACGGAAGAGATCGCGGAAAGTTCGTACGAGCACTTTGCGCATCGCTTTCTGATCGTCTCCGATCCTTCGATTCCACGAGGCCTTACAGGAAACCTCGCGTCGCGCTTTTTAAACAAATTCAAAGTTCCTTCGGTCGTACTTGCCTATACAGAGGACGGGAAGATGGTTGCGTCGATAAGATCCGGAAAGAATTTCAATGCGAAGGAATTCCTTTCCCTCTTCTCCAGCCATTTCCTGTTCTACGGAGGACATGGCGCTGCTGCGGGCTTTACGATCGAAAAGGATGAGTATCCGAAGTTCCTCTCATCCCTTGAGGATGTTGTCTATACGTACGAGGAGGGAGGGGAGGATGAGCCTTTGGTCATCGATTCCATCCTCCCCGAGAGAATGCTCTCTGATTCGCTATGGAGCATCCGGGAGCGGTTCGAGCCGTTCGGACAGGGCAATCCTCCGCTGCTGTTCTTGCTGAAGAACGTCAGGATCAGGGAGATCTATCCTAATAGAAACGGTGCTTCGTACCTGAGGTTCTCAGTGGAGGCGAACGATGAGATCTGGCCATGCGTGTTCTGGGAGAATGACAAGAGCGAGGGGTATTTCAAGCCGTATGAGATGGTAGATCTGGTCTTCTCTCCCGAGATCAACTACTACAAGGGGATCGACCACAAGCAACTTCTGATCAAAGCCATGGAGAAATCCATTGACAGCCAAGGTGGTTTTTGAGATGATAATCAGGCACGCTTTGTGTGTTTTTGATATTTACCCGATGGGAAAGGGGGTGATTTTATGGCATACGTAAGAGTAGATGACAATGAGCCTTTGGAGAAGTCGATCAAACGCTTTAAGAGAATGGTCGAGAAGGAAGGCATCATCCGCGAATGGAAGAAGCGCGAGTACTACGAGAAACCCTCTACCATCAAGAATCGCAAGAACAAGGCGCTTGCGAGAAAGCAGATGAAGAAGGTAAGGAAGATGCATGCTTCCAAAGCTTACTAAGCTAGTACGGCCTGCCGGATCGGCAGGTCTTTTCTTTTCCGACAAAGAGTTAATCCAAACCCATCATTATTTCCTCGTATCATTGGAATTTCCTCCGTTTTTGACAACATCCCGATAGCGTGCGATACTTCAAATGAGGAGTTTTCGAATGGTCATATTGATTAAAGATGCGTTTGACGAATCCCTTCCCCTGAAGCTTGCGTCGTTCGGGGAAGTTACAAGTGATGAATCCAGGCTCAAGGAAGCCGATGTCCTTCTTATCAGAAGCAAAACAAAATGCACCAGGGAGTTTCTATCCGGACTGGATAAGCTGAAAGTTATCATCCGCGGCGGCGTTGGAATGGACAACATAGATAAGGAAGCGTGCAAGGAGAAAGGCATAATAGCACTCAATACCCCTAAGTCGAGCGCTATAGCGGTTGCAGAACTAGCATTCTCGCTCATGCTCAGCATTCCGAACAACATAGTGTTCTATGACAATACGATGAAGAAAGGGGAATGGAACAAGAAGACGAAGCGGCACGAACTGTATGGGAAGACCCTTGCGCTTCTCGGCTACGGCCACATCCCCAGGGAGATGTCGAAGAGGGCGAAGGCCTTCGGCATGAACGTCGTTGCATACGACAAATACCTTACCGAAGCGGATGTGCCTCTTCTTCCGTCGATGGAGGATGCGGTAAGGAATGCCGACTACATCTCGATGCATCTTCCGCTGACGGACGAGACGCGTAAAGTGATGGGAGATGCTTTGATTGGCGCGATGGAGAGGAAACCGGTCGTAATCAACACGGGCCGGGGTGGATGCGTCGATGAGGATGCGATGGCAAAAGCACTTGCCGACGGCCGCGTGTCGTGGTTTGCAACCGATGTATATTCCTCAGAGCCGCCTGCAAAGGAGAATCCGATACTCTCTTCTGAGCACGTTACCCTTACGCCGCACGTTGGTGCGAACAGCGTTGAGAACCTTGCAAGGATTTCTGACGAAGTGGTGGAGACAATCAAGAGACTGATCGAGGAGAAGAAGATATGAGAAAGAAGAATTTTTTCGCAGGTCCTTCCGTGATGCCTGAGGAAGTGCTTGAAATCCTTTCCAAGGAGATAAAGGATTACCAGGGTGAAGGGTTGAGTATGATCGAAGCTTCCCACAGGGGTGGCATGTTCGAAGCGATGTACGATGAATGCCTCGCGCTCTTCAGGGAACTTTTGGGAATTCCGGACAACTACGATGTCTATTTCCTCGGCGGTGGTGCAACGCTACAATTCACGATGATCCCGATGAACTTCCTTCTTCCAGGGAAGGTTGCAGACTATGCAAAGACCGGAACGTGGAGCAACAAAGCGACAAACGACGCGGAGAAGCTTGGAAGCGTAAACGTATTTTTCGACGGCAAGGAATCAAACTACACTACGCTTCCCGACGTAGAATCGATCAAACCGAGTGAGAACAGCGCATATGTATATATCTGCGCAAATGAAACGATCGGAGGGATAGAGTGGAAGGCTTTCCCGGATACAAAGGATGTCCCACTCATTGCAGACATGTCATCCGACATATTCTCCAGACCTGTGGACGTGTCGAAGTTCGGCATGATCTACGGAGGAGTTCAAAAGAACCTCGGACCAGCCGGTGCCACGTTCATAATCATGCGGAAGGACATGCTCGAGCGTAGGAATGGCAATCTGACTGCGTACATGGATTACGCGCTCCATGCAAAGGACAAGGGGCTCTACAACACACCTCCTGTCTTCTCGATCTGGGCTGTCAAGCTCGTATTGGAGTGGATAAAGAGTAACGGCGGGGTACAGGGAATGGATGAGCGGGCAGACAAGAAGAGTTCGCTTATCTACAGCGTCATCGATTCGTCAGATTTCTACAGGTCTCCTGTAGACAAGAGATATAGAAGCAGAATGAACATAGTATTCCGACTTCCAAATGAGGAATTGGAGAAGAAGTTCGTTTCCGAATCGCAGAAAGAAGGAATGCTCGGTCTCAAAGGTCATAGGAGCGTAGGCGGACTTAGGGCAAGTCTGTACAATGCGTTGCCTTATGAGGATGTCGTCGCCTTGAGGGATTTCATGCTGGAGTTCGAGAAGAAGAACGGCTAAGAAGGAGAGATGATCAGACAGATTGATGAAATGAACAAAGAGATAATGCGCAGGATGAGCGATGGCAAGAGAACCTTCTCTTCGGTCGCAAGTGAACTGGGCATTACAGAAAACACTGTCCGCAACAGGATCAACAAGATGGCTGACGAAGGGCTTTTCCTCCTGAAAGGGTATGCTGATCCCGACAAGATCGACTGGCTTGAGGCGATGTATGTCGGTTTGAAGCTTGAAAAGCCTGCGCTTGAGAACATTGATGTGAAGCTTGAGGAGCTTTCACACCTGAAAGGGGTGATCAGTACAGCCTTGGTATCCGGGCGGTACGATGTCTTGATTCTCGTCACGATATCGCAGCAGGAGGGTAACTCGTTCATATCATTTCTGACCGAGGAACTTTCGAAAGTGGAGGGAATCAAGGATATCGAGACGTTTGTCGTGTTCAAATCGAATAACCTGCTCGTACCTTACATACTCTGAGCGGGGTTTTTGTCGGAGAAACGGGGAGAATGATGCATCAATGTGCATTTTCTCCCTTTCTCTTTCTCCAAATACTTTCTCATATGGGGTATAATCAAAAGTCATGGAGGATGCAAAATGGCTGATTTGACTACAAAATATATGGGACTTGAACTCAAGAGCCCTGTGATAGTTGGCTCCGGTCCGTTGACGATAAAAGTAAGCGATATGATCAAGCTCGAAGAAAACGGAGCTGGTGCGGTCGTATTGAAATCAATTTTCGAAGAGCAGATAGACAAAGAGACTGACAAGGGGTTTGAGGAGTTCGACGAATACCTTACACACACCGAAAGCCATGAGTATTTCCAGTCCCTTACCAAGGATTACCACATCGAGAAGTACCTTGATATGCTTTCGGATGCAAAGAAGAACCTTTCAATTCCGATCATTGCAAGCATCAATTGCAGGAAGATGAGTTCGTGGATCGAATACGCCGACAAGTTCATTCAGGCTGGGGCTGACGGAATAGAACTGAACTATTTCCCGATCACATCCGACTGGAGGGTTACAGGCGAGGAGATGGACAAGCGGATACTTTCGTTTGCAAGGGAGGCAAGGAGGAAGATCTCTTGCCCGTTGTCGATGAAGATCGGTTCCCGTTATTCCTCATTGTCGAACGTCATCCATATGCTTGACGAGATAGGGATCGACGCACTCGTTCTCTTCAACAGGCCGTTCAGACCGGATGTGGACCTCAAGAACCTTACGACAAGCGTAGGCTCGGTAATCTCCGGACCGGATGAGTACGCAGAAGCACTGCGGTGGACTGCGCTAATGAGCGGGGAAGTCGAGATGGATATCGCGGGCAATACGGGCATCCACGATGGAAAGACGGCTGTGAAGTTGATCCTTGCGGGAGCCTCTGCCGTAGAGGTGCTTTCGGTAGTTATGCGCGATGGAGCCGGAGCGATAAAGAAGATAAACGATGAGATTTCCACATTCATGGATGAGAAGAAATTCTCTTCGATCTCTGAGTTCAAAGGCATGCTTGCCCAGGAGGAGAACGGCGGGGATGCATGGGAGCGCGTACAGTTCCTGAGGACCATAGGGTGAGCTATGGATTACGGAAAATATCGAGACATAGCACCCTACAGGGGTGAGGATTTCCAAGATGCGCTTGGAAGGTTTCTCTCAAGCAGGGATTCGATCGACAAGTTCTTCTCAAGCCTTTTCCTTCCCGGGGATCCGAGGAAGGATGTGTTCATCGACGCATTGCCGATGCTTGCCAGGGACATACACGACTACCAGGATTTCCAGAAGAAAGTCACCTCCGGCGTTTTGATTCCTACCGTAGTCAAACGTACCATCGAGGAATTCACGTCAACGGGCGGGGAAGCGTTGGAGAAAGGTAAATCGTATCTTTTTATATCCACGCACAGGGATATAATACTCGACTGCGCGCTTGTTGATTATGCGATGCTCGGGATGGGACACCCCTTGGTGGAGATGGCTTTCGGCGACAATCTGATAACGAGCAAGTTCGTCGAGGACCTTTTCAGGCTCAACGGAGGAATCCTCGTCAAGAGGGAATTGCCGATACGCGAGAAATACACTGAGACGGTGCGCCTTTCGGAGTACATCGTCGAATCGATCACGGAGGGTGGTACATCAGTATGGGTTGCCCAGAAAAGCGGACGAAGCAAGGACGGAATTGACGAGACGCACCCTGCTATCATCAAGATGCTTTACGTCTCCCAGAAGAAGAAAGGAATATCGTTCTCTGATTTGATAAAAAACATGCACATAGTTCCTGTCTCAATCTCCTACCAGTACAATCCCAACGACGTCATGATGAGCCGCGAGGAGGTCGGGAAGATCGAGAAAGGGCAGTATGAGAAGAAGAAGTACGAGGATGCCGTGAGCATGATGAAGGGTATAAAGGAGAACAAGGGGAAGACCCACCTTTCCTTCGGAAGAATGCTTGACGGGGATTACCAAACGCCTGAGGAAGTTGCACGTGCAATCGACAAAGAGATCCATACTTCCTACAAGCTTTGGGACACCAACTACTTTGCATACGACTACCTTGAAGGGACGAAGAGGTTTGAGAAAGAGTATGAAGACCTCGATGTGGATAAGTTCCTCCTACGCTTCAAACACTCATCGGAGAGCGTAAGGAATTACGCGCTTTCTTCTTATGCAAACCCCGTGAGGAAGTACCTTGAGGAAGTTGAAGCTTAGCATCGTTTTTCTTGCCCTTCTTGCGTTTTTCTCGTGCGAAAGGGCGGGTTTTTCCGTAACTTCGGCAACTCTACATACCAGGACTCTCGATGGGAAAAGCTCGATGGAGTTCTCAACATCCCTTTCAGGCGGAGAGAATTCTTATGCATTCTCAATAACATCACCCTCATCCATGCTGAGATGGGAGGGTGAATTGGTAAAAAATGAAGATGGTACCTTCTCTTCTCCTCGCTTGGAGATTACCAAGGGTGCAACGTTCCCTACAGGGGAGTATGCATATACTCTATACTCATCGGAAGGGACCGAGGAGTCCGGAGTCGTACGCTACGATGGAAGCAGTACTCCGTCTTATCCGACGCTCGATGATGAGGGGAACATCCATTCGCCTGATTCATCATCTCTATTTGTCGAGAAAGATGACGGAAGCGTAGTGGAAGTTGATTCCGGGTATCACATAAGTGATGGCGATAGGTTTGCGTACTATATTGATCAGTATTTCAATTCATATTGGATTAATTTAAACTGATCAAGTACGCCCGACCATCTTCTCAAGTTCCTCTTTTTCAAGCTTTATAAGGAATGTTCGCCCGTGCGGGCATACAGGTTCCTTCATTTTAAACACTTTCTTCAAGAGCTCTTCAGCGCTGTATTGATCGACATAGTCACCTTTCTTTATTGCTTTCTTACACGCCATGATTGCAAATATGCTGCTCTCAAGCTCCTTCTCGTCTCCCTTGCTGTTTGCTATGAAATCGACTATCTCGCTTTCCCTGTCTCGTGCAAGCGCGGGAAGTGCTATTATCTCCCAGATCCCGTCATCTTTTCTTGAGAGCATTATTCCAAGTTTCGAGTAAATCTCTGAATGCTTTGAGAGAAATTCATCGACATCCTTTTCTACTTCAAGGGTGATCGGAGCAAGCAGTGTTTGCAAGGAAACCTGGGATGTCAACTCATCGTAGAGAATACGTTCATGTGCCGCGTGCTGATCGACCAGATAGAGTGCATCATCCTTTTGAGCGATCAAAAACAAAGAGAAGCACTGTCCGATGTATTTGAAGTGGGTTACGTCTTCTTCCTTGCGTTCTTCCCTCTTTCTCTCGTTCTTCTCCTCACGCTCTTCCCTTATCCTCTTGAGTTCCTTTGCTTTCTCAAGCCATGAGTTGTCCCTGGGTTTCTCTTCCGTTTGATAGGAGTAGATCCTCTCAAGTACTTTTCCTTCCGTGGTATTGCCATCCCGAATCCCTGTGAACCTTCTTGTCTGGTTTCTCGTCTCGATTTCATTCTCTTCAAAGAGGTTTGTTTCCTTTGCCGCCTTGATCTCGGGAATCTTCCTCTCAAGCCCGTTTTTCACAAGGAGTGTAAGTGCGTGGTGTATCTCCTTCCCGTTTCTGAGCTTCACTTCCCTCTTCGTGGGATGGATGTTGAAGTCGGTAAGTTCGCTTCTGTTTTCGATGAAGACTACAGCCACGGGGAAAGAGCCACCGGGGAGGAGCTCTCCATAGCCGTATGCAACAGCTTGTTGCAATGCATAGTCATCCACGGGGCGTGAATTGACGTAGATACGTATCTCCTTCCTGTCGCTTCTCTTTACGCTTTGGTTTGCAGCGACCACGGTGATTGAGAAATCATCGCCGGTTGTTCTCAATACCGATACGTCCGCATCTGGTATTCCCATCGGACGGTACAGCATCATCACGCGCTCTTTGATATCCTTTGCTTTCTCGTAGCTTAATTTCAGCGCTCCATCCTGATAGTACTTGAATGAAATGGAAGGGAAGGGGAGTGCCTTCTTGATCACCAACGACCTGTTGAGCGCACTTTCCGTCTGGGGGCGCTTTAAAAACGCTCTCCGCGCAGGGATCTCGCCAAATAGATTTTCAACCTGGACTATCGTACCTTTCCCCGGGCCACCTGACTGAAGCGGGTATCTATTTCCGTTGTCGATTACAAGTGTGTATGCATCATCTTCGCTCGATGATTTGCTTTTGATTGTAAGTTTTGACACGGAAGAGATCGAATAAAGCGCTTCTCCACGGAACCCCATCGTATGGATGTTGTACAAATCTTCGTCAGTACTTATCTTGCTCGTTGCGTGTTGCATGGCTATCCTTGCCATGTCATCCTTTTGGATTCCGTTTCCGTTGTCGATGCACGCGATTGATTCTATTCCACCGCCGGAAGTCTCTATGATTATCTCATCTGCATTCGAATCGATAGCGTTGTCCAGTAATTCCCTCAACACCGATTCAGGGCGCTCCACGACTTCGCCTGCTGCGATGCGCGATGAAAGGAGAGGGGGAAGCAAATTGATTCTATTCACGTGATGAAGTTTACTTCTTCTTTATGATTTTGGCAAAGAAAAAGGCGCCCGAAGCGCCTTTGTCATTCGATTTTCGTAACAACTGGGGGTAAGAGTATCGGGTTTACTTCTCTCCCGAACTCTTCCTTCTCTTCCGCTTTTACCAGTGCCGTCTCCTCAACTTCCACGTTTACGCCTGGAGGTGTCTGAGTCTCCGGCTCCTCCACGGAGAGTGTGCTCTCTACGACTTTCAAGACGGGAGTGGCGGGGATGCTTGGAACAACCTCTTCATCCTTTTCTCCTACGAGAGCGGAACTTTCAACTTCAACGCTTGGAACAAGAGGTTTTACAAGGGATGATGAGATCACGTTCAATTCCGGTTTCCCCGGAACTTTGATCTCCTCCTCTTCCCCTGCTATCTTTCCATAGGTGTTTTCAAGTGCCGATACGTAGTAGCCTTTTTCCACTTTCCCGCTTCTTCCGAGTATGCTGTCGTAGTATGCGATCGAACCTTCGCCCGTGTAGTTGAGTGCAATCTCTTCACTCTCTGTACTTATAAATCCGTACGTTCCCGGGCTGTTGAATGCGAAACTGCTGGTTGGCGTGTACAAATCGACCCTCATCCGGGCCTTCAGATCGATCTCGGCATAACCTGATACGAGATAGAAACTCGGAGCTTCCACATCAAGGCTAGTGATGCCGAGTATCGTATCGGGCTTTAACGTGATGGTTCCGAAATCGCTATTCAAAACAGCATCTTCCTCTTCATTGAGTATTATGTACATCGCGTCGTCCATCACGGTCTCGTCAGGCATGCTTCTCCCCGTTTGGTCGTATATGCGGAAACCGGGCGTTTTGCTTTCGAGTGCAAGGCCGCCGGAGAAAGCCATTGAAAGAAAAAGAAACAAAGACAGTGCAATGAGTAGCGTTCTTTTCATCGTGAACCTCTTATGAACAAGTCTAGCATACAACATTCTTTGTTTGCCACAATAATTCTAATTCTCTTCTCTTTTGAGAGGATGGGAGAATGTGTGCGCGTTGAGCATGTGTTCCCTTGTCAGTTTGTCTATGTGGCATAGCTCGGAGATTATAGGCTTCAGCCTTGCGCGTACGTTCGTCTGATCGTACGGGCATACAGGTTTTATTGTCGGGATGTCGTATTCTTCCGCGATATGACGGGTTGTGCTTTCGTGTACGTATACCATTGGGCGGATGATGTAGATCTTGCCGTTGAAGAACTCCTGGACGGGCTGCATCGTTGAAAAGTTCGCTCTGAATGCAAGGTTCATCAGCGTTGTTTCTGCAAAATCATCGAGGTGGTGTCCCATTGCGATCTGCTTAATACCCGATTCGTTCGCTTTCTCAAAGAGTATTCTTCTCCTGTTCCTTGCGCATAGGTAGCAATTGAAATCGCCCTTGAATGATTCGGGAAACTGGTTTTCTCTTTTGATCACCAATTCAACTCCGAGGTCTGAATAATACTTCTCGATTTTCTTGAGGTTGTCGTCTCCGACCGGGTGTTCCTTCCAGTCGATCATCAGAGCCTTCAAGTTGTAAGAAATAGGAAGCCATTTCTTCCTGAGAGCAAGTGCAAGAGTCAAAGCAAGCGAATCCTTGCCTCCCGATGCGGCGATGAGTATCGTATTGTTTTCATTTATCATCGAATAGTCGTTGATACCCTTTCCGACGAGCTTTATAAAGCGCATCACATATGGCGGGATATCTCCGTCTATCAACGTCCTGTAGTCTTTCTTTTCCATAAATCTTCCTCTAAAAAAGCGACTGCCGAAAGGATGTTTTCTTCGCTTGTTTCCGAAGGGGCGTACACTGAGAATTTCCTGAGTGCCCTTGAGAACGATTTCCCGGTCTCTCCGGAGAATATGCTCTCGCTTTCGTTCGCTTTCTCGATTTTCCCGTCTTTTCTCAAGAGCAGCATGTCGTTTTCAAATCTGATCGGCTCGGGGATGTCTATGACGACATCAAATTCATCAAGCGTCTCACCTCTTTTCTTTAAAAATTCCCATAGCATTCTTTCAATAGAAAGCCTTTTTGTCAAATCCTGGCATTCGCTTGAAAGAAACGGGAGTTTATCAAGTGGGATCGATGCCTTCCGTTCGAGCATCTTCCCGTGCTCGGCATCGATGATCAGATGAAACGGCGGGTATGAAGAGTGCTCTTTTGCCAAGGAAAGGAACTCCTCATCATCTTTCTTGTAAAGATCTTCTATGCTTATGATCCCGTCGGCGATTGCATGGCATATTGCTTTCTTTATCATCGAAGTGGCAGCCCTCGTGCCCTTGTGCCAATAGATTGATTTATACATCATGTATTTGCTGAAGAGTATGTGTTCCAAGGAAAGTGATGCTTCCTCCTCAAGCACCAATGTCGTTCCCCTCAGATCGAGCGATGATATTATGTAGTCCGTATTCTGTATTCCGTACGGAACTCCCGCGAAGTACGCATCACGGGAAAGGTAATCGAGTTTGTCCGGGTCGAGCGTCCCTGAAAGGATCTTCCTGTAGATCGATACTTCAGTGTCATCCGTTTGACGCTTTGAGGCTATTATCAAGGCTGTCTTCATAGCGTTTCCGCCTACGTTTTCGATTGCGTTTTTCAACTCGTCGTCGCTGTTTATTATTTCGTAGGCAATCTCTTCGTGCTCTTTTACTGCAATGTCCTTCAAGGAGTGGGCATATGGGAAGTGTCCGATGTCATGCAAGAGGGAAGCTATGAGAAACGACCAGATCCCTTCTCTTGTGAACGGCAACTCGTCGTTCTTGCGCGAGAGTGCAATCAAAATCTCACGGGAAAGGGCGTACACTCCGATCGAGTGACTTGCCCGCGTATGCACAGCCCCCGGGTATATGTGGTAGGTTGGCCCGTTCTGTTTTATGCGGGAAAGTTTTTCGAACGCTTTCACTTCTAGTATGCTCTTCATCGGCTTTGTGAAAGGCACGTTCCCCCAAAGCACGTCCCTGACCGAATGGGTGTGTGCGGAAAAAAGGATGTCGAGGATTTCAGTCCTTTTCAATTTTCATCTCCTTGGTGTATCTTCATACACATGAATAGGGTTCTTCTTATTTTACTTATAGCTCTCTTTCCTCTTTGTGCAATCTTTCCGATCAGTCCGTACTCGGAGAAGATCGGGATTGTAGAATCATCCGGAGAGCTTGATGAAGAAGAGCGCCTCGCGATAGCTGCCGCGACTGCAGAGCCATCGATGGAATGGTTTTCAACGTATTCGGATGGAAGTGCATTCCAAATCGCTTCCTACCTCGACGATATCATGGAGAACCTGCCGCTTTCAAATCCGGTCATCTCCAGGCCATCCCCGTCCTCTGTCTCTGTTCTCTCGCTCACTTCAGGCAAGGCGGTCACATTCCTTTTTGGAGAAGGAAGGATAAAAGCCCTGCGTTTCTTTTAGTGAACCTCGCCCGCTTGTAGAAGCGGGTGCTTCCCTCTACGCGGTCTCCCGCGCTTGCCCCTTTAGGGGGCGGGGACTGCCCTTCCACCGCCCGGTCTCACCTCAGCTCAGGCCTTAGCCGTCACCGCAAGGAGACTGATATAGGTGGACAGGGTGCATGTGGCCCGTACGGATAAGCCGGGAACTTTCGCCCTGGCCTCCGACGCCTCCGTTTCCGGACACGCTTTCAGGAGCTCCCTTACAAGGTATCTCCCGCCTATGTTGTATGACGCAGACAAGCCCGCGTTATACCTCTTCCCTGTCTTGAATGTGCAGAGCGAATGGTTGTCCTTGTCCCTTATGACTGCACCAGATCCATCGAAGGCATACTTCGATGTCCCTCCTGCATACACAGTCGAGAACCTTATGCCCTTCCTGTGGGCAATGGCTTCCGTGCACTTCAGGATGTCCCTCTTCCTCCATAGGTGCAGCCGCTCCTTCTTCGAACCTTTCGCCTTCCTTCCGGAATCGAGATGCTCCATCACGATGACGGACGCACCTTCCGATACGGCGTATTCCGCAATGGCGGCTGCCGTCATCCTCGCAAGGTTCTCATTATGATTACCAAGGAACCGGTCCAGCCTATGCGTCCTGCACGCTGATTTCGAATGCGCGGCCCTCCGCTCGTCCAGTATCCTCCCCAGCCGGTCTTCTTCTCCCGGGAAGGATATGAACCTCCTTCCGGTGACAGTACCGTCGGATCGGATGATCGAGCAGACGGCGGCATTGTTCACGCCGATATCC
>CALXOH010000011.1 GCA_944389975.1 uncultured Spirochaetaceae bacterium
AGAAGGCTGCTGCATACTATTGTCCGGATTGTGGCCATGTGATTGCCTTCTACAAAACGAAGTAAACTTTGCTGTATTCATCCTGCAGGACGAGCCTGTCAGGTTTTCTGGCGGCATATCTTATAAAAATGTTTTGTTAATCTCGCGCATCCATTGATCGGGCTTTGCCACGTGATGAGACTGAAAATAAAAATGTAATAAATTTTTTACATAAAAGGGAATGACAAAAAAATAATAAACCAATATGATCATGGTGAATTTGGAATTTCAGGAGATAAGATGGATTTCAAAAGCCACATAATGCTAAGCCTGGCAACGTGTAAACTCTACAGTTTTTCATTTCTGAACGGCCTTGCGTTCCGCTTCGGCTCGGTCGAGCCCGACATCAATGTAAGCACTTACCTGAAAGGCACGTTCAGCGGAAGGAAATTCAGCGGACACATGTATCCGAACATCATCCCCAGGATGGAGAAGCTTCAGAGGAAACTCGTGGAGGCTGAACGCTACGGGATCCTTTACCACTACAGGCTTGGAAAACTAATCCACTACATTTCAGATGCGTTCACATTCCCGCACAACGTCACGTTCCCCGGGTCTTTGGGTGAGCACATGCTTTATGAGGATGATTTGGAGATAGCGCTTCTCAAAAGGCTCGGCGAGAAAAACCTCAGGCACTACCCACTGATCTATACAAACGCACTTTCATTCGTGAAGAGGCTCCACGACGAGTACCTCACGTTCGAAGGCAATGTCGAAAAGGATACCGATTACATCATCAGATGCACCCTTTCGGTTACTTATGCGTTCCTTGCAAAGAGCCTGATGCCGGTCACGCTGGAAATCGCAAGGTGAATCGAATGATCATTCCATCTCTAAACGGAAAGCGCCCTCGCAGTCTGAGGGCGTCTTTCATATCGGGAATAGTTTTTCACGTATTGTTCATCAATACCCTTTCGCACGCATCTGCAACGTGCTCGCACGCATCCGCGCACTGCTCAAGGTACCTGTACACATCGCGCCATACGATTATCTCAAGCGGATTCTCAACCGTCGTGTGAAGCTGGTGCATGTTCCTGATGAACACCTTGTCGGCATCCTCCTCGAGCGTATTGATGTTGATTATCCTCTCCTTGAGTGTCTTTGAATGCTTGAAGTCCGCAAAATCCTTCATCATCTCAAGTAGTTCGTTGCAGCACTTTTCAACGATGTCCACAACCTCGAACATCTCCTTTCTGATGGTTCGTATGTTGTCGCAGTAGAGGCGCTGGACGACATCCTCGAGCTTGTCCACCACCTCGTCAAGGCACTGGCTCATGAGCGTGATGTCTTCCCTGTCTATCGGGGTGATGAAAGCTTTCAGAAGCACGTTCATCATCTCGTGCTTCAATACGTCGGCCTCGTGCTCAACCTCGTGTACCCTGTCAAGCTCCTTGAAAAGTACATCGGGGTTGTAGTCGTCGATGCACTCACGTAAGATCCGGGATGCCTTCACTGCGCACTCTGCGCATGAAATGAACGTATCAAAATAGAATGAATCCTGTTTCCTGGCCATTTTTGACTCCTTAGAACAATGCCAGGAAGACCCTGGCCATCAAAAAACTTATCAATCCGCATACAGGGAATGTGAACACCCATGTAAGCATCATGTCCTTGACTACCGAAAAGTTGATCGCGCTCAGCCTACGCGACGCGCCAACGCCCATTATCGCACTGGTCTTGGTATGCGTAGTCGATACGGGAATGCCGAATACTGAAGAGAAAAGAAGGCATAGAGAGGCTGCAAGGTCCGCGCTGAAGCCCTGGTATTTCTCAAGCTTCACCATGTCCATTCCCACCGAGCGGATGATCTTTTCCCCTCCTACGCTCGTTCCCAAGCCCATCACCAAAGAGCAGAGGATCATCAGCCATAGCGGGATCACAACACCGGTTACTCCGGTCTCCCCGTTTGCAAACGCTATACCCAGGAATAGTACGCCTATGAATTTCTGCCCGTCCTGGGCACCGTGCATGAAGCTCATTCCCGCAGCGCCTGCAATCTGGGCATACCTGAAGAATATGTTGCTTTTCCTTCTATCCGTGTTCTTGAACAGCATCGCCACGATCTTCGATGTAAGAAACCCTAGAGCGAAGCCTAGAAGAAGGGATGCAAAAAGGCCGTAGATTACTTTTATCCACTCGTTTCCGTTTACTGCGGAAAGCCCCTCCCCTGTGGCTATTGCAGCTCCGGTGAGGCCTGCAATCAGGCTGTGGCTTTCGCTTGTCGGAATTCCGAAATAGGATGCTGCCGTGCTGTAGACTACTATCGAAAAGAGCGCTGCAGAGAGTGCGACGAGGGCAATCGAAGTGTCGGAGCCGAAATCTACGATGTTGCTGATCGTAGATGCGACAGACGCATTGATGTGCGTCATCACCAATACGCCAAGGAAGTTGAAGACCGCGCTCATCATTATTGCGGGGCGTGGCCTCATGCACCTTGTGGTGATGCATGTTGCGATCGCATTGGGTGCGTCAGTCCATCCGTTCACGAAGATAACGGAGAGCGTCAAGAGCGAAGTTATCATCAACGCAGGTGAAGAGAACACCTGCTGAAAGAAATTTGCAAATGAAACATCCATCAATGATGATCGTACGACGCATATTAATTTCCTGTAAACAATCCGTTAAGGAAAAAGTATTAGATATTTGTTAAAGGTTCGCTGGGACAGAAGAAGATAAAAAGATCTCCATATGTCAATATTTACGCTTTCCGAGTATGACTCTATTCAGGAACAGAAGCGAGATTGTGCTGAAGAGGATGCATATTACAGCCATGGCCATCCCCTTTCCGACGCTGCCTTGTTCGAACTGCCTGTTGATGTACGTGGATACTGTGAGCGTGTTCGTAGGGGCGATCAGGGAAGGGGTTACAAGTTCGCGGAATGCGATGATAAACGTCATCATCCACCCCGAAATCACTCCGCGGAATATCAGGGGAAGAGTGATGTGCAACAGTATATAACAAGGGCTTCCTCCCAATACCCGTCCTGCTGAAAAAAGGCTTCCGCTGATCTGGGAAAAAGAGGACGTGACATATTGCACGGTGTATGGAAGAAAGAGGATCACGTAACTCAATACCATGATCCAGATGGTTCCGTACAAAGGGATGACCTTGTAGATCCTATTGTAGAAAAGCATTATACCCAGGACCATGACTATGCTGGGAAGCATCTCGGGCACCAGGGAAAGCCCCTCGATCGTCTTACCAAGCCTCTTGCCGGTTGATCGGGAAACAATTACAGAAATCGTACCAAGAATTGATGCAAGCGTTGCAGAAGTGATTGCAAGGAATATCGAAACTGAAAGTGCGTTCAATCCCTGGCTGTCTTCTGTGAAGACGTTGATGTAGTTCTGGAACGTATAGTTTCCGGCCCTCAAGCCGTATCCACGGAGCTTTATCAAGGATGAAGCGACTACCGAGAAAAGCGGTATGACCATCGAGAATAAGACTACAAGGGAAATGAAAAGAACTGCAAGGAAAAAGCCCTTTCTTCCCATCCTCATGCCTCTTACTGAGCTTCCACGCCCGCCGACGAGGCTGTACGACTTTTTCATCGTGATGTAGTTCTGCAAAAACCAGATCAGAAGGCATATTCCGATCAGTACCGATGCAAGGGATGCGGAGGTGCCGAAATCTATCGGGGCAACCGTTGCATGGCGGTGTATGTCGGTCGTGAATACTTCAAAACCGATCCTCCTCCCCAAAGTCGATGGAGTGCCGTACTCCGATATCGTCTTTACAAAGACAAGAAGTGCTCCGATTGCATAATTTCCAGTGAGAAGAGGAAAGAACAATTTGACCAATCTTTGTCTCAACCCGGCGCCGGATACCGCGCCAGCATCATCAAGCGACGAAGGCACCGACAACATCGCGTTTTTCATCATCGTCATCATGAAGGGAAAGACGTGGAAGCTCATTACAAGCACAAGTCCCCCAAGGGAGAAGAAGTAGTCCGATATGAAGGTAAGAGAAGGAAACAACTGCTGCATCAGGCCACGCTTCTGCATGAAGAGTATCCAACCCATCGACGCAATATACGGGGGCGTCATGAAGGGAATCATGAAGATTATGTCGAAAAAGTGATAGCGGGCAAAATGAGTGCGGGAAAATATGTAGGCCAGGGGAAGTGCAATCAGCGAGGAGACGATGACGACCAATATGCCTAGAAGGAGGGAGGAGAATATCATGGAGGCGTTCTCTTTTTCCGTTACCGCATCAAGAAAAGGCTTTACGGAAAAACCTTCGCTGCTTGAGAATGCCTCCACGAATATCGACAAGAGAGGGCATACGATCAGGAAAACCAATGCCAGAACAACTATAATCCTTGTTGACTTTGCCTTGTCCATACGCCCTCGCTTTTTCTTACTTCGAGCAAAGCTCGTTTAAATTCCTTGCGGCATCGGAAGAGATTGCCATCATCTGATCCCAATCACAGGGGATCTGGGGAATCTCAGCAAGGGATGAGCGGTTCTGGCAAGGAACATCGACCCTGCCTGGGAGGAGGTATGCATCCACAACCATCTTCTGTGCATCTTCGCTGAAGAGGTAATCGATGAACGCTTTTGCATTCTCCACTTCCGGTGCGCTCTTCATTATCATTGCTGGACGCGGATTGACGACAGTTCCGCTCTCAGGGTAGTAGATCGCCAAGGGTTCGCCTTTTGCAATCGATGAGTATGCGTTGTAGTCAACTCCTGCAAGAAGGATTCCGACCTCACCCGTAGTCACGGCCTCGAGTGCTGCTTTGTTTGCTCCGGGAACGCTCATGCCGTTTGCAGCAAGGGCCTCGAAGTCATCCCATCCGAAGTTAGTCACGTAGCCTGCAACAAAATCCTTGCATGCGCCGGAAAGCTCTGGATCGGGGATTGCGATGTCGTTCTTGTACTCGCTTGATGCAAGATCTGCCCAGTCAGCCGAGAGCTCTGGGTAGATAAGCGTGTTGTAGATCACTCCGACAGCTGATGCGCTGTAACCGAAGAGCATGTTATCTTCATCGATCCAACCGGGTACCACGTTACCTTTCTCCTTCGGCTCGTAGCTGATGATCTCACCGCTTTGCTTCATCTGAAGTCCATCGGACCAGGAGGCAAGGATGACTACATCTGCAACCGGGTTTGCCTTCTCGGTCTCCAAGCGAGCAAGGATCTCTCCGGTCGTTCCTTGGAACGTCCTCACTTCAATGCCAGTCTTTGCCTCGAAGTCAGCTGCAAGCTTGTTTGCAAGCCCTGCAGGGGAAGGCATGTAGACAGTTACGACTTTGTCGTCTGCTGCGAAAAGCGCGCTAAACGACATCAGGGTAACGAGAAGTACTGCAAGTACTTTTTTCATTTTCCACCTCTTTTGATTCTTACAATCGATTTTTCATCTATGTTTACTTGGAGGGTCTCCCCAAGATTGTATTTCCTGGTGCTGTCCATAACCCAGTTTTTATCCTTATACGAAAGTAGGAGGCGGTAGTACGATCCCATGTACTCTGCTCCCTCAACTGTAGTTTGGAAGGAGAGTTTTCCATTCTCTCTTTCCCCGATCGTGCCGGATTCGGGTCTGAAGAGCGATTCGTCGTCTATCCAATTCGAGGAACCTATGAACTTTGCGGAGAAGATCGTTCCGGGCCTTTTATAGATTTCTTCGGGGCTGTCGTACTGCTCGATCTTCCCGGAGTGCATTATCGCAATCATGTCGGACATGCTCATCGCTTCGCTCTGGTCATGGGTCACGAAAACAGATGTGATGTGGCGTTTTGTGACGAGGGCCTTCAATTCCACCCTCATCTCCTGACGTAGCAATGCATCGAGTGCAGATAGCGGCTCGTCAAAAAGTATGCACTCGGGCTCTGTCACGATTGCACGTGCAAAGGAAACACGCTGCTGCTGTCCCCCTGAAAGCTCCGAGGGGTAGCGTTCCTTGTATGATGAAAGCTGGACTGCGCGGAGTGCCTCGTCAACCTTCTCATCGATATCCCCGGGGATCTTCCTCGCCCTGAGGCCGAAAGCGACGTTGTCCTTCACTTTCATGTGTGGCCAAAGCGCAAAGTCTTGGAAAACAAAGCCTATCCCCCTCTTCTCAGGTGGAACGAATACGTTCTCCTTTGATGAGAAAACGCACCTCGAGCCCAGGTATATCTCCCCTTCATCGGGCCTCTCAAGCCCTGCTATCATACGCAAAAGGGTCGTCTTTCCGCATCCTGAAGGGCCGAGGAGTGTTGTAAAGCTCTCGCTATTGATATCCATCGAAAGGTCGTCGACGACCTTCTTCTCGCCGAACGACTTCGATATGTTTCTGATTTTTATGTCCACACAGTAGTGGTAGCAGATGAAAATTAAGCAGTTTGCACATTAGTGTAAAAACTATGTTAAGAATCGAACGGGAAACCTTGGAACACCGTGTGCAGTCGATTACCTCTGATACGAGTACGCAGACTATCATCAGCTGGCAGGAACGCCCACATCCAAGCAACAAGAAGGCATCATCTTCCAAGCATGGCAGATGGTATGCTTTGTTTTCCCGATTTCAAGCATCGCAATGGGAGAATCGCCTTGAATTCCCGGATGATGTGAAGAGATAATGTCAAGAAAAGGGACAGATAGCGAAATGGTGAAGCAATATCTTTTCATGCTGCTTGCTTTCTTGTGCTTGATCCTCAATGCATCAGCAATATGGAAGCTTCAAATGATACACGCCAAGAGATAATCATAGAGGATGTCAATGGAATTCCTACTCTCGTATATTGCCCGAAGGATATTACGGAAATTGAGATACCTGACGGCGTCATGGAGATCGGAAAGCAGGCATTTTCCAATTGCAGGGCTTTAACTGATATCACGATTCCAAATAGTGTCACAGTAATCGGGGAGTCAGGCTTTGAAAACTGTGACAACCTGACTGATATCGTTATTCCTGAAAGCGTTGATGAAATTGGAGATTTTGCTTTCTACAATTGCGTCCATCTGACGAATGTTTCCATCCAAGAGGGGGTCACATCACTGGGAGAAGGTATATTTTACCTATGTGGGGAACTGTAAAACCTTACGCTTCCAGATAGCGTTGGCAGAATCGGAGTTGGTGCCTTTGAATATACCGGACTCAAGAACATCCGCATTCCAGGAGAACTCGAAGAAGCATTCAATAGCGGGGATAATATTTGGGGTTTACCGGAGGATTGCATCGTCTTGTTCCATGACGGAGGAGATTTTAGGGCTCCATATGCACCAGTAGACCCTCTTGGCTATCTGACGATAGTCAATGACTTTGGCGTCATGACAGTTACAGATTGTATTGCCACTGCTGTCAATGTAGTAATTCCAGAGGAAGTGGAAGTGATCGGAGACTCCGCATTCAATCGAAATACAAATCTTGAAAGCGTTGAATTTAAGGCGGGATCACAACTTCAGGCAATCGGCAAAGATGCATTCGAAGGGTGTACTGCCTTATCCGCTATAATCATTCCGGATGCCGTAACTGTTATTGGACGTAATGTTTTCTATGGATGTACAAACCTTTCCGAGGTAACGTTACCCGGGAACCTGACATGGATAGACATGGGAGTTTTCAGCGGATGTGACAAGCTTACAAGAATCACAATACCTGATGGCGTCACAACAATCGGTAGTCATGCATTCTATAACTGTGACAGCCTTTCTGAGATTGTAATTCCAGACAGCGTCACGGAAATCAAGGAAAGAGCATTCAGAGCTTGTCCCAGCCTGGTCAATCTCAATCTTCCCGATAGTGTTGTTTCAATTGGGGAGGGCGCATTCTCATTTTGCGCATCTTTAAAGGATGTAAATTTACCTAACAGTATCATTGACATCGGCTCCGCTGCATTCGAATCCTGCATAGCTTTGGAAGGCATTAAACTTCCGAGAAGCGTCAACGACCTTCAGGACAAGCCTGAAGGCTTGGACGTGAGCGTTTTATCCACAGGCTCCGTTTCCGGTTTACCTGTGGCACTCCATCCATACGGCTGATTGACTGCAGCCTGCCCGGATTGCATGA
>CALXOH010000012.1 GCA_944389975.1 uncultured Spirochaetaceae bacterium
TAACAGAAAAAAGCTTGCTTTTTCCATGCCAAAACACTTCATTTCATAAATTAATTCATTTTACTGGAAGAAATTACGATGCTGCACTCAGAAAGCAGAAGACCGCCGCTTTTTTGCGACGGTCCCAGACTCTTAAAGACCTATTGCCTTGCTTACTTTGCTCATCGCAGCAATCGTAGTTTCGATCAGCTCTGGTATTTCAATTCCGCACATCTCTGAGCCCTTCTCTATGAGCTCCCTGTTCACTCCCGCTGCAAAGCGTTTGTCCTTCCATTTCTTTTTCACTGACTTCACGCTCATCCCTTCCATCTTTTCCGGCCTCATCAGTGCAGTTGCATACACAAGTCCCGTAAGCTCGTCGATCGTGTAGAGTATCTTTTCCATCTGTCGTTCAGGCTTTACGTCCGAGACAAGCCCCCATCCATGGGAGCACACTGCGTGGATTACGTCATCGGGCGTTCCGATCTCCTTTAAAAGTTCGGGTGCCTTCCTGCAGTGTTCTTCCGGGAACATCTCCCAGTCTATGTCGTGCAAGAGTCCTACGATTCCCCAGTACTCCGGGTCTTCCCCTTCTTTTTCTGCAAATGCCCTCATCGTAGCTTCCACTGAGAGCGCATGGTGTTTCAGAGACTCTGATTTGTTGTACTTTTCAAAAAGCGCGAGCGCTTCATCTCTTGTGATCATCTCTATCCCTCCTTGGAGAAGATGATAGCCGTGGACAGAGTTTGATGCAAATGCAATACTAACAAAACTTATGGCTATTTATGAAAAGATCTCAAAGGTACTTCCCGGCTTCTTTGTTTCGTTGGCGATTGCAATTCCTTCCTACCTTCTTGGAAGCAAGTTCCCGGTAGTCGGGGGACCTGTGTTTGCAATCCTCATAGGTATGATTGCAGCGCTTTTTATCAAAAAGCGAACGCTTATCGATAGCGGAGTGAAGTTCACATCCAAAAAGATATTGCAATACGCTGTAATCCTCTTGGGATTCGGAATGAACCTCTCTGTGGTCGTCACCACCGGCCTTCAGTCCCTGCCGATAATCATTTCGACGATCGCAACATCTTTGATTGTCGCATACATCGTGCACCGCGCGCTCAAGATAGAGGGAAAGACTGCAACCTTGGTGGGGGTGGGCTCGTCGATCTGCGGCGGCTCTGCAATCGCGGCCACAAGCCCTGTGATCGGAGCTGATGACAAGACGGTTGCACAAAGCATCAGCGTCATATTCTTCTTCAACGTACTTGCAGCCCTCATATTCCCATCCCTTGGTGCTCTGATCGGTTTTGACACCACCAGCGGGGAGGCGTTCGGAATATTTGCAGGAACCGCAGTGAACGACACGTCAAGCGTCACAGCCTGCGCATCCACATGGGATGAGCTATACGGACTCGGAAGCCAGACTCTGGACAAGGCAGTCACTGTAAAGCTTACCCGTACACTCGCGATAATCCCGATCACGCTCGCTCTTGCGTTCATAACTTCCAAAGGAAAGAAGAATGGGGGAGAGAAGGTAAAGATCTCATCGGTCTTTCCGTTCTTCATCCTTTATTTCGTACTTGCCTCTGTCATCACTACCGTTCTCGTGACTTACTTCGGTGTTTCCACGTCGTTCTTCACCCCTTTGAAGGATCTGTCGAAGTTCTTCATAATCCTTGCGATGGGAGCTATCGGGCTAAATACGAATATAGTGGAGCTGGTGAGAACCGGAGGAAAACCACTCTTCCTTGGATTCTGTTGTTGGGTTGCAATCACGATTGTGAGTTTAGTAATGCAACACGCGCTCGGCCTGATCTGATCGGAATGGAAATATCCAAAACCTCGAAATCTCAAAGTGTTTCTTTGGAATTTTTATTTTTCAAAGTGATGCTTTGAATTTTTAAAGTAAGGGAGGCAGATTTTACTCCTTATGGAACGTTGAGATCCTTGAATAAGCATTATGTGTCATTATGATACATATAATAAGTATAGATAATATAAATAATTAAATCCATTTTGCCTCTTTTTGTCCCCTCGATATTCCATTAATCAGGCATCTGTGGGTCAAAAGTGACCTGATTACATCTCTTTATTGCCTTGATGTGTCAAAATGACACAAGATTGAATCTAGAGCAATTTAATTATTTATATAACTCATTATAGCACAATGATATATAAAAGTTGGCACGCACCTTGCACTTATCCAAGTGTAAATAAAGCATATAAGGAGGCCTCAAAATGGCAATTATCAGATATCAAAAAAATCACAACGACGTTGATTCATGGTTCGATTCGATGTTCAACTTCTCACGCACCCCGCTTGTGGATGTCAAGGAAGGAAAGGATGACTACAGAATCAGTGCGGAAGTCCCTGGCTTCAGCGCAGATGAGATCAAGGTATATGTAGAGAAGCATGTACTTCACATCGAAGGCGAGAAGAGTGAGAAGAAGGAGGAGAAGGATGGAAAGAAATACCTTTTGAAGGAAAGAACCGTCTCTTCATTCTCCCGCAGCTTCACGCTTCCTGACAGCGTAGACGAAGAGAAGATAGAAGCATCGTTCAAGAATGGCGTTCTCGATCTTACGCTTTCAAAGATGCCGAAGGAAGAGCCTAAGAAGATCGAAGTAAAGCTCAATTAATCAAGGAGGATTGGAAAAATGAGATACGTAGTACCAAGTCTGTTTGACGATTTCGACAGCATGTTCAATGATTTCTTCGGTTCGGTTGGATCGAACAGGAAGTTCCCGCCTGTGGATATCACGGAGAACGATGAGAGTTACGAGCTCGAGTTCGAGGTTCCGGGCTACAAGGAAGACGGTTTCAGGATCACGACTCACAAAGGGATCCTGACAGTGGCATCCGATGGCGTTGAGTCATCTGAGGAGGATTACCTGATCAAGGAGATCTCCCGCCCTGCATTCTCACGCAGCTTCCAGCTTCCAGAGGATGCTGACGAGAACGAGATCAGCGCAGAGAATAGGAATGGAATCCTGACTGTGAAGATCATGAAGGCAAAGAAAGCTTTGCCGAAGAGGATCGATGTAAAGATCTGCTAATCAAATAGCGGCAACCAATCACGAGAGGCCTCGGAAACGGGGCCTTTTCCTTTGATATACCATCTGCCGTCATCCGTGTGGATGAACGAATCTAGCCTTTTAAGCTCTTTCGGTATCGTCTTCTGCGAAAGCCCTCGCTCTACAAGGAACCTCCGAACATCTTCATTCCGCATTCCCTCCTTCGGGATCATCTTCTCCAAAAGCATCTTCTCCAAGTCTATGATACTCCCTTCAAATGATCCGGGTACTACTATCCCGTGCCCTGTCTTGTATGCATTCGGGTATGGAAATAGAACGCGTACGTCATCACTTTTCAAAAGGATATCCGTAACTGTCTTCCCGTCCCACTTGAGCGGGAAATGGGGAAGTTCGCATCCGAGAATGTCTTCCGTGGTCACGTAGCCATCATTCATTGCGCCAAGTGCGGTTTTCCCGAGCTTTCTTACTGTCTCTTCGGATGGATCCAGCGACGAAATGCTGTAGTACCTTTCTCCTGATCTGATGTAGTTCTCCTTGACTTTCATCAAAAACGACTGCCATACGGGGTCTGTCGGCATCGTATTCTCCCTGAATTTCTCCACATCATCCTCTGAGAAAGAGTTCTTGTCGTCCAAAGACGATATGAATGCCTGGAATAGCGAGACCCGGACTTTCCCGACTTTGCGGGTTATCATATTCCGTCCTACGCTGAATGATGAACCGAACCAGGATTTTATCAATGCAACAAGTTGTTGCGGCCGCGTTATGTCATTGCGTTCGATGAAGAATGGAATTTTCCCTTCCGCTTCCCTGAATATCGCCTCGCCCGACGCATACCCGCCCGTCTTCTCAAGAATTTCGTCAGTTGTTCTCATGAGTTCCTCTTTCTCCTCATCGCTTTTCTTGATCAGATTCGCAGAGTAGTAAGAGCGCTCCTTCCAGACTATGATGTCGTTCTCTTCCGAGATCGGGAGTAGGATCATCGCATCCGAAAAGCCGTGGAATTTCTCTTTGAGCTCTTCGAATGTGACAGCTCTTCCCTCGTTTTCGATATACGAGAGTATCCTCTTTCCTGTGGATAGGAATGATGATTTGTCATGCCCGTTCTTCACGAGGTAGTCCCTGGTGTATTCGTAAGCATCGGGAAGTTTGAATTTGAGCATCCCGTGAAGAGCCCAGTGGTTGTCGATGCTTGATGAGGATAGTGCATCCCCAAGTGCGTTGAAGATATCGCGGTAGTATATCCTGTCATCCTCCTTCCGGTCGATGTAGTCTTTCACCATGGCAACCTGTTCATCCGTTATCCTCACTCTTGAAGGTGCGTTCACAAGCCCCCTTCCCACTTCGATAAGGTAATCAGAGAGGCGCGCTCCGATCGCTCTGTCCTCCGTATCCGACAAGTCTATGCCGTACTCTGAAAGTAGTATCGATCTGAACTTCTCCAGATCAGGTTCCCTCCTTGAGCTTTCCTGATTGAGCTTTATCCCGTCAGGGAAATATTTCTCTGCAATCGGGATTGCAAGCCTTCCGTATGGAATGCTGCCCGAGAATATGTAGTTGCCGCTTATCCTGTAGCCCGAGGCATTTATCAAAGGCCTGATGTATCCGCTTGTTATTCCGGTATACCCCCCGCTTTTCAAAGCATCCTCCAAAGCTTCCTCTTTCTCATACGTAAAACCGCTTTCTCCTATTACGCTGCGTATCAGGTTCTTGAGATCTTCAAGGCTCTTCCCGTCTCCGTGGATTACGAACACTCCCGCCTGTTTATCCCCATCGATCCTCTCTTTGTAGAGGTATAGCGCGTATGCAGCCATCTTTCCCGATGATGGTACGTCGGAGTTGATCGCGGATGTGTTTATCACCTGTATACCGGCATCTTTCTTTGAAGCTACGTACCTTTCAAGAAGCGGTATCAGCTTCTTTTCCGTGTGTACCTCGATCTGCCTTATCCTCTCCCTGGTCTTCCCGCACTCTTTTCCCAGATCGTCGAATACCACGCCTTCTGCGCGCTTTGAAAATACGTGGTACGCATCTTCCCCGAGTTCGCTTTCGATGTATTTCGAGAGCGCTTCCCCCGGCTCCATCTTGAAAAACCTCTCTGCCTCCCTTATGGCTTTTGTATTCTTTCCTTCGGGAACGATCATCCTGAGTTTCGCTTCGCTTGCATTCAACACATCTTCAAAGCTACTCAAGCCCGCATTCCCGAGTTTCTCAACGAAACCACCCATTGCTCCGAATGAATGGAGGTATGAAAGGGGAGTGTTTCCCTCCTTTTGGGTATTTTCATCTTCTTCCCATCTGGATTTCTCGATGAATGCGAGTATCTCATTTATCGTTTTCGTCCCAACCCCTTTGAGCTTTGTGACATCAAAAGATGGATCGAGAAGGTCATGCACCGATTCGATGCCGCTTCTGATCAGTGCGTTTCCTGCCCTTTTGCCAAGGGATGTGAAGACTATCGGCAGGTCTTTTCCCTCTGCCTGGTATCGTTCCATTGGAAAAACTCCTCAGATATCAAGTATACATTGGAAGTGCATTTCCTTGTGCTTTTGTTTTCCCACCCGGGTCATCCCCGGAAAAATCGAAAGTGCTTCCGGATGCAAAGCCTGTTCGGCCTGCACAAGCGCTTTGGTCTTCTTGTTCTCTTTTTATTGTAGAGATGGCGTAAAACGTGTTATTTTCATCACATATTCAAATAACCCAAGGGAGCATATGTACAAGATCCTAAAGAAAGAGAAGCTTTCTCCGGAAGTTTTCAGGTTCACGCTTTCGGCTCCTCTCATTGCAAAGGAGAGGAAGGCCGGGCAGTTCGTAATCATCCAGAAGGGTGGGGATTACGAAGAGAGGATTCCCCTGACAATCGCGGACAGCGACAGGGAAAAGGGTACGATAGACATCGTGTTCCAGGCAGTAGGGGATGGAACGCACCGCCTTGCACTCATGAATGAGGGCGAGGAAATCGAGAACGTACTCGGACCGCTTGGCCGACCCACGGATATCAAGAAGTACGGCAAGGTCGTACTCGTCGGGGGCGGTGTGGGTGTTGCGCCCTTGTATCCGATAGCAAAAGCGATGAAGGAAGCGGGGAACGACATAAGCATCATAATCGGCGCAAGGAACAAGGGCCTCGTGATCGAAGAGGATGAGATGCGTGCTTTGGATGAGAATTTGATCGTCATGACAGACGACGGCTCGTATGGAAGGAAAGGGCTTGTCACAATCCCCCTTGAGGAGATCATATCAACGGGTCACGTCGATCTGGCTGTAGTGATCGGACCTGCGGTTATGATGCGCGCTGCATCCAAAGTGACCGAAAAATACTCGGTTCCGACGATCGCGTCGCTTAATACGATCATGATCGACGGCACCGGAATGTGCGGAGGATGCCGCGTTTCAATCGGAGGAAAGACGAAGTTCGTCTGCGTGGATGGCCCTGAGTTTGATGCGCACCAGGTCGATTGGGACAACCTGATGGCACGTCAGAGGACGTTCAGGGATTTCGAACAGGAAGAGCATCACAAGTGCCATGCTGTGTATGGCATCAAGGAAGGGGAGGCCTGATATGGACATTGCCGGAATGGATAAGAGCGCGGGTGAGATCCTTTCTTCGCTGGAAGGAAAGAGTTTGAGCGTCAAGGACAGGATGGCGATCGAACGTCAGGAGATGCCATCGCAGGATCCGAATGAACGTATAAGGAACATGAACGAGGTTGCACTCGGCTACACTGAGAACATGGCGCGTGCAGAGGCATTGAGGTGCCTTGACTGCAAGAACAAACCGTGCGTCGAAGGATGTCCCGTCTCGATCGACATCCCTTCGTTCATCAGGGAAGTTGCCAAAGGCGACTACAAGAAGGCATACGATGTGATCTCAGCTTCCTCGATACTTCCTGCAATCTGCGGGCGCGTATGCCCCCAGGAAGTGCAATGCCAGAAGTACTGCACTGTCGGAAAGGCGTTGAAGAACGTCGACAAGGCAGTCTCGATAGGAAGGCTCGAGCGGTTCGTTGCAGACAGGAACACAGATGCTCCGATCCCTGAGGTTGCCCCGGAGACAGGAAGAAAGGTTGCGATCGTAGGATCAGGTCCTGCGTCGATATCAGCGGCTGCAGACATCAGGAGAAACGGACACAGCGTAGTGATGTTTGAAGCGCTTCACAAGACAGGGGGTGTATTAAGCTACGGAATCCCCGAGTTCAGGCTTCCAAAGAAGCTTGTCGAGAAAGAGCTCGATAAACTCGGAAAGATGGGTGTCGAGATAAGAAAGAACACGCTTGTGGGCAGAACCCGGACTGTGCATGAACTACTTGGAGAGGACGGCTTTGATGCAGTCTTCATCGGAAGTGGCGCGGGCCTTCCCAAATTCATGGGGATCCCCGGGGAGAACCTCGTCGGTGTGATGAGCGCGAATGAGTACCTTACCCGTTCGAACCTGATGAAAGCGTACGACAGCAAAAAGAGCCACACCCCGGAGTACAGGGCAAAGCGTATTGCAGTCTTCGGCGGTGGAAACGTCGCAATGGATGCGGCCCGTACTGCGCTCAGGCTTGGAGCAGAGCAGGTTGACATCATATACAGGCGTACCCAAGAGGAGATGCCTGCAAGAAAGGAAGAGGTCGAGCACGCAGTGGAAGAAGGGTGCAACATCCTCATGCTCACCCAGCCTGTGGAGATCCTTTCGGACGAGAACGGCAAGGTTCGTGCCGTCAAGGTTCGTAAGTGCGTACTCGGGGAAGTCGGAAAAGACGGAAGAAGGAAGCCCGTGGAAGTGGAGGGAAGCGACTACGAAATCCCGTACGATGCTGTCATCGTTGCAATCGGAAACGCTTCAAATCCACTTATAAAGCTCACGACCGATGAGATTGAAGTCAACCAGAGGGGTAACTTCATCGTCGATGAGAATGGAAAGACGAGCATGGACAAAGTCTGGGCCGGCGGGGACATAGTCCTCGGGGCCGCTACCGTCATCCTTGCGATGGGTGAAGGTAGGCGCGCTGCGAAAGGCATCAATGAATACCTCGCAAGTCTGAAGTGATCACCATGTCAAATTCTTCATCGTAAGGTGAAGTTGGAATATCGATGCCGTAGGTTCTTTCATACACAAGTCCTACGGCATATATTTTTCCCCTCATCCTCCTTATGTACCTGTCGTAGTATCCCATGCCCCTTCCAAGGCGGTAGTGCAAAGATGAGAATGCAAGTGCAGGTGCGATGAGTATTGCGTTATCAAATGTCACGGGGTGCTTTTCCACAGGCTCTGGAATGCCGAACATTCCTTTCTTCAAAGGCGGTCGGGCGTAATCCATCACGTCTTCATCGATGAATGGGAAAAGCACTCTCTCGTCCTCAAACAGCACTCTGACATCCACTTCATCATCCATAGGGTAGTAGAGGAGTATTCTCTCTGCGTTTTTGAACTTCTCAAGCTTCCTAAGGCGGGAGATTATCAAATCGCTTTCTTTTCTCTTCTCTTCCCCTGTCATTTCGGAGAGGATTTTTCTTGCATATCTCCGGAGCGCGTTCTTCTCACTTTGCATTCAGTTTCCCCAGCCTCTTGTAATAGGTGAAAGCTGAATAGCTTACAAGGTAGTTTATCAACCAGCCGATCGGGAGTGCGACCCATACCATCGAAATGCCGTAGCGCGGTGCCATCAGGAAAGAGAAAACAACCCTGAAGGTGAGGTTTAGTATGTTTGCTGTCGTGAAGGCGGTCATCTTCCCATATGCCCTCAACAGCCCGTCCGTGATCATCTTCAATCCGATGAATACGAAGAAGAACCCTACGAACTGAAGGTATGCAGATCCTGTGGCGAGAGCCTCCCTGGATCCTCCATCCTCGAGGAAAAGACTTATGAGGAATTCATGTGAGAACTCAAGTATGACACATATGACCAAAGCTGATGCAAAGACAATCAAATGGGCTTTCCTATAACCCTCGTTCACCCTCTCTTCTTTCTTCGCCCCTATGTTCTGTGCTGCAAACGACGACATCGCATTGCCCATCTGGGAGAACGGGACCACCGCTATGCTCTCGATGCGCATTCCCGCGGAGTACCCTGCAAGCATCATGGGACCGAACGAGTTCACGACCGATTGCACGAGCATCATACCGATTGATATCGTCGACTGTTGGAGTATCGAAGGAAGTGCGATGCGCGCCATTGATTTGATCAAAACGGGTGCAAAGCGTGCTTTCTTCTCGCTTTCATACGTCGCCAGAAGCCTCACCATCACAAACAGAGAGATGAGCGCCGAGATCCCTTGGCTTATGAGCGTTGCCCAGGCAGCTCCCGCAACGCCCATCTCCAAAGGCCCTACCATCCATAGATCCAGCACGATGTTAAGGGACGATGAGAATATAAGGAGGTATAGCGGGACTTTGGACTTTCCAAGTGCGTTGAAGACTGAGGAGAGTACGTTGTAGAGAAAAAGGAACGGAAGTCCCAGAAAGTAGATTCCAAGGTAGACATCCGCTTCCTCCATTATCTCTTTTGGCGTATTCAGCAACACAAGTATGTTCTCTGAGAACGCCAATCCGAATGATGCGAGTAAGCCCCCGATTACCAAAAATGATATTATCGCAGTCTTTGCACTGTCTTTTACCTTCTGGTAGTCTTTTGCGCCGAAAGCCCTGCTCGTGATCACCGACGATCCGACGCCGCCCCCGATTGCAATCGAGATGAATACTGTAGTCAGCGCGTAAGACGCTCCGATCGATGCAAGTGCGTTTTCCCCGACGAGCCTTCCGACTATCATCGAATCAGCCATCGTATAGAACTGTTGGAATATGTTCCCGGCGATCATCGGGAGCGCCAGTATGAGTAAAGCTTTCAGCGGCTTCTCTTCTATCAGATAATCCCTGTTTTCCATGTTGCCGAATGATATTCCAAATGATCGAATTGTTCCATGTACCGTGGGTACAGGCGAAGTACGTGCATTTTGAGTGTTTTGCGAATGTTTTAAAAAGATGTTGACATTATCATGCTTAACTGATAACTTATCACCGTTGCCATATAGACAACATGCCGCTTTAGCTCAGTTGGTAGAGCAAAGGACTGAAAATCCTTGTGTCCCTGGTTCGATTCCTGGAGGCGGCACTCAGAGGCTCCCGAAAAGGGAGCTTTTGTTGTCTATGATGGTTCTATCAAGCCTGTTGTCTGATTGTGCCGTTCGTGCATGTATGACTACGCTTTCTTGCATTACTGTTCTATTGCACCCGCATTAAGCAGAAAGTCAAAAAGGTTGATTATCAGGATTCCGTCTTCTGTGCGCCTTGGCTTGATTCTGTCCCTTGTAATCACAATCTTCCTGAATGAATCTCTGATCAGGGAAAGGGATCTTAGTTCCTGTTCCAGCTTTCCTTCATCAAGCAGAGACAGTGCAGACTGTATGTAGTATCGCTTACCTGCAAGATTTGCAATGAAATCCACTTCATATTGTCTGTTTCTGTATTTGCCATCATCGGTCTTATCCCTGTGCTCTACAATCCCGACATCTACAAGATAGCCTCTTGTCCTGAGCTCGTTGTAGATGATGTTCTCCATGATGTGAGTCTCTTCAACCTGTCTGAAGTTGATTCTGGAGTTTCTGACACCTATATCTGAGAAATAGAACTTATAAGGTGATTCGATGTAATCCTTCCCTTTGATGTCATATCGCTGGACACGGTCGACCATATAGGCTTCCTCGATGAATCTGAGATAGTTGGAAATGGTCTTGTCCGTCATTCCTTTCTGTCCTTTGCTTTTGAATGTATTGGCGAGTTTCAATGGATTTGTCAGGCTACCCGTTGCAGAGGACAGGAGATCAAGCACGTTGCTGAGGCCTTTGTCATCCTTGAGTTTGTTTCTTTCAACAATGTTCTTGATGTAGATTGTCTTTGTGACATATTCGAGAAATGACACCTTCTGTTCATCATCCATTCCTTCTGCATAGATTGAAGGAAGTCCTCCATAATTAAAGTAATCATCCCAGGCTTCATCATCTGAATCGTAGAGTGGTCTGATCTCTCCGAATGAAAGGGGCCTGACTCTTATTTCATCTCCCCGACCTCTGAATTCTGTGATTATATCCGAGGAAAGGAATCTAGAATTGCTGCCGGTAACATAGACATCAACATTCGGTTTACGGAGAAGCCCGTTGATAACCATCTCGAAGCCTTCGACATTCTGTATCTCATCAAGGAAGACATAGTAGGTTTGCTCATCCTTGATTCTTGAACGTATTTCCAATCCTAGAGCATGTCTGTCTAATAGATGCTCGTTTTCATCATCGTCAAGAGCAATGGCAATGATGTGGCCTTCATCAACACCACTGGAGAGAAGGTATTTCCTGAATAATGTGAACAGAAGGTAGCTTTTCCCGCTTCTTCTTATTCCCGTAATGACCTTTGCTCTGCCATTGCCCATCCTTTTTACAATGCGTTGAAGATACATGTCTCTTTTTATCTCTGTCATCTCATACTCCGGGAAAAGTGGAAATTGTCACGATATTCGTATTAATCATAGAGATTTCATCTCAGATAAGTCAACATCCACTACGAAAAAGTTGTAAAATATCTGAAAATTCGGAGTGGCAATATTCAAAGAACGAGAATCTTGCCTTATCTTGTTTTGGGAGTAAGAAAAATTTCTTCAATCCGTCATAAGAACTATCAGTATGCATGGAATGAGTTATGACGCCGTCATTGCTAGCTTTAAAATCTTGTTCTGGAAATTATCTGAATGAGTTTATACTTTGGACATCGAAAATAACAATTACTTGCATGGCGAGTTCTTAATACTTAAGACTTATAAAGAATCAATTGCATTGTGTGATACTAACGCGCCATTTTGATTTTTTTGCTGTTTCAGATTAGATTTAAATCAAGTCGGGGAGGCGTGCAACCTAGGTTGTGCGAAGAGCCGAACAGGGCACTTTAAATGTAGTCGCCTGACCAGACGCCGAAGGCAGACCTTAGGCAAATTGAATCAGTTCAGAAATTCATGTGATCGCTGAGAGCTATAATCCCGCAACTTTCTAAACAGAACCTAAAAGTTCATAGAGCATTACTTTCAGCTTTTCGTATCCTTCGGTTTTTGAAGTCGACAACTCGTCCATGTAGAGTGACCTGTTGATTTCTATCATGATTGACATCACATTCCTATCCTTCTTGTAGTGTTTGATCGGAACAATGGAACCAGAAAATGGCGAATTGAATATGACGGAGAAACCTTTCTTCTTAAAAAAGCTGTAAAATAAACCGGCCAGTCCACCAGGGGTGTGAAAGCTATCTGTCCCTATGCAGATATCAGGGCGTGGATATGATTTATCCACCTCGTGTGGAAGAGGAACAGATGAGAACGAGTGGCAGTCAATGATAATTGCTTTGCCTGCATGAGCAATTGCCATATCCACAGCTGTTTCAAGTTCTTTGTGATAAGCTGAATAATGAGATTGCATTTCTGCTCTTTGGGCTAATACATTCTCTATAAGTCTGTCTCCTCTGCTTGTCTTGGAATACACGGCACCCATTCCGACCTTTGACATAGGTTCTTCATCATCATTCCCAAAGCGTTCCATGTCGATGACAAGACGAGATAATTCAGCTTTGATTATCTTTGCGCCAGGAAAGTTGAAAAGTTCATCAGTGTACCAATCCGTCATAATTCTCAGCTCATCACTAATGTAACCGACGAGAAATAATTCCCGATATCGCATGGGGATGATTGTACTGGAATGCGGGACGTTCAATATAAGGTATGGCGTATTGACATCGCTGGTTTCTGCCGACATATTACTCTGCTCCTTTGACCAAGGAGAGATGGAAAAAGAAAAACCATCGTTATGATGGCATCTGGTAACCATCATCCAAGCTTTAGCACCTTGCTTATGCAGGTTGCTGTGCGATCTACGGGCTTGTCCCTAACGCACTCTCTATGGTCAGTTACTAATCTCCTGCAGACTGATATTAATGTCAAGATTTGATTTCTAATTCATAGTTGCAAGAAAAGCCATCATATTTCTGACCGAGATCGCCTCTTATATATTTTTTGAAGTCAAGTATCGTGAAAAGTATGAGCGCTCTGCGGAATATCGTACTTACTATCATTTTGGTGTATTTGATTACAATGTTTACAGCCCATGTGCATTGCAAAGAGATTGATAGTGCCACTTTGCATCTTGTATTGTATGTTCCGCCGAAGGCTATAGATATGAAGACGGAGGAAGGGGAGTATGACGGGTATGATGTCGAGAGGGAGGGCAGGTACATATACGTCAAAGCCGAATGAAATCATCAAGGCTTCATCTGTTATACTATCTATGGAGGCCTTATGACTAAGTTCATCGCATTACTTCTCATGGTTCTTGTTTCTCTTCCCACGTTTGCATGTTCCGGTTTCTCCTGGACTACGGAGGATGGTAATCATCTTCTTGGGCGGACGTATGACATGTTCGGCACTTTGGAAGGAAACAGGATAACTGTAGTCTCAAAGGGATATGAATTATCGCTCTCTCCCTCTGGAAAGGGAGGTGAGGTGGAGATGAAATACTCTTTCATCGGAAATGCCATCCTCGGATCCTCATCCCCGATATTCACCGATGGGATCAACGAGCATGGCTTGATGGGAACGCTTCAGAATTTCCCGGGCTATGGCCATTACAATACGCAGAAAGGGGAGGGGCGCACCGATTTGCATCCAGCGTTCTTCGTCCCGTACATGCTGGGGCTTTGCAAGAGCGTCGATGAAGTTGCAAGCATGGTGGAACGGATCAACCTCACTGATGAGAAGATCTTCGACTCATCGATGTCAGTGCACTACATATTCTCCGATGAGTCCGGGGAGGCTGTGATAATCGAGCCCGATGAAGGGGGGATAACAGTCCATAGGGATACCATCGGGGTGATGACAAATGCACCCGGCTACGATTGGCACGTTCAGAATCTCAAGAATTATGTTGGTGTAAGCAACGTGGATACCCCTCCTCGTGAAATACTTGGAAAGACGTTCTCTGCGTTTGGTAACGGCACGGGAGGCAGTTTCGGTCTTCCCGGAAGCTATTCATCCCCTTCGCGCTTTGTCAGACTCGCCTTTGCAAAGGAGTTTTCTCCACTTGCAAAGAATGAAGGCGAAGGAATCCAAAGGATGTTCGATATCTTTTCTGTCGTGAACGTACCCGACGGCATGCTTCTTGCACACGCCGGTTCTGGTGAGTACGAGAGAACGCTTTGCACTGCTGCCATGTGTTCCGAAAGCCGTACGTACTACTTTGCCCCACAGGAGAACAGGAGGGTGAGTGCATACACGCTTTCAGGGGCATTGGATGCGATACCTGACGGAGAAAAGATAGCGTATTACGAAATACGGACTGAAAATGATGTCGACCACGTAGTCTGAAAAATGTATATTGGGGCACATGAATGGTAATGTCCCGAGAAGTCAACGCTACCGTACGTTCGTCCTTATGATGCTCTCAGGAGGATTCATGGGAGCATATTCATACTTTCTGAAGGGTGGAGTGTTTGCAAATGCAGAGACAGCAAACCTCCTCATCCTTGCATCGAATGTCGCAAACGGGGATTGGAGTGCATCGATAGCAGTCCTTCTTCCAATCCTTACGTTTGCAGTAGGTTCCTTCCTTTCCGAATTCATGAAGGATGTCTTGAAGGATCTCTGGCCGTTGGTGATGCTTGTATTCGACATGGCGTTGATCCTTGTCCTTGCTTTCCTTCCGGAGAGCACCCCGTTTTCCGTTTATCACGTTTCGATCGCATTGATCAGCAGCATGCAGTTCAACACGTTCACCTCCTCGCATGGTGTTGCGCTCTCTACGCTGTTTTGTACTGCGCACCTACGCAATTGGGCATCAGCGGGGTACGTCGCGATAAGGCATTCTGACAAGAAAGCACTAGAGAAATCGTTGTTGCACTTCGGAATGATCGCAACGTTCCTGCTTGGAGCGTTCCTTTCATCCATAATGGGAAGGCACTTCGGATCGCAGACGATAATATTCTCTTTGATCCCGCTTTCCTTCGTCTTCTTCTGGATCCTCTCGGAACGGGATTGATCATAGGCCGTTTGTTGACATTGATTATCCATTCAGGCATGGTTGTATCCTAGAGGTCATTGTATGAGAGACAAGCTTCAGTACGATCTGTTTGTAAAAACAAAGCCAAGGAGATTGTTTTTCAAAGCTTCGATCCCCGGGGCGATAGGGATGCTTTCATCTGCGCTCTATCAGACGTTCGACGGGGTATTTGTCGGTAATTTCCTTGGAAGTACAGCGTTTGCATCGGTAAACCTTGCAATGCCGTTCGTGATCATAAACTTTGCAGTTGCAGATTTGATCGGAGTAGGATCGTCCGTTCCGATATCGATCGCGCTTGGCTCGGGTAGAAACGAAGATGCAGACAGGATATTCACCCTTGCATCCCTTATGATTGTCATCTCGGGAGCTATCACGGGATCGCTACTCTACCTTGGTGCGCCTTTCCTGATGGCGTTCATGGGTGCTGACGGGGAATTCTTATCCCTTGCTGTGAGCTATCTACGCCTATATGCGATCTTCTCTCCTGTCACTACGATGATGTTCGCGGCGGACAACTACCTCAGGATCTCGGGGAAGATCAGGATGAGCATGATCCTCAACGTCTCCCTTTCGATCTTCTGTGCGATATTCGAGTTCTTCCTTCTTGGTGTCATGAAGATGAGCATAGAGGGTGCTGCGTTGGCAAATTGCACCGGAATGATGCTGATGACTTTCATCTCCCTCGTGCCATTCTTCCAGAAAAAACTTGCATTGAATTTCGTCAAGCCGCGTTTTTCGCTTTCAGTTGTAAAACGCATCGTCTATTCGGGCCTTCCAAGTTTCTTGAACAACATCGCAGGTCGTATGACTTCGATAGTCATGAACATGATGCTTGTGCGCCTGGGCGGTCAGGATGCTGTTTCAGTCTACGGCGTTTTGATGTACACGGACGGGATAATTCAGCCGATAATGTACGGAGCGTGCGATTCACTGCAGCCTGCAATCGGGTACAACTGGGGTGCGGGGTTATACTCACGCGTAAGGGCTGTGGAGAAGTATTGCTTCCTAACTGCGTTTCTTTTATGTATCTTCGGCCTTGTCATAGGACTCTTCTTCCCGGGGTTCATACTGTCCCTTTTCATCTCTTCTGATATCCCTTCGTATGCTCCCCTTGCCGTCATGATATTCGCCCTGACTTACATCACAAGGTGGATCTCGTTTGCAACCCAGAGCTTCATGCTGGCAATCGAAAGGTCTGTCTACGCGACGCTGATCTCAATTGCGATGGCATTCGTGTTCCCGATGGTATTCCTCTTTGTCCTTTCCGGATTCGGATTGACAGGGATATGGCTCAACTTCCCTCTCACGTCGTTCTTCGGAGGTATGCTTTCAGTTCTCATTCTTCTAAAGGAGAAGAAGAACATCATGAGGAAGGACAATCCCGTCAAGCTTTGAACACTTCTTCGTCGAGAAAGCGCATTATCACGCTCGTGATGTACTCGATCTCCCCTTCGGTGAGCGCCCTCTCTTTCTCGATCGAGTGCCACTTTCCAAGGCACGATCTGCAGCACGTACCGGTTGCATGTTCTGCTATGAACACTGGATGCCCTTTCATCGGAGTCTGCTTCCCGTCATTCGGGATATTCCCGGGGGCAAGCCGCGCTCTGATGAATGAATCAGCGTGCCTTTCGATCTCTTCACGCCCCTTTCCCAGCGCGTATTCCCTTTCTTTCCCGCCCAGGTGGAATCTGGATCTGAAAGCTGAGCGGGATAGCCTCTCTCGAAGCTTTTTCCATTCATCGTCTGTAATGTTTCCCATGCTTTCATGATAATCTGATTTCATGGAAAGATTCATGATCGAAGGAAAGAGGGTGAGCATTTTCCCGTCAGTCGGAAAAGAGATGCTGATAGTGTATCTGAATGAGTTCTCGGATGAAGGTGGCGAGGTTTTCGATGCGATGGGAAAAGTCGGTATCAGTGGAGTTTCTCTCGTTGCGATGGATAATCTCGACTGGAACGTCGACATGGTCCCTTGGGATTTCCCTCCGGATTTCAAAGGTGGCGCTGCCGGGTATCTTTCGCTTATGGGGGAGAAGATCATCCCGAAGTGCGAAGAGTTTACAGGTAAGTCCTCTCGCGCTATTGTAGGGTACTCCCTTGCAGGCCTGTTTTCCCTCTACGCGCTCATCTCCTCAGACCTTTTCTCATACCATGGAAGCGTATCCGGATCCCTTTGGTTCCCCGGCTTTTCAGATTACGTCCTCTCATCTCAATTGAAAGGAAAAAGCAAAGGAGTCTACATCTCTTTGGGTGACAAGGAAGCGGGGAGGGGAAAGGGGTATATGAAAGTTGTGGGAGAACAGACTTCCTCCATATCCTCATCGGTAAAAGATGCTGACATCCCTCTGATTTTTGAGTACAACGAAGGAAATCATTTCACCCGGCCGGTTGCAAGGACAGTGAAAGGGATAAAGTGGCTCTCAAATAGAGCGAAGGAGGATGTATGTTTCGGAAAATGAGGAGGATAGGGCAGCTTCTTGATGAGGAGAAAGCCATTGGGATTCTTGAGAATGGAAGTTTCGGGACGCTTGCGCTTTCTGGGGATGACGGCTATCCGTATGCGCTCCCGATAAGCTATGTATTATCAGGGAGGAGCATATTCTTCCACTCTGCTTTGAGTGGGCACAAGATCGATTCTATAAAGCGTAATCCGAAGTGTTCGTTCTCCGTCGTCGGCAAGGACGATGTATTTCCCGAGGCATTCACCACGCGCTATGAAAGCGTCATCGCATTCGGCAGGATAAGCATAGTCGAAGACGATGAAGAGAAGATGAGGGCAATACGTCTCATAGGTGAGAAATATTGTTCATCAGTCCCATTCCCCATAAGGGAAGATGAGATAGAAAAAAGTTGGAATGCACTTTTGATCCTCAAGATGAAGATAGAACACCTTACAGGAAAGAAGGCATTGGAAGTGACGCTTGCGTCAGGCAAGGACCCCCAGGTGCTCCAATAGTATCTTCAGTCCGATGAGGATAAGTATCACACCTCCTGCAATCTCAGCTTTTCCTTTGAACATGGCTCCGAATGATGATCCGAGGCGCACTCCGATTGCGCTGAGTATGAACGTACATATCCCGATGGTGCTGACTGCCGGGATGATGTCCACCGAGAGGAAAGCGAATGAAACCCCGATTGCAAGTGCATCGATGCTTGTTGCTATCGCAAGTGGAAACATCGCTGAAGGCGAGTAGCTTGACGAGCTTTCCTCCTCATCTCCCTTCACCCCTTCCCTGATCATATTCGCTCCGATGATCGCCAGTAGCGCAAATGCAATCCAATGGTCGACAGCTTCGATCTGCGAACTGAAGTTCTTTGCAAGAAGATAACCCAAGAGTGGCATGAGCATTTGGAAAAAGCCGAACCAAAACCCTGTGACAAGCATATGCTTGACCTTGACTTTTCCTGTAGCAAGACCCTTGCATATCGAGACTGCAAACGCATCCATGCTCAGTCCTATCGCAATCAGGAACAATTCAGTAAAACCCATTTGTTACTCCCTCGGGGTTTCGGCATGAAAAAAGACGAAACCCCACTTGAATATCTCAAGATAAGTCTCGTCACTTATTCCGAAACCAGGGCCATGCCCAGTCTGTTGATCCCGGAGCTACGGAGCGTAGCTGACTACTCCCTTATTGACCTTGACAGTATTGATTTATCTTGAGGTTTAGTCAACTGTGTATGATTTGGCATATTGAGGTGTTTGTGGGAGATACTTCTATTTAAGAATATCTCTCTGAATATTTTTTCCAGCAACTCTGCAAAAAGATATAAAGTATCCGCAGATAACCCCTGCGCCTGCATAGAAGCTGAATGCGGATTTTCTTGAAGGATTTCAAACACTCTGTCTTTTCCGGGCTTACAGGTGGTATGCAGAAGGCGTACCGTTACAGACTTTATCCGACGGATGAACAAGGAGGGCAGATAACACGCATCATCGGCTGCCGCTTTGTCTGGAACCGTCTTCTTGAATACTGCTCCAAGTCCTGCAAACGTCGTCATGAGAGCCATAATTCATTCGACCTGAGCAACTTCATATGCCACGCCCGCCATGATCGGGATCGGAATTCCGCTCTCAATCTGAAATCCTATGGCATGAATGCCCTGGCCGGGGACGTCGGCGAAGTCAAGCCTCCGGAGATGCCATCTGTGGACGAAAGCAGGGTTTGCTCCTGCAGAAGAAGCATGGCATCCGTGAACGAGGAAAAAAGACCAGGTTATCCCTTCTTTCTGACTCTGGAATGCAGGGATTCTAGTACTGAACCAATGGTTTACCTTACTAAACCAACTGTCGGTTGAGTCGATAAAATACGAATTGTTATTATCAAGGCATGGAAAAGCAGACATTAGGCGGCATGATTGCCAGCCTCAGAAAAGAAAGAGATATGACTCAGGCAGAGCTTGCGGAGAGGATTGGGATTACGGACAAAGCCGTATCAAAATGGGAGAGGGATCTTTCCTGTCCTGATATTACAACGATACCGAAGCTTGCTGAGATACTTGGAGTATCTGCGGATGAACTGCTCAGATGCAGGACTGAAAGCAGGAACGAAGAGAAAAATGAAAATCTTCCTCTTCTTATAACACGTGCCGTAGCATTGGCTATGAGTATTGCAACAACTGTGCTGGCTATAATCAATAAACTTGATGCAAAATCAGGATTTACAATGCTTGGAATCGGACTGCTATGTCTTGCCATAAGCTCGTTCCATGGAGAGAAATCAGAGGAATGATCTGAGAAGAATACCTGTTCATATCTTCTGTGATGCGTGAATGGGTGGAGATTCATTTTCCGCTCTCTCAAACTCTGGTAAATTTCCTTGTTTTCACACTATTTGGCAAAACTCTATACAATTGGGCGAAACTCCAAGAGGGGTGGCTAAATTCAGCAAAAGCGGCTAAACTTCAGGCTGCTTTGTATTCAGCTACGAAGAACTCGCTATTCAACTCCTTTGCTTTTGTTGCAATTCTCTCGATATTCTGCATGACCCCGTCGGTATAATATTTCTCTCCGCATTGAACGCATTCCAGACAAGGAACGTTCTTGATGATGATTGTATACTCACCGAGTACTGCTGCATATGTTGTTGTAGACTCCTTGAGTTCTTTTCCGCGGCAATATGAACACATATCCATTTTCTCCTTGCGAGATCAAAACTTCAGTAAATGTTCTTGCGATGTCCGATCTTAAGCACAGAGATTATAATCCTCGATTCCTGGATTTCGCAGATTACTCTGTAATCCCCGACACGGTAACGCCACAGACCTCGCATGTTCTCAACAAGGGCTTTGCCCCTGCTTCTGGGATTCTCAAGAAGAGCGACTTCATCCATGTAATCAAGGATTCTCTTCTGCATTGTCTTGTCGAGCTTCTTGAGCTGCTTTCTCGCCGTTTCGGTGTATTCGATTATCATAGACCAAGCTCTTTCCTGATTTCATCAGATGAATAGGTCTTTTCCTTTCCGGCTCTGACTCTTTCGCTTATGTCTACAGCATCATAGATATCTTCTATCTCGGAGAGGTAATCCTCAAGAAGGACATTGTAATAGAAACCAGCGCTACGCCTTGTTCGCTTGGCAAGATTATCGACACGTTCCTTCAGTTCTGGAGTAGTCCTGAATGTCACAGTTGATGTCAATGCCATATCATTCACCTCTTTAATCAAAATGTAATACATGGTGTGCATTGTGTCAAAATGTATTTCATTAAAGAAGATACCTAAATGAATTCAGACTAAGCATCTAGAGCTTCCATTAATGCCTGCAGTCTGTTTTATAAAGTTAGCCGCCAGAAAACCGACAAGGCTTGTCCTGCCGGATGAAGGCGGCAATGATCATCTGATCTTATAATCGGCAAATCATGTCCACAGGATTGGCAGACATATGCCTCCGCCTTGTTTTCAAGAGCAAGAGTGCAAGATCCATCATTCCTGTCAGGTTTGAACATGACATTTGTGCTGAAGGGCATGCTGCTTGAAGAGATGACAGCTCCTTTGACCATGTCCCTGCCACATGTCGGGCATTTCATCATTCGGTACCTCCGATGTTCGACTTCTGGTTTTCGATGTACTTTTTAACACTGTCTTCTGTAATGGCACCGACGCTTCCGTAGTAGCAGCCACGGGACCATAGCCCAGATCCCCAGAACTTGCGTTCCTTAAGCTTCGGGAAAGCCGTGAAGATGTGTACAGCTGAAATGGACTTCAGCGTACGTGCTATTGAAGAGGGTGCATCATCAGGAGAGGCCCCGAGAAAAAGATGGACGTGGTCAGGCATGACCTCTATGGCTTTCAACGTCCAGCCGTACTCTGTGCAGGTCTGTGCCAGTATCGTCTTTGTCTCCACCTCGACAGCACCTGTGAGTATGGGATGCCTGTATTTTGTGCACCAGACGATGTGGTACTGCAGTGAGGAAACCGAATTATTGTTACTTCTCATGCTGTCACCTATCATAAAGCATGCTATGTTTCATATATGAGAAGGTCAATAACTGTTTTCCCGAAGCTCACTGACAAGGAGGTCTCTGCAATCATGGAGACGAGGAAGCAGTATGCGAAGGCCTTCAACATGTCCGTGGACTGTCTTGTCACCAACAACAGCACGTCCAAGAGGTTCCTCCACAAGGTGCAGTATGAGAGGATGAAGGAAGAGTGTCCGACTCTTCCTACAGGGCTTATACAATGTGCAAGGAACGTAGCGGTGGAAGCTGTAAAGTCATGGAATGAGAAGAAGACGAAGCTGGAGCATTCAAAGAAGGCTGATAGGATGAGAAGACCCTCGATGAAGGAGAAGTGCACGATGCGCTATGATGTGCGCAC
>CALXOH010000013.1 GCA_944389975.1 uncultured Spirochaetaceae bacterium
TGGTCTTCCTTCTCGAAGCCGTATGCCTTCAAGGACTCGAACATCTCCATCACCTGCCCCGTGAGCGGTACCGGCGTTGCAACAGCGTGTGCCGCATTCAAAGCATTGGTCAAATCCTTGATGTGCAGCTCGATCCTGAAGCCCGGCTTGAAGTTGCCTTCGATCATCATGGGTGCCTTCGCATCCTTCACGGTGCTTCCCGCCAGGCCTCCCCTGATGGCCTTGTACACCAGTTCCGGATCCGCCCCGACCTTCTTGCTGAACGTAAGGGCCTCCGCAACCGCCGCGATGTTGCATGCGACCACGATCTGGTTCGCAAGTTTCGCGATGTTACCTGCCCCCAGTGCGCCTACGTATGTGACGGTTCCCGCCATGTCCATCAAGACGTCGTAGTACTCGTCGAACACCTCCTTCTCCCCTCCGACCATCACGGACAGCGTTCCGTCGATCGCCTTCGGCTCACCGCCCGAGACCGGCGCGTCGAGCATCCTTATCCCTTTTTTCGCAAGTTCCGCTCCGATCGCCTTGCTCTCCACGGGGTCGATCGATGACATGTCGATCAGCGTGAAGCCTTCCTTCGCTCCCTCTATAAGGCCGTCCTTCCCGAGCGCGACCTGCCTGACCTGCGGGCTGTTCTGAACCATCGTGATCGCCTGATCGCATAGGGATGCAACTTCCTTCGCGCTTTCCGCCGCGGTCGCTCCCGCCGCCACAAGCTCCTCGACTGCCTTCTTGTTGAGGTCGGTTACAACGACCTCGTGTCCCTTCTTCAGAAGGTTCTTTGCCATCGGCCGTCCCATTATCCCCAGTCCGATGAATCCAATTTTCATTTCATTTTCCTCCTCTGATGCCAATCAATTCATCAAGTAGTGCAAAATATTCGGAAAGAAGTGGTAAAGCGGGTGCTTCAAGCACTTCCTCTGAAGGCTTTTTAAGCAACGGAAGTCTTACGTTCACTTCCTTGTTCTTTTCGATAAGGACAACACGATCCTTCCTGACGCGCAAAAGCACCTTCACGTCCTTTGCCTTTGCCTGATTCAATATATTTTCAATCAACTTTCTCAAGTTTCCTGGCAAATTGCCGCTTGAATATGAGAAAGCATCGTCAGAAACCACTATTTCAGAAAGCCCCTGACCCTTATAGAACTTCTTAGCGACATCATCATCGAGCACCCCGGACGATCCTATTGCAAAGCCACATGGCGTTTCTCCAGGCAGCTTGGACGAGATGTACACACCCTTCATCAGTGCAAACTTATGTTTTGCACCGGTACGAGTATCGGGGAAGTAGGAAATGAATGAAGAAAGCGTGCACCTTGCCCCGTCGTGCTCGCCCCTCACCTCGTCGGACGAGACGAAACTTCTTCCTTCGTCTTGGGCAATCGGATATGCTCCGACATCGATCACGTCCTCTTTTCCAACGCTTCCTTTCCTTGAGAAAACGATCGAGGAAAGATACCTTCCAAGGCTCATGATCATGTTCTCCCTTATGAAAGTTGAAGTATATTTTTTCTCGACTACGAATGAAGAGAATGCATACACGACCAATGTAAGTACCAGAAGCCCATAGTCCAAAGACCTCGATGCTATTGCCCTCACGATAAAAAGAAGAGCAAGAAAGAGTGCAAGAATGTATGAAGCAAGAGTGAACAATCTCATCCTGTTGATACTTCTGATCCTTTCATTCATTTCCTTTTCCATATCACATTCACCTTGCAAGGTCGCGCATTACGCTTAATGCACGCGGGGCATCGACGTCGAAATCCTTCGTGTACGCTTCCAAACTTATGCGTCCTTCGTATCCTGCTTTTCCAAGGCATTCGAAGAATGTGGCGTAGTCGCAGTCATGAATGCTCTTCGGGAAAGATCGTTCATTCTCCGTTCCGATTGCGGGATCTGCAAAGTGCGCGTGCCTTAGGTGGTTCGGGTATTTCACAAGCACCTCAGGATCCTCTTTCTCCACTGAAAGATGATAGAAATCAACGAGGACCCTTATGTTCTCCCTCTTCACTTCTTCACTGAGCAATACACCTTCCTTGTATGTGTTGATCACGTTGCACTCTGCTTTCCTAAGCGGCTCGATTACAACTGTAATCCCATACTTTCCAGCTTCGTCAGACATCCTCTTTAAAAGAGCAACGATCTGACTGTATCCTTTGCTTCTCGGAAAGCCGTCGGGGATGTTCTTCGCCGGGCCTGAGCCGAAGACGACTATACCCGAGCCAAGCTCGTTGACGCGCTTGAAACCCTCTTTGATGTACTTTTCCACAGCATCCTTGTCGACAGAATCCCCCGTGAGCCTGAGATTCACCGGGAAACAGTTGTTGCATGCCTCGACCGGGATATCCGCATTCTCCACTTGTGATACAAGCGACGAGAAATCCTTGTCGGAAAGCGCACTGACCTGGGCAAGCGGAAGTTCGACGTAATCGAAACCCACCTCTTTGATTCTCTCTATGAATTCACGCCCCGTTCCGTCGGGAAGGGATGCGTTCATATTGCTGCAACATCCTATGCGCATATTACCCTCCAGAAGCCATGGCAAAAACGCCATGGCCCGAAATCATATCAGAAGAACAGATTCACAAGGCAGACCAGCAGGAAGCCGCACCATGCGAACGTGAACTGTACAAGACCGTAACCGAAAATCTGCACGTCGATCTTGTCAAGCTTGAAGGTACGTGTAAGCACCCAGAAGAAGCTGTCGTTATGAAGCGAGAACATCTGGGAACCCATGCACGTTGCGTAGGCCGCGAACATCAGGTTCACGCCAGGCATCTGCATCAGGATCGGAGCACAGATCGTTGCTGTCGTTGTCATTGCAACCGTTCCGGATCCGAGTACGAACTTCAATACGCCGGCCATTAGGAATGGAAGAAGCAGGATAGGCATGTTCATTCCAGCAAGGCTCTCGGCGATAACGTCTCCGATTCCGCTGCTCTTGATTATGTTTCCGAATGCACCACCTGCACCAGTGATGAGGATGACTGTTGCAGAGCTTTCAACGCCGCGTTCGAGACAGTCGAGGACTTCCTTCCTGGACTTGTCCTTTGCAAGGCCGTAGATTGCAACAAGAACTGCAATTCCGACTGCGATGACAGGGTTTCCGAAGAAGCCTACGAGTTCCATCCAGAGGGCACCTTCCGCCTCCGGGAAAAGCATCGAAGAGACAGTGTCAAGCAAGATCAGAAGTACAGGAACGATGATCGGTGCGAAAGATGCGAAGACCGATGGATACTTCTCGTTCGGGTCGAGTGCAGGAATGTCTGAAGACTCAGATTCAAGCTCGTACTTCTTCTTCAACTCTCCCTCGACATCGACGATCTCTCCATTCTCATCGACGACCTTGTACCACTTTCTTCCGACTATGCGGGAAAGAAGTACTATGACGATCACGAGAGGAATGCCCATCGCAATTCCGAACAAAATATATGCTCCGAGGTCGATTGCACCCTGGAACTGTGCAACTACTGCAAGCGGTCCGGGTGTGGGAGGAACGCTGGCGTGTGTGATTTCCAAACAACAAGCCGTGGCAATGGCGAGTCCTGTAAGTGACTTCTTCTTCACTTGTGAAATCGACTTGATGAGCGGAGATAGAATGATGAGCGCAGAGTCTGCAAAGATAGGAATCGATACCAAGAATCCCGTACAGGAAAGTGCGAAATCCTCGTTCTTCCCGTGGAATGCACGTATGAACGTATGAGCCATTCTCTTTGCTGCATTCGACTCCTCCATCACCTGACCCATCATACATCCGAATGCGATAACCAGTCCGATGCTCGAAAGGGTGGATCCGAAGCCTCCTGTAATGAGGCCGGGGATTGCCGAAAGCTCCACTCCACTGCAAACGCCAACGATACATGCGCCGAGCACAAGGGCAAGCGACGGATGCATCTTCGTCTTCATGATCATCCAGATCAAAGCACCCATTCCGATCAAAAGTGCTATGACCGATCTTGTGATATCCATATTTTCCTCCTTTTTAGCAACAGGGATACCGATTATGCTTCAAGCATCGTCTTCACACGCGATGCGATCTCTTCCTTGGTAAGGTGGTAGTACTCCATCAGCACATCGTAGTTCTCGGCACTGCGTCCGTACGTATCTTCCATTCCAACCATTCCAAGCTTCACCCCGTATGGTGCAAGAGCTTCAAGAACTGCAGAACCAAGCCCACCTATCACGCTATGCTCTTCGGCAGTAACGATTGCCTTCACATCGCTTGAATACTTTCGTAGAGCCTCCACATCAATCGGTTTGATTGATGAAACGTTCACTACGCGGAGACTCACCCCCTCTTTTTCAAGCATCTCTGCAGCTTCAAGCGCCTTGGATACCATCACGCCGGTAGCAAAGCATACAGCATCCTTTCCATCCCTCATCAACGACATCTCGCCGATCCTGTATTCCCCTTCTTCTTTGGTGAGGACCGGAAGATCGTTGCGGTTGATCCTTATGTACACGGGACCGTCATGTTTAAGAACGGCATGCATCATCTTCCTCGTCTCCACCGCATCGCAAGGAGAAAGTACCGTCATATGCGGCAGAACGCGCATTATCGCAATGTCATCAACGCTCTGATGCGTCTTTCCATCCCCGTAGTCCGATAATCCTGCGGAGGATCCGCAGATCACGACAGGAAGGTTCGCTATCGCCACTGACGACCTGATCTGGTCGTAGGGACGCCCGGATGCAAAGACAGCGAACGTACTTGCAAAAGGCCTTTTACCGACGAGTGCAAGACCTGCTGCCGTTGAAATCATGTTCTGTTCGGCAATTCCCATCTGGAAATACCTTGAAGGGAACTCAGCACCGAAAAGATTGCTCATCGTGGACTTGCCAAGATCCGCCTCCAATGCAACTACGCGCTCATCAATTTTTCCAAGTTCGACAAGCGTATCGCCATATGCTTTCCTCAAACTTTCCTTATGCATCTTCGTACTCCTTGAGTTTTCCTCCGACGATTGCGAGAGCCTCTTTGTATTCATCCTCAGATATCCCTGCGTTGTGGTAGGCAGCCTTGCCTTCGGCAAACGGGAAACCTTTCCCCTTCACAGTCAATGCAATGATCACGGTCGGACGGTCCTTCGTCTCGTCCGCTTTTTCGATGGCATCCTCCACTTGGCATACGTCATGCCCGTCGATCTCGATCACATTCCATCCGAAAGAACGGAAACGGCCCGGAATGTCTTCGATCGGGAAGATATCCTTTGTCGCGCCAGTCGCCTGCACGCTGTTTTTGTCGACGAAAGCGCAAAGATTTCCAAGTTTGTAGTCAGCAGAACTCATCACAGCCTCCCAGATCTGCCCCTCTGCAAGTTCCCCATCGCCAAGAACCGCAAAAACCTTGCTCTTCGAGCCATCGAGCCTGAGACCGAGTGCCATTCCGGATGCTACACTCAAGCCCTGCCCGAGCGATCCGGTGACAGCCTCGATTCCCGGAGTCTTCATATCCGGGTGTCCCTGAAGCAGTCCGCCAAGGGTCTTCAGCTTCTTCATCTCCTCACGCGGGAAATAGCCAAGCTCGACGAGTGCTGCATACTGGGCAAGAACTGCATGCCCCTTGCTGAAAATGATCCTGTCGCGTTCCGGGTTCTTCGGATTATTCCCGTCAAGTCCCTTCATCCTGTGGAAATAGAGTACGGAAAGGATTTCAGCGACAGAACAGCTTCCTCCGAGGTGTCCTACCTTTCCGCCGGAAATCATCTCGATGATGTTCCTTCGGATAACCCAAGCCATCTTTTCAAGATGTCTCGCTTCACCTTTTGTAAGCATTGCTCCTCCTTCTTTCATAAAACATGTTCGCCATAATTTTGATAATTGTCATAACAAAACTGACAATCTAGCAAACATGTATTACAACTTAGAAGAATAGAACGGGAAATCGAATCTGTAAAGCAAAATTTAGAATTATCGAAATGCGTCAAACTTCCTATAATTCCAACCATGACAGAAGGCAAGAAGAAGATATCTCTTAGGGAAGAGATTTACCTGCAACTGAAAAGAGAGATAGAAGAAGGCATATGGAAGAAAGGAGAGAAACTTCCCTCCGAGAAAATACTATGCGAACGCTTCTCAGTCAGCAGGATTACAATCCGATCAGCAATCCAACAGCTTGAGGCGCTTGGAATGGTGGAAACCGTACAAGGTGCGGGAACTGTTGTAAAACAGGAGCATGTACTCCCCTTTTCATTCGATCAGAGCGATTCGGTACAAAGCGAGATAATAATGCTCCTTGAATACAGGATGGTGATCGAGAAGGGAGTCGTTGCCTTGACTGCGATGAGAATCACCCCGGAGGAGATCGAAGTACTCGAGAAGAACTACGAAGAGATGACGAAGAACTTCACCGACCTTATACTCTTCAGCCACTACGACAGCCAGTTCCACACCCTCCTTGCAAACTTCTGCGGCAACCCGATCCTCATCGAAGCGAACAACCAGATTCAGGAGCACATGACGACCACGATGGAGAAAATCGTTTCAATCCTTGGATCGGGAATGGCGATCAAATACCACAGGGAGATAATCGAAGCCTTCAAGGTCCATGACAAGAAGAGGGCTGAGGAAGCGATCGGGGAACACTTACAGACGACTATAGATGGAGTGAACGCATACCTCGAGCACGTACCTGATGGAAAGCTCTGATTGTCATACTCCGCTATTTGAAGTGCCCGGATATCCATTTCTCAGGTAAGAGTTACTTCTTTCAGCTTTCCCCTGGTTACCGTCACTTTCTTGGTTGACTCATTTCCACCAGTGTATGTTATTTCCACTTCAATTTTATCATCAGAAGAGAAATAAGAAGAGTGGAACGTAATCCGCATGTATAACGGAGAGCTTGAAGTCAGTTCTTTTTTCTCTGACGCGTTTATACTCATGTCTTCCACTGGGTTCGCTTCGTGTTGTAATCTCCCGTACTTTCCCGATATTTTAGTGAATGTTTTACCCTCTGAAGTAAGTTCTATCCATGCAACATCCGGCTTCAGTGTGACAGTTCCACCATCCTTGAAATTGTATGTGCGGGAAGTAGTGGTAAACCAAATGGTTTTCTCTGGTGTTATCTCGATCTGATTCTGCATGAACTCACCACGCAGCGGAGGAAGGTGCACATCTATAGTTCCATTTGCAGGCGCCGTATATGTCGAGGAAAGACCAGTGATCTTGAAAGATACACTTTCATTTGTAGGGTTTTTAATCTTTATATCCGCACCATTTGTCGCGACAGACCAGTTGCAACTGGAAAAAAAATACAATGACCAAGATAGCGACAAATATTTTCTTTGCTTTACCTTTCATACAGGGCCCTCCTTTTTCAAGGATAGCACAGAGGAAAGGAATGTCTATGAAATCTTCTCAAGCGCTATTCCAAGAACTGGAGCAATTACGAGGGCGGGAAGGAAATCACAAGTATTGGTCTTCTTGATGTTCAGTATCCCTAAAGAGAGCATTAAAAGAAGAACTCCTCCTGCTTTGCTGATCAAATCGATCCCCACATCCCCCAGCACATCTGCAAGGAAACTGGATGCAAGTACGAAAATCCCTTGGTAAGCAAGGACGACCAGAGAGGAGAATATGACGCAGATGCCGTAGCTGGAGGCAAAGACGACTGCCATGAAGCCGTCCATCACGCTTTTTGTGAGTATCAAATCGTGCTTTCCCATGCTCGCTTCGAATGCACCGACTATGGCCATCGAGCCGGCACAGAAAAGGATCGATGAGTTCACGAACCCGGATACGAACGATGAGGCGTTGTCTTTTCCGACGAAACGCACCCCCAGGTTGTTCATCTTCTCATCTATTCCGATTGCATTTCCCAACAACCCACCGATGATCAAGCTGAAAAGAACGATGATGACGCTCCCCTCGCCCATCGCCATGCCAAGCCCGATCGTGAAAGCGATCAGGCCGGTCGGAATGGAAACCGTATCCCGGAGTTTTCCACCGAGGCGGGACTTCAATAGGATCCCTGCCAATGTTCCGATTATTATTGCAAGCGCGTTTATGATCGTTGATGACATCCAAGCCCCTCATCCTTGAAGAAAGTAGACATCAGAGCGCTTCCCTTGGTCAATATTCTCAGAACTCAAGATGGAAAAGTTACACATTGTTTTCTACCGTGCCCCATCAAGCGGGACACTCGAACAATCCCCCATATCCCTTCTGATTATCGACTCAATTTCTTTGGAAATCATGTTTATGATATTTTCCAAAAGTACGGAATTCTCAAGCAAGACTTGAAAATTCAATGCTTTCTTGTTTCAAGGCGGAAATTATTAGGAAATGGAATACTTCTTATAATATTTAGCAATGATGTTTATACCTTCTTCGATCAACTCGTCATTCCCCGAGTAGTTGAGCCTCAGGCACTTGGTGTAATGCGGATGGGGATAGGCCAATCCCTTCTTCTGCTCCTCGCTTCCGAAGAAGAAGTACTCTCCGGGGACTGTGACAACCCCGTCTTTCATCAGAAGCGCATAGAATTCAAGCGTAGAGATCTTCAACCCGGGTAGATAGAGCCAGCAGAATATCGAGCCTTCGATTTTATGAAGGTAATACTTCGTGCCTTCAAAATACTTTCTCACAAGCTCTTCCATCCTCTTTGCCTTCTTTTGGTAGAACGGGCGCACCTTCCCGGATGCAAGGCGCACAAGCTCTCCTGTGCGGATGAGGTTGTCGGCAAGCACCGGACCCATCGAGCCCGTGGCAAGAGCTGCTATTGCGTTGATGTTTCCAAGCGCTTTTATTACCTCTTTCCTGGCGATCACAATACCGGTGCGGATCGAAGGAAGCCCTATCTTCGAGAGGCTCATCGAGAGGACTATATCTTCATTCCAGATCGGTTTTGCATCCTCAGTGAACACGATATCTGGAAACGGCAGACCGTATGCGTTGTCGATGATAAGTGGGATCGAATACTCGTGGGCAAGCTCTGCCAGGCGTTTTACTTCCCCGTCGCGTAGTACATTCCCGCTCGGGTTGGTCGGACGCGAAACTGCGATCGCACCAACTTCAGGGTGCTTTGAAAGGTACTTTTCGACAGCATCCCCGTCAAGGGTGTACTTGAACGTGTTGTCGTCGTAATACTCGCACTTTGATGGAACGCTTACGAACGTGCCGTCCTCTATCCCCTGGTCTGCATACCCGATGTACTCGGGCATCAGCGGGAAAAGGAGAGTCTTCACTTCTCCATCCGTCTTCCCGGAAAAGAGATTGAAGAGATAGAACATCGCGCTCTGGCTTCCATTTGTGACAGCAACGTTCTCTTCCGTGATATTCCACCCGTAACTCTCTTTGAAGAACGTTGCAACAGTCTTCAGAAAGCCTACCCTTCCCTGCGGGGAATCATAGTGGCAAAGCACGTCTTCAAACTTATCCCCATCTTTCAAAAGCTCTTCAAGTTCCCTGCGATACACTTTCTCGACATCTTCAATGCGTGCCGGGTTTCCCCCTCCGAGTGGTTTTGCGACAACCCCTTCCGGGAGCGGTTTTGCTATATCGTCCATCAGCTGGAGGATACCTGAGTGCGAAGAAAGTTTTTTCCCAAAGTCCGTGAATTCCATAACCGTGATATTAATCCTCTTGAGTTCGATGTAAAAGGGAAAAGGAATGCTTTCTTTCCATATTGTGCTAAGATTTCGATGTATGACTGGAATAATCCTCCTTGCAGGGATGAGCAAAAGAATGGGAGAGAACAAACTCCTATTGCCATATGAAGGGAAAACAATCTGCGAGCGCACGCTCACGACCCTCCTTGAGTGCTTTTCATCGGTGATTGCGATCACCGGATACGAAAGAGAGAGGATTGAGGAAATACTTTACAAATACCCCGGCGTGGAAGTCGCGTTCAACGAAAGGTTCGAAGAGGGGCAGAAAACGAGCATACAAAAGGGACTGGAAGCTGCATCTGATGACGTCGCCATAGTCCCCGGGGACCTTCCTCTGTTGAGAGCAACAGACATAAGGAAAGGTATTCCTTCACTTGCCGGTTACCCGTCGGTTCGCGCATACCATCACGAAAGCCCCGGTCACCCCGTGTTCATACGGAAAGAACTTGTACCATTTCTCCTGTCAACGGAGAAAAGCATCTTTGATGCATTGAGGGAAAAAGAAACCGCCCGATACCAAGCTGGCATCGGGACGGTATTCGATATCGATACGCCCGAGCGCTACAAAGCATTACTCGACGGCGATGTTTCCATCCACGACTGAAAGTGTGAACGTATGCCCTTCGGGGAACGAACCTTTCAAGATGGCCTTTGAAAGCGGATTTTCAACCCAGTTCTGTATAGCCCTCCTGATCGGGCGTGCGCCGAACGTGGGATCAAAGCCTTCATCCATCACGAGATCCTCAACCTCATCAGTCCAGGAAAGGCCATAGCCACGCTCCGCAAGCCTCTTCTTCAATTCCTCAAGCTGCAGGCGGACGATCTTCCTCACTTCATCCTTTCCAAGCGGATTGAAGACTACGATCTCGTCGATACGGTTTATGAACTCGGGCTTGAAAGCCTTCGAGATTGCAGCCATGACTGCATTCTTCGCATTCGCAGGGTCTTGCAGGATGTACTCCGAACCGAGGTTGCTCGTCATGATTATGATCGTATTCGTAAAGTCGACCACCCTACCTTGACCGTCAGTGAGCCTTCCATCGTCAAGAACCTGCAAGAGGATGTTGAACACATCCGGATGCGCTTTCTCTATCTCATCGAAGAGTATTACGGAGTACGGCCTACGCCTTACGACCTCCGTAAGCTGTCCTCCCTGATCGTATCCGACGTATCCAGGGGGCGCTCCAATGAGGCGGGATACCGAGAACTTCTCCATGTACTCGCTCATATCGATACGAGTGAGTGCCTTCTCATCATCAAAGAGAAGGTATGCAAGCTTCTTTGCAAGAAGGGTCTTTCCAACTCCAGTAGGACCAGCAAACAAAAACGACCCGAGAGGCCTGTGCTCATCGGAAATTCCCGCTTTGTTCCTCCTGATCGCGTCGCTTACCGCTTCGATCGCCTCTTCCTGTCCGATGACTGTTCTAGACAGTTCCTCATCAAGGTGGAGATACTTCTCCTTCTCACTCGACATCATCTTCGAAACAGGTACGCCGGTCCACACTGATACAACCCGCGCGATGTCATCCTCGGTCACCTCTTCCTTGAGTATGCCTCCCGATGACTTCACCTTCTCCTCGGCTTCCTCGATCTCCTTCTTCAACGTAGGGATCTCCCCATGCTTTATCATCGCAGCCTTCGACAGATCTCCCTGTCGCTCGGCAAGTTCCTCCTCGCTCTTGAGGTTCTCAAGCTCTGCCTTCTTATCCCTGAGTGCGTTGACGCTTTCCTTTGCGTTCATCCACACCAGGTGCATCGCATCATACTTCTCCTTCAGCTCAGCCAGTTCTCCTTCGATCTTTCCGAGACGCTCCTTGCTCGCTTCATCCTCTTCCCTTCCGAGCGCCTGCTTCTCGATATTAAGCTGAAGCATCTTCCTCTGGAGCTTATCCAGTTCCTCGGGCTGTGACTCAAGCTCGATCTTTATCTGGCTTGCTGCCTCATCGACCAGATCGATCGCCTTATCAGGGAGGAACCTGTTGGTGAGGTACCTGTCGGATAGGACAGCAGCTGCGACAAGCGCCTCATCCTTGATCCTTACGCCGTGGTGCACCTCATACTTGCTCTGAAGTCCGCGGAGTATGGAAATCGTATCCTCCACGCTTGGCTCTTTTGTGTACACAGGCTGGAACCTGCGCTCAAGCGCCTTGTCCTTCTCTATGTACTTTCTATACTCATCGAGCGTAGTTGCGCCGATCGTATGCAGTTCTCCCCTCGCAAGAGCGGGCTTGATCAGGTTCGACGCATCCGTCGAGCCCTCAGCCGCCCCGGCACCTACTATCGTGTGCAGTTCATCGATGAAGAGGATTATGCTTCCGTGCGCTTTTGCAATGTCCGTGACGACGCCTTTGAGCCTCTCCTCAAACTCTCCACGGTACTTTGCTCCGGCAACAAGCGCGCCAAGATCCAAGGAGAGGATCCTCTTGTCCTTCAACGACTCCGGAACATCCCCTTTTGCGATCCTGTTTGCCAGTCCTTCGACGATTGCGGTCTTTCCGACTCCGGGCTCTCCAATGAGTACAGGATTGTTCTTCGTCCTCCTTGAAAGCACTTGCATCACACGCCTGATCTCCTCATCCCTTCCGATAACCGGATCGAGTTTGTCTTCGCGTGCAAGTTTCGTCAGATCCCTCGTGTACTTCTCAAGCGCCTGATACCGCGACTCGGGGTCATTGTTTGTAATCCGCTCATCCCCCCTGATATCTTTCAAGGCATCGCGTACAGCTTTGTCGGTCACCCCGTTTTCCTTGAGGATCGCACCCGCCTTCTGATCTTCCTTTATTACAGCAAGAAGGAAGTGTTCGCTTGATACATACTCGTCGTGGAAATCCGCACTGATGTTCTCAGCTGCAACGAACACTCTCTGCAGATCGTTCGAAAGAGTTCTGTTGACAGCCCCCTTCGTTTTCGGAAGGGCATCGATCACGCCCTCCAATGACGAAACAATCGCATTTACGGGAGCCCCTATCTTCTCAAAGAGGGGTTTGATTATCCCACCTTCATCATTGATCAAAGGAAGAAGTATGTGAGCACTCGTTATCTCGCTCGATTCACTTCTCGATGCACTTCTCAAAGCTTCCTCTACGGCAGCTTGCATCTTTAATGTATATCTATTCAAATCCATAAAATACCTCCAAAAACTAATGTGGAAGCATACCAATCACAGGATGAAGATAATAATGAAACGAAAGAGTGGCAACAGGAATGCGAACTCACTTTTCTCCAGTTCATGCCCTATGTTTCTGCTCGGATAGTTAATGCCGCGTAATGCATTTGAATGGGAAAATTTGACAAGCCTTGCCTTTTCAACGACTAAAAACGGACTCTATACGTCACCTTTTGCAATTCTTCCCTATACCGACGTTGCCACATTCATCCTAATCAGAATCTGATCAGATACGTAAGAAATCGAGGTAGTTTTCCACAAACTCTATCGACTCTTCCTCGTCAAAGGAACGGAAGAAGGCAATCTGGAAACAGAACGATTCCAAAAGTGAGAAGAGATGACTTGATACCTTGCCTTGATCGACATCCCGTATAACCCCTCTCTTCTTTGCATAAGACAAAAGACGCTTGAATAGGATTGAAAGCTTTATCGTACGGCGGTATATGACATCCGAAAAATCCCTGTTGTTGTAGTTCTTTTCCTGGAGCATCACTTCCAAAAGCCTTGTAAGCTCTGTCTCCGCCTCCTTCGCCCGTTCTACAATGCGACGACATATCAGTACGATCCGATCGATCTCATCCCCTTTCTCCCTATCGAATGCAATTTGGGAAAGCTCGGTGAACAACCTGCCTGTGACCAGCTTTACAGCATAGTAATAGATCTCTTCCTTGCCGTTGAAATAAAGGTATATGGTAGGACGGGAAATACCCGAACGTTCGGCAATCATGGAAAGATTGGCATCTCGGTATCCGACATCTGCAAATACCCGTAGCGCCGCTTTCAGAATGTGTTCTTTCCTCTCTTCGTGATCTATCTTCTTAGGCATACCCTGATGATAATTCACATTGACAGATATAGCAATGTTGTTAAAAAAGATTAATAATCATTTCTTAATAAGAATTATTATTGACAATATAACCCGATGGAGTTACTATATGACTGGAGGAAACAAAATGGCAAACTTCTATTATTGCGCTGAATGCGGAAACGTATTCACATCCGAAAGGAAAGCATCTGTAAACTGCTGCGGTCAGGAGTGGAAGGCACTCGAAGTGAGCGCCAACGAGCCGAACGAGAAGCATCAGCTTGATGAAGTAAAGGAAAACGGAAAGACGATTTATAAATCACACCACGTACAGGACGAGGGACACTATTTCCCGTTCATGGCATTTGAAAGCGAATGCGGATGCCTGAAGATAAAGACATTCAAACCCGGAGATACCGTTAAAATCTGCGTACCGGAGGGAAAGCACGGAAAACTCTACTGGTTCTGCAATCTGCACGGACTATACGTAAAGGAAGTCTAAAGAGAAACGGCCTGCAAAGCGCAGGCCATTTCCTTTACCGATCAGTCATCCCAATCGTCCAGGTCATCATCCCAATCCCTTTCCCATCTCTGTATATCGAGGTACTCGTAAGGCCCGAACGATGCGTTTGCCTTTTTCCAGCGTCCGTCATCACCGTCCCTTCTTTCACGCCCCGCGATATCGTACTCGAGGTAATCGTCATCGATATCAACATTCAGGTTGAGGCCAGGTTCATCCTTTCCGTCATCATCTCCTTCGAGCCAGTCTTCATCGAGAACACGAGCACTCAAAACCGCATCGGGCAGAGTCTCAAGCATGTACCCTTTGACGACAGTATCTCCCGCTAGAGTGATATTCCATCCATCCTCACTTACCTGTGGTTCACCACTGCCTGATAACAGGATGTTGTTCACGCCCTTGATATTTACGTCATCAGGATTACTCTTGATCATCGAATGTACATACGTCGAGCCTGATGTTGCCTTTGGAACGACACAGTTTACGTAGACTGCATTATCCGGTGCAGATTCATTGATCACAAGGTTTGCAATTACGTTCCCGTCATCATCCCCGGGCATGCCGATGTTGCCCAACGTGACATTATCTACAGAGACGTTGAACAGCATCAGGTCATCGGATTCCAGACCACTGAGCGTACCGTAGTCGAGTTCTTCCATATATACGGAAGCTATCTCGACTTCATCAATTTCAACAGCTCCATTTGAGTCGAAACCAGCAAAGTCAATGTTGAATTTACTCTGCCCTACTTTCTCCCACTTTTCGTTGTATCCACCAAGTACGCGAAGTTCGAGTTCGATATCATCATCACTCCACTTTGAAGGCTGGATTATGCCTGCCATATCGGAAAGTTTCAGAACCTCAGTTTCTGTGCTTCCCGCAACCTTGAAGGTAATCTCCTCGTCATCAAAGCGTCCGATGCTGCCATCCTGGCTTAAAGCCTCTATTGCACTTTTAAAGGAACCTAATGGCGAAGTTTTGGTACCACTTCCATTTCCTTCCGTCGATTCAAGGTTGATGTAGTATCCGCGCTCGAACGTTGCGATATAGTACTGCGCCTTATCTGCATCAACTTCGAGGCTCTCTGCAAACCTTTCGTCATTAGTCAGTAGAAGGTCAAGGTATTCAGTCCATGAAAGCCTGTCCTGACGTACCTTGTAATTATTCAGCCTCCATTCATTGAAGACAAATCCCTCCCCTGGTTCCACGCTGAGCGTGATGCGTGATGGAACATCAACAAGCTCTGCTTCAAATAGAGAATCATTTGATCCGGGCGAGCCTGAATCCGTCGTACCCGACGCAGAGTTCGTAACCTTCTCGTCAGAAGGCACGAGCTGATCCGTAATATTCCGGTCATTTACCAGCACGTCTCCGGAGATCAAGCCATTTCCAACTGATCTTGCCGGAGGGGCATCAATGTCGGATCCACCCTTGCCTTGCACGAATACAGTTGCCCTGCTATTCGCGTTGTTGTCCGTACACGAAATCAGCGCAAGCAGCAGCGCCAATACGATTGCCAAAACAAAATGTAGTTTTTTCCTTGTTTCCATAAATCTCTCCTGAGTAGATTCTACAGGAGAAACAACATTCTGCAACATAAAAAGACATTTTAAGCCCATTTTTATCCTATTATTCTGTAAGCATTTATTTTCTACATATTTTCCATATTATGTCAGAAATAAGCTATTTTTTTCTAAAAACGTACCAAAAACGTACC
>CALXOH010000014.1 GCA_944389975.1 uncultured Spirochaetaceae bacterium
CCCACACGCGAGAGCGCAACCCACTGCTCCCTGTTGATGGAGGGAATGACACGGGGCGGAGTCCCCAAGGCTGCCGCTCTCATGTACGATGAGCGTGAAAGGGATGTCCCTTTCCTCAGACTGTCCAGCAGGCTGATCTCCTCATCGTTCAGCCTTGTGTTCACGAAGTGTTCTCTCATTCCTGACCTCCCTTGAAAGCAGTGGGACAATCTGGATGACAAGCCGACAACAGAGGCATGACATCCAGTATCGGCAACCCCCTGACCAGAGGGAACGGGGGCACATGCCTGAGCATGTGGGGGACAAATTTGTGAATCAAATTTACCCCTTGCTGACTGAAGACGGGACATGGTTCCGGAAGACAGACAGTGATGCGCGTGTAGCGGAGAGATTTCGATTGACCAGGATGAAATCTCGTAGTCCGGAACCGGCACTGGATGTCTGGAGCAACCATGGCTCATCTTCTGTCCCGATACTGCTTTTCTCATACTTGAAGTATAACATTCTTGACACGAATAAGTAATGAGAAAAGCCTTATGCCAGAAGGAATTAGTGTTAAGAATTGTTAATTCCTGAGACACTTTTCCTTCTGGCTCACATGGTTCATGGGAAGCATGTGTATATGTGGGTTCATCCATGGGATAAGGCATCAACAGATGCCAGTGGGAAAACTACACATATAAGCTATGAAGTCTATGAACCCTGCTTACACAGGGTTCATAGATGACACAGTGATTATTAATAGATTAATTATTAATTATTAATAAGGGCTGTGTCGTTACGGCTCATGTGGCCTGCTGACCTGTGGTAAGTCCCCTGTTGCGGGATATCGAGTCATTCTCATTAGGAGACAGCATTGTGATTGATGCAAGCCGTCCATCCTCATCCCAGCTGATGCAGATATGTCCCGAGTCGACAAGCTCATCGAAGAAGGATCCTGTCCTGGAGAGGTTCTCGGAGAGCCAGGCTTCATCCTTCCCATACACATTCCTCATATGATCCTCGATCGCCGAGCCGGACAGTGACCACACCCCTGTGCAACTGGGAGTTCCGTGAAGAGTCATGGCATCACGGATGGCAGAGAGCTTGGATGTTGCTTCTGCCGAGAGCATGCCAAGTCTCTTCGAGTTGCCTGAATGCTCAAGACATGCGCCGCTGACATGAAATCCGTCCTCATCCTTGCCAAGGCTCTCGATGGCTACAGTCTTGATCCTTGCATCAACATAATCACCTTCGGGGCCGAGACGGTTCTTTGTCACGGTCTGGCGGATTCCTCCTTCCTTGTTGTAGCTGACACGCAGGGTGAAGTCTGCCATGCCCTTGATGGCTCCCGAGCCGCGCATGTCCTCGTCATTCGCCTTTGTCGTGTGGTGGAGGAATACGATGGCGCAGTCATGGAAGATCTGGAGGCGGAGGATGACATCAGCGCGGAAGCGCGCGATATCGACGGCATTGTTCTCCTCTCCTGTGAAAAAGGTGTTCCATGTGTCGAGGAAGATGATGTCGGGCTTGAAGCCATACGGAGCGGCTTCGAGTTCTCTCAACGTCTTCTGAAGCCTCTCCATACCTTCTGCGGATGACAGCGGTGCCGACAGGGGATAGAAGCAGAAATTCTCGAGGAAGGCGTCCGTATAGGCTTTCGCGAATGCTATTATCCTCGACCTGATTGCGGCTTCGCTCTCTCCAGCGACATAAAGCACCTTCGCCTTGTGGCAGATGAACCCATGCCAGGAAGGGAGCCCTGATGCCATATGGAGCGCCGCATCGAGGGCGAAGAAGGTCTTGCCCACACCCGAGGGCGAGTAGATGAAGCCGAGGAAACGGCCTCTGGGGAAGAATCCCCTGATGAGCCATCTCACCGGAGTGAAGTGTCCGAGAAGGGAATTGCCGATGTAGAAGGTATCCTGGCCGCTGGATGTCGTCCTGCTGAGGAGGTCTGTCGATGCTGGCATTGCGGGTGAAGGCCATTCGGCAGGAACCTGGGATGTCTCCCTTGGCCTGATCTGATCCTCGACCGTCGGCTCCTTGATGATGCAGCCTCTTGCCTTGAGCGTCGCTTCAATCTTGTGCCTGCTGTTTCTGGATGAAGGAAGAACGACGGTCTCCTTCTGCATCGTGAAGATGGAGAGTGCCTCCCGCCAGTCCGAGCAGACATAGACGGGCTGCTTCCTTTCTATCGTCCCAAGGACGAATGTTCCAGGAAAACGGAACCGGCTGCGGATGAAGCGCTCCTTTCCGTCTATGCCGACCTTCAGATAGTTGACGATGATCTTCTTCTCATCCCTGTAGGGCAGATAGAAGCTCATGGCGTCATCCTTGCGGACGCCGCTGAGGAAGCTGACTTCCTCAGTGTTGGCTGTAATCTGATTGATGATGTCTGTGTTCATTATCTTGTCTCCTCTTTTATGAGGCGCATGATATCGCCTCCGTTGTTTACATAGTCATTGGCATCCCAGCCTTCAGTCGGGATGACGACATATTCGACTCCTGCTGCAACAGCAGCTTCATGGGCTTTCATCTGCCCTGTTTCTGATTTATCGTTGTCAGCGATAATGACGATCCTCTCTGTCGGGTGGCGCTTCTTCACCATGTGTGCGACTGTTGTCAGATTGCCTGCCGAGAATGCGATATATGTGAGCATGCCTGTCTGCTCGGTCACTGACGCACCTGTTGCAAACCCTTCGACGATGAAGATGAGACCCTTCCTCATGCCTCCGACGATGAGATGTCCTCCGTTCATCCGGCTGCCTCTCAGAAAGCGCTTGCTGCCGTCAGTAGCGATGAACTGGACGCCGACCACCTCCGACAGGTCATTGTAGACTGGGACGATCAGGAGGCCGTCTGATGACTGTCTGAGGCTGTGAGGCATGACACGCTTCCTCTGAAGATACGGATGTTCATAAAAGGCAGGTGCGTTGCACTGGACTATGGCGGTTGCATAGGCTTTCAGGAAGGCCTCGTCGCATGTGTCGGTCTTGCGGTTGTCACGCATGAAGAATGGAAGCATTTCGAAAACGCTCTTGAGCCTGTCATCATCGTTCCTGAAGCGATATACGTAGTGTTTGCCTCCCTCCTTCCAATCCCCGTATATTACGCTGTCATAAACGGGATCGTAGCGGAGGAAGATATCGCTGTTTCCTCGCTTCCCGTCAAAGGATCTGATCCGCTCCATGCGGTCTGAGCGGAGATGGATGTCGCCTGCCGGATAGATGCCGTTCGAGGCCATGTCGGCCTTGAGTTCTTCGATTCTAGTCATTTATACTTCCTCATAAACAGAGATGGGGCCCCCTGCATGGAGCCCCATCCCGCGAAGACCTCAGAAGGGAACGTAGTCCTTCGCATCCTGAGTGTCTTCCTCAAATTCGCTGTCCGTATCGGCCTCACCAGCCGGTGCGGACCCGTTTTCTGCCTTTTCGTAGGCAGTGATTTCAGGCTGCCACCCCCATGAGGCGGTGTGCTTCATCCTGATGACGATGCGCACTCTCTTGCCGATGAGATCTGACGGCTCGAAGGAAGTGACTCCTCCGAGCCCGACAGCCTCCAGCAGCTGGTGGAGCTTCTTCGTGCCGTAGTAGACAGCGGCTTCACTGCTACTCGTGAGGGTGATGTGGTCAAAGACCACAGCGCCGATGCAGGCGGGGCCTGCGACACGGAGCATGTCGAAGAGCTGCGTCCCATTTCCGGAACGGGGAACTCTTTCTTCACACTTCTCGATAGCCGCATCGTAAGTGCCATCGTGCAGCTCGACATTTGCGGGCGGTGTAAGGTTATTAACATTCACTGCCATAATAATTCTCCTTCTTAGTACCTGAGATAACTGACCACAACGTGGCCATTGGTGGCGTGTTGGCGCCCTTGGTGGGCCTCGGATATCAGAAGCCATGGCTCTTCACCTCCTCGACATATGAACGAAGGATGTACGGCCTTCGGCCTTTAGGTCGGACAACTTGAATACGCCCTTGCGAGGCGTAAACACGTACTGTCCCATACGAATAACCAAGCTCGAAAGCGAACTCTTGGTATGTCATGTGCTCATCTTCATGATTTTCATGCTGTTCATTTGACCTCATAAAGTCCCTCATCCTCCATCTTCTCGAGTTCATCGAGCGGATACATCGCGCGATGACCTGGAATCTTGACAAACGGCAACTCTCGACGACATTTTTTCACATACACTGTTTCTACGGTGTATCCGTATCGCTCAGCGACCTCCTTCGCAGTCAGGAGAACTCGCGTCTGACGAGTGTGGTCTATCTTAAATTTGTCGGTCCTCGTTTCACTTTTATTCACACTTCCATTTTTAAAGATATGAGCAAAAGCTCATACACAGACTTTCCGGTTTTTCTCTTCATGTAAGTTGTTACAGGATAAGAAAAATCAGACTATTCAGGTCTGTGAACTATCATTAAGTACGGGTGGTGGGCGGGCAAAAAAAGAGGGAGACAGATGCTCCCTCAAGTGCTGTCTCTACTCCATCATTCCATGTTCCAGAAAGCTGTAGTAGCTCTTGTCAGTGATTATCAGGTGGTCGAGAACCTTGATTCCCAGTATGTCTCCGGCCAACCTTATCCGCTTCGTGAGCGAGATGTCATCATCGCTCGGCTCAAGCGTGCCCGATGGATGGTTGTGGGCTATGGCGATTGCCGTAGCTCTTGCCTTGATTGCATCCGAGAATACCTCTCTGGGATGGGCCAGCGTCTTATTGACAATCCCAGTTGTTATGCACTTGGTGAAGAGAATCTCGTGAGCTCCATTGAGAGCCATGACGATGAAGTGCTCCTGTTCCTCGTGCGTGAAGTGGTAGGTCTCCTTGTAGATGTCGTTCGGGCTGGTGATTGACCTTGCCGTCTTCTCTCCCTTGCGTCTGCCGACCTCAAGAGCGATGAGTATGCCGGATGCCAGCTCCTTGGATACTCCCTTGATGCCTGTCAGGTCTGTCAGCGAAGGGGTTACGTTACAATTCAATGCGTCAAGTATTTCGTTTGCTGTCCTCTTTGCATCCGCTCTTGATGAGAGATACGGTCTGATGAGCTCAACCATGAGCTCGCAGTCTCCAAGTCCTTTGACTCCATACTGGGCAATCTTCTCTGCAATCGTCTGTGTCTTCTCGAATGTCTCGAAAAGCTCCATCTGTGTGTAGGCCATTTCCTCTACCTCCAGAAATTCAGGATTTGCAATCTCCGTTGCGGTGATTACATCTCCCGCGACGGGGCGAGAAGAAACGAAGCCTGGGATCAGGTGGTAATGGATGTCACAGGGCACACGCAGTGTCTCGTCTTGGCCCTTGACAGGAATGTGGCTGCATCCCGAAGAGATGTCAGCAGGCGGACAGTCAAGGAAGCCTCTGGCTCTTGTCTTGTCGTTTACTTTCCGCGCTGACAGTCTCCCCGAAGGGGAAGGTGTGGTACATCCAGGAGAGGAAAGCTCCTAGATGTTGCAATGGTGGGAAAGGAGAGTCTGAGGGGAAAAGGTAACGCATATAGGTTGTCCCCTCTCAGTTTGAATCAGTTGCCATTCCGATTGTAATTCCATCTCTTTCTTGCATCGTAGATTGTATTTGACGGTATTGTCTTGTAGCCATCTTCATATCTGAGGTAGGCATCGATTGCTTCGAATTTGATGTCAGGACGTTCATCGAGGATTGCAAAGAGGATCTGGTTGAGAAGGTGATCCTCTTTCTTGATGGTATAGAAGATTTGCTGACCTTTTGCATGTTTCTGAAGCCAGTCTCCATGTTCAGCCTTGTATTTCGCAAGAAACTCGCTAAGAAATCTTTTGTCCTCTTCGATTGCTTTGTAATGGGCAAGTCTGTCTTCTTCATTGGCGAACTTGTCCTCCCAGATTTTGCTGATGTTATCGAGTGCCTCCTGAACATCATTGGCAATCTCTGTATTCTGATTGCTTATTGACTTGAGTTTCGTACTGATCTCTTTTGACGCTGTTGCAATCGTTCCACCCTGTTTAAAGATATCCTTGACTGTTTTTGAAAGTGCTTCAAGTTCTTCAAATATATTTTTGAGACTTGATTTTCCTGAATCAAGCTTTTCGCGAAGCTGCTCAAGGACTTCGATGAGAGCATCCTTTTTAGGATCATCAGGTTCTGGCTTCGGATTGAGTTCCTCTTCCGCTTCAGGGGAGAGATACGGGATACAGAAGGTCTCGACAAGAGTCCTGTAGTCTGTATCGTTGAAGAAGTCATTGAATGGATGTTCTGAGCTGAAGCGGTTTTCAATGATGTATTTTCGCAGAAGTGCCGTATTCTTCCAGTCAATCGCGTCCCCCAATACATCCTTCTCTTCGGGATGATTATCAAACCAGAGACGCATTGCGATGATGAGCCAATTCGCATTAGCGTAACGTGAGTCCAGCTCGGTTCTTCTGTCGTCGTATTTCCCGAAGAGCTTGTCCCAGAGCATTCTCTTCATCTTGATCTTTGCCTGATCCATGATAAAGAGAATGACATTCTGTTTGATGCAGTTGGTGACATCCTTGTCTGAACCTTCAATGCCTTGCCTGACCGCTTCAACCAGATAGTCGTGGAGTATCACGAAAGCTATATACTCGAAATGGAGCAATGACTCGCTCTTGGCGTTCCAACGGAACTCCTTCGAATGGGACTTGCCCATGATTTTATGATTCAGATTGCTGATTTCCTGTACCTTTTTCTCAAGAAAGGCATCTGTACGCTGTTTTGCTTCTATGTATGTGATCATGTACTTCTCCTATTTTGTGTCCAGTATGTGTTTCGACATCACACCGAGCATAACCAGACTTGTCGGTGTGTCGTGTGTATAGATCAGTTCGTCAACAGTCTTGCTTTTGTGACCGATGGCTGCTCTGATTTCCGCCTTATAAGGTTCAAGCCGTTCCGCAGATGCCTTGCTTTCTGAATCATGGAAGTGCCTGAGGCTCTGGAAATCGATATGCCGGCTCATGCGTATTTCATTTGATATCCCCATGGCTTCAAGAGCATCATAGAAATAGTCTTGGAAAATGTTTTTGACATAAGGCTGGGAGGATTTCCCTTTGGAGAAGGAAGCGAACAACAGATCAGATTCGCTCCTGCCATATTTTTCTGCAAAGGCAATCAGCTCTTTTACCAGGTCTTCATGGATGACTGTCGTTCTCTTGTATCGCTCTTTTGTGGGGCCTTTTTTCTTTTCAGCGTCGACCCAGCTTTCCGATACATCTACCTTGTAGAACGGTGTGGGCTCTCCGGCATCATTCATCACTCTCTTGAGCTTGTTCAGACTGAATACGCGGATTTCGGCTTCTCGCATTCCGCCATATACGGCGAGCTTTGCCGCAAGATAGGCGACGTGCCTTGATGGGGACTCCTGAGCGAAAATCTGCATGAATTCAAGAACCTGCTTCGCCTCGGCTCTTGATAGAATTTCTCTTTCACGGCGTTTGACTGAATACGGCTTGACATAAGAAAAAGGATTGAAATCCACGATGTCGGTCTGGACGGCGAAGTTGTAAGCCGTTCTCATGGCCTTGATGGCCATGTTGATGTTGTCCGGACTTGCTCCAGCTTCGTGCATCTTGTCCTGCAATTTCTGTGCATCGAGTTTCGAGAATCCGATTATTGTTGTCTTGGAATCGATATGTGGTTTCGCATGAAGTCTGAATGCGGATTCCATGTTTTTCACGTTTGCGCGAGATAGACGGTCTATCTTTCTTCTGTTTTCAGACTGCACCCATGGCGATTCATCATAGTTGAGTATCTTCTCCACATAGGGGATGAGGGGAGAAAGTGAACCGTCGACTTCATATTGCGACACGCCCTTGATGAGCCCCTTGCTGATTGCTTCCTGTACTATGTTCTTTGCATCAGTACCATTCATCTTGAATGTGTTCCGATATCCCAGCTGCTTTGCCAGTTTTGTAACGCTGTATGTCCTTCCTCCAGGAAACTGACCGGTGAGAGGATTCCTGAGCTGGCAATACCATGAAGGCTTTCTTTTGACCCCGTTGTATTCCTTCCTGCCTCGTTTGTAGATGCTTACATCTCCGATTGTAATTCCCATCGTGCTCCTTCTGATGTTGTAAAACAAATGTTACCTCCTGAATTTTAGCAAATTCGGGGATTATCTCCAAATAAGGTTGCCGATGGATTGTTTTCAGAGATGAGTTTTTCAATTTCATCTGCCCATTTTTCTGCCCATTGGATTTTCAGGCAATGCGCAAATAAAAGAAAAAGCCCAACTAATTCCTTGTATCAGAATCAGTTAGGCTTTAAGCGAAAGACGGGACTTGAACCCGCGACATCCACCTTGGCAAGGTGGAGCTCTACCACTGAGCTACTTTCGCAAATAGTTGGTCTTGCGAGAGGCGGGACTCGAACCCGCAAGCCTAAGCACTAGTTCCTAAGACTAGCGTGTATACCAATTCCACCACTCTCGCAGTTTTCACCACTTTCGTAGTGATTGGTATATGAGCCGCAAAGGGATCGAACCTTTGACCCGCAGATTAAGAGTCTGCTGCTCTACCAGCTGAGCTAGCGGCCCGTTCGTTGTTGCTTTCGCGTCCTGTAGGATTCGAACCTACGACCTGCGGATTCGAAGTCCGACGCTCTGTCCAGCTGAGCTAAGAACGCATTGAAAATCATCAACGGTGACTACAATACACATTTCAGAAACAAAATGCAATAGGGTTTTAATAAATTTTCAAATTATTCGCATGGAAATACATGAGCAGATACAAGACGATGAACCATGCGAAATGCAGGATATGCTACCATCTGATATCCTCGGTCAAATTCAGGAGAAAGCTGCTTGAGCCGATAAGGGAAGATGTCCTGGCATCATTCAGGATGGCTGAGTGGCTGAGAAGCAGCGATTCACCTTGCTGCCTGGCAGCAACTATCACTGTATTTTTTGTATAATTGCTGACTCGCTCCCTACATTCTGGCTGGAGTAGAAGACGATGTTGTTCTCCATTTTGAAATAGCTCAGGACGACATGTTCTGTACCATCCCCTTTGTGAAGATGGTACATGCGGATTACAACCCCATCAATCTCGCTATTCCTGCCAGTACGAGCAATATGCCCGTAATACGAAGGATGAAATTCAGTACGATCCACCCTGCAGCCTTTACCGTTGAGTCGGTTATGTGTATCACCTTGCCGAAAACAATGGCAACAAGGCCGAGGATTATCAAGATTATACCCATCTTGGTTACCTCTTACTGTCCGCTTGTTGCTTCACCTTCGAGCGTGTCGATGTATCCGGAGACTTCTCCACTGTTGCCGCAGTATGCACATGTGAATTTCCCGCTTCCGTCGTAGCACGTCAGTTTCTGACATTGCCCGCAGCGTACATAGGAAATCGATCCGCAGTCCGGGCATTTGTATTGCGGTCCGAGGCGTGCTCCTCTGATGTCCAAGGTGACGCTGCTGAGGTTTTTTGCAACTGAAACATCCGAAGGCAGGGTTTTCTCAGCTCTCGTAAGATTCCATACTCCGTCGTATGCCCTGTCATAGCGCAAATAGAATTCATTTTTCGTCTTGGCGCACCTTATCGGCAGAAAGACCAGATCCTTGTTATCCATTGAAACCTCCTAAAAATAAATTGAATCCAAAAAGCAATATGGCCATCAACAGGCAAAGATATCTGATGTACTTGGTTATTATTGCACCGTGTCGACCACCTCTGATCCTGAAACTATCAAGGATGGCGATGATTATGGATGCGAATACGAAAAGGACGAAGAGAAACAGTATCCCTTCGATTGAAACCGAGAGGGATGATTTGATGCTCTCGTTGTTCTGGAACATTGCGTACCCGAATGATGCGGAGAAGAGCGCTATGTTCATTACCAGTGCAAAATTCATCGTTGGCAGTGCTTTTGAAAACACCTCTGCATCCCGTACCCGCTTTATTCCAAGAAGTACGCTTGTCAGGAATATCGCACAAGATAAAAGCAATACAGCCGAAGATAGCTCCGATAAAAGCAGCAGCCAGTTGAATATCATGGCAACAACCTCCAAAGTATGGTTAATCCTTCGTGGATGAAACCACAAAGTGCAATTATCGATTTCATTCCCGCATGAAATGCATAATCGATATATGTACGCAGATTTACTGCAACATCATCCAGCAGTGACGAAAACAGCCAAAGACTATTTCCGGTTGCATCCACGGATGTGTCGGCAAGTGATGTAATGAGTTCAGTCGACATTTTCCCAATCGCGGGAAGAGCTGACGGGATGCTTCTTTCTGCAATCAGCATAATGAATACAAGAAACAATGGAAGTGCGATCAATACAAAGAATCGGGAAAACCTTTCAAGGGCGGCTTGAATTGAGAAATCTGAGAAAAGATCATATTCAGTAACAACACCCTCTGGTTTTCTCATTACCTTCATATAGTTTCTGACATCTCTTTTTATCCTCTTGTAGTCACTTTTCGGCAACGTCGATTTACATGAGATGCATACGTTGTCTTTGTATTTTCTTTTCAAAGGATTTGTGTCTCCGCATTCATGGCATTCCCAGTATGCGTTGTATTTGAGTTCATCGACGACAGCCGGTGACAAATCCGACTTGACGACTTTGAATACGCGGAAATCCTCATCCTCTAAAGCTTCGCAATGTCTGCATGAAATATCAGATAGATGGTTTAGCGTGCCGCATTCATGGCAGTTCCAACCTGCAAAGATCTTTGTAACCTTCACTTTCCTACCTGCTTTCCGTTCTGACGTAACCAAGATGGATTGCAAATTTCAAATCGTAGATTTTCTTTGATCCATCTTCAAATTCAACGTCGACCTTGCTTCTGTTGTTTGTGTTGAAGGAAACCGCTTTGACTTTCTTTCCATTAGCAGAGTATCCATCTCCGGGAGAGAGCGTCATATTCTCAGTCTCTTTTTCCTTTTCCCTCAGGAAATGGGAAAGTCTTTCTTTCTCTTCACTCCTTCTCTCCTCGATTCTGGCCTTCTGTTCAAGTATCTTTTTCGGTTCTTTTCTTTCTTCCGGTTTCCTTTGAACTTTGATGTCAGTCTCTTCCTTTTCCGGCTTTCTTGGAACATCCGGCTGTTCCTTTACTTCTTCTCGCTGCTTCTTGATAACTCCCGGCTTTCCGTTCTTCATCTCCAATAGAGCCTTGTGGACTTGGGACATATCAGGTCGGTTGTCAGGTTCAAGGACAAGCATCGACTTTATCAGGGTTTTGATATCTTCATTGATCGAATCATCCGTTACGACATCAATACCCTTTGCAATCAATTCGAATGGGTATTTGTCATTCTTAAGCAATCCTTCTTTGGAACAATATGTGTAAAATATCAACCCTAGTGTAAATACATCGGTTTTGGGTGAAATCAAGGCCTTTGCAGGATTCTCATCTTCTTCCGAGAATCTTGTGAATATATTCATTTCCGGGCTCTGCCACTGTTCCTTGCTCATGATTGATTTTGGAATGTTGTTTTGAAAGAAGCAGTCGGTGAAGTCTATAAGCTTCGTCACGTGCCTTCCTCCGGCAGATTTCGAGATAAGTATGTTTGTCGGATCCAGATCCCCGTGGATGATTCCAGCCTTATGCAGCTGGCTCAGACAACTGGCGACCGTGAGCATGATCGAAATCTTCTCTTCCCTGGGAAGTTTGTGAACTTCTTTCACATCCATATTGTCCGTTTCTATGAAGTGGGCAACTTCATAGCAGAACGTTCCGTGCCTTATGTATTCGATCGGTTTTACCAGAGTACCCATCCCATCCCCTGGAAGTGTGTTCATGATCTTGATTCGTTCGTTATACCACGCATTGCCTTCCTCAAGGATTTTTTTCGTTGCCATCGATGTTGGATTAATGGGAAACTTATAGCTTGTTATTTGCTTGAGAAAGAATTTCTTTCCGTTTTTTACACCTATATTGCATTTGCCATTTCCGCTTTTCTGCTCCCATTTCGTCTCATCGACTTCATAACCGTTCAAATTCATACCGCCCCCATGTATATGGCATTACCTATATGACGAATATCTGCCGCAATATTTTCTGAATATGCTTCTTTTTCCTTTTCAAGCCTTTTGCATTCATTTTCCTGTTCGATTATCTTGGCCTGGCACTCTCTGTACCTTCCCAGTCGGGAAAGGAAATCCTGACCGAGGGAATTCGGTGATAGAGAACATCTTTCGATGGATTCAAGTATGGAAGAAAAGAGTTGATTCCTGTTTACAAGCGTAAAAAGTGAAATCTCCTCATCTCTTTCTTTTATATGCTTCTCATCAAGATTTTTCCTCATTTGATCAAATTCTGTTGGAAGCTTGACAAGTCTTGATATATTTTCCTTCTCGTCTTTTGGGATGTAGTCAGGTATGTCATCAACAGAAGAGAATATCTTTTCTGAGATTTCTGCAATCGCCGGGTATGCTTCATTTCTTTTCTTGTTGAAATGCGAAGTATTGTAGAAAGCATTGAGTATCGGGAATTTGCGTGTCTTCACTTTCTCGATGTACTGGGCGAGTACGTTCTTGAATTCAGACAGGATATGAACTACACCGTTCGTGAATTCCTCGTCGTCAAGCATTTCCTCGAAAGTACTCATATCTCTTTCAAGTTTCTCCAAGGAGTACTCGGCAATATCTGTAGATGTCTCGCATTTATCCAGGTAGTAGGGGAGGATGATCCTCGCAATTCGATCTTTTGCTTCCGTAATGGCATTTCTCTTCCTTTCTGAAAGTTTGGAACACTCGATCTCGTAGGCTTTTTCCATATCCCTAAGTTTTTGGGAAAGTGTATTGTAGGCCGGAATGGTTTTCAGTATGTCGTCAAACAAGCCCGATCCGTCCCTGATTGATTGTGAAACAACATCCCGAATGGTTTTCTTCATCGATGAAGAGAGTTCATCTTTTGTAGCATTCTCCTTCATTGAGTCGCTTTTGTTCCTTTCGTAGTCGCTCAAGACCGGTAGGATGCTTTCCATATTTACCTTGACTTTCCCAACCCGTTCTGCAAAACGCGTCTTTACGTCATCTTTGGAATTCAAACCGAAGAAAATACCACATGCGGTAGTGTCATCGCCGATTGTCGAGTAGTACTTGCCTTCAAGTTCGTTTTCAAATGCCCTCACCCAATCAACACCTTCGACAGAATTGTCCACCGAAGCAAGAAGGTGGGCTTCCAATCCCCCTTCAAGGAAAGCGGGAACCTTGAGGTACTCGAAGCAGCCGTCGCTGGAACAGAATGAAAATCCAGGTTCAGAGAACTCATACATTGCATAGTTGAGCTTGAAATCCCCATATGCGTAGATGAGGTTGCCCATGTCGCTGTCCTTGCCACCTGCGATATGGTCGTTTCCGTCTCTCGTATCATCTTTGGTCAAAAGCTTCAGCCCCGATTCTGCTCCAAGGTAATATACCCTGGAGTCTCCCGCCCAAATTACGATTATTGATATTTTCTCATCGGTTGGAACGTACAATGCAGAAGCCAATGTCGTAGGGAATATTTTTGTTGTCACCCCGACTGGTTTTTCAATTGCATGTTCTTCTGTCTTTTTTGAAAACATATTCATAAGCCTTTCTTTCATCGTTGATACGAATGAAGAAAGTCCTATCTCATCCCTGTCGTGTACGATCCTTTCGATTTCTTCCTTTTCGGAAGCAAAATATTCCTCAACCGCAGCAGAAACAAAACGGGCACCGAAGTAAGCACTGGTATGTTTCTCTCCACCAAGTGAGAGTATCCTGCCGCCCGATCCGCCCAGGCCATCGCATACGATCGAGTATGCTTCAGTGGAAACGGGCTTTGCATCCTCGCACTCAAGTCCTTTTGCAGACTTCTGTATTGCGTATGTCAGCATTCGTCCTCCTCAGCTCATGGAGAATGCGATCTGACTCATTACTTCTCCCATTTCGATCGAATCACCACCGGATTGCTGTTCGATGTTTTCGATTTGGACGTAATTGAGTGTTGCTGCCAAATCACTCCATGGATATGAGTCCGGAGCATAGATTATCAGCCTTCTGCCTGTGGGGCTCATGTTGCAAGATCCCAGCGATTCCTGGCTGTCTATGCATACCCAATCGTTGAAGAATTCATCAAGGCTTTTCGGCATGTTCTCCGGATATGACGTGACTTTGCATCCTTTGGCTTCCGCCTTGGCCTTCAATTCGTCATAATCCTCAAAAGGATGTGCAGAAGCATCTGTGAAAAGAACGATGATGTGCCTTTTTTTGGTTCCATCCTGCACCCAGTTTGTCCTCATTGCCAATGTCAGCGCTTCAAGGCTTGTCTCCGGGTCGTCACCACCGCCCTTCGCCTCGATTGATGAGACGAAATCCCTGAAAGCCTCTTCGTCCCCGGGCAGGTTGAAAAATTCCGATTCTCCGTACGCTTGGTCTCCATCGAAATAAAAATCCCTGAACCAGTTTACCTTCACTCTGAGCTTGTTCACCCTCTTTCCGGATGCTTCAAGTACTTTCGTAAGCTCTTCATGAAAGTGCATCGTGCTGTCTTTTACCATTTCGATTATCGGATCCATGCTTTTTGTTGCATCGATGACGAAAACTATATCTACGTTTGTCTCGACGGCAGTTGCACCGCCAAGAAAATCCTGCATGTCACTCATCTCAATCTCTCCTATTTTATCAACCCATCGAGTAGGCAAGTAATTTCCAGACAAGATCAAGTTCCAGATCCTGTCCACCATTTCCCTTGTTCATCTCTGAACGGATTGCATTGTTGAAGTTTTGTTCTATCTGGCTCCATGGATACATGGACGGGGCAAACAACACAAGGCGCTTTGTAGCTTTTGTGAATTTGACGCTCTGTGTGGTCGCACCAAGGAATTCCTGATCACCTCCCCAGGCATCTCCCAATTGATCAAAACTTTTATACATCCACTTTGGATAATTGGTGGGAATCCCATCCTTTTGCATCTCCAAAGGGTGGGCTGATGCATCTGTGAAGAGTACTATGATGTGTCTTTTCTTCGTTCCCTCTTGGACGAAGTCGGAGTTCATAGCCAAGGCAAGTGCCTCCAAACCGGACTCGGGTTCGTCTCCACCGCCTCCGGCCTTGATGCTGGAAACGTATCTGGTGAATGCATCGTTTTCTTCGGGCAGTTCGAAAAAGTCGGTTTCCTGCATTGCATACTCCGCATCGACGTAGTAATCGCGGAAAACAATTACCTTTACCCTTAATTTTGCAATTCTTCGTTGGTTTTTTGAAAGTTCCTTCTCCAGATCGTTCCTGAATGAAATCGTTAGTTCCTTCACTTTGTCGATCAAAGGTTGCATGCTTTGGGTACCATCGATTACGAAAACCACATCCACGTTCGTATCTATTGCCGTTGCGGCTCCAAGCATGTCTTGAATGCTGATTCCCATGTAACTCTCCACGTTCAAAATGACTTTATCTAATTCTTCAGCAGAACAATTTTCTTGTCTAGGTTCAAATGCTTTTAATCTCTCTGATAATCGGGTTTCACTGAGCTGTCTGCGTTTATTCCAGCTCAGTAATAGTGGATACATGCGATGAGATTTGACAGCGGCTCGGGTTCTCCGTTGGAAAAGCGGGCGATATCCTCCGGTATTAAGTAATCAAGTGTTGTTTCAAGTTCATTCCAAGGATATTCATACGGAGAAAATACGACAAGTTGTCGGCTATACTTTCTTATGCGAGGATAGCGAATCCGTTCATCATCTTCCAAAAGCCATGCATGTTGGAATTCTTCAACTTTTTTCAAAATTGATTCATTCGGCTTTTCAGGCGAATGGACTGATGCTTTTGTGAAAAGAACAATTATGTGTCTTTTTATTCCTTCCGTCTGTACCCAATCGGCTTTCATCGCTTCCAGAACTGTGTCAATGCATTCTTCCACGCACCCTTCATCCTTACCGATTTCGATTGATTCCAGAAACCGGTTGAATTTGTTTCCTTCTTCAGGAAGGATAAGGAAGCCTGAATCACCATGTTGTTTTCCCGCTCCGCCAAACCAAATTGTCCTAACCCTTAGATTGTATTGCGATGGATCGTTTTTATAGAGATATTGGCATGTTTTCAGATTCTCTTCATAAAAATGATTGATTGCATTCTTGATGTTTCCGATTACATCTTTCATGTCAGTTGTCGTATCGATTAGAAAAACGACATCGTGGTTTCTGCTTGAAATCTTAGAGATCAGATCTTCGAATTTGAATTGCACCGATACCTCCGTTTTGCGGTCAATGGTCAAGTAATCACAGTTGACGACAAAAACAATGCGATGTAAAGGCCTTTATGCCTTCGAGGGCCCTGTTTCAAGTATTTTCTTATGAACGATGAGAAATGTAGTGAAGCACGTAATTGCGGAAAGTGCGTCTGCAATCGATTCAGCTAGGAATACGCCTGTAACACCAAGTGCAGTCGATGAAAGTATGAATACCAAAGGTATGAGCAGTATTATCTTCCGGAATATTGCGAAAAACAATGAAATACGGGCTTGTCCAAGGCCGATGAACGAGTTTTGCGATGCGCACTGGAGTCCGAAAATCGAAATACCCGTGATGTAGTACTTCATGTACGGGGATGCAAATTCCACCAAGTTTTCATCGGAAGTGAAAAACCCGATTACCACTCCCGGAACCAGATTGCAGGTAAGGGAGATGAGGAGTGTGTATGACACTTCAGTGATTGCTGCAAATCGGAATATCTTCCTCACCCTGTCATTCAGTCGCGCCCCGAAGTTGTAGCTTACAAGAGGGGTTACGGCCTGGTTCATTCCGTTCACAGGCATCATCGAGAAATTGAGGATCGACGACATTATGGTCATCGCACCGACTGCCATGTCCCCGGAGATCACTTGCAGCCGGGAAGTGAATGAGAAGGAGATCGCAGCCTCCGTTGCACTCATTATGAAAGGGGAGACGCCCAATGAAACGATTGAGAGAAGTGTTTTAGCCTTTATCCTTGCTTTTTTCAAATCCAGTTTCAGTTCGCTTTTCCTTCCCGATAGGAACGAAACTACGTAGATTGCCGATGCCATCTGGCTAATTACTGTGGCAATGGCAGCTCCCCGTGCCCCCATGTCGAAGAGGAATATGAACACCGGATCGAGTATGATGTTCATCACTGCTCCTATCACTACAGTCATCATGCTCTTCACTGTCTTTCCCTCTGCCGAGATGAATGGATTGAGGCCGAGTGTGAGTAGGACAAACGGCGTTCCGAGCAGGTACACTTCCATGTATTCGTTTCCGTAGGGGAACGTGACGTCCGATGCGCCGAAGAGGTATAGGATTGGGCGCTTGAACAAGTAGAAGAACGCCATCAGAATGACTGAAAGCACAATCAGGGATGATGCTGCCGTCGATAAAATCTCTTCCGCCTTGCCTTTTTTCCCTTGTCCCATGCGGATTGCAGATAGCGGCCCGCCTCCGTTTCCGATCAATGATGAAAAAGCTGTGATCAGGAGTATGATGGGGTAGGTTATACCCACTCCCGTGAGTATCGCGGCCCCTTCTTCCTCTATGTGTCCGAGGTAGATTCTGTCGACGATGTTGTACAATCCGTTGACAAGCTGGGCTATTATCAGGGGAAACGCCATCTCCGGCAGAAGACGTGAAATCTTTTTCTCCCCGAGATCCTTCTGGTTCATAGGTTTTTGATCACTACTTTCCCTTTCGCATTCTCGTCGTCGTTTATCATCTTTCCGACCGAGGGAACTTCAATGACGCCCGACCTAGGGTTCTTTATGCTCTCCACCGGGGTTGTTATCGATGCCATCACGTCAGATTTCTCGAACGAAAGGTCGGTCCCGATCATCCTGCAGTTTATAAGCTTCAGGTTCTTTGCATAGCATAAAGGCTGGGTGCCTATGATCGTGGAGTCGATCAACGTCAGACCGTCGGAGTACCATGCCAGGTATTCCCCTTTGATCGTGCTGTTCATTACCACCACGTTCTTTGCGTGCCAGAACGCATCCTTCGTATCGAAGTTGCAGTTTTTGAATATTCCGTTCTCCATGTACTGGAATGAATATTTACCTTTGAAAGTGACGTTTTCAAAGACGATATCCTTGGAGCGCATCAAGAAGTATTCGCTTTCGGCGTTGCTGTCGATTACGTTCACGCCGTTTACAGACCATCCGAACTCCGGGGATATGATATCTGAGTTTCTGATCGTCACGGACGAGCACTCCCTGAGCGCTTTTATCCCGTGCATCTTCGTATCAGTTATCGTGATGTTTGACGAGTACCAGAGCGCAGCACGGCAGTTTGCAGTCATCGTCGAATCAGCTATCTTGAGGTTGTCCACGTGCCAGAAAGGGTATCTGAGGTCAAAGTACGTATTCTTTACAATTATGTTGTTGCATTCCTTGAATGCGCTTTCCCCGTCTGCCGGGCCTGCAAAAGATGCATTCTCGATCATCAGGTCACTTCTGCCGTAGAAAGCACGTTCCTCGTCGTAATTTCCGCCAGTTATATGTTCCATCGCTGTATTCTCCCGGACAGGATTAAAATATATTCCAATCCTACAAATGGCAAGAGTGGGAAAGTGATTGACACTCATTAGGAAATTGTGGCAAAGTACTTTTGCTGGTTTTCCAGTGAAATGGTGAGAGTAGTTCAGCTGGTAGAGCGCCAGATTGTGGTTCTGGTTGTCGAGGGTTCGAATCCCTTCTCTCACCCGGGAGGCAAGGTCGTTTGATCCTGCCTCTTTTTTTCTTTCAGAACGCGTAACCCACGCCGAGCGCAATCTGCCACCGCATCGTATTCTTTCCCAGATCGAGCGTTGCGATGCTCTCGTTCTCAAACACAGTCATGTCTATGAGGTTGTAGCCTGCGTATGCAGTAAGGTTCAGACTCAGGTGTGACATGATCACAACTTCCGTATTCAGTGCAAGTGCGATGGTAAGCACGTTGTCAAATGCATTTCTTCCCGTGACTTTCATCGGAGTGTAGGTGTATATCAAACCACCGCCGAGTCTGAGATGTACGACATCCCCGAATCCTATGTGGAAATAGTTCAGATAGTCGACTTCAAGCCCCGTGTTGATTCCGCTGTATTTGTCCCCCTGCGGGGAGAAGAAGGCACCAGCGCCGAGTGAGAGCGAATAGCTGTTGCCGACGTCGAGCATGAGAGTTGCCTTCAGCGGTACGTTGTTCTCCATCACTTCGGGCTTTTCCGAGAAGATGTAGTCACCCGTGTAGCCCGATTCGATCATGATGCTTGATGAGAACAGGGGAGAAATGGAAAATATGATGACAAGTATTGAGATCGCTTTCTTCATGCGTATTCCTTACGGGAAATTCCAATGAATAGATATTGAATAAGTATGCTCTTTTCTGTATAAATATCAACAAAATTGTTTTTCCAATCTGGAGGTTTTTATGAGAGGAAAGAAACTTGTTTTGATCTTGGCTGTAATGCTTGTTGCTTCTCTTTCCCTGTTTGCCCAGGCTAGCAGCGACTCAGATTCATACAAGATCGGTTTTATCGGTCCTCTGACGGGAGACAACTCAGCTTATGGCGTTTTCTGCCGACAGGCAGCTGAACTTGCCGTCAATCAGGCGAACGCAAACGGCGGTATCGATGGAAAGATGATCGAGTTGATCGCTGAAGACAGCGAAGGTTCGGTTGAAAGAGGTCTTGCAGCTATTGAAAAACTCAGCTCTTCAGACAACATCGTCGCACTTGTAGGACCCGTTCTCACAGGTACTGCATTTGCTGTAGGCGAGAGATGCCAGAACGAGGGAATTCCGATGATCTCTCCGTCCGCAACGCACGCTGACATTACGAACATCGGCGACTACATTTTCCGCACGATCGTATCCGACGGTCTGCAGGGACAGGTCGCTGGAACATATTTCTATGATGTTCTCGGTTACAGGAACATCGGATGCCTATACGTCATGAACGACTATTCGAAGGGTCTTTACGATGGAATGAAGGCTGCTTTCGAGGCAAAGGGCGGCACTGTAAGTGCAGTTGAGACTGGAAACGTCGGAGACAAGGACTTCAGGACGCAGCTTACCAACCTCAAGAACAGCAATGTCGAGGCTATCTACATCCCGAACTACACAGTGGAGATGGCACAGATGCTCGAGCAGGCTGCCCAGGTTGGAATTACTGTTCCGTTCCTCTCCTGCGACGGCTTCTCCAACCCTGACATTTATGCACTCGCTGGGGATTTCACCGACGGCGTAATCTACGTAGCTCCGGCTCCTGCAAAGGAAAGCGATCTCCACACGAAGTTCGTAAGCGAATACGAGGCTGCATTCAACATGTCTCCTGATTCGTTTGCAACGAACGCATACGATGCAACGAACATCATCATCGAGGCAATGAGGAGCGCAGGTACCGACCGCGCTGCAGTACGCGATGAAATTGCCGCCACAAAGGATTTCGTCGGAGCATCCGGAGTGATCAACTTCGCACCCAACGGCGACCTCGTGGCTTATCAGGCGATATACAAAGTCGAAGGAACCACGCCGGTCTATCAGGGCTCCTATTCTGTCGATGCAGACGGCAACCTCGTTCAGGTCGACTGATAATTAGATTCTCACCTCTCCCCGAAAAGGGAGGGGAATGTTTTTTTTTCCAGGGGTAATGTGTGGACTCTATATCAATGTTTTTCCAGCATTTCACTAACGGCCTGACGCTGGGCGGAATCTATGCGCTCATTGCATTGGGCTATACCATGGTCTATGGAATACTTAAATTCATAAACTTCGCCCATGGGGATATCCTCATGGTCGGCGCTTACATAGGCATGTTCTCATTCAACTTCTTCCGGGGGGATGCGCCTCTCGGGGCATGGACGTTCTTCTCGTTTGTTCTTGCGATGATCGTCTCTGCTGCCTTCTGTGCGTTCTTGGGCATGTTCATAGAGCGTGTTGCGTACAAGCCGTTGAGGCACGCTTCAAGGCTTGCCCCTCTATTGAGTGCAATCGGAGTTTCGTTCATCCTTTCAAACGGCGCAGCATGGCTTTGGGGCACCCAGTCGAAGAAGTTCGATTATCCGTTTGACAACACTCCGCTGATGATCGGAGGGGTTGCAATAACTCCCCACCAGATACTTATTCTCGTCGTATCGCTGATTCTCATGGTCGTTTTGAAGCTTTTTGTCGATAGGACAAGACTGGGTAAGGCGATGAGGGCCACTTCCCTCGATCAGGATACTGCGCTTTTGATGGGAATCAACGTGAACCAGGTCATAAGCCTTACGTTCGCAATCGGAAGTGCGCTTGCTGCAATCGGCGGTATCTTGATCGCATTCGATTACAAATGCTACCCGACGCTGGGCATGATGACCGGATTGAAAGCATTCGTTGCCGCAGTTGCGGGGGGAATCGGAAACATCACGGGTGCAATGCTCGGTGGAATCCTTCTGGGACTTCTGGAGACATTCGGAGTTGCAATACTTGGAATCCCGATGGGATACAAGGACACAATTGCATTTGCAATACTTATACTTATTCTTCTTGTAAAGCCTGAAGGGCTTCTCGGGAAGAGGGAAAAGGAGAAAGTCTGATGAGTTTTTTCCTTCTTATCCTGATTTACACCGGAATATATGCATTGATGGCCATCGGGCAGAACCTCATCACCGGATATGGTGGCATGCTCTCGCTCTGTCAGGCTGGTTTTTATGGTATCGGAGCGTACGCGACTGCGATACTGACAGTTACGTTCGGTTGGAATTTCTGGGCGACTCTTCCCGTGGCGATCGGGCTTTCAGCTCTATTCGGGCTTCTGATCGGACTTCCGACACTCCGCCTGAACGGAGACTACCTTGCAATAGCAACCCTGGGCTTTGGAGAGATCGTCAGGAACGTTCTCAACAACTGGGTCTCCCTTACGAACGGACCCATGGGAATACAGCGCATCCCGATGGTCGAGATCTTCGGCTTCCAGATCAATCCGTACAGGAAGGTTGCATTTGCAATCCTCGTCTGGGTATTCGTCGTAGCGCTCTATTTCATCTTCAAACGCTTTGCAAAGTGCAGGCTCGGCAGGGCTTTGATGGCTATAAGCGAAGATGAGATTGCAGCAGGAAGCATGGGTATAAACGTCACGATCTACAAGGTCGTTGCATTCATGCTCGGAGCATCCTCTGCAGGGCTCGCTGGTTCGTTCTTCGCCGTCTATTCGCTCTCCGTCACCCCTGGTTCGTTCCAGTTCATGACTTCCGTACTGGTTCTTTGCATGGTCGTACTCGGAGGCATGGGGAACTTCAAAGCATGCATACTGGGCGCATTCATCATCCAGTTCATCTCCTATCTGCCGCAGCTATTGGGTGTTACGAACCTTGTACCTGCCCAGGCGAAGCAGGTCTTCTTCGGCCTTATCCTCGTAGTGATGATGGTTTGGAGGCCTCAAGGCATCCTCGGCCGTGAGAAATTCACTTATGTGAAAAAGAGTGCAAAAGGTATCCAGGAGGGGTAGGCGATGTTGCTCGAGACTGAAAAACTTACAAGGATATACGGTGGCGTAGTTGCGATCAACGACGTCGATTTCCACGCATCCGAAGGGCTTATCACAGGTCTCATCGGACCGAACGGGGCTGGTAAGACGACCCTCTTCAACAACATGACCGGACTGGACGTGCCCACAAGGGGAAAGGTGTTTTTCGAAGGGAACGACATAACCGGGAAAAGCGCGCATGAGATTTCAAGGATGGGCATTGCAAGGACTTTCCAGAACATCCGCCTTTTCAAAGAGATGTCAGTGATCGAAAACGTGATGATCGGCAGGCATTTCAAGGTCGGAAACAAGGACAAAGGGAGGTTTCGACAAGCTCTCAAGAGTTACTTCTTCATGTCAAGGGAAGAGCGCTGGATATATGACAGCGCAATGGAATACCTCGAGTTCCTCGAGCTTGGGAAGTTCGCAAACGATGACGCGAAAAGCCTTCCGTACGGGCATCAGAGGGAGCTTGAGATAGCGCGTGCACTGGCTACCGAGCCGAAGCTTTTGTTCCTCGACGAACCCGCTGCAGGAATGAACCCGCAGGAGACTGAACATTTGATGGAAACCATCAGGCGCATTAGGGACAAGGGGATCAGCATCGTATTGATCGAGCACGACATGAAACTCGTTATGAACATCTGCGACGAGATCACAGTCCTTTCTTTCGGACAGAAGATAGCAGAGGGAACTCCTGAGGAGATCCAGAACAACGAAACGGTCATAGAGGCATACCTCGGACGGGAAGAGGAGGATTGAAGTGGGTGAGCTGCTGACTATCGATAACATTTCGGTCGACTACGGAGCGATCAGAGCGCTCAAGAGCGTTTCGATGCATGTGAACGAGGGGGATATCGTATGCCTTATCGGTGCAAACGGAGCGGGTAAGAGCACTCTTTTGAAGTCCATAGTGGGGCTTGTTCCGCTCTCCGAAGGTGAGATTAAATACAAAGGGGAGTTGATCTCCTCTGTAAAGCACAAGGTTTCCACGGACAATATCGCAAAGCGCGGCATTGCGCTTGTTCCTGAAGGAAGGCGCGTATTTGCGGACATGACTGTCGAAGAGAACCTTGACATGGGGGCCTTCCTCGTAAAGGATCCTGCCGTCATCGCCAAGAGAAAGAAGGAGATGTATGAGTTCTTCCCGATTCTCGAAGCTAGGAAGAAGCAGAAGACGAGGAGCCTCTCCGGCGGCGAGCAGCAGATGATGGCGATTGCACGTGCACTCATGTCGGCCCCGACGTTGCTTCTTCTCGATGAACCGGGACTGGGCCTTGCCCCGCTGATCGTACAGGAGATATTCCGGAAGATCACGCTGATAAACAAAGAGAACAACCTCACTGTGTTCCTTGTCGAGCAGAACGCGCGCATGGCTTTGAAGAATTCGACCGAAGGGTACGTGATGGAGAACGGGAATATCGTGCTTGAGGCTCCCAGCAAGGACCTTCTGGTCAACGAGAAGGTCAAGAGAGCATACCTCGGGTCATGATAATGTTTTGAACATCTTCGTTTCCGGCATTAGAATTAGCATAGGAGGATTGAAAGATGACAGTAGAATACAGGATGACGAAAAATCCGGTTACCATCGGGCCGGATGAAAGCATAGTAGAGGCATCGGAGTTGATGAAGAAGGAGAAGGTGCACCGTCTTCCCGTCCTCGACAAGGACAAGAAGCTTATAGGCGTCATCTCCGAAAAGGACATTCTGTTTGCAAGTCCATCCCCTGCATCATCGTTGTCGATACATGAGATGGCTTATCTTCTGAGCCAGCTGACAGTCAGGAAGCTGATGACGAAGAATCCAAGGACGATCACGAAAGACGTTCCCGTTGAGGAAGCTGCAAGGATGATGGTTGACGAAGATCTTTCGTGCCTGCCCGTGGTAGAGGGCGATACGCTTGTCGGAATAGTCTCCAAGAGCGATCTATTCAAGATTCTCATAGAGCTTTTCGGGGCAAGGAACAAGGGCGTGCGTGTCACGTTCTTCTTGGATGACAAACCCGGTCAGATTAGCCGCGTTTCAAAGCCTGTTTCGGATGCGGGGGAGGATATAATCGCGTTCGGAACGTTCATGGGCACCGATCCGTCGAACAGGCTTTGTACGATGAAGGTTGCCACCGAGGACAAGGACAAGGTTCTTGAGATCCTCAAACCGGTTGCAAAGTCGATAGAGGACATCAGGATATCCTGATCACGTCTTCGTGATTTCATGGACGCGCTCCCATTCATCCCGGGGTGCGTCCTTTTTCTTTTTCGCTTCCCCGTTTGAGCATTCAACGAGTAGGTATTCGGAAGTGAAATCGACTTCCCTCTCCGAAAGTGCGTTTATAAAATCCTTCTCGAACTTTTCATCCATGTGCTTTGAGTAGCCGTTCTTCCACCAAGATGTGATGTTCTCTTTGGAAAGGAACCTCTTTCCGCTCTCCTTCTCCTTCCTTATCTCGACCGATGAAAAGGTTTTTGTGAGAACTTCCCTCAAGTCGTTTTCATTCCACGAATAGATCTCACTCTCGTCGTATATCTTCTTCTCGGCTCTTTCAGTCTCCCTTCCCAATTCCCCCTTGAGAAATGATGAGAGGCGGGTGGATGCAGATGGAAGTGCTTCTATCAGCAACAGTTTCCCGTTCTCCGTAAGACGTGAAGATATCAAGGAGATGAGTTTTCGGGAGGATGAAAGCCTGGTAAGCACGTTTCTTCCCGCGATGGTTGAGAACATCAGCCCGGCTTCGAGTTTCTCAAAACCCTCCACGTCGCTTTTGGAGACTACCACAAGGGGCTTTTCTATCTCTTCAAACTCTGTTGCAAAGTGCTCTATGACCTTCTTCTCCTCTTCTTTTCGGACAAATGCAACCGCAAGTCCCTCTGGTGTGAGTCTTTTGAGTGGCCAGAGCAAGAGCCCTCTTGATGCGCTTAATGTGAGGGTATTCTCATACCTACGGAGGTCGAGATTCTCGAAAAGCTTATCGGTAAGATCCCTCAACACTCCCGTTTTGTTTCCGATTGCACGCTCGATCCAGTGCACCCTCTCCTTGTCGTTCGGGGAGTGGGTGAGTTCCTCCTGCCACTGGTCTTCCACGACTGACTCAAGCTGTGCTTCCCTCTTTTCCAATACGCTTTTCCTTATGCCCGCTTCATACCCTTGGTCGGAAGGGATGTAGAATACTTTTCCCTTCAGCCCTGTCGGAAGGTATTGCTGGCTCACCCAGTGGTCGCGGTATGCATGGGGATATAGGTAGCCCTCCCCGTGCTTGAATCCCTCGCTGTCCCTGCTTGCGTCCTTCAAGTGGTTTGGCACTTCCCATGCGCTCTCCTCCTCCACAGCCTTCAGTGCATCGAAGAATGCCATGGATGAGTTACTTTTCTTGCAAGTTGAAAGGTATAGCGCGGCTAGCGCCAGATGGTACCTTCCCTCCGGTAGTCCGACCCTGTCGAATGCCTCTGCACATGCGTTTACGTATACAAGGGCGTTCGGATCTGCCAGCCCCACATCCTCGCAGGCAAGTATGAGCATCCGACGGAATATGAAGCGCGGGTCTTCCCCAGCCTTTACCATCTTTGAAAGCCAGTATAGGGAAGCATCGGGGTCGCTTCCCCTGAGGCTTTTTATGAATGCGCTTATGACATCGAAGTGGTAATCCCCCTCCTTGTCGTATAGCACGGCCTTCTGCTGTATGGACTCTTCTGCGATGCTTTTCGTAATGTGTATGACTTCGCCCTTTTCGGGAGGAAAGTGCTCCCCTGTGGTCTCCACTGCAAGTTCAAGTGCATTGAGAAGCGAACGGGCATCCCCTGATGCAACCTTCACCAGGTGCTTCCTTGCATCCTCATCTATCACCACGTCGTATCTGCCGTAGCCTCTCTCCTTGTCAGATAGGGCGTCTGTGAGGATTTTCTCCAAATCGCTATCCTCAAGCTTCTTCAGTTGGAATATTCTTGAGCGGGAGACCAGGGCGGCGTTCACTTCGAAGTAGGGGTTTTCAGTCGTGGCGCCGATTAGTATCACAGTGCCGTTCTCAACCCACGGCAGAAGCGCGTCCTGCTGCCTTTTGTTCCATCTGTGGACTTCATCGATGAAGAGGATCGTTTTTATCCCGTATAGTTCGAGCCTTTCCTTTGCACCTTTTATCTCCTCATCAAGTTCCTTCAGTCCCGCAAGGACTGCATTCATAGTCGAGAAGTGGCTTTTCGTGGTGTTTGCGATGACCCGTGCAAGGGTGGTTTTACCGGTCCCCGGAGGGCCGTAAAGTATGATCGAGGAGAGCTGGTCGAGTTGGATCGCCCTTCTCAAGAGCCTCCCCTTGCCGACTATGTGGTCCTGCCCGACGTATTCATCGAGCGTCCGGGGGCGCATCCGGGATGCAAGCGGCTCTGCACCTTTTTCCTCTTTGCGGGCACTTTCAAATAGATCGCTTGATTTCAATTCCAATCCTCCCAGAACACTTGATAAGGCGAGGAGGGATCGTCAAGTGGTGTGTTCTTCAGCCTCATCTCAACTTCTCTCATCGTATCAAAAATATTTTTCGATATCATCAACGCGAGTTCTTCTTCATCGATTCCCTTGGCATCCGGGAGTATCACGCCGTAGCCAATCGAGTTGAGGTTGTCGTAATTCTTCTTTACGTTACGGGTCTCCTCCATAAGCGCAGATAGGGATGATGAAGAGGATTCCTTGCTTTCATCAAGGCTTCCCTTGATTATCGAAAGTATCTCGTCGCTTCTGTTTTCTTCGTATTCGCTCGATACATACACTCTCAAGTCGAGGTAGTACCCGGGCTCCCGGGAAAGTGTGTATGAATCGGTTCTTATGTACTCGAACGCGTTCCGGATGGCTTCGTTCGCCCTCTCTGCGATACTTGTTACGTACTCATGCTCCAGTTTGTCATATAGGGGGAGGTAGTCCTTGTATGTTCTCATCGAGATGGGAACAAGCGTCATGACATCCTCCCTTGTAATTACAGCCTCCTTTGAAGAAATGGATATGTCGTCGTCTATCAATACGCTTAGAGAGTGCAATATCCTCGATGCATCCTCATCTGTGAAGAGCCTTTCGGATGATCGTTCTGTCGAGGTGCATGAGAGTATGAGTAGAATAAGGAAAAACAAAGCGGTCTTCTTCAGCATATTTCCAAAATATATACACACTCTTTTCTTTCTGCAAGTTTGGCGCTTTGATATGTTTGTGTTATATTCCTTATAAGGAGAATTATAGTCATGAGAGACAGTTCAATCCTTCAGAGTGCCGCTTCAAGGGAAAATGCGCTCCTGAAGAACGTATATCTATGGATGATATTGGGTGTGTTTGCATCCGGTGTAGTCGCATTCCTCGTAAGCGTCAGCCCGGCACTGCAGATGCTGATATTCGGAAATCCAGTTGCGCTTATCGCGATAGTAATCGCTGAGTTTGCATTGGTATTCTTCCTCTCTGCACGAACTGAAAGAATGTCTTCGGGTGCTGCAATCGCATCTTTTTTGGGTTATGCGGTCCTTACAGGTCTTACGCTCGGCTCTGTTTTCCTGGTGTTTGCCCCGACAGTGATTGCAAAAGCGTTCATTTCCACTCTTTCCGTATTCGTGGGCGCATCGCTATATGCGACCTTCTCGAAACGCGATGTTCGGTCATGGGGGCGTTACCTGTTCATGGCGCTTGTCGGAATACTGGTTGCGACTTTGTTGAATTTCTTCTTCCGCTCATCGATGCTCGATTACTTGATCTCCATTGCAGGCGTAGTCATCTTCACCCTTCTCACTGTCTGGGATACCAAGAAGATATTGTCCATCAATGAGAACTACGGGATCATGATGACGAACGACGAGTTGACGAAGATCGGAATACTCGGCGCTTTGGATCTGTACTTGGATTTCATCAACATCTTTTTGTACTTGGTGCAGATCTTCTCCCGCCATGACAACTGAGAGGATAGTTTTCACATCGGAAGATTTTCTGATTCTCTATAAGGAGAGCGGCCTTGATACGGTGCCTTTGAAAAGAAGCACCGGGCCGACTCTCCTTTCTTTTGCAGCTGAAGAATACCCCGAAGTTGCCGCACCGTTTTCCGATAACTATTGGGAGGGCGGGGTACTCCACCGCCTCGACAGAGGCACTTCGGGCCTTGTTCTCGTGGCAAGGAAGAAAAGCTTTTTCGACAAGATGATCGAAGAGCAGAGGAAAGGGCGCTTTGAAAAGCGCTACGTTGCAGTCACTGATGAAAGGAACGATCCCCTTCCCCCGGGCTTTCCCCATTGCCCGTTCGAGTTCACCCCATCTTTGATCTCTTCATCGTTCAGAGCGTACGGGGTAGGTCGGAAGGAAGTAAGGCCCGTTCTTTCTGATGGCAAAGTGTATTATACGAAGATTACCGGAATTGAAGGGAAACGGGTTTTCGTAACCCTTCGTTCGGGCTTCAGACATCAGATCAGGGCGCACCTTGCATGGCTTTCGCACCCGATCGACGGGGATGAATTATACAAAGGGAGATATGCAGAAAGGCTTATGCTCGAGAGCACGGGGCTTTCATTCTTGGGCTTCACTTATGATATAAAGCCTGAAATCTGATTATTCTTCTTCGATCGTTTCAGTCTTCAGTACCGGGTCGTCTGCATCGCTCGTGACTTTCTCAACCCTTCGTTCAAGCTCGGTAAGCTTCTTGTTGAGCTTCTTTGCCAGCGTTGCAGCTTCCTCGTAGATTGCTATCGACTCCTCAAGCGGCGTTTTCTCATCCTTGAGTCTCTCCGTAAGTTTCTCAAGTTTTTCAAGTTCTTCTTCAAATGTCATTTCCCTGTTTTCTCCTTTACCTTTATTGCTACTTTTCCTTCTTTCAGCGTCAAGAGAAGCTTTTCATCGTTTTTGATCATCTCAGGCGATATTACTACATCTCCGTTTTCATTTTGGATTATGGAGTACCCTCGTGAGAGCACTTTCATCGGAGATAGCGCTTCCATCTCCTTCTTCAATCCCGTAAGCACGTGCCCGGCTCCGGATAGCTTCATCGATGCGGCAGAAGAGAGCGAATCGGAATTTCCTTTGAGCCTCATCCTCATTTCTTTCAAGCGTCCTGAGAGGAAGTAGTCCTCTTCACTCCATGATGCTTCAAGGAGAAGTTTTCTTCTCTCTTTCTTCATCAGAAGAGCCCGCTTTATCTCTTCTGAGAGGGTATCGATCTCCCTCAGCCTTCCCGATATCCCGTTCTCAAGCTTTACCTTGTACTTCCCGACATCCTCGATTTTTAATCCGAATGCGTAGATCCTCTTCAAGAGAGGGGCTTCAGAGATGCTTTTCTCCTTCAGCTTCTTTTCGGACATGAAAAGCTTTTCAGTTACTCCATGCTTCAGATCATCCCTGATCTTCGACAGCCTCTCCGCCCTGAGCCATGCCGTCTCAGTCACTATTTCGGCTGCTGCGGACGGGGTGGGTGCCCTTTTGTCTGCAACAAGGTCTGATAACGGCATGTCGGTCTCATGACCTACGGCGCTCACTACTGGGATCCTGCTTTCGTGTATCGCTTCGATCACTTCCCGCGACGAGTAGGGGAGCAGGTCCTCCTCCGATCCACCGCCGCGTCCGACGATCAAAACATCAATGACGGACGAGAACATGTTTGCGTTCCTGATTCTATTTGCAATCGATACATCAGCACCCTCTCCCTGCACCATGGAAGGAAAGAGGATTATGTTTATTCCGGGAGCGCGCCGCTTCGTCACGTTCAATATGTCGTGGAAGACAGCCCCGGATTCGCTTGTGACTACTCCGATTGTCTTTATCTCGTCCGGTATCTTCTTCTTTATGCTCTCATCGAAGTATCCGAGGCTCTGATAGTACGCTCTTCGCTTTTCGATCTCTATACGGATATCCCCCTCTCCCTTATTCTCAAGCCTTTTGACATTGAAAGAGAGTGAACCACCTTTGGCCCAGAAAGAGAGGTTCCCGGATACTACGACGAAGTCGCCGTTCCCTGGTGGCTTGGTCCTCCAGTTATCCCCGCGGAAGAACGTACAGGAGAGGATGCTTCCATCCCTGTCCTTCAGAGAGAAATACCAGTGCTTCGACTGGTTCGTCTTGAAGTTCGCAACTTCCCCTTCTACCGAAAGTCCGAAGAAAAGTTCATCGACCGTCGATGCTATGATCTTGTCTATTTCGCTGACCGTGAATATTTTGTCTGCCAGAGGGTTTTCCAATCTCATGATAAAAACAAAAGGGTACCACATGGTACCCTTCAATACCTTCTAAAAGGCATTACTCCTCAACGATTGCACCTGTGGGGCAAACGCTTGCGCATGTTCCGCAAGAGATGCATACATCTGCATCAATTGAGTATGTGTCTCCCTCGGAGATAGCTCCTACCGGGCACTCACCCTGGCAAGTTCCGCATGCAACACATGTGTCAGTGATCTTGTAAGCCATAATATTACTCCTCTTGGATTTTCATCCTTTAGCTTTTCCTTAATTATAAAATCCAAGGCGCAAATCGTCAATTGGAGCGGGGGGATGAAAGAGCTCGAAGAAGCAACGTAAGAAAGCGCACGAAGTGAATGTATATGATATCGAAGATATGTATAAATACATTTATATACGTACTAATATATGTATAAAATAATATAAATATTGTTTACTTTTATATCCCATTGCATCTTCTCTTTCATGGCATTAGACTTTGCACGGGTATTCTTATGAAAACGCTTCTAATACTTCTTTTTTCCGTTCTTTTGATTTTCTCGTCATGCGAGATTGACAACGCCGGTAGGATAATGGACATTTCGGAACTAAACGCATCGGTTTCTTCTGCAATCGAATACGCGGGGGAGAACCCGAACGTAGTGGGAGGCGCGCTCGTTCCGAGGTTCATAGACGGGCAGTTGGTGAACATGTATGTTCATGAGATGGGTGATAGATGCAACGTGCTGTTCTCAAGCTACCTCGTCGAATATGATTCGATCAATCCGAGCTTGACACAATATGTAGAGGAGCAAGGTGTCGAGAATGCACTTTTCCATCACGAATACAACGTCGAGATGAAAGAGGATAAGAAGTACGTGGAGTTTGCAATCTACAGCGACATCGAAACAGGAATTCCACTGATCTATGAATTGAGGATCGGGTATTACCCGGGAGAAAGATTCGACGGAAGCTGGTACGCCAAAAGCAGGGAGTTCAATTCTTCGTTCACTTACGATTATCAATCGGGGGAAACGATCGATTTGGGTTACGTTTCCGACAGCGAGAGTGACAAAGAGAGGACGAGGTTCACTTCCCGGTCCGTTTTCCTTCCGGAAGGCATCGATGATTCGATTGCATTCACCCTCGATGTGACAGCACTTGAAGAGTGCAATCTCCATGCATACTGGAAAGGGAAGGAGGCCGTATCCGAAGTTCCCGCGGGAGAATCGAAATACGCGCTTGTCGACTTTTATGACATTCAGAAAGAGGATTTGTCGAAAGACGGACAATTTATATTCCTTTTGGAGAAAGACGGGGCGATCCTGGACTCGTTCATCGTCAACCCTCACACCGATTCAGGGCTTGTGATCCTCATTCGAAAAGGTGAGATGGAGATTCCCGAAGGATACGAGATGCTTGATGCGATAGCCGTTCCCGAGGAACCTGGGGAAGGAGTTTAATGCTTCAGGCCCTTTCTAATCTCCTTCCACTTTTGCTATAATCCGGCACGTGAAAAAACTTGTAATTGCAGAAAAACCGTCGGTTGGAAGGGAGATAGCAAAAGCGCTCTCCCTGATGGAGAAAGGCAAGGGCTATGTCGAAGGCCCGGAGTATATAGTCACTTGGGCACTCGGGCACCTTGTGGAACTTGCAGAGCCGAGTCATTACAGCCCTGAGTACAAAAGGTGGTCGCTTTCGACTTTGCCGATGCTTCCTGATAAGCTTGACGAAGTCGTAATAGAGGATACAAGGGAGCAATTCGAGATAATCTCATCCCTTCTACATAGAAGTGACGTCTCCTCTTGTGTCATTGCAACCGATGCAGGGCGCGAGGGGGAGCTTGTTGCCCGCTGGATACTCAAGCTTGCAGGGTACGAAGGGACGATCGAGAGGCTTTGGATATCAAGCCAGACGGAGCTTGCAATCAAAGAGGGCTTTATGAACCTCCGCCCGGGGAACGAATACGACAACCTATACCACGCTGCAGAGTGCAGGGCCATGGCAGACTGGTACGTGGGAATGAACGTGACAAGGGCCCTTACCTGTTTCTACGATGCAAGGATATCCGCAGGGCGTGTGCAGACTCCTACTTTGTCGATTCTCACTACACGAGAGGACGAGAGGGATGAATTCCTCGGATCTTACTATTACACTGCGCGCGGGAACTTCGGGCTATTCAGCGCATCATACTATCCCGAGGAGAATTCAATAAGGTTCACTGATGATGAGCGTGCTGAGAAACTTTCCGGTATGAACGGAAGGAAGGGTGTTGTCGAGAGTTTGGAAGAGGAAGAGAAGAAAGTGGAGGTTCCCCTTGCATACGATCTGACAGAGCTGCAGCGTGATGCGAACGCTACTTTGGGTTTCAGCGCAAAGGAGACTCTGGATACGTTGCAAAGCCTTTACGAGGTACACAAGGTGGTAACTTATCCGAGGACCGATTCAAGGTACATCACTCACGACATAGTCCCGACATTGCCAGACAGGTTGAAAGCGCTTTCGGATACAGTGTTCGGAATCCAGGTGGAGGAATACCTTTCAGTTGGGTTCAGAAAGGACAACCCGAGGTTCGTGGACGACGGAAAGGTAGGGGATCACCATGCGATAATCCCCACGGAAAAGAAGGTCGATACATCGAAGTTCTCTCCCGAAGAGGAGAAGCTTTGGAAATTGATCGCAACCCGATTTCTGGAAGTGCTCGGCGAGGATTACAGGTACAAGACCACAACTTGCACCCTTGATGTCGACGGATACAAATTCAAAACCCGTGTCTCAGAGCCGATACTCAAAGGCTTCAGGAATGTTTCGATCTCAAGCGGGGTGAAAAGTACCGCCCCAGAGGATGACTCGAGTGACGTCAGCTATGCGATTCTTTCGATGAAGAAAGGTGATGAAGTGACATTGGAGAGCGTGAAGGTCAGGAAGAATGCGACGACTCCCCCTGAGCGGTACACCGAGGGAAGCCTGCTATCTGCAATGGAGCATGCAGGGCGCTTTGCAGATGACGAGAAGGCGAAGGAGAACCTTTCGAACGGACTGGGGACGCCGGCAACCCGCGCAGACATCATCGAAAAGCTCGTTCAGAACATGTACGTGGAACGTGACGGGAAATACCTCGTGCCTACCGCAAAGGGACGGGAGGTCGTGCGCCTTGCGCCGGCTGTGCTACGCAGTCCCGATCTGACCGGGAAGTGGGAGGCAAGGCTTGAAGGGATAAAGAGCGGGAAGGAGGATCCGGAGGCATTCGTGTCAGATATCAAAAGAATGGCGAAGGACCTCGTGGTCGAAGTCGAGAAAAGCACGCTCAAGTTCTCTCCATCGTTCCCGGACGGTAAGAAGTGCCCGTACTGCGGAAGCGAGATGATGAAGGCGAAGGACAAGGACGGCTCGATGCACTACATCTGCCAGCGCCTCTCATGCCAGTACGAAGAGAGGGAAGTGAAGATCAAGATCGCTTCAGCCCAGACCAGAAGCACCGTGAGCCAGAAGCTTCCAGACGGCAAGGTCCGCGTAGTCTTGAAGAAAAGCCAGGTGAAGGCCCCGGCTGTCTACGAGACTAGAATCGAAGTCGTACGGGAGTCCAAGAGGAAAGGTCGCGGTGAAAGGTATGAAGAGAGAAGGCCACGCGAAAACAGCTACCAGGGAAGGGGAAGCGGCGACTTCTCCGGAGGAACGATGGCGGATTTCTTCAAGAAGAGTTTGGAAAAGCAGAAGATGCGCGATGAAAGGAAGCGCAGGTAGGCTTACATCATTTCCGCTACAAGGGAGATGTATGGGCAGTTCGTGCCTAGTATCATCTCCCCTTTTTCCAGGAACATCTTCAAAAACAGCGTGATCTCCGCGATCAGGGATGCTATCTCCTTGTCCCTGAAAAAGCCCGGGTATATTTTCTCAAGCATCGAATACTCGCTTCGGACGCTGACGCAAAGTTTTTCGAAGTTTTCCTTCGTAAGGACGGTTTCGTTGTAAGAAGGAATCAGCGGGGTGATGTAGTTCTCCATCCACGTGCTGTCGAAAACGAACGTCAAACCTCCTCCGCTTAACATGCTTTTGCTTCTGATTGTTTCCATTTTCCTTCCTCCTTGAGTAGAGCCTAAGCCATTTACTATGACGCATGGTGTCATAGAGAAGTGGATATGGCACCTTTTTTCTTTTTTTCGTATCCTCTAGCCATGGAATTCATTTTCAGAAGCAGAGTGTATTTTTCCGATACGGACGCAGGTGGAATAGTCTATCATGCGCGTTACCTCGATTATGCAGAGCATGCAAGGACTGAGATGCTACGCACCCTCCTGCCATCCCTTAGCCAGAAGGCGATGAAGGAGACTTCATCGATGATATTCGTCGTCAAGGGACTCACGATCGATTACGAGAAGCCCGGATACCTCGATGACGAGATAACAGTACATACAAAGGTTATATCCGTGAAGCACTTCAGCACCACCCTTGAACAGGTGATAACCCGGGGGGACGACGGGGATGAGCTTTGCCGCATCGTGGTGAAGGCCGCGACAATAGACAGCAACAGCAAGAAACTCATGATGATACCCACTGAAGTTGCGTCGACTTTGCTTTCAAGCCAGGGGTGACCGATGAAGATCAGGGGCTTTCAGAAACTTACGCTGGTCGATTATCCGAACCAGATGGCTGCAATCCTATTCACAGGGGGCTGTGACTTCCGTTGCCCGTTCTGCCACAACGGGGAACTGGTGCTTCATCCTTCACTCACTCCGGAGATTCCAGAGAGCGAGGTCTTCTCGTATCTGGAGAAAAGAAAGGGACTTCTAGATGGCGTTGTCGTCTCAGGCGGGGAGCCTACCTTGGCTGATGACTTGGATGAATTCCTCTCGTCTCTTAAGAAGATGGGGTACTTGGTGAAACTCGACACGAACGGCTCGAGGCCCGAAGTGCTATCCCGCATTGTATCTGAAAAGCTCGTCGATTACGTTGCGATGGATATCAAAAACTCGTTTGAGCGCTACCCGGAGACGGTGGGTTTTCCGAAGTACGACACTTCCAACGTCTCCCGTTCGATTTCATTCCTTCTTTCAGGTCAGGTCGACTACGAGTTCCGCACCACATGTGTAAAAGAGCTTCATGATGAAAAAAGTTTTCATTCGATTGGAAAGATTGTGGAAGGCGCGGAGAGATACTATCTGCAAAATTTTGTTCCAAATGAAAATACGATCTCCAAAGACTGTTCTCCTTGTTCCATGGAAGATCTGGTAAAGTATAGCGAAATACTTAGAAATTATATCGGAAACGTACAGATCAGGGATATGGCATAACCCTATATATAGCGTACAGTGAAATTTGATACGCTTTATATTGCGCTCTCTCTACTTGCGCGAGTTCTATTCTGATGTTATGCTGTTCATCACCGAAGGAGAGAAAACCGAAGATGTATAGAGTTTCCAAAAGAGATGGAAAAGTAGTGGATTTCGACATCAGGAAGATCATAGATGCCATCAGGAAGGCTTTCGAGGCTACTGGAGTATCGTACAATGAGAACGTACTCGATTTCATCGCGCTCAAAGTCACTTCCGACTTTCAAGAGAAGATAAAGGACGACCTTGTCCAGGTCGAATCGATCCAGGACTCGGTGGAGAAAGTGCTCGGGGAGGCAGGATACGCCCCTGTGGCAAAGTCATATATACTCTACAGGAAACAGAGGGAGAAGGCGAGGAACATGCGTTCCACGATCCTCGACTACAAGAACGTCGTCGACAATTACCTCAAGCTCAACGACTGGAGGGTTAAGGAGAATTCGACTGTCACGTATTCAGTCGGCGGACTGATTCTCTCCAACAGCGGTGCGATTACGGCAAACTACTGGCTCAGCGAAGTGTACGACGAGGAGATTGCAAACGCACACCGCAACTGCGACATCCATCTGCACGATCTGTCGATGCTCACGGGATACTGCGCGGGCTGGTCGATCAAGCAACTGATACAGGAAGGGCTTGGTGGGATTCCCGGAAAGATCACCTCATCCCCGGCAAGCCATCTTTCGACCCTTTGCAACCAGATGGTCAACTTCCTGGGAATACTCCAGAACGAATGGGCGGGGGCGCAGGCTTTCTCATCCTTCGACACCTACCTTGCACCGTTTGTGAAGAAGGACAACCTCTCGTACAGGGAAGTGAAGAAGAGCCTCGAGTCGTTCATCTACGGAGTCAATACCCCTTCGCGCTGGGGAACACAGGCGCCGTTCTCGAACATCACGCTCGACTGGGTATGCCCGGAGGATATGAAGGATACCCCTGCGATAGTCGGAGGAAAGGAGCAGGATTTCACCTATGGCGATTGCCAGAAGGAAATGGACATGGTCAACAAGGCGTTCATCGAGATCATGATCGAAGGGGACGCTGAGGGCAGGGGATTCCAGTACCCCATCCCGACTTACTCGATCACCAGGGATTTCGATTGGTCCGATACTGAGAACAACCGTCTCCTTTTTGAGATGACTGCAAAGTACGGCACCCCGTATTTCTCGAACTACATCAACTCGGACATGAAGCCGAGCGACGTAAGGAGCATGTGCTGCCGCCTCCGCCTCGACTTGAGGGAGCTGAGGAAGAAGACAGGTGGATATTTCGGTTCAGGGGAATCCACAGGCTCTATCGGAGTTGTTACGATAAACCTTCCGCGGATCGGTTACCTTTCAAAAGACGAGGATGACTACTTCCGCCGCCTTGACAAGATGATGGACATCGCGGCGCGTAGCCTCAAGAGGAAGAGGGAAGTCATAACAAAGCTTCTTGAAGAAGGACTTTATCCTTACACGAAGAGGTACCTTGGATCGTTTGACAACCACTTCTCCACGATAGGCATAGTGGGAATGAACGAATCCACGCTGAACGCGAAGTGGCTTGGCCTCGATCTTACACATAAGGAAGCTGATGACTTTGCAGTGAAAGTGCTCAACCACATGAGGGAGCGCCTTGTGAAGTACCAGGAGGAGTACGGCGACCTTTACAACTTGGAGGCAACTCCTGCAGAGAGCACCTCGTACCGTTTCGCAAAGCACGATGTCGAGAAGTATCCAGACATCATCACAGCCTCCCGGAACGGGGATGCCCCGTACTACACCAACTCGTCGCACCTCCCGGTCGGGTATACCGATGACATCTTCACGGCCCTCGACATACAGGACCGCTTCCAGACGCTCTACACTTCAGGAACTGTATTCCATGCATTCCTCGGGGAGAAGCTTCCTGACTGGAGGAGCGCTGCAAAGCTTGTGAAGAAGATTGCTGAGAACTACGAGCTTCCGTATTATACCCTCAGCCCGACCTACTCGATATGCCAGAACCACGGCTACATCTCAGGGGAAGTGCATAGGTGTCCGAAGTGCGGTGCCGAGACCGAAGTATGGTCGAGGATCACGGGATACTACCGCCCGGTGAAGAACTGGAACACTGGAAAGGCAGAGGAATTCAAGGAGAGAAAGACGTACAACATCGCAACGAGCGTTCTGACCCACGAGAGAAAGAGCTTGGACGAGCCTTTGGCAAAGAACGTCGGAAAACTCTCAGGGCGCGAGAGCGTGATGCTTTTCACGACATCCACATGCCCGAATTGCAAGATTGCAAAGAGCCTTCTTGACAAGGCGGGGCTCTCCTACGAGGTTGTTGATGCGGAGAAGGTTCCTGAGCTTGCCGTGCGTTATGAAGTGATGCAGGCGCCTACCTTGGTGGTTGCAAGGGAGAGCGGAGACGACTCTTCGTACGTCGGAGTTTCGGAGATAAAGAATTTCATATCGCTTGCGATATGAGCGACGGATATGTTTTCCACTTCCTGCCCGCTTGCAAGAGGTGGAAAACATTAGTATTATAGTCAGCGGAATCACGGGCAATAGCGCAGGGGTTTAGCGTACAAGTCTGGGGGACTTGGGGTCGGCGGTTCAAATCCGCCTTGCCCGATATACAGGGGGTATTTTCCATTTCACGGAATGGAAGATTCCCTTTTTTCGTTTTGGAGGGTTTCCTGCGATGCATAGCAGTGTTATAGATGAAATACTCAAGGTGGAAGACGATGCCGGGAAATTGGTCTCGGATGCCGAAGAGAAGGCACGTAGGATCATATTCGATGCAGAAGCGGAGAAGAAGGCATACATCCAAAGCGAAGTAGAGAAAGTAAGAGCGGAAGGCAAGAAAAGGCTTGACGAGGAAGAGAGGATCCTCGAAGAGCATTTGAAGGAATACGAGGCGATGCGCGACGAGATCGAGCGGAAGGCGAACGAACTTCCCCGGAGCGTAATTGAAACGGCGGCAGAGAGGGTCATCGAGCGCATTTTGAAAGTGGATGGCAACTATGGGCAAGGTTAATGACTACGCATTCATAAATGCAAAACTTCGTGCACGCCTCGGGCAGATGAAGGAAAGCCATCTATTCGATGATATGATAAAGGCCTCAAGTCTCTCTGAAGCGATGGCGCTTTTGAAGGACACGAGGCATTCTTCCCTCTCTTCCGTATACGAAGCCACAGGGGATCTGGAGCAAGTGGAGCTATCGCTCTTGGAGGAGGAGATATCCACATACCGCGAGATATGCTCATACCTCAAGGGGGAGGCGAGGAAAGTAGTCGAAGTGCTTCTTGAGAAGACTGAGTGCGAGAATCTTAAGAACGCATTCCGCCTTTGGTATTCGATGAAAGTCAGGAACCACAGCATGACTTACAGGGCATCGTACATATACAAGGGCGAGATAGTGCACAAGATCGATTACGACAGGATAATCAATTCCCGTACGTACGACGACGTGCTTTCTGCGCTTTTGAAAACGCCGTATTACGATGTCTTCAGGAAATTCACTATAGAAGATCTCTCCGAAAGCGGGCTTTTCTTTCTGGAGATAGCTTTGGACCATCTCTTCTTCGACCATCTCTTTTCGGAGTGTGCGAAACTCAGTCCGGAGGACAGGGAGGAAGCGGAGATGATATACAACGTCGATGTGGATTTGAAGAACATACTCCTCTACATCCGCTATGCATTCTACCATCATCTCGGAGCCGATGACCTTGAGAAGGTATTGATACCTTACGGCTACATTTACCAGCACATGCACAGGGCACACATATTCTCACTTCCCGGGAAGGGGGAGGAGAAGGTGCGTTCGATCGTCGCGGCCCGGTATGGCGACTTGCTTGATGAGATCGATGCGATCAGGAAAGGAGATGACGAGCTTACAGGCTCTGATGAGAATGCAAGCCACATACTCGCAATCGAGAACTATCTTGCAAATACGAGGAAGAAGGAGTATGCAAGGATCTTGAGGGGCAAGCCGTTCTCAATCGGCGTAACCCTTTCATACCTTTATTCATACAAGGACGACGAGAGGATACTCCGTGCGATTTTGAGCGCAAAGTCCTATGGATGGAGGGAGGATAAGATAAGGGAGGCTCTCAAATGAGCATGTTCACCCGTAAGATGCAAATGCTGACGGCTGTCGTCATGGACGAAGACAAGGACAAGGTCGTCAGAAAACTTTTGGACAAAGGGGTATTGGATTTCGTTCATCTGGATTCACTTGACAAGGATCAGATGAAGAAGCTGTTGAAGCACAAGGCATCGACTAATAGCCAGATGATCGCGGATTTGCGCTTCCGTATCGAGGGCTTGTTCCGACAGGCCGGGGATAAGCTTCCGAGGCTTACATCGGAGGATTTGGAGAGCGTTGCTGATGTCGATGTCGACGACATAAGGCTCTTTCTCGACAAGTTCTCCTCCTCGCTTCAGGACGTGAGGAACAGGCAGCAGATCGTGAACCAGTCCCTCCTTGTCGAGAACGAGATGCTCAAGTATATAAACGACAAGAAGACGGAATACCTTGGGACACACGTCGGAAGCATCTCGGGGCGCTTTGATGATTTCGTACAGCGCCTTTCCACGCTTGGTGCGATCGTCGTAAAAAGCGATGATCAGATCCAGATCCTTTCCCTAAGCAGGGAAGAGGGAAGGATAGGGGAGGTCTTGGACAAGTTCTCGTTCGTAGAGACTTCAGACAAGATGGCACAGCAGCGCGGGTATTCCCTCTTGAAAGACGAACTACAGAGAAGGATAGGAAAGGACAAGGATAGCCTCAAGAGGCTCCAGGGCGAGTTCTCCGAAAGGATTGAAGAAAAGAAGGACGAACTAACACTCTATTGGAGGAACGTGCGCCTGAGGGAGTTGGCCGAGAGCGTCGAGTCGTATTTCTCATATACGAAGAACACGACTTTGTTCTCAGGTTGGGTTCCGATGGATGATGCTTCAGATGTCGCGGAAGCGATAGAATCGTGCACCGGGGGAAGGTGCATAGTGGAAGTGAGGGATCCGGAGGATGTCCCGGAAAGCGAGATACCTGTCTCTCTTACTTCCCCGCGCTTTCTAAAACCGTTCGAGCACCTTGTGAACAACTACGGAACGCCCGAGTACGGTTCGATAAACCCGACGCCCTTCACTGCAGTCGCATACATAGTGATGTTCATGCTCATGTTTGCAGATGTAGGGCAGGGGTTGGTTCTGCTTCTTGTCGGCATTCTGGGGAATATTTGGTACAAAAACAATCCGATGGCGAAGGACGGTTTGATCAGTCGCTACCTTTGCACTCTCCTTTTGTACCTCGGACCGGCATCGATGGTCGGCGGGGTCCTGTTCGGATCGACGTTCGGCTACCCATGGCCTGATGCGCTCTGGTTCAACTTCCATAGCGTAGTGAACGGGCACGGGGGGAACGGGTACGTCAACGACGTATACGATATCCTCGGCATCTCGATCAGATTCGGCATCGTGATAATCTACCTTGGCTTGATACTCAACTGGATAAACCTCGTCAGGAAGAAAAGGTATTTCGAACTTGTGTTCGACAAGTACGGACTGGTGGGCGGCGTGTTGTACTTCGTGGGTATAAACGTCGGATTTGATTTCGTCGCATCCGGTTACAGGACGCTTGAACTCTCAGATCTTTCCGTTCTCTTGGTTGTAGTCTCGTTGGTCCTGATATTCCTCAAGGAGCCGGTTCATGCCGTAATCGAGATCAAAGAGGGAAAGAAGGTGCGCTTATCGACGTTCCTTATCAACTTCGTGATGGAGTCTTTGATAGAGATACTTGAGATTTTCTCAGGGTTCCTTGCAAATACTCTTTCTTTCATGCGTGTCGCGGGGCTTGGGATTGCACACGTATCGCTTATGACTGCATTCCAGGACATGGCGATGATGACAAATGTCGTCTTCTTCCAGATCCTGATAATGATAGTTGGAAATCTTTTGGTCATCGTACTGGAGGGGCTCAGCGCGGGAATCAACTCGCTCAGGCTCAACTACTACGAATTCTTTACAAAGTATTTTACTGGCCATGGCCTTGCCTACTCCCCGATCGGGCTTTCAGGCAGAGTCAAGGCAAGCTGAAAGTAATTAGGAGGGTCACAATATGACCGGAATCGGATTCAAGAGGAACGTAGGTCTTTCTTTCGTTCTCACACTCGTGCTTCTCATCGGGACTGCCTTCATCTATTCCCCGACGCTTTACGCTGCAGCTGAAGAGGTTGCTTCCGGCAACACCTCAACTGCATGGGTATGTTTTGCGGCAGCCCTCGCTTTCGGTCTCGGGGCGATCGCTGCGGGAATTGCAATTTCGCACGTAGGAGCAGCCGCCATGGGTGCGATCTCGGAAAAGCCGGAGATAGCGTCCAATGCGCTTATCTTCATCGGCCTGGCCGAGGGGCTCGTAGTCTTCGGATTCATTACGGCACTCATGATCCTGGGTAACGCCTGATCGGAAGAGAAGATGGAATATTTCGTCATAGGCGATGAAGACACCGTACTCGGATTTTCCCTCGTGGGGGTTTCGGGCACTACCTGCCGCAGCGAGAGCGAGGCGAAGAGTGCCTGGAACAGCGTGCTGGAGCATCATGAGTACGGAGTTATCATCATCACCGAGGATGTGGCAGACATGATCAGGGAGACTGTCGACCGCTTCCTTTTCTCCGAATCATTTCCCCTCGTTGTCGAGATCCCCAGGAAAGGGGGGAAGTTCTCGAGGGATTTGAGGGAACTGACAAATGAGGCGATTGGAGTATCCATATGATGGAAAATGACAACAAGCTTGTCAGCGGCATCCTCGATGAGGCCAAGGCAAGGGCGGACAAGATCATAAGGGACGCTGAGGAAGAGGCCGGATTCATCAAGAAAGATGGCATTGAGGAAGCTGCAAGGCTGACCGAGGCCGAGTGGCGGAGCGTACGCTTACGCGAGAACCAGATCGCGATGAAGGAAGAGAGCGCGAAACGTAGCATCGACAGGCTTTCCGAGCTAAGGAACATGGATGCCTCATTCAAGAAGGTAAGGGATGAAGTTGATGCGAGGATTGAAAACCTTGCAAAGGAAGGAAAGCTCTCATCCCATCTCATCTCTTGGATTGTTGAGGCTGTCATAGGACTGGACAGGAAAAGCGCCGTCGTCTCGTTCTCACCACGGGCGGTGGTGACGAAGGAGATGCTTGACGAGGCTTCGACGATAGTCAAGAGGATGACTGGCAGCAGCGTCACTCTCTCTTTGGACGACAAGATGATCGGGGAAATCGGGGTGGTCGTGACCAGCCTCGATGGAAAGGTTTCGTATGAGAACGTCGTATCCGTGAGGATCCGCCGCTATCTGAAAGAGATCAGGAAGATCATACAGGAAGAAAATGCAAGGCAGAATAGTAGGTAAGGTGAAGAGGGTCAACGGCCCTGTCATCCTATTAAAAGGTATAACGGATGCCCGGATGATGGAACTCGTGCACGTCGGCGAGATGGGTATAGTCGGAGAGATCGTGAAACTCAACGGCGATGAAGCGACCGTGCAGGTATATGAGGACACTACGGGTATTGCTCCGGGGGACAACGTATACGGAACCCAGATGAGCCTTTCGGTGGAGCTTGCTCCGGGCTTGATCGGCAACATCTACGACGGAATACAAAGGCCCCTGGAGGAGATAAGGAAGGTCTCCGGGGATTTCATCTCCAGGGGGATAAGCATCGACGCGGTCGACCATGAGAAACTCTGGCACTTCAAGCCGTCGGTTGCGGCCGGGGATGAAGTTGCACCGGGAATGGTTCTCGGCACTGTCGCCGAGACGGGACGGGTGAATCACAAGATCATGGTGCCTTCCTCGCTCGAGGGGGAGTACAGCGTCGTTTCGATTGCATCCGAAGGGGAGTACAAAGTCACCGATGAGATTGCCTTGATCGTCGACAAGAAGGGCAACAACGTTCATTTGACGATGATTCAACGCTGGCCTATAAGGGTGCCTCGCCCTGTGAAGTCAAGGCTGAGTCTCGAAGTGCCGTTGATCACCGGCCTTAGGGTCATAGATTCCCTTTTCCCGCTTGCCAAAGGCGGCACTGTTGCAATCCCGGGAGGCTTCGGCACGGGTAAGACGATGACCCAGCATTCGATAGCGCAGTGGTGTGATGCGGACATCATCGTATACATCGGCTGCGGCGAACGGGGAAACGAGATGACGGACGTTCTCAGGGAGTTCCCGCACCTGGTCGATCCGCGGACCGGGCAATCCCTGATGGAGCGTACGATACTTATCGCAAACACTTCGAATATGCCAGTCTCTGCAAGGGAAGCGAGCATATACACCGGAATAACGATGGCGGAGTACTACCGCGACATGGGCTACAGCGTCGCTATCATGGCTGACAGCACGTCCCGTTGGGCGGAGGCTTTGAGGGAGCTTTCGGGAAGGATGGAGGAGATGCCTGCGGAAGAGGGCTTCCCCGCATACCTTCCTACGAGGATCGCGGAATTCTACGAGAGGGCGGGGCGAATGCTCAGCCTCGGAGGATTCGAAGGTTCTGTCTCCGTAATCGGGGCGGTTTCCCCCGCCGGCGGGGACTTCTCCGAGCCGGTCACACAGCACACGAAAAGGTTTGTACGCTGTTTCTGGGCGCTTGACAGGCAGCTTGCGAATGCGCGTCACTACCCGGCGATCTCATGGCTTGACAGCTACAGCGAATACGTCGATGAGATCAAGAAGTGGTGGAATGACAAGAGCGGGGGGCAGTGGCTTGAGAACAGGAAGAGGATCCTTGAACTGTTGCAAAGGGAAGTCAGATTGAACCAGATCGTGAAACTCGTCGGAAACGACGCCCTTCCGGACAGCCAGAATTTCATCCTTGAGGTCTGCTCCCTCTTCAAGACTGCATTCCTGCAGCAGAACGCATTCGATGAGATCGACAGGTACTGCGAGCCTGAAAAGCAACTCAAGATGCTCTCTTTGATCCTACACTATTACGACCTCGGTGAGGATGCGATTGCAAAGGGAGTTCCGATGGTCAAGATCAAGAGGCTTTCCGTGGTTTCCGAAATCGCAAGGATGAGGTTCAACATTCCGAACGGGAAGAGCGAAGACGTGGACAAGCTTTCCCTCAAGCTTGAGCGCTCGATGATGCAGTTGGGGAGTTTGTATGGAGAAGATTGACGAATCGATTTTGAAAGTCAGCGACAAGAGCCTTTTGAAAGGCAGGGAATACATCGGCGCAAGCAGGATAGATGGATCGCTTGTATACATGAGGCATACCCATCCGGTGGGATACGGGGAACTGGTGGAGATCAAGACGCCTGACGGGAAAGTCAAGACAGGACAGGTCCTCGATACATCGGATGATGCAGTATGCGTACAGGTCTTCGAAGGAACAGACGGGCTTTCCCTTCCGGGGACGAGCATGAAGTTCCTCGGGGAGCCTTTAACGCTCGGGGTATCGGAGGAGATGCTCGGGCGGGTTATGAACGGACTGGGAAAGAGCCGGGACAACGCGGTGACCCCGCATGCGTTCGACGAGCGTGATGTCAACGGGTCTCCTATAAATCCTACATCACGGGAATACCCGAGGGATTTCATCCAGACCGGCATTTCGGTCATCGACGGTATGACGACTTTGATCCAAGGTCAGAAGCTCCCGATATTCAGCGGAAACGGACTAGCGCACAACCAGCTTGCAGCCCAGATAGTGAGGCAGGCGAAGGTACGCGGAGGAAAGAGCGATTTTGCGATCGTGTTTGCCGCCATGGGAGTAAAGTACGACGTTGCGAAGTTCTTCATCGACAGCTTCGAGGAAACTGGAGCGCTTGAGAACGTAGCGATGTTCCTTTCCCTTGCTGACGATCCTTCGATCGAGAGGACCATAACCCCGAAGACCGCACTCACCCTCGCAGAGCATCTTGCATTCGACAAAGGCAAGGAGGTTCTTGTTATCCTTACCGATATGACGAACTACTGTGAGTCGCTTCGTGAGATTTCGACCCTCCGGGGGGAAATACCTTCAAGGAAAGGATATCCCGGGTACCTCTACTCGAATCTTGCCGAGATATACGAACGCTCTGGAAAGATAGCGGGGCGTTCCGGGTCGATTACGCAGCTTCCGATACTCACAATGCCCAACGATGACATATCACATCCGATCCCGGACCTCACAGGGTACATCACGGAAGGGCAGATAGTATTCGACAGGGATATGAACGGAAGGGGTATCTATCCTCCTGTAAACTGCCTTTCATCCCTTTCCCGTCTTATGAAGGACGGAATAGGCGATGGGATGACACGCGACGATCACCCGCATCTTTCGAACCAGCTCTATGCATCCTATTCGCACGTCAAGGAGGTAAGGAACCTTGCCTCGGTAATCGGAGAGGAGGAGCTTTCCGAGGTTGATCACAAGTACATCGAGTTCGGCGATTTCTTTGAGAAGAAGTTCGTAAACCAAGGCTATGACGAAGACAGGACGATCGAAGAGACTTTGGATCTGGGCTGGGAGGCCCTGTCAAAGCTTCCGCCCGAGGAGCTTGAACGCCTTACGGAGGAAGAGATCAACGAGCATTACAAGGGTTAGTGTTTATGGATACGAGTTTGGCACCTACGCGAAGCAACCTGATGAAAGTAAAGGACGAACTGGAGTTCAGCAAGCTTGGCTATGACCTGTTGGATCAGAAGAAGAGCATACTTGTAAGCGAGCTTCTGACCCTTGTGGACCAGGCTGTGGATTACCAGAACAGGGTTGAAAATGCGCTTTTTGCCGCAGACATGACCCTTGAGAATGCGATAATGCACATGGGAAGGCTGAAGGTCGCCAATCTAGCGGGGGCGGTGAATATCACATCTTCAATCTCGCTCGGGTCGAGGAAGGTGATGGGCGTTCCCCTTCCGAAGGTCGATACTGCGTTCTCTGGTTCAGGCCCGTACTTTTCCCCGGAGGGTACGAGCATGCTTTCGGAGATGGCGCTCGGCAAATTCAGGGAAGCATTGGAACTGATGGGGCGCATGGCGGAGCTGAAAGTCTCGATAATGCGCCTCTCAAGGGAAGTGAAGAAGACGATCAGAAAGGTCAACGCACTCGAGAAGCTGGTTATCCCGGATAAAGAAGAGACTCTGAGATATCTTTCTGATAGAATAGAAGAGCAGGAAAGGGAATCCTTTACACAGCTGAAGGCCGTCAAGGACAAGCTGAATTCCCCGAAGGATGAGAAAAAGGAGGATGCGGATGGTTTGTCCGTTTAAAAAGATCCTGGTATACCTCGATGGATCGGAGGGGGCGATGAGCGCGCTGATGTATGCCATAATGCTCGCCTCTTCCACAGGAGCCAGCCTGCATGCAGTGTATGTGGTCAACACGAAAGCGTTGGGAGACCTTCTTTCGAGCCATATTTTCATTGATCAGGAGAAACTGGAGTATCTGGAGGATTTGAAGGCTGATGCCGCAAGGCACCTGAGGCATGCGAAAAAGCTTGCCGATTCAAAGGGCGTCGGCATATTGACCGAAAAACTCGAAGGCGCGCCGAACGTTATGGTATTGAAATACGCGAAGGAACACTCGGTCGATCTGATCGTTCTCGGATCCGTGAACAAGATCCGTTCGAGGCGGGATGAGTTGATGAGTGAGAACGACAGGATGCTCAGGACATCAGCGTGCCCTGTGCTTGTAGTCAAAGACGATGACAGCATCTGGTCGATGTTTGAAGAGGAGTAGTATGGGACTTTTGGATTCGCTAAAAAAAGAGTATTGCTTCTACCCCGTGGTAGGAGATGACAAGCATTCGGTTCTCTCTGACTTGGTAAGCAAGTTCTCATCTGTCCTCGGCTACGATGGAAAACGGGAAGAGGAGATGCTTTCTGCAGTGGAGAAGAGGGAGACTTTGGGCTCGACCGGACTGGAGCAGGGGGTTGCGATCCCGCACGCCAAGATGGCAAGTTTGGAAAAACCTCTTGTGGCTGTCGGCGTTCTGGAGAAGGAGATCGATTACGGATCGGTGGACGGAAAGGCAACGAAAGTGCTATTCCTCGTACTCGGTTCGGACGAATATCCGAATGAGCACGTGCAAGTCCTTGCGGAGATTGCCAAACTCGTGAAGAATAGTTATTTCCTCACGCGAATTCTGAACGTGAAAAGCCAAAAAGAATTACAGGATTTGTTCTTTGAGTGATGAAAGGGAGCCGAGGCTCCCTTTCTCAATATCCTAAATCCTCGTCTACAAGCAATATCGTTATCCTGTCCTTCACCCTTTGCTTTGACATTATCACTGCAGTAGAGCAAAGCGGATCCCGGCACTTTCCCGGGCACATCAGATGTTCTTCATCCATTTCAGGGAACATGCACTTCCCGTGGTCCTTGCAATAGCTCTCGGAGGAAAGACGCTTTGCGTTCAACGGAGTTGCAACCGTATTCAACCTTTCAATCGCTTCCTTCAAGTTTTTTACTATCTTGTTTCGACCGACAACAAGGATTACGTGCTTCGGCCCGTATATGATCGCACTTACCCTGTTGCCCGTTGCATCCACTTCATACACTTCCCCGTGCTCTGTGATTGCATTTGCGCTCGCAAAGTAATAATCGGAGAAAAATGCATCGTGGAATGCCTTATCTTTGTCGATTCCGGGTGCATAGCGATCTATGAAATCATATTCGCCGCTGCGAAGGAGATCCATGATGCCTGTTTCATTGAGAGTCATTGAGCCGCCTGATGAGCAGAGACTCATCCTCGGAACAGTCCTTTTGACGTAAGCAACCGCTTCCTTTCCGTCTTTTACTACTTCCACTATAAAGTTGTTTCTTCTTAAGTTCTTGATGACATCTTCTTTAATCATATAAAGATTCTAACATCCTTTTAATCGCCTTAAGAAAAATTTTAAAAAATATTGGGAAAATAGTTGACAAGTAGGGAAGAAAGGGGGTAATGTATTCAAGCGCCGCGGGAAGCGGCGTGGATTTTTGAAAGGAAAAGCGAAGGGAAAGGGATGAAGGAAAAGGAAGCGGTGCGAGGCTTCCTTGGTCAATTCCGAAGAACACGGAGAGATAAGAGAATCGAGCCGGTTCGTGAGGGATGCCGGAGAGAACTGAAGTGAAAATGATCCCGGTGCTACGGCGCCGGGAAGCCATGACGGAGAGTTTGATCCTGGCTCAGAACGAACGCTGGCGGCGCGTCTTAAGCATGCAAGTCGAGCGAATGGCCCTGCTTCGGCGGGGACGGAAGCGGCGGACGGGTGAGTAACACGTGGACAACCTGCCCCCTGGTCGGGAATAGCACATGGAAACATGTGGTAATGCCGGATGAGAGGCGATGTACAGAGGTACGACGTCGGAAAGCCCCCACGGGGGCGCCGGGGGATGGGTCCGCGGCCCATTAGCTAGTCGGCGGGGTAAAGGCCCACCGAGGCGACGATGGGTAGCCGGCCTGAGAGGGTGGACGGCCACATTGGGATTGAGAACGGCCCAGACTCCTACGGGAGGCAGCAGCTAAGGATCTTCCACAATGGACGAAAGTCTGATGGAGCGACGCCGCGTGGACGATGAAGGCCGTGAGGTTGTAAAGTCCTTTTCGGGAGGGGGAATAACGCGGGCAGGGAATGGCCTGCGGATGACGTGAATCCCGGAATAAGCCCCGGCTAACTACGTGCCAGCAGCCGCGGTAATACGTAGGGGGCGAGCGTTGTTCGGAATCATTGGGCGTAAAGGGTGCGCAGGCGGCGCGGCAAGCCAGGTGTGAAAGTTCGGGGCTCAACCCCGTGATGCGCTTGGAACTGCCATGCTGGAGTACAGGAGGGGTCGTCGGAATTCCAGGTGTAGGGGTGAAATCTGTAGATATCTGGAAGAACACCGGAGGCGAAGGCGGACGGCTGGCCATGTACTGACGCTGAGGCACGAAGGTGCGGGGAGCAAACAGGTTTAGATACCCTGGTAGTCCGCACAGTAAACGATGCACACCAGGCGTCCGGGGCAACCCGGGTGCCGAAGCAAACGCGATGAGTGTGCCGCCTGGGGAGTATGCCCGCAAGGGTGAAACTCAAAGGAATTGACGGGGACCCGCACAAGCGGTGGAGCATGTGGTTTAATTCGATGATACGCGAGGAACCTTACCAGGGCTTGACATCCAGCGGAATGCGCCAGAGACGGTGCAGCCCCTCGGGGCCGCTGGACAGGTGCTGCATGGCTGTCGTCAGCTCGTGCTGTGAAGTGTAAGATTAAGTTCTTTAACGAGCGCAACCCCTACCGTCCGTTGCCAACGGGAGAGCCGGGCACTCAGACGGAACCGCCGGCGACAAGTCGGAGGAAGGCGGGGACGACGTCAAGTCATCATGGCCCTTACGTCCTGGGCCACACACGTGCTACAATGGCCGGTACAGAGCGCAGCGAGGCCGCGAGGCGGAGCGAACCGCGGAAAGCCGGTCCCAGTACGGATTGCAGGCTGCAACCCGCCTGCATGAAGTTGGAATCGCTAGTAATCGCGCATCAGCATGGCGCGGTGAATACGTTCCCGGGTCTTGTACACACCGCCCGTCACACCACGAAAGTCAATTGCAACAGAAGTATCCAGGTCGTCTGGGTCCTAAGTTGTGATTGGTGATTGGGGTGAAGTCGTAACAAGGTAGCCGTACCGGAAGGTGCGGCTGGATCACCT
>CALXOH010000015.1 GCA_944389975.1 uncultured Spirochaetaceae bacterium
CAGGAATGATGGATCTTGCACTCTTGCTCTTGAAAACAAGGCGGAGGCATATGTCTGCCAATCCTGTGGACATGTATTTGCCGATTATAAGATCAGATGATCATTGCCGCCTTCATCCGGCAGGACATGCCTTGTCGGTTTTCTGGCGGCTAACTTTATAAAGTAACCGATCAAAGGCTTCGGATTGCATTCGATTGAAATCTTTCAAAAAAAATCCGCATTCAGCCCTATGCGAGCGTATGGGTTATCTGCGATAATTTCTAAATCATCCAGGAGATTGCTTTGACTAGAAGGTTTTCATGCAAGATGTGCTCGCACTGCTGTTCGGGAGAGCCGGGATTCGTATTCCTATCCGAAAGCGATATCGAAAGGGCATCGGACGAACTTGGATTATGCAAGGACGAGTTTCTCTCTTTATATGCACGGAGAATCGACTACGGAACCTATTACCTATATTCCTTGAAGGAGAGGGATGACTATTCATGCATTTTCCTTTCAAAGAAGGGATGCGAAATCTATCAATCAAGACCGGTGCAATGCATGACATACCCGTTCTGGCCCGGGCTATGCGACTCTGATCAGGCATGGAACGAAGAGAAAAGGAATTGTCCCGGCCTCGACTCGGGGAAAGAGTATGATGAGAAAGAGATTCTCCATTTGATGGAAGAAAGCAGGAAAAATGTTCCATACAGGCTGGAAAAGGGTGACGATTTTGCATTCTGAGGCTATATTCCGATAAGGAGTTCAAGTTGCCGCGTTATTCAGAGAAGGTGATCGAAGAGATAAAGGAGAAAATTCGCCTCAGCTCGCTTATATCAGAAAGAACTGAAGTCATAAGGAAAGGGGGGAGGCTTTGGGCGAAATGCCCGTTCCATGGGGGTGGCAACGAGCGTACCCCGTCGTTCACTTTCGATGACGAATCGGGAAGATACCACTGTTTTGGATGCGGTGAGAGCGGGAACATCTTTTCGTTCGTAGAAAAGACGGAGCACATCACATTCCCCGAGGCAGTCCGCTTCCTGGCATCAAAGGCAGGGATTGCACTTGAAGAGGAGAACGCGGAGTCAAGAAGAAAGCGTGATGAGAAAGAAAGCCTGAAGGACCTGTACAAAAGGCTTACAAAGACTTTCAGGTATTTTCTTACAGACGATAAAATGGGGGAGAAAGCCAGGATATACCTTTCAAAGAGGGGAGTGAGCGAGGAGATGAGTGAGCGCTTTCTCCTGGGGTATGCTCCTTCGGGAAGGGATTTTCTCTACTCGTTTTTGAAAAAGAAAGGGTACTCTGACGAGCTATTGAAGAAAAGCGGGCTCTTTTCCCAAAACCATTTTCCATATCCTTTGTTCCAAGACAGGATAATGTTCCCGATAAGAAACATCAGGGGTGAAGTGGTTGCATTCAGCGGCAGGGACCTCTCTGGGCGTGATGACACGCCGAAGTACATAAATTCCCCGGAGACGATTCTCTACTCGAAGAAGGCAACGCTCTTCGGAATGTACGAATCTCTTGACGGACTTAAGAAAAAGGACGGGGAAGCGATAATGATCGAGGGCAACTTCGATGTGATTGCGATGCATCAGGCCGGCTACGATACTGCGATGGCACCGCTTGGCACGAGCTTTACAGAAGAGCAGGCAAATTTAATTCTGCGCTATACAAACAAAATCTCACTGCTCTTTGACAGCGATGAGGCGGGGGAGAAGAGCACTGGAAAGGCGATGATGATGCTCATCGGAAAGAACTTCGACGTATCGATCCATCACCTTTTATCATATAAGGATGCATCTGAAACGCTTGAGAAACTCGGGAAAGAAGGGCTTGAAAAGGAGTTTTCAGACTCAAAGTCACCTTATATGTATCTTGTAGAAAAAGGTTTGAAGCGTTATGATATCAAGATGCCAAGGGGAAAGTCTGACTTCTTGAAGTCGTTGATTCCCTTTCTTTCCGCCACGACCAGTTCCGTGGAGAGGGATGGGTACATACAAGATATTGCGCTGAGGCTTGGCGTATCGGAAGAGGATGTGCGCAACGACATCCGGAAGGGATCGACGCCGGAGAGAAGCGAAAGGAGAAAAGAAGAAGACTACGAGAATGCCGGTTCGGGCAACAGGTTCAATTCGGCAAAGATAAGCATGGATCTATACGGAATGCTCATACTCGCCGGACACAGGAATCTGTTTCCTTCCTATAGGCGCAAACTTAGGTTCTCTGACTTGAAGGATGACGATGCGAAGGTCATCTATACGGTGCTTGAGAACGCAATGAGGGAAGAGGTTGAAAGTGACGAGGTTTTCCTCTCGTTGATCGATGATGACAGACTACGCAATTACGTTTCGACATCCTTTCTCCTTGACGAATTCAAGGATGGGGCAGTCAACGTGCTCGACGAAATCGTCGACAGAATCACGCTTCGTAGCTTGGAAGGGTCACGTAAACTTCTGAATTCGCAAATTTTGTTGCTTTCCGATTCGACCTCGGAAAACGAATTAAGGGAACTGGTCGAGAAGAAGAAGGAATTGGATACGCAGATCAACGTATTCAGAAACAGATTGTTTCGAAACGAGGAAAATATTTGATGGGACAGGAAGAAATCAAGAACCAACAGTTTTACAAGGAGCTGATTGAAAACTCCAAAGATACCGGCATAGTGACGTTCGACGACCTCATTCAGGCGATCAAGAAGTACAAAGCGCAAGTGAACGATCTTGATCTGATAATCGAAGAACTCAAGAAAGACGGAATAAATTACAGCGAAGAAGGTGATGATTCCTTCGAAATCCCATCCCCTGAAGATTTGGAGAACGATTTCAATCCTGACGACGACCTCGATGAGGAAGGTGGGGATGAAGACGGGGAGGATGTCAGCACGCTGATCGATGAAAGCGACGTCGATGGCGATGATGACGACGAGGAGAAGAAAGATGAGTCGAAATCCGATGACGATGAAGATGAGGATGAAGACGAGGACATAGACGACCTATCGGACGAAGAGAGCCAGGAGGAGAGCCTTTCAGATTTCAAAGGAGCGGATGACGAGAGCTTCGGAGGGGAGAGGTTCATCGATATCTCAACGTTTTCAGAGCCGGGGATCGACCAGAAGGGGCATCAGAGCGGGAAGATAGACACAAGCGTCGATGACCCGATAAGGCTGTATCTGAAGGAGATTGGAAACGAGAACCTCCTCACTGGTGATCAGGAAGTAGTTCTTGCAATGCAGATGGAACGGGGAGGGGAGATCGTAAATTCCGTGATCAGGGAGAGCGGAATACTTTTATCGTTCTTCACGAAAGTGCTTGAACACATGCAGACGAAGATCGATGAAGAGAACGAGGAGCAGCTTTCCACAGAAGATCTCAAAGAATTCCTTTCTGTTCAGAAGCGCTACAACGCAAGCTACAAGGAAGCTTTGAACAAGGAAACCCAGAAGGAGCTCAAGGATTACAACGAACTCAAAAGCAGGCTGATGCTCGGCGGAGAGAACCCCCAGATGAGCGAAGAGATGCTCAAGCTCAGGGAAACTCTTTTGGATAAGTTCGGAGGGCATCCGGACGAATCAAGCCCGATCTACAAAGGCAGGAAGCGTTCGGATTTCAAGACCCGCGAGGAGTGGCTTGAGTACTGCCACGAGATGACCCGTATCTCATACAAGGAAGACCTTGAAAGGGAGATGAAGGAGATCAAAGTCGAAGAGAACGAGATCAACCACAACATCCAGATAGAACTTGAGAAGGCTGACAAGGAACTTGAAGAGAACAATCCGGGAATGAAGAAGTCGGAGCTCGAGAAGGAAAAGGCGAAGATCGTAAAGAAGATCAAGGATGAATACGCCCAGAAGGAACAGGCTCTTGCAAGGCGCTATCATGACGTCAAACGGGATGAGGAGAACCTCGCAAGCGGCAACTACATCCCCATCCGCGATTGGGTCACGACCCTGAATATCGAGCAGGAAGAGATAAACGAACTGACCAACATCTTCACAAACGCAAAAGCAAAGATCAACGAATGCACCAAAAAACGCGACGAAGGGATCAAGAAGCTCCATATATCGCAGATCAAGGAGCTAAGGCAGCTTGGAAGGGACCTTGCGACGAGAAGCAAGGCAAGCCAGATCGAAGAGGCCTTGGGGATGACCAGCGACCAGATCAAGGAAGAGATCAAGGAGCTTCAGCTTACGGAGAAGGAGCTGAGGAACATCGAGCAGGATTTCGAGGCCCCGATCCAGAATATACTGGAGGACGTGAAGAACATCGAGTACGGTCAGAGGATCCTGAAGATCGCAAAAGACAGGCTTATCAAAGCAAACCTCAGGCTCGTAGTATCGATTGCAAAGAAGTACACGAACAGGGGATTGCAATTCTTCGACCTTGTACAGGAAGGCAACATCGGATTGATAAAGGCCGTTGAGAAGTTCGAGTACAAGAAGGGATACAAGTTCAGTACATACGCCACGTGGTGGATAAGGCAGGCTATTACGAGAAGCATTTCTGATCAGGCAAGAACAATCAGGGTACCGGTGCACATGATCGAACAGATCAACAAGGTAGTGCGCGAGTCGAGGATATTGATGCAGCTTTACGGAAGGGAACCGACTGACAAGGAGATTGCGGAACACCTCGATTGGCCGGAAGCGAAGGTCAAGAACGTCAAGAGCGTTGCAAGGGAGCCGATAAGCCTTGAAACACCGGTCGGGGAGGAAGAGGACAGCGTACTTTCGGATTTCATCGAAGACAAGGATGCGGACAACCCTGCAAACAGGACGGAGTTCATCCTCCTCCAGGACAAGATCAGGGAACTTCTTGCAGACCTCCCTGAAAGGGAACAGGAAGTATTGAGGATGCGTTTCGGCCTTGATGACGGATATGCGCTCACCTTGGAAGAGGTGGGACTCTACTTCGACGTAACGAGGGAGAGGATCAGGCAGATTGAAGCAAAGGCTCTCAGAAGGCTTCGTTTCCCGACCAGGAGCAAGAAACTCAAGGATTGGAATGAGTAGAAAATTCATTCCAAACCAAGTAATATCTATTAAGCACAGCATAAAGGAAAAGAATTTATGAACGATAAACTCGAATGTCTTAGGAAATTGCAAGAAGTACTGAGGGAGAAGTTCTCCCTGGAGGACCAGGTCAAGTCGATTCCCGCACATCTTAACGAAGAGTCGGAGAAGCTTGAGAAAGCAGAGGAGAACTACAAGAACCTGTCGGATAAGCTTGCAGAGATCGTGCAAGAGCACAAATCCCTTGCAATCAGGTACGAAGATGCATCAGCGCAGAAGATAAGCTACGAGAAGCAAGTCGAGTTCATCAACACGCAAAGGGAATTCGAAGCGCTTGCAAAGCAGCTTGAGGAAGCCAAGACACTCGAGCAGTCCCTGCTCAAGCAGCGCGATAGCAAGGACAGTGAAGAGAAAGCGATGGAGAAGGAGGTCCGGAAGGCATCCGAAGAGCTTGATAGTCAGCGTGCCATCGTAGAGGAAGAGAGGGGCAAGGTCGAAGGAAAGCTTGACGAGATGACAGCAAAGATCAGGGAGCTTGAGGAAGAATGCGAAGCGATCAAAGGTGACCAGATCTCCGATGAGCTATTCGAGAAGTTCCAGAACATCGTAAGGAAAAAGGGCGGTGAAGGAATCGTACCTGTATACGGACAGGTATGCACGGGATGCGATCTGATACTCCCGATGCAGTTCGTAATCGACCTTCAACTCAAAACCCGGAACGGGGAGATCGAGTACTGCCCGTATTGCTCGAGGATAATCTACAAGGAAGAACTTGACGAGGACATGGAGAAGGCATACACGTTCGAACAGCTCGAACCGAGCAAGGCGGAAGGCAAGAGCCAGGACAAGAAGCAGCAGGATGACAGCCAAGGCGATGACGACAGCGGATTCGACAGCACACTTGGTGGAGATTTCGAAGGTTTCTGATTCAGCAATCAAGGTCCCTGAAGTAATCGCTGCCAAGGCAGAGGAAAGTCCGGGCACCATAGGACATGACGCTGGCTAACGGCCAGGAGCAGTAATGCTACAGAAAGTGCAACAGAAAACATACCGCCAGAGATGGCAAGGGTGAAATGGTGGGGTAAGAGCCCACCGCACATCTGGTGACAGATGTGGCATGGCAAACCTCGTCAGGTGCAAGGCCAAGCAGCAACTTGGGTTGTCCGCCTATAAGTTGCGGGTAGGCTGCTAGAGGGAACGGGTAACCGTTCTCCCAGATAGATGATTACATAAACAGAACCCGGCTTATCGGGGGCCTTTTATATATTGAAGGAGGAGGATAGAAATGAGAAAAACATTCCTGGTACTTCTCCTTTTTGTTTTGTTCTCTTGTTCAAACCAAAAATTCGATTACTCGAATGCGTTCAACGAACGAAGGTATGACGAGATACTTGGAGAGGCTGAATCGGATTTGAACGACGAGTTGAATCCCGATGCGCTTTTGTACAGAGCGAAAGTGCACTACCTGATGGGTACGGGGAATGCGCACGACGCAGCGCTGTTATACCTGCTTGTTGCTGGAAATGAAGACGAGAACGGCTACAGGGATGCGTTGAAGATAATCCTACACACCTCGGAAGATGAAGATGAGAAGCTTTACGCCGGCAAAGAGCTCGAGAAGAATTCATGGCTCGGCTATGAAGACATGGTCGAGTACCTTCTGTTATTGAATACGACTGGAAGGACGGAAGAGGGAAAGGCGTTCTACCTTTCAGTCAAGGGAAGACTCTCAAGCGAAGAGGATCTTGATCTTCTTCTCAACGGGGAAGGGGAGTCTGTGTATATAATCTCGATGCTTGAACAGAAGTATAGGAAAGAGGGGCTTTCCGATTCATTTGCACTCAAGATGGAGAAAGCGATCCCGATCTTCGAGCGGAGAGGGGAGGAGGAGATGATCCTGCCCCTTCTCGATCACGGATCGGGCGGAAACCCGGACTACGCACTTGCGTTGGGTGATTTCTATCTAATATACAGAGATTTGGAAAAAGCGTACGAATACTACAAGGAGGCGGAAAAGACTTACCCCCGCCTTACAAGGCTCCGCTTGGAGTACCTTGAAAGGATCAACCCTGTCCTCTTTCCTCTCTCTTGACGCACTCCCAGCACTCCTCCATCTCGTCTACGTTCTCCTTCGAAAGCTCCAATCCCTTCTCCTTCATCAACCCGGAAAGGCGCTCAAAGCGTTTCCTGACCTTCGAATTCGATCTTTTTAGTGCACTCTCGGGCCTGATTTTCAGAAAGCGTGAAAGGTTCACGACTGAAAAAAGCAGGTCGCCGATCTCTTCCTCCACGTGATCCATATCCCTTGAGTCATATGCATCCCTGACCTCATCAAGTTCCTCTGAAACCTTGTCAAAGACACCCTCTGCATCGCTCCAGTCGAAGCCGACTTTACGCATCTTCTTCTGAACTTCATAGCTCTCTTCCAATGGTGGAAGTGATTTCGGAACGGATGAGAAGAATGCATCTTCAGAGACCCGTCCCTCGACGTTTTTCTTCACGCTCTCCCATATCGGAAGTACATCTTCAGCTTTCTCAACGTGCTTTTCTCCAAAGACGTGGGGGTGTCGCCTGATAAGTTTATCTGATGCATCATTGACCGCATCCGCGGGTGGGAACGTACCGCTTTCCTCTGCGATGATCAGGTTCATCATGAGGTTTATCAAAACATCCCCGATCTCTTCCTTCATGTGATCAACGTCTTTATCCAACACCGCATCGAGGTATTCGTAGCTCTCATCGAGCATCGACTCTGTAGCGCTCTTTTCAGTCTGTATCCGATCCCACGGGCAACCGGATGGGGAACGGAGAATCTTCATCGTCTGATACAAACGCATGAGAGAGCCATCTAGGCCCTCTCTGCGGCTTCTGACCTCGTCGTACATAGAAAGCCCCGGAATCAAACGATATCGTCTTTCTTATCAAGCTTTGCTGATATCTCGACAAGGGTTTTCTTGATTGACGAGACATCGCTTGTTATGTTTCCGAATGCTACGTAGAAGATCAGGTAGAACCAGACAAGAAGCAATATGAGGAAAACTATCAACGCAGCAAGTATCAAGCCGATTACGAATCCGGCACCGCCATCGAATTCAGACGCAAATGCAATCCAGAATATCACACCCAAAATGACTGTTAACACGAGCGCAATGACGAATATGACATTCACTGCAGAAATAATCTTCTTGCCAGGATTATTGAATATCTTCATAACTCCTCCCAATGTGCATATTCTACAAAAGCGAAAAGTATGAAGTAAAGGGAAAACAAGGTATTTCTATCAAAAGAAACAGAATCAATCGGGACTTAAGTGCATGTTATTATTTTACTTCAATATTTAATATTAGAATTAATTATTGAAATAAAACTTTTGATATATTAAATATGCTATTATTAGATAAATGATATTTACATATTATTTGATCTATTATTATAATAATATTCGGAGGACGGAATGTACGACGTAGATAGATTCAGAAGAGTATTCGAAGAATATGGCAACTACATGAGGACAAACGAGTTGTCAAAGGAGAAGATATTCTATGAATACATCCAGGAGCTTATAAACGAAGGATACATCGAGAAGATAAGAACTGGATATTACCACTGGAAAGAGGGTGGGGGAGGGGAATGTGAGATCGAAAAGGTACGCTACATGTTCCCCGACGGGATATTATCGATGGAAAGTGCGATGTACTACTACAAGTACATTGATGAAAAACCCGATTTCTGGACGTTTACATTTCCTCGGAATAGCACCAAATCGCGTTTTTCATTCAACGAAGTTGCCATAAAGCCCTACTTCGATCCTCCGGAGAAGATCAATATCGGCACTACGACTATAGAAATAAATAATGTCCTTGTGCCTATATCAACCCGAGATAGGCTGATGGTGGATGCGCTCAGGTACAGAAACAAGATGGAAAGAAGCTTATTTTCTTCTATATTAAAGAGTTATGTGGAAGATCCATATAAGGATATAACAAAAATGCTGGAGTATGCAGAGCCTTTCAGAATGGTTAAAATAGCAATGTCATTGGTGATGATATGGATATGAATGAAAGAAAAAAGATATTATTCGTATGCCTTGGCAACATCTGCCGTTCCCAGATGGCCGAGTGCATTTTCACGTATATGGCAAAGAAAAAGAAGATCGACGGGGAATTCGAGATCGACAGCGCCGGCACAAGCGATGAAGAGGAAGGTAATCCGATATATCCGCCTGCAAGAAGGTGCCTTGAAAATCACGGAATACCAACACTTGGACACAGGGCAAGGAAGATAACAAAAGAGGACCTCGAGTACTTTGATATCATTTTCTACATGGAAGAAAGGAACAAAAGATCGATTGAGTGGGTGTTCAAGGGAAACAAGAACCTTGGGAAACTCAGAGCGATGACGGATCGCGACATCTCTGACCCATGGTACACGGGAAACTTCGAATCTACTTACAACGATATCATCAAAGGCTGCAATGCATACTTCAAATCATTGGGATTATAAGGTAATACGTCGTAAACCGATCGAAAACTGCAAAAAAATACGGTCAATTTGACAGAATATATATTATATCCAATTTTTAAATGTTGTATTTGACTACTTATTCGATCGATAAAAAAGCATAGTGTATGCAATCATATTATAACTTTATTTCAATATATACATATTAAATTATTATACAATAATAGCTTTTAATTTATGTTATCGATCTTATTATTACAATATATACTTATCACTCTATATTTAATATTATTATATTATATCTAAATATCGTGTTATAAGATTTTTTTATAATTTTACTTCTATGACTATATGAATCGTAATTTTAGTTTCAATTGATTCTGTTCTTGTTGAAAGAATCATTATAATCCGAGTTCTTTTGTGCTAAGACATAGATGCAACCCCGCAGAACAGACCTTCGGACATAGACCACTTCCAGAAGCAGACAGCAACATGTGACATGAGGCAGAAGCATCATGCTTATCTCTCGGGGTTCTTCTTGAAGAAGCATCTACTATAGACGCGCGACTTTTCTGCTCGCCAATCGGAGATGTTTTGAAAAGACGATGCGGAGATAATACATGGAGAACTAGGGCTGATAAGCATCCATTCATCAGACTACCGTAAAAAGTAGCAGCTATCTCGCTATAGTTTTTGTATATATCCTATTAAAGTTACGTTGATTTACTCTTATTACGATATCGATACGATATATTTTTAATATTGATTGAGCCACGTTTCTACTTAAAACTTAGGAACTTTACATTCTTTTTATAGAAAGCTACACCATAATTCAGTATTGCTCTATAACCATCAAGGTCCTGACCATATTCCATTTCCTTGATTTGTGACAAAGCCAGTTCTGCATCCTTTTCCATAGCGTCTTCTGATTTCGAGCGCTTGATTTCAAATATAGCAGCACGCCTTTCCTTCTTATCCAGCATTATGTCGACTCTACCTACTCCTGATTCCCTATTTGCCTTAACTATGTAGCCGGCACCAGAGAGAAGCCCTGCAAGAAAAGCGTGATAATAATCCTTTTTATAGTTGTAGTAACTAATCGTCCTAAACAGGTATCCGGAAACAATAGAAGAAAGTTTATCCTCATCACCATCCCAAATGGATGAAAAGAGTTCATGTCTTTCACTTTTCTTTACACTTTCTTCAAACCATTCATCTACAGAGCTGATGAAGATCGTTCGTACCTCTTCATTTGGAAGTCTGAGATTGCACTCTACATTAGGATAGTATTTTCCTTCAAGCGTTAAATAACCTGTCATCAAAAGAAGACTCCAGATATTCTCCAGAGAAGAATACAATGTATTGTATGTCAAAGTCTCTGTAACCTTTTTACTTATACATTTGCCATCGATCAAAGAGGTATACTCATCCCCTACTTCAGAATCAGTTTCTTCTATGAATTTTCTGATGATCTCGTTTCCGCTTGAGTTAGCCCAATAATTCTCGGGCTCGGCATCGGTATTCGCTTGAAGTTTTCTCACATACGAAAGCACATCCCAAGGGGTGTATAAACGTTCACTTCCTATCTGATACCCGTCATACCACCTTTTGATTACATCCTTCCGTGCTTCAAAACCTGTGGCAACAAGTAAAGACTGAACTTCTTTGTCAGTGAATGCAAATGCATCAGCATACTCATCTTCCGTAACGGAATACACGGAAAGATTGTCAAGGCCGGTGAAAAGGCTTTCCTTGGAAATCCTCAAGCATCCTGTCAGAATACCCTTCTCCACGCATGGAGAGTCCTTCAGTACTGATAGAAACATCGACCGAATGACATCAAGCATCTGAGGATAGTACCCACCTTGTTCCGCCTTATCCAAGGGAACATCATATTCATCAATAAGTACTATGACTTTTTTCCCGTAGTGATAAAAAAGCATCCTTGCAAGAACTCCAAAGGAGAGCCGGATCTCATCTAAAGAAGCATTTCCATCCAATATATTTTAAAAAAGTCCATTATTTTCTTCATCTGCAACAAATCGGTAGGAAAAGAAGAGTTCGGAAAGCTTGTCTCGAAGTACTGCAAGTGCACTTTCGAAACATAGGCCATCGATATCCTTGAAAGTAACGTAGATGACAGGAAACTTATTCATCCAGTTCGAGATCACTTCTACATCACTCATTACATCTAGGTCATGGAATAAATCCCTACTATCCTGTCGAACATCAAAAAATGACTTAAGCATCGTAAGGAATGTCGTTTTTCCAAATCGTCTTGGCCGAGTGAAAAGAAGTGACTGGGAACCATCCCTGACTAGAGTACTGATCACATGGGTTTTATCGACATAGTAACATCCGGAAGTACGCATATTCTCAAAATCAGCTCTACCTACCGGGAGGATAATCTTTCCACTCATCTCTACCTCTTTTGATATGTCTTATATATCAGAATCAGAATCTTGACATCAATTAAAGTGATTTCAACATATAATATATTACAACACAAATAATTAAGATATTCTTTATCAATCGAATCCTGGGGTGGCGTTTGAAAAAGAATCCCACTTTTTAGTCGTTTTCTCCCATTCATTATTGATTCTTACAGATTCTCTTTTCATCTCATGCTGGGCAGCAATAGAACATCTTCGACTAAAATAACCAGGAGCAACACCTTCCAACCTTGATTTTTCATAGTCACATGATCTATCACACCAACGACAAACTTGCTGCATACTTTACTCCGATAATCCTATGTTTTCATTGCACCTGCTACGATAAAAGACTTCTATAACAAAATTCTCATCAAACTTCCCTTGAGCTAAAGCGCTGTCAGTTAATTTTAGAATCATGAGCCTGAAAACAACGTAATAGGGATTGTTATGTACCCCGTACTTGAACTTAGCGAAGGCCAATAACAGTATTTGTTCGGATAATCAAAGCCATTGTAACTGAGAGTGACGTAAACAAACGGAACGATGATCAGTTCCAGGTTGCTTCTGCTTGTATCGAGAGTCTGGGATACGTCGACATCACGATTTGAAAGGTTGGATCCCGTTGCAAACGTTTTGTTATTCGCCCTATAGAGATCAACTGACGTGATTGGAGTTCTATTTCTATCCTGCAACTCGATTGTTACGCAGTTGAGGTTGTTTGCAGCTACGTCAAAATAATAAGATAGACCTGAAACTTCAAAACCGTCAGATGATGAAAAAACGTATGCGCGGGGGCCGTTCAAATTTCTATCACTCGGATCACGAAGTGATAACATCCTATATTCACGCGACTCGTCATCGACTGTAGTCGTGTATGTAGCAAGTACATCGCCAGGGCGCGGGATATAGTTTCTGTTTACACTGTTTGAACCGATTACGGATGTGATCCGCCCGAACATGCTCGAAACAAATGAGTTACGACTAGAGAGTGCGCCATCGTAGAAAGCGTACAGGAAACCGACGGAGACTGTACAATTGGAAGAAGCAATCCCTCCATCAGGACCGCCTTCGATATAGATCAGCGCATTTGGGTCAAATTCGATATAATCGCCGTTGAATTCCTCGATTATCGAATCGCCATCGAAGAAGGTAAACCAGTTCGGAATGCCACAGGATGATGTAAAAAAGAGAATAAAAAAGACAAGGAACAACAATACCCCCTTCTTGAACAATAGCATTGCATTCCTTGTCCTCATACTTTGATTATAAATAATCCCTTAGAGTGTTAAAAGCCTCGATGCAGCGAGAGATGAGTAGCTGGACGTCGGGAACTCCGATGTAAGCTGCTCGTAGATTGAACGTGCAACCTCAACATCCCTACCCTCTTCGATACGTGCCTGGTTGAATAGTGCCCTTGGAGCAAGAGCAGATGAAGAACCATAGACATCCCAGAGCTGGGAATAAGCATCGTAAGCGGCATCCACATCGCCCATGTTCTCAAGACATGCTGCGCTGTTTACGAGCGCGATCGAACCAAGGTAATCGCCTTCATGGAGAGTAGCAATCTGGCTGTAGCAGTCATTGGCTTCACTCCAGTTCTCTTCGATGAAATATGTATCACCCAACAAGAGCATTGCTTTGGCCCCCGGATATGTCTCCACATTATTGGAAGCAAGGAAAGACTCTGCATTCTGGATGAATGAATCGACGTTCGCTTGATATCCTTCGCTGGTGTTATCCCCAGCCATGATGTTCTCATAGTAGGATCTCTCAAGAGAATAGAGCTCTTTGTAGACATCTTCCCTGTTTCCGCTCGTGACGGTATGAACGATACCGAATACTACAAGAGCAATTACAATGACCAATACCACTGCGATAAGAACCTTTGAGTACTTTCCTACGAAAGAATCAACATTCTTTGCAGTCTTCTCGGCAAGTCCCATCTTCTGACTATCTGTTGTTTCCAGTTTCATCAATAAACCCCTAGATTAAAGAGAAGGGAAGAGTTTCCCCTTCCCCTCTTCAAAATAGCAAGAACAATCAGTTGTTCTCGTCATCCTTCTTCCCCATGAGGGCTGCGAACGGATTGTATGTATCCTCGTCTTCCTTGTCGTCTGCCATGTACTTGGCCATCTCAGACTCCTGGTTGCGCTTGATCATCTCGCGGATCGAGAGGTTGAGCTTCTGTGTCTGAGGATTGACGTCAACTACCATTGCAGTTACAGGCTGACCGATCTTCTCCTTGTAGGACTCAAGTACCTCATCCTTGTACTCTTCATCCGGTCCGACGAGGTTGAACTTGCTGATCAGGCCTTCGATATCCCCGATAACCTTTACGAACACGCCGAAATCAGTAACACCTGATACGGTTCCCGTGATCGTGGAATACTTCGGATAATCCTTCTTTAAAGTCTGCCATGGATTGCCTTCAAGTGCCTTGACAGAGAGGCGGATGCGGTGCATCTCAGGCTCGACCTTCGATACCTGCACTTCAAGCACATCGCCTACCTTGCAGAACTGATCCATGCTCTTGAGCTTCTTCGTCCAAGAAACCTCATCCATGTGCAGGAAGCCATCAATTCCATCTTCAAGCTGGATGAAAGCGCCACTGTTCGTAACTTTGACAACAGGAGCCTTGAGTACCTTGCCCACCTGATAGCGCTCAGTGATCGTATCCCATGGATTCTCCTGAAGCTGCTTGAGGCCGAGGCTTACCCTCTTCTTGTCAAGGTCATATCCTAAAATCTTTGCAGATACGACATCGCCGATGTTCAATACTTCCTTCGGATTGTTGATCTTCTTCGTCCAAGAAAGCTCTGAAATATGTGCAAGCCCTTCGATTCCAGGCTCAAGTTCGATGAATGCACCGAAGCTTGTAAGCTTTGTAACAGGTTTCGTGATCACATCCCCTACCTGATACCTATCCTCGAAAGTCGACCACGGATCGGGTGTCATGTGCTTCAGGGAGAGGTTGATCTTCTGAGTCTCCGGATCGATATTGATCAGACGAAGCTGGACAATCTGGCCCTTCTTTACGAAATCCTTGGGCCTTGTAACATGTCCCCAAGACATGTCGTTGATGTGCAAGAGCCCGTCGAATCCTCCGAGGTCGATGAATGCACCGAAGCTTGTGAAGCTCTTGACTTCCCCTTCGACTACATCACCGATCTGAACGGTCTCGAAGAACTTCTTCTTGTTCTCCGCAATCTTCTGCTCGAGGTATTCCCTGCGTGATACCACGCTCTTCAATTTCTGTCCTGCATGGAACTTGTCGATCACGAAATAATCGGTCTTGCCGATCAATGATTCCGGATCTTCGACGCGATTCACATCAGCCTTGGAAAGTGGGCAGAAACCCTTGTAATCTGCTCCGAGGTCAACCTCGAAACCACCCTTGATGACCTTGATGAACTTACCAAGTACAGGTGTCTTATCCTCTGCAGCCTGCTTGAGGGCTTCAGTCCTCTCCTTGGCTTCCGCTTTCTTCTTGGATACCACGACCTGTCCGCCACTACCCTCTTTCTTGATGATTGTGACGTTCACCTTATCTCCGATCTGTGGAAGTTCGATGAATTCGCTTACCGGGATTCTTCCCTCGCTCTTGTAGCCTACATCGACAAGCACATAGTCGTTATTTAACTGCACAACAGTTCCGGTTACGATCTGACCGTCTTCAATTCCAGCAAATGACTTGAGGTATTGCGTCATCTGAGTTTCATTGTCCACTTTCACTTTCTCCTACCAAACAATTTGTTATTTTGCAATAACTTTTAAAACTTTCTCACAAACTTCATTTATAGTCAAGTAAGTTGTATCCATATATATGGCATCAGGAGCGATTTTCAAGGCCCCGTAACTCTTGTTTTTGTCGTTCTCATCCCGCTTGATGATACCCGCAAGGATTTCATCGTAGCCAAGGCCGCCGCTGCGCTCTTTGAATCGGCGACGGGCACGTTCCTCGGCAGAGGCGTCGAAATAGAACTTGTAATCCGCATCAGGGAACAAAAGGGTCGTTGTATCCCTACCTTCGGTTACGATATCCATACCCTTCGTAACCCTTCTGAGCATCTCGTTCACATACTTTCTTAGCTCGGGATCGGATGAGACGAATGATGTGTTCATATCGATCTCCTGGGTATGAAGTTTATCTTCCACATCCACCCCGTCGACGCTCAAGCGGCCCGATGAGAAAGAGAAGTCGTGGCGCTTTGCGCACTCCAGAACCGCCTTCGGGTCTTTCAAGTCGACGTTTTCATTTATCGAAACAAGGGTTATTGCACGGTAGAACGAACCTGTATTGAGAAAATAATACCCAGCTTTCCCTGCAATAAGCTTTGCTATAGTACTCTTGCCAGACCCCGCCGGTCCGTCAATTGCGATTATCACGGTCAATCCTCCTCGTCTTTTTGAATTTTCTTTCCCCTCTTTTCTCGTTCCGGGAATTCAAGAGATCGTCGATCTCCTCTTTCTTCAAGTTCCTCCATTCCCCTACTTCCAAGTCCCCGAGCTCCACCGTGCCTATCCTGATCCGGGTGAGGCTTTTGACTTCATACCCCAGGTAAGAGAAAATCTTCCTTATCTCACGGTTCTTTCCCTCGGTGAGCGTGATCCGTATATAAAGCTTCGTACGGGGAACAAAATCATAGCGCTTGATTTTATACGGCTCGTCGATATCAATGTATATCCCGTCGAGCGCCTTGTTCAAATCCTCGATCATACACGGCCTGTCGAGCTTCACAAGGTATTCCTTCTCGAGCTGGTACCTTGGATGCATCATCCTGTTTGCAAACTCCCCGTCGTTCGTGAAAAGTATCAAGCCGCTCGATTCCTTGTCGAGGCGTCCGACGTTGAACAGCAAATCCTTGTCGCGCATCGTAACGAGGTCTCGCGCATACTTGTCTTCGTTCGGGTCCCAGTTCGTGCAAACGTATCCCCTGGGTTTGTTGAGCGCTATATAGTATTTTGCAGTCTCGATCTCGATCGTCTCTCCATCGACCTGCACTATGTCATCCTCTCCGACTTTGGTTCCAAGCTCTGTGACGATCTTGTTGTTGACCATCACCCTCTTCTGCTTTATCAACTCTTCACTGTTCCTACGCGATGCAACGCCGCACTTGGCCATATATGCCTGCAGCCTCATCGGAAAATCACTCATCTTCCTTCTCCTCTGATTTATCCTTGTCCTTTCCCAGCTCCTCATCCTTTGAGAACCTTCTCTCCACCTCCTGAAGGCGCGGGAGGTCCGAGCTTGACTTCAAATTGAATTCGATTAAAAACTTCCTGCTCGTGCTGTAGAGGCACGGATGCCCCTTCTCATCGCTTCTTCCGGTTATCTTTATGTAGTCCCTGTCCCTGAGGATCCTTATCACGTTGTCGGAGTTTACACCCCGGATGTTCGTAACCCTCTTTCTTGTCACAGGCTGTTCATATGCAATGATCGCCAACGTTTCCATGCACGCTTTTGAAAGTCTTTTGTCTACTTTCCTTCCGTACGCTTTCCTCAGTTGATCGTACAAATCGCTTGCAGGGGTGAACGAAAAGCCCTCCTCGTCCTCATCGAGTACAAGCCCCCTGTTCGTATCGAGGGAGAATTCCTTGAGTTCCTTGAGCGCAGCTTTCACTTCCCTCTCCCCCAGACGGGTCAGTTCGGAAATGTGTTCGATTGAAACAGGCTCGTTCTCTACGTACAAGACAACTTCGACAAGCCTCGCGTTCGGCCCCAGCAGCTTACTCTTCATCATCATCCTCCAGCACTATCTCATCCTCTTGTCCGAACTCGTCATCTTCCTCATCTTCATCCTCGATCACCTGGCTTTTATTTTTGTCGTTCTCAAAATAATCCTTCCACATCTCATCATCGCTGTCGAGGGATGAGTAATCTCCGTCCTTGCTTCTCTTCCTGATGTATATCGTATCGTTGAATCTTTCCTGATAAATCAGGATCATCCTGTCCTTCGTCGCCTGCAGTATCGCGATGAACGAGCAGATTATATGCATCCTGTTCTCCGGGTGCTCGATCACATCCAAAAGCGTTATTTTGTCCCTTGTCTCCAACAACTCCAGGATGAGCGTGATCTTCTGCTCCACGCGAACTTCCTCGTAAGTGTTGTAGATCTTCGAGACAGGGTTGCGGCTTATTATCTCTTCAAACGCCTTCCTCAGATCGTCGACCGTAACGCTCTCGAAAAGTTCCTTGTCTTCGTACGGGATCGAGAAGAAGCTTTCCCGCCGGGGAATGTACATCTTCTCGGATGTAGGGCTCCCTGAAAGGAACTCTGCATACTTCTTGTACTTCTGATACTCGATCAGTCTATCCACGAGCTCCCTTCTCGGATCCTCATACTCTTCGTCGAACTTGACATCGACAGGGAGCAGCATCCTCGACTTGATCAGCAGCAGGTCTGCAGCCATGTGATAGAAGTCGGCCATATCCCTAATCTCAGCTTCGTTTCTTTTCATGTAATCCAGGAACTGCTCTGTGATGAGAGCTATCGGGATGTCGTAGATATCGATGTCGTTTTCCTGGATAAGATAGAGGAGAAGCTCCAGCGGGCCGTCAAATGTCGGCGTGTGGTAATTGTATTTCCCCTCTATCTTCTTCTCCTCTTTCTCATCTGCCATGCGAAGCTATTATCTTATTTTCCCTCTTCAGGGGCAACGGGCACATCCTGATCTTTCCTGCCGAACATCTTTGACCTGAGCTTCTTTTCAAGCTCATCCCTCACTTCAGGGTGCTCATCAAGGTACTCGAGCGTCTTCTCCCTGCCCTGTCCGATCTTCTCCCCGTCAAGGCTGTACCACGCACCTGCTTTCTCTATCATATCGTATTTGAGCGCTGCATCGAGAATCGATCCGGTGTGGCTTATGCCCGTGCCGAACATGAGATCGAGCTCACACTTCCTGAAAGGAGGCGCAACCTTGTTCTTCACGATCTTCACCTTCACCCTGTTGCCGCTTATTTCGTCGCTGTTCTTGCCTATCGCATCACTTTTCCTTACATCCATCCTCACGGATGCATAGAACTTGAGCGCGTTTCCACCTGTTGTGGTCTCCGGGTTTCCAAAGAGTACGCCGATCTTCATCCTTATCTGGTTGATGAAGATGATCGTGGTGTTCGCCTTGGATAGTATTCCGGTGAGTTTCCTCAATGCCTGGCTCATCAGCCTGGCCTGGAGCCCCATGTGCGAGTCCCCCATCTCCCCCTCGATCTCAGCTTGCGGGGTCAGCGCTGCAACAGAGTCGATTACAATGATGTCCACCGCCCCGCTTCTGACTAGTGACTCGGCGATCTCCAGAGCCTGTTCTCCGTTGTCAGGCTGGCTTATCCATAACTCGTCGATGTTCACTCCGAGGTTTTTCGCGTACGTCGGATCGAGCGCGTGCTCTGCATCGATGAACGCTGCAATTCCACCCTGTTTCTGGCACTCGGCGATCGCATGGAGTGCAAGGGTGGTCTTTCCCGATGACTCCGGGCCGTAGATCTCGACTATCCTCCCTTTGGGATATCCCCCTACTCCCAAAGCTTCGTCAAGAAGAAGGGACCCCGAGGGGATGACTTCTATATCAAGCCTTTCCTTGTTGTCCCCGAGCCTCATCAAGGAGCCTTTTCCGAACTGCTTGTCGATCTGGATCCTGGCACTCTCAAGCGCCTCCAGCCTTCCTTTTTCCTTCTCTTTCTCTTTTTCTTCTTTTGCCATAAGCATTCCTTACTAATATTAGTGGGACAACCCCCGTTTCCGTCTACCTTCCTATGCTCTTTACTTTCTGACTTTCAAGGAGGAATGTGCACGGGCCGTCGTTTACGGATGTAACCAACATCGCCCTTCCGAATAGTCCCGTTTCAACCTTATAGCCCTTTTCCCTCAGGTAGTTTACCGCGCTGTTGTAGATTTCCTCTGCTTCCTTTGGCGCTTTGCACGTCTCAAAGCCCGGGCGGTTTCCCTTGTAGATGTCGCTTGCGAGCGTGAACTGGCTTACAAATAGTATCTCCCCGCCTGCATCCGAAAGGTTGAGGTTCATCTTCCCCTCCCCGTCTTCGAAGATCCTCAGCTTTAGTAGCTTGTCCAGAAACGGATGAAGGATATCACTCTCGTCAGTGCGCTCTACGCCGAAATAGCACAAAATACCCTTTCCGATCCTGCCTACGACCTCTTCGCCCACGGAGACGGATGCAGACAAGACGCGCTGGATGAGAAGTTTCACCTGGCTTCCTCTGCAAGGCGCTTCATATTCTCTACAAAACCTTTCTTGTCGGGGCTTGAGAAGAATGCGGATCCTGCGACGATCATGTCGACGCCTGCGCTGGCAACGCTTTTGATCGTTTTTTCGCTTATACCGCCGTCAATGTTTATAAGATAGTTGTAACCTTCGTTGTCCCTCAGCTCGCATAGCTCTGCGACCTTGTTGGCACTCTCTTCAATGAAGCTCTGCCCGCCGAATCCGGGGTTGACACTCATTACAAGAACATAATCTACGAACGGAAGGATTGCCGAGATCGAAGAGACCGAAGTACCCGGATTGATCGCAATGCCCGCTTCAAGCCCGAGCGCTTTGATCTCACTGATGGCCTTGTGCGTATGCCTCGTCGCCTCGTGGTGTATCGTGATTATATCGCTTCCCGCGTCGGCAAACTGCTTTATATACCTTTCAGGTTCCTCGATCATCAAATGTACGTCGAAGATCAGATCGGAGTGTTTCCTCATGTCCTTTACGAACTTCGGTCCGAAGGAGATGTTTGGAACGAACATGCCGTCCATTACATCCACGTGTACGTAATCGGTGCCGCTTTCGCGGATTTCATCGAGCGCAGTCACTATGTCCGAGAAGTCGGCTGCCAGTATGGATGGGGATATCAAGAGGTTAACGTTTTTCATATTTCCGATTATAGCCAATGGAGTGATGAAATGAAAGAAACAAACACTCTTTGATTTTTCATTTTTCGGTGTTATACTTGATAACGTTGCAAGAACGAATTCCGAGCGGGCGAGACGACCCGCCCGGTTTTGTTTTTATCTGATAATGACGCGAATTTTCCGCGAGGAGGATACTTGGATGCTTGACTTGAAGATGAAGGTACAGGAAGAGAAGGCACTTGGGAAAAACCCTGCAATCAACTACAAACTTGATACTTTCAATGAAATAGATGGCGAACTATTCAACAAACGAACGACACCAAAGAAATTGTTGAAGTTCCGAAAGGATGCGAAGAAACTTCTTCAGGAGCATGAAGCACTCGTACTCAGGTACATCACGGGCAGGATCAAGCTTTACTTGAATCCGCACGAATTCAACATGGACCTCAACAACACCCTTCTTGCATTCTACGACGCAAGGAACTGGGAGATAGCACGCTTCATCTCCGAGTTGATCATCAGCAAGTCCACCAACCCTGTCGCATACCGCGTACTCGGGGATGTAGAGCACGAAGAGGGCAACGACGAAAAGATGTGGGAGCTGTACGAAAAGTACGCACTAAGCGATGCAAAAGACAGGGATGTGATCATAAAGGTGGGCATGCACGTTCTCGAAAGCGGAGATGTCAAGAAAGCTACAGAGCTTTTGGAGCGCGGACTATTGAGGCAAATCCTGCCCGAGGACAGCGCAAGGGCAGTCTCCGTATTCTCAACCCTGATCGACAAATGCAAGAGCGATTTCCAATTCCTCGACAGGTACGTCGTCGAATCGATGGACGACGATGCAAAGTGCTCTGCCAGTTGTGGCAACCTGCTGGTAGGTAAACTTGAGGAGATGCACAAGGCATTGAAAGCGGAAGGAAAGACGAGCGAAGAGATCAAGACGCTTTCTGACATTATCGACGTCCTGGGACTCGTTCTGACAGCAACTCCGCAGGATCAGGGGGCGCGTGAGAAACTGATCGCTGTACTCAAGGAGTGCTATGCATCATCCCCGCGGCTCTCAGAGTGCCTGAGAAAGTATGACATCAGAAGAGCTGAGAACGTACAGAGTGCGCTAGCGATGTTCCAGAAGGAGATTTCGTATGCAAAGGGTTCGTTCTTCATCCATAAGAGGACGGGAAAAGTCGGACTGATATCTGACATCTCGAAAGATGGAGTCTTCATCAAGTACACAGGAAACGAGACGCCGACAAAACTCTCACTCCAGGTTGCATTTGAAACGATCGAGCCGATTACAAAACAGCACATAAAAGCGATCAAGAAGGGAGTTCCGCCGCAGAAAATCAAAGAGAAGATCTACGCGGAAGGAGGAATACAGTGGTTAACCCGTACCCTCCTTTATTCCCTTTCAACCCCACATGGCACGATGCTGAAGGATATGAAGCTTGAGATGGTCCCGCAGATTCTTTCCGAGAGCGAATGGAAGAGCCTTAGCGACAAGATCAAGAATGAGCTGAAGACGAATCCGTATGTGAGGGTACTGCCGGGCGCAACAGAGCGCTACATGCTATCCCCGTACCCGATGACTGAGGAGGAGAAGCAGCTTTCGTACTTCAACGCGACAACCGACTTTGATGAGAAACTCAACTGCTTCATCCGCTCGATCAAGAACAGCGAAGTCGACAAGACTGCCGACAGCACTGTCAACATGATGGGTTACTTTGCAGAGATAGTGAACAAAGCGAAGGAAAGCCCGTACCAGATCATCGCATCCTCCCTTGCGTTGGATATGACCGGGGATGAGAGCGACATGAACATCGAGATCGACAGAAACTTCGAGGATGTTTATTCCGCATACGAAGAGAACACTCTTGTCGACGCGTTCAAGAAGCTTCCGAACACTGATATGAAGAAAGCGTTCGTAGACAAGATATCTGAGATCGAAGAGGATCCTGAGGACATTCTCGAATCCTTGGTACCTCACTACCCTTCCTATGTTCCGCAAAAACTCAAGAAGCTCGGGGATGGAAGTGCGTACTACGCCTACTTGAAGAAGGTCTTCGATTTCCCGCGCCAGAGCATCGATGAGTTCTTGTACTTCATGGATGCAATCTCCCCATCCGAGCTGGAGAAGATCGGATTTGATCAGAAAAAGCTTGCAAAGAGCGAACTTACTGCTCTTTCCTACGTGTCGAAGATGGATGAGAACGTTGAGAAGAGAAAGAGGATGCAGACTTTGAAGAAGTCACTTATCGACGGGAAGAAGGCAGAGAAGTACATCGCCATCTCCGCAGACGAAGACAAGGATGACTTGAAGACTGTGATTCTCTACAATGACGGCCTTGACACGGAAGAGAAGAACGCACTGAGAGACAAGCTCTACTCGAAGTGGCCCGACCTCGTGCCAAGTAAAAAGAATGACGAAGTGAAAGTCCAAAAAGTCCTTTCAGGCTTTTTGTGCCTCTCCTCCTCGTACGACAAGAAGCAAGCTGAACTCAAGGAAATCCAGAGCGTCGACATGCCAAACATCCTCAAGGAGATCAATACGGCACGTGAACTTGGCGATTTGAGGGAAAATAGCGAATACCAGTACGCAAAGGAACACAAGAGGGAGCTTGAACGCCGCATCGGAGAATTGAACAGCGACTTGAATACAGTACGCATAGTCAAGAAGGAAGATGTTCTACCTGACATGATCGGATTCGGTACGAAGGTCACATTGAAAGACAACACCAACGGAAGTGAATGCACGTACACGTTCCTCGGAAGATGGGAAAGCGAACCGGAGAAGGGCATAATCGATTTCAACGCACCACTTGGAAAAGCGCTACAGAACCACAAGGTTGGCGAAGACGTGAAGTTCACGATCAACGGCAAGAACTACGATTACACGGTCCAATCGATCGAAGTGATCATCTAAGGAACAAGGCGGTGTCAAAGCGGCATCGCCTTTTTCATTACAAACGATAATTTATCAATATGTTTTTATGTAGATATCACAGATAGCTTTATTCATTGCCAAAGGAACCCATGCTAATTTTTGTATAGAATGAATAAGATCTAATGTAGCGTAATTTATTGTTGAACTAATTACATCTTCTATATTCTCTTCATTTATTGTTTCTATAGAATATTTTTGATTTTTGCGATTAATAAAACAATTCCATTCTTTGCTTTGTAGCAATGTTTCTCTTCTTGTTTTAAAAGGCAATTCTCCTGGAACTTTTTTCCGTAATCTATTTCCAACAAGTATCTTATAACAATCCATGATCCAATTATTATTACTATCATCATGGAGGACAGCAGCTATCTCTTTTTTTATTTCAGAATCAGATAATTCAGATTGATTAAATAGATAAGAAAGTAAATCTTCGCTTTCTTTCTTTTGAATTTCATAGAGCTGTTTATAATAATAGTCTTGATATTTAGCTACATATGGGCTAGAAGATTCAATTGGTTCATTACCGTACCAAATTTCATTAATAGCAGGCTTTTGTATAGAGAAAATTTGCGATCCAAGACTGAAATCAATATTTTGAATTTCATTGTATGTGCATTGAAATGATTTATTTCGTAAATAAATATTCAATAAATATAAAGCAGCTAATGCATGCAAAAAAGCTTTTACGTTACCTTTATGTAAATTGTAATAACGATCATGCTTTACTGCCTGGTATGCACATTCCCAATAAGTTCCTTGTCTTTTGTGGGCTTCTTTCAAAGGTTTTAGAATTAAATTCTTATCGTTTCTTAAATCAAAAGTAGGATTTGTAACAAATACTACCTTCTCGTGTGACTTAAATTTGATATCAACTAATTTAAGGCAATCTTCATCGAATTTAATACTATTGTCACCTCGTGGTTTTGCTCCTCCCAGTATATAGTATAATTCTTTTGATATAGCCTCAATTTGGACACAACAACTAATTAATAAATCCGCAATATATGGAGAAAATGTTTCTAACTGAAAATTATAAGATTTGTTTTTTATTTGATGATTATTTTCAATTAATGTAATTTTATCAGTAATAAAGATATATCGTGATAAATCAATTGCTTCTTTTTCTAAATTCAAATATGTTTGCCAAAATATATCATGATTATTCATTTATCTTTCTATTTTATCATTCTTTGTTTGCTATTTGAAGTAAAACTACTACTTTAATTGAACCTCTCCATTAAGTAAGCGAGGGAGAAGATAATCACGCAGTGAGGTTAATCGAATATTTTGAACCTGATTAATTCTTATTGTTTCAAATAGTGGTTTTACAATTAAGTCAAATTGCGATAGCGCAAAGGACGATGGTATCAATACTTCTATCTGAGAGAATTGTTCCTTATTTAGGTTTGCAATAGTACTACCACTTGAACCTAGAGCTTGAATCATTGGAGATAATTTCTCCATGAGTAAAAAAACATAATAAGGAGATATATTTGCCTTTGGAACAATAGAATTAATCTGTTGATTTGTTTGACTTATAGTATGAACAAAAGAAACAAGGCCTGCAGTACCTATGCAACTTACACAAATGCTATTTGGTGGTAAATATTTGTTATACTGACTATCACCTCCTAATTTAGACAAGCATCTTTCTGTTTTCACTATATAAGTAGAATTATGCATATCTGGAATTGTTATAAATGGAATTTCATTTCCGTAAAAAGATTTATTTTTTGTTGAAGGAGTTTTCCCACAAACTATATTTTCTGCAAGATCACTAATAGTTCCCATTTTCCAGTCCTTCGACCTTACCCCATTGAAATGAGAAAAATAAGTAAACCAATTATCAAAAATAGTTCTAACTTGATTAAGTAAATTATCGTTTAACAGTTTGTTAGCTTGGATTTTGTTGTCCAAGGTAGATAAAATGCGACCAAAAACTCGTTGCATCTTTAAATCTGGGCAACTTATTATCTGTTGAGAAAACATTGTTTTATTC